>JAYPUA010000016.1:52083-58334 GCA_038133845.1 Deltaproteobacteria bacterium
CCATCTCTACAGTATTTGCTTTCAGCGACTTCGAGCTGATTGCAATGGAAACATAATGAACCGGACAGGAGGTGCACTCAGTGCCTCCTCCCCACTCCGGCTCTTCACCCCTGTCAACGTCACCCCCCAAACACCCGGCACACTCCCCTCTTTGAGTCAGGCATACAGCTTCGGGAGCGGCGTCTTCGGCG
The DNA here is from genome assembly GCA_038133845.1 of Deltaproteobacteria bacterium. GTDB lineage: Bacteria > SAR324 > SAR324 > SAR324 > NAC60-12 > JAYPUA01. The sequence goes on from JAYPUA010000016.1 coordinate 52,275, forward strand.
CAGCCGGCGAGCGTAGCTGAAGCCCTTGGAGTTTCTTCAAGAGGGGCTCTCCGCTCCATGCGACGCTCTGTGGTCCGTAGCAGGCGGCCTCCAGGTTCTGCAGTTCATTCCTTAACTCTGGAGCCTGCCGGGCAAGTGTCTCCAGAGTCGGAGGCAGTTCTGGAAAATACAGGCCCACCCACAGCCCCAGCAGACGTCGCGTCTGCCGAGCCTCCTGCGAACGGCAAGCTTGCCTCAGTTGCCTCCAGACCTCTCTCAACTCAGCTGGTGCTTGCCCCTCCTCCGTGTCCGGAACCACTCGACGGCGGGAGAGGAACCACAGCCCCAGGGTCAAAATCCACAACGTGGCAAACCCCCAGGTTCCCCAACGCCACCACTCGGAGCCTCCTCTCTCCAAATTTGGAGTTGGCTGAATTTCAGCAGAAAGCTCCTCCGTTCGAGGCGCGGCCGGAGAAAGAGAGGCCTCCGGTTGCTCTGCAGGCTGAACCGTGATTCGCTGCTCCGGAATTCGGACTTTCTCCACCTGATTCTGCACCACATTCCACCAGCGGATCTGCTGTTCCGGGATCACGTACGTCCCTGGCTGAGAAGGGATCACGGCCATCGCCTGGGTGCGGTAGGCGTGAATGCCGTCGTTTTCCCGGAGGAGGTCGAACTGAGGTTGCTCAGGGTAGGCCTTCAGCCCCTCTGGAAGTTGAGGCTGCAGTTCCGGAAGCTGGCTGGGGCGTACTCCTGTGGCCTGAATCTGCAGGGTCCAGGTGACCGGTTCTCCGGCCCGGAACTCTGGTGGGTCAGGCATCCACGAGGAGATCACCTTCAGCGAGCGGGCCGGGAGCCACCATCCGCTCTCTCCGGGCGGAAGCGGTTGTACTGCAACCTTCTCGAATGCCAACTGCCGGTAGATGCGCTTCCCTCCTCGGCGCATCAGCTGAAACGGATCGAGCGGATCCCGGGCACGTCCCTGCGGTACGTCTCCCTGGTAGCGAAGCTCTGGAAGCTCCAGCACTCCCGGTTGCTGTGGAAAGATGGAATAGCGAAACTCCGTGACCTTCACCCGAATCCCGTTGCGGACCTCGATGCGGGTCACCTGATCATAGCGCTCGACATCCGCTCCTGTCGGCTCGAACGGGGAGAGGCTCTCATTTTCTGCCTCAACGGTTCGCAGAATGCGCACCACGAGTTGGACCTCTTCTCCGGGATAGGCAAGGCGCTTCGAAAGCTCTCCCTCCATCCAGACCACTTGGTCCTCCAGCTTTCCTCCGGTAGGCAGATCACGGACCTCGAGGGCGAGCGGATTGCTCTGTTCCGGACCCACAGGCACAGGCGGAATGTTCACCTTCCCGGCTTTGCGAGGAAGTAGGGTATAGGTCCAGCGGCGGCTTTGCCGGATGCTGGAGTTGATGATCGAGGTGTTGCTCTGCACGCTACTTCCGAGGACATCGAAATGCTGCAGGACGCTCAGGTTGGGCTCGGCCTCTCCGGACAGGTCTTCGGCCTCGATGTAAAGCTGAAAGGTTTCCCCCAGCACGACAGGGTTTCGATCGACCCAGGCCGTGACCTTCGCCCAGGCCACCTGAGGAATCAGAAGCAAGAGGATCCAGAACAGATGCATCACCAAAATGGTTGATCAGGGTTGGAGTGGGACGACTTGCGCTGCTGTTGGCGCAGGCGAAACTTGTTGCGGAGCAGGCGTCCCGGATCGTTGGGGACCTGACGCAGTGCCTGTTCCAGACGCTGCTGCTCCGGAGAAAGAGATTCTTCAGGCTGAGGAACAAACGCCTGAGCCTCCTCCGGCGTTTCCGGCTTCTGAGGTGGCGTCTCCAATCCTTGGGCCATCGCGGCCCTCACGTCATTCCCGTGAAAACCGGAACCCTCCGGTTCTGGTTGCGCCTCTTCAGGGCCGGATTTTGCTGCACCAGCCTGCGAGTCTACACGAGACTCTGAAGACTCGGAGGAGTTCTCGACAGAGCTTTGCTCCGAAGCGTTTTCGTTTTGTTGAGCTTTGGAGGAAGAGTCTCCGGCAGCAGACGGCTGCTCCGTCGACTGCTGAGATTGAGACGAATCCGGCGACGAACTCTCTGAGCCTTGGGAGGCACCCTCTGCTGAGTTTTGAGGACTCACGTCATTCTCGTGAAGACGGGGATCCTCCTGCTGATTCAACAATTTTTGGATCAGGTTTCGGTTGAAGCGGGCGTCTTCATGCTCCGGATCCAGTTTCAGTGCCTGCTCGTAGGCTTCCAGTGCTCCGGAGAGGTCCCCACTGCGGGCCAGCGCATTCCCCCGATTGTATTGAGCCCGGGGGCCGTCGATGCTCTGCAGGCGTGCTGCCGCTTGCGAGAAGTCTCCTGAACGGTAAGCCGCGACGCCCTGCCACTCGGAGTCGGTGAAGGCTTCTGCGGCCTGCTCCGAGAGTCCCTGTTCCAGGAGCTCAGCCCCCTGTTGATCCGGGCGTTGCCACAGATCCTCCCACTTGAAGGCCTGCGCAGGGTCCGGAAGCAGCAGGAGCGGGATCCAAAGCCACAAGACCCCTCTGCGAAACAGCCAGGCCGCGAGGGGAAGGGCGGCCCAGACCAGCCAGACCCCTTCATCGCGCCAACGCTCGGTCAGGGTGAGGCCTTGCTCTTGGGCAAACTCTCGGGTCTTGGTCTCAAACGCCAGCAGTTGGGCCAGATCCTGGTCATCGCTACGCAGCGCAACCACGCTTCCGGAGGACGAGACCTCTTGGAGTGCCCCCAGATCCACGTGGGGCACGACAATGCTGCCTTGTGCATCTCGCACAAACTCTCCGGTTCCTGTCGGAATCGGGGCTCCCGTCTCGGTTCCCACCGCCCAGACGACCACATGCGTCTCTGCCAAAGCCTGCTGAAGCTCCGGGACCTGCGAAGCGTCGATGCCATCGGTAATCCAGAAGAGGGTCCCCTCGCTGATCTGCTGGCGTCGCAGCAGCTCCACCGCCAGGGTGATGCCGGACGCCGGGTTGCTCCCGGGACTGGGCATCAGAGCAGGCTCCAGCGTCGGAACCAGGTTGGCAATGGTGTTTGTATCTGGTGTCAGAGGCGAGACCACAAAGGCGTCTCCAGCATACACCACCAGCGCAGTTTCCCCCTCTCGAAAACGCTTCAGCAAGTCCAGCAGCTTGAACTTCGCACGCTCCAGCCGGTTTGGCTTCAGGTCGGCCGCCAGCATCGAGTAGGAGAGGTCAAGCACCACAACGCGCCCTTGCTGCTTCTGCAAAACCGGAGTCTCCGCACGTTGCCAGGAAGGTCCTGCCAGGGCGACCACCAGACAGGTCCAGAGCGCTAGCCAGCCTGCGAGAAACGTCTGGGAGTTCCCGGAGAAGGGGGCGCCGCTGAGAAATCTCAGCAGGTGGGTGTCCATGATCCGGCCCCAGTCTCCGGAGACCTGGCGCTGCTGACTGAGCTTCCAGGCAACTCCCCAGGCAACCGGCAAGGCCAGGAACCACTCGGGGCGGAGGAAGTGAAAGTCGCTCACGCCTTCCCCTTCTGAAGAGAGAGTTGCTCCCGAACAACCGGAAAGAAGGAAGCCAGCCCCAGGCTCAGGCCCAGCAGCACAGCCAGACCCAACGGCCAAAAAAACAACGCGGTCATCGGGCGGTAGACCTCCGTGCCTTGCCTCACCGGCTCGATGGCATCCAGCGTCGCATAAATTTGCTCAAGCTCTCGCGTCTCACGTGCACGGAAGTACTCCCCTCCAGTCTCGCTGGCCAGCTTCTGCAAGAGGCGTTCATCCAACTCGGCCGACGGGTTGAGCCGCCGCATGCCAAACAGCGTCCGGACCAGCAGTTCATCTGCGCCAACGCCGATCGTGTGAATCCGCACCCCGGTCTCGACTGCGAGCTTCAAGGCCTCCTCCGGAGAGAGTTCTCCGGCCGTGTTCCGTCCATCCGTCAGCAAAATCATCACGCGCTGTGCTTCCGGGAGGTCTCGCAGATGCCGCACCCCAAGGCCAATTGCGGAACCGATCGCCGTCCGCTCTCCAGCCAATCCGATTGCCGACTCCTGAAGCATCTGGGCCACCGTCTCCCGATCGAAGGTCAACGGCGTCTGCAGGTAGGCTTCGTCTCCAAAAAGAATCAGCCCCAGCCGGTCTCCGCTCCGGCGCTCAATAAAGGGTCCAAGCACCGACTTGACCACTGCCAGCCGGGAGGCAGGCTGTCCGTTCAGTTCCAGGTCTTCCTCCTTCATGCTTCCGGAGAGGTCTACGGCCAGCATCAGGTTGCGTCCCGAGCGGCCCAGCTCAATCGGCTCTCCGGCCCACTGAGGATCAGCAGCAGCCAGAACCAGGAGCAGCCAGCAGATCCAGGCAACCGAGGCTCGCACGCGCTGCCGGCCACCTCCGGAACTGAACGCTGCGGCAGGCACACCGAAAGGCACCGGCACCGCGCGGACAGACTGTGCGACCGGGGGAGCCCAGCGGCGAATCACGAGCGGCAGCGGCCCAAGCAGCAGCGCCCAGGGCCACTCCAACGTCAGCGCATCCCAGCCGATCACGCCTCCTCCGGAGAGAGCCTGCGTGCGTGGGCAGGCCACGGTTCGGCACGGGCAGCCTCCTTTCCGTCCGGAGTCCACCTCCGAACCCACTCGCGGACGACCTCTAGCACCGGAGCCGCCGGCACGTCCACAACAGGGCGAAACGGAGCCTCGGCCAGAACCCGCCCCGGCCCCTGTGTGAAGAGGTTCCCTCCGGACTGCCGATCGAGCATCCGCAGCCACGCCTCTCCGGAGAGGGTCGCCAGCTCTGCTCCTCGGGGATCCTGAAGGCGCACCAACCGACGGAGCAGTGCCGAAGCCTCTCGGAGCTTCTGCAGGTCCTCTCCCGGCTGGGTCTCAAGCGTCTTCAACTCCTCCAACGCGGCGCGGCGCGGCGCCAGCGCGACCCAGCGGTTCCAGCCCTTCCAACCCAGCCAGGCCACCAGAGTCAACACAAGCAGCGCCACGATCCACCAGCCCGGTGCCGGAGGCCAGAACTCCACGGGGGGAGGCAAGTGGATGTCTCGCAGTTGAGCCAGCGGGTCAGCGTTCATCGGGGTCAATAGAGCGGGAGATCGTGAACATCCTCCTGGGTTCGGAGGGAGATCAAGGGCACGCCATGGCTCCGCAGGGAGCTTTGCAGGTGCTGCTGATGCTCGCGGAAGCGCAGCTCGTGCTGAGCACGAAGCTCCGGGAGCCCACAGTCCAGCCAGACTAGCGGGGCCTCTCCGGGACCTGGGTCACGCCCCTGTACCGGGTACGTCCCGGAGTCCGGAAGCTGCTCCTCCAATTCATCCAGCACCTGCACAGCGCGCAGGTCGTGATGACGCTTGAGGGCTCCCAGTAGCTGGAGCAACTCGGTATCCAGGCGGATCCAGTCGCTGATGATGTAGATCAGGCTTCCCGGAGGAGCGAGTCGACGGGCGGTCCGGAGGGCTTCATGAAGCGGGTAGGCTGCCGGGTATCGTTCTTCCACCCAGCCTACGGCTTCACCCTCGTGCAACAAGGCGTTGTGCCACTCGCTGAGACGGCGTAGCAGCGAGAGCAGGTGGGGGTGCCGACCTCCCGGACGCACCTCCTGCAGTCCCGCAGGGCTGGTGAAGATCGCACCAATCCGGTCCCCACGACGCAGGGCGCTCCAGGCGGCAAGCGCCGCATAGCGACACGCCTGCACCGACTTGAGCCGGATCCGGGTGCCAAAACGCATGCTCGGAGAGCCATCGACGAGCAGCAGGACCGGGCGCTCAAGCTCCTCATGAAAGAGCTTGGTGTGCAACTTCCCGGAGCGCGCAGTCACCCGCCAGTCGATGCTCCGGACATCGTCTCCAAGCTGGTAGAGGCGGGACTCCTCAAACTCCATTCCGCGCCCTCGGATTTTCGAGAGGTGCGGTCCTGGACGTCGGGAGCGCGGACGACGCGGAGGCGGGAGACGTTTGGGGGTTCCTGACAGCGCCAGCAACTCTCCGGGCTGCAGGGCAATTCCGGAAGGCAACTCGCTCGTCATCAGGGCAGGGGGACTCGACGGAGGAGGTGCAGGACCACGCTCTGGGCGCTGATGCCGCTGGCTTCG
>JAYPUA010000017.1:0-58306 GCA_038133845.1 Deltaproteobacteria bacterium
GACCCAAAGCCTTGGCGTGGTGGCCGCGATCCAGAGCCCTCTGGAGCAGGCGGAGCCCGGAAATCGCCCGCCCCTCCTGCGGAATACGTTTGTGGAGGTGGAACTGCGCGCCAAGCCCGGAAAGCGTCAGCTGGTCCTCCCCCGCTCTGCTATCCGGGGAGGACGAGTTTTTGTCGTGAACGAGGAAAATCGGTTGGAAATTCGACCGGTTGAGGTCCAGTTCTCCCAGGGGAATTATGCGGTTCTGAAGAGCGGGCTTCAGGCAGGAGAGCGCCTGATCGTCTCGGATGTGCTCACACCGATTGAGTCGATGCTGCTTGAACCGCAGGAAGACCCCAAGACCAAGAAAGCGCTGATTGCTGAAGCAACCGGGAAGGCACCTTCTGAAGAGGGTAAAAAGAAGGGAGGGCCACAATGATTCGTTACTTCAGCGAACACCCAACAGCCTCCAACCTTTTGATGGTTGGAATACTGGCGCTGGGGCTGAATGCTCTGCCACACCTGCAGCGAGATACCTTTCCGGTCACCCCGGCAACTGAAGTCGAAATCCGGGTTTCCTATCCCGGAGCCACACCTGTCGAAGTGGAAGAGGCCATCTGCCTGAGGCTTGAGGACGCGCTGGACTCGGTCTCCGGAATGCAGGAGTTCCGCTGTGATGCCCGGGAAAACCTGGCCCTTGCCACCACGAAGCGCCGGGAAAGTGCGGACATGGGGACGTTCTATGATGACGTGAAGTCTCAGGTCGAGGCGATCTCCTCCTTTCCGGCAAAGGTGGAGCGGCCCTCTGTGGTGAAGTCCGAGCGAGTGGCCAGCGTGGCCAGCATTGCGGTGACCGGAAATACGGACGAAGCGGGGCTGCTCGCCTACGCCACGGCCCTGAAGGCGCGCCTGCAGAGCGACCCTCGAATTGCCCAGGTGCAGGTTAACGGCTTTTCGGATCGCAGCGTTCAGATCGAGCTCTCCCGGCAGGCGTTGCAACGTCACGGGTTAAGCCTCGGCGATGTTCAGGCAGCCCTGCTCAAGCAGAGCTTGGACCTGCCTGCCGGCATCCTGCAGACGGAGGACAGCGATTGGATTGTTCGCTTCAGCGAGCAGCGACGGAGCCCGCGCGACTTCGAAAATCTGCTGCTGCTTTCCGGAAAAACAGGAGGCCAGGTCCGGTTGGGAGAGTTGGCGACAATCCGTTTGGTCTTTGATCGTCCTGAAGAGAAGACCTACTTCAACGGACAGCGTGCGGCAATCCTCAATATCTCCAAGACCTATGATCAGGACAGCCTGTGGGTCCGGGAGGCGATTGAAGAGAACCTGGCTCGAGAGCGGCAGATTGCACCAAGAGGCATCAACCTGGAGGTCAGCTCCGACACGACCACGAACATTCGCTCACGCCTGAAGATCCTGATTGAGAATGGGGCTCAGGGGTTGATCCTCGTGTTTTTGACGATGTGGCTGTTCTTCTCGCTGCGCTTCAGCTTCTGGGTCGCCATGGGGCTGCCGGTCTCCTTTTTGGGGGCCGTGTTTGCGATGGACTTCCTTGGGTACACGTTGAACATGATGACCCTCGTGGGACTGCTGGTGGCCACAGGGTTGCTGATGGACGACTCGATCGTCATCGCAGAAAACATTGCCGCTCAACTGCAGGCCGGGAAAAACTCGCTGGAAGCTGCAGTCCGGGGAGCCCAACAGGTCTTTCCCGGGGTGATCTCCTCCTTCCTGACCACGGCAATGGTTGTTGGGCCGCTGGCCTTTCTCGGAGGAAACATGGGGGCGGTGCTCAGGTACATCCCGGCAGTGCTGCTCATCACCTTGGGAGTCAGCCTGCTGGAAGCCTTCCTGATTCTTCCAGCGCACCTCAAGCATTCACTCCCCTCACTGAGAAGCAGGCCTCACGGTCGTTTTCGGATGGGGTTTGAGTCCGCCTTCAACAAGGTTCGTGATCAAGTGTTTGTGCGCTTTGCCGCAGGCGTCGCCCGCCAGCCCTACCTCTGGCTGGGGACTGTGCTGGGCCTGGCCCTCGCCGCGTATGCTGCGATTCCTTCGGGGATGTTGAAGTATCAGGCCTTTCCAACGCTGGAGAGCGATGTCATCCAGGCTCGAGTGCTCTTGCCTCAGGGAACCCCGCTGAAGCGTACCGAAGCGGTGGTTGCTCAGCTCGAGACCTCGCTCAGGCAACTCGACGAAGAGTTCGCCCCGCAACAGCCGAAAGAGCAGCGGCTGGTACAGAGCATCTCGCTGCTCTACAACACCAACGTGGACGCCTACGAGAGCGGGCCGCACCTGGCGACCGTCAGTGCCGACCTGCTCCCTGCAGGCGTGCGCTCCGGGACAGTCCCCGAGATCCTGCAGCGCTGGAGGGAGTTGACCGGAGCTGTCGCCGACGTGGTGGCCCTCAAGTTTACGGACAAGGAGCGCGGCATTGCCGGAAAGGCGATTGACCTGCGTTTGCAAGGAAACCAACTGGAGCAGCTCAAGCGAGCATCCCTGGACCTGCAGCAGTTCCTCTCCGGATATGCAGGTGTTCGGGATCTCTCTGATGACCTCCGCCCCGGGAAGCCGGAGCTTCAGGTACGGCTTAAGGACACGGCCGGAAGTTTTGGCATGAGCGCCAGAGGGATTGCGGATGAGCTCCGGGCGACGTTGAACGGAAACACCGGAATGGAGGTGCTGCTGAAGGCAGAGGCACACGATGTGGTGGTTCGGCTCTCTGGAGCAGACCGCCGTCAACTGGACGATCTCTATTCCGTGATGCTCAAGGCCCCGGACGGCACCCTGGTACCGCTGAGGGCCGTGGCCGAACTGGAAGAGTCCCGAGGGTTTGCGCGGATTCATCGGGTCAACACCTTGCGGACGGTCACCATTCAAGGAACGCTCGATACCGACCTGGCCAACGCCCGCGAGTTGATGGCTGAAGTGAAGAAGAAGTTTGCTCCCAGGCTGAAGGAGCAATATCCGGGGGTGAAGATGGTCTCACAGGGGCAGGATAAGGAGTCTGCCGACACGGGGAATTCACTGCAGACCAACCTGCTGATCGGGGTGGTTGGCGTGTTTCTGGTCCTCTCGTTCCAGTTCCGCAACATGCTTTATCCGTTTGCCGTGTTGCTGGCCCTGCCGATGGGGTTTTTTGGAGTAGTCGTAGGACACCTGCTGCTGGGGCTCGAGTTGACGATGCCCAGCCTGGTCGGATTGGCAACCTTGACAGGGGTGGTGGTGAACGACAATATCCTGCTGGTGGCACGCCTCCAGTCCCGCCTAAAAGAAGGGGCCCCGCTCGCCCAGGCAATTCAGGAGGCCGTTCAGGATCGGTTCCGGCCCATCATGCTGACCTCGCTGACCACCATCGCCGGGCTGCTGCCTCTGCTCTCGGAAACCAGTACGCAGGCCCAATTCCTCATCCCGCTTGTGGCCAGTCTGGTATTTGGGCTGCTGGCCGCGACCCTTTCTTCTCTTTTTGTGGTGCCTGCGTTTTTTTCGGTGTTGGAGGACTGGGGAAAGCTCCGACGGACCGCTTCAGCGTGAGATCATGTCCTCGGGGACAGGCCCGGATTCAGGAGCGGAACAGACGGGTGTAGAGGAAGCGGTGGTTCATCTGGGCCTGGTCTTGCCAGGGGCTGAAGGCCCGGAGCGGCTCAAAGGGGCTCTGGAGGACTTCCGCGACAGCCTCCGGAACCCGGAGGAGCGTTTGAGCGAGCACCTGCTGTCCGGCCTGCTGTCCAATTCCAAAAAGCCTCAAGGCTGCAGAGATCATCCCATTCAGCCGCTGATAGGCGTAGGCGTTCAGCGCACCACCGGGCTCCCAGCCCGCCTCCGAGGAAACCACCGCCCACACCAGCAGGTGATTGCCTGACAATTCCCCTGAGTTCAGCAGCGCCTCCAGACGTACCAGCCCGGCTCCGATCCCCAGGGGCAGCACCGCCTTCAGCAAGCGCTTTCCCAGCACAACTGAGCCCACCCGAGAGGCCTCTGCAGGCCGAAGAGCGGTCAGCTCGTGGTCCAGCTGCCTCAGGCGCTCAAGATCGGCTTGCTCCCACGCCGCACGAACCTGCACCAAGGCCGGGCCGTCACAGGTGCGAAACACCTGGTGGATCCACTCCTGCATCCAGCGTCGCAGGTCCTCCGGATGCTGAACACTTCCGGAGTGAACTGCGGCCTCCAGCCCTTCGGAGTAGGAGAACGCTCCGATCGGAAAAGCGCTGTCGCAGAGTTGCAGCCACTGCAGCTGCTGAAGAGGAGACACAGGCTCAGTGGGTGTGGGTGTGGCCGCTGAACTTGATGGCCGGGGTGAACGGGGTGGAGGTCTCGTCGAAGGAAACGTGGAGTTGCTCGAAGAGCAGGCGGGCCGCAGGCTCTGCAAGGCAGAACAGGCCACTCTCTCGGATCATCAAGGCCAAGTGGCGGTTGCCGATCTGATAGGCGAGGTAGGCGGCATCTTGGGCAGAGGCGGGAGTGATCGAATAGACCGCCTCCTCCGCCTCACATACTTCGACCAGGAGCTTCTGCGACTCCAGCAACATCCCGCTTCCGGCAGAGAGGACGCTTCCGGAATCAAGCGAGAGCGCAAACGCCACCCCGCTATCCGTGGAGCGCCGGCTGTGACTGCGACACCGTTCTTCCCAAGGTAGCGTCAGCGTGTCTCGAGAGAACTCCGGATACCGGGTGCAGAGCTTCTCCCAGGGGAAGACTTCGGTCACAAGGTCCATGCTCAGAAGAGGAAGTACCGCTGAGCCAGAGGAAGGACTTCCGCAGGCTCACAGGTCAGCAACTCGCCATCGGCGCGGACCTCGTAGGTCTCCGGATTCACCTCAATTGCCGGGGTGGCGTTATTGAGCTTGAGGTCGCGCTTGCCGATGCCTCGACAGCCTCGCACAGCCTCTGGACGTCTGCGCAGGCCGTCCATCGCACCGCTGTGCAGCCCCGCCAGAGAGGTGAAGTTCAGGCAGATGCCATCGAGCGCTTGACCGTAGGAGCCAAACATTCCTCGATAGAACACGGGCTGCGGTGTGGGAATCGAGGCGTTCCCGTCACCCATCACCGACCCGGCGATGAAGCCGCCCTTGAGGATCAGGTGCGGCTTGATGCCAAAGAACGCCGGCTGCCACAAAACCAGATCCGCCAGCTTCCCGACCTCTACGGAGCCGATGATGTGGCTGACACCGTGGGCAATGGCCGGGTTGATCGTGTATTTGGCAATGTAGCGCTGAATGCGCAGGTTGTCGCTTCCACGATCGTCCGGAAGCCCTCCGCGCTGACGCTTCATCTTGTCTGCCGTTTGCCACGTCCGGCAGATCACCTCACCGATGCGTCCCATCGCCTGGGAGTCCGAGGAGAGAATGCTGAACGCCCCAAGGTCATGCAGGATATCTTCGGCAGCAATGGTCTCCCGGCGGATGCGGGACTCGGCAAAAGCCACATCTTCCGGAATCGAAGGAGAGAGGTGGTGGCAGACCATCAGCATGTCAAGATGCTCGTCCATCGTGTTGCGCGTGAACGGCATCGTCGGATTCGTCGAGGACGGCAGCACGTTGGCCGCTCCACAGAGCTTGATGATGTCCGGAGCGTGTCCCCCACCGGCCCCTTCCGTGTGGTAGGTGTGGATCGTGCGATCCTTGAGCGCGGCCAGGGTATCTTCCACAAAGCCCGCCTCGTTCAGCGTGTCGGTGTGGATGGCGACCTGGACGTCGAACTCCTCGGCCACGCCCAGGCAGCAGTCGATCGCCGCAGGGGTGGTGCCCCAGTCTTCATGAAGCTTCAGCCCCACGGCCCCAGCCTCTACCTGCTCCCGCAAGGCGGCAGGGAGCGAGCTGTTGCCTTTGCCCAGGAATCCGAAGTTGAGCGGGAAGGCTTCGATGGCCTCGTACATCTTGCGAATGTTCCACGCTCCCGGAGTGCAGGTTGTCGCGTTGGTCCCTGTTGCCGGACCGGTTCCGCCTCCAATCAGCGTGGTGATTCCGGAGTAGAACGCCTCCGGTATCTGGTTTGGAGAGATGAAGTGCACGTGTGCATCGATCGCTCCGGCGGTGAGGATCATTCCCTCTCCGGCGATGACCTCCGTGGATGCACCAATCTCCATCCCGGCGGTGACGTCGTCCATGATCCCCGGATTCCCGGCCTTGCCGATTGCCGAGATCAGGCCGTTCCGCACGGCAACATCCGCCTTGTAGACTCCGGTGTAATCGAGGATCAGGGCGTTGGTAATCACCAGGTCCGGAGCCCCCCCGCCTCGAGTGGCCTCCGGAGACTGGCCCATCCCATCGCGGATCACCTTGCCTCCTCCAAACTTGACCTCATCCCCGGGAGTGGTCAGGTCCTGCTCGACCTCGGCAAACAGGTCGGTGTCCCCCAACCGGACCTTGTCTCCGGTAGTGGGGCCAAAGTGATCCGTGTGCTTGCGTCGTTCAATGCGCATCGGCCTCTCTCATTTCGCAAATTTCCGGACCGCGTCCAAGGCCTTCTTCCGGACCTCCGGAGCGTCCAGGTCGCCGTTGACCAACCCGTTGAAGCCGAACACGCGACGTGCCCCGGCCAGCGCAACCAGCTCAACCTCTTTGGAGTCGCCTGGCTCGAAGCGTACTGCTGTGCCTGCAGGGATGTTCAAACGCATCCCGTAGGCGCTCTCGCGATCAAACCGAAGCCAGCGGTTTGCCTCAAAAAAATGAAAGTGGGAGCCCACCTGGATGGGACGATCACCGGTGTTGTGGACGGTGAGCGTGACGGTCGGCCTCCCGGAGTTGGCCTCCACCGCACTGGATTGGATGAGGTACTCGCCCGGCACCATGGAAAACCCTCAAGGAATGGGGTTGTGGACGGTCACCAGCTTGGTCCCGTCCGGGAAGGTCCCTTCGACCTGAATTTCCAGGATCATCTCCGGGACACCTTCCATCACGTCTTCACGCGCGAGGAGGTGACGTCCCAGCTCCATGACCTCGACGACGGTCTTGCCGTTGCGGATCTCTTCCAGCAGCGCGGAAGTGATCAGGGCCACTGCCTCCGGATGGTTGAGCTTCAGGCCTCGAGCCTTGCGCTGACGCGCCAGTTCTCCGGCAGTGAAGATCATCAGCTTTTCCATTTCGCGTGGAGTCAGATGCATCGGAACTCAGGGTCGAAGGGGTTGCAAAAGGCTCAGTTGTTCGGGAACGGCGAGACGATGCCTTCGACGAAGTAGTTCATCGAGAGGATCTGTCCCACGCTCAACGGACCCGGAACCTTGGTGCCGTCCTGCTTGGTCACGCCGCCGTCAAACACATCGAACTCCTTGGCGATCATGCGAGCCCGGACCGCGTCGACCTGAGAGCGAACCGACTGCGGAACTTTGGGTCCCCACGGAGAGAGCTCCACACACCCGGTATCGATGCCCCAGTAGAGGGACTCCGGCTTCCAGGTTCCAGCCTCGAGGTTCTTGGTCAGGTACTCGTACAGCGGGGCCCAGTTGAAGATCGGAGCTGTCGCGTGGGAGTCCTTGCCGTACTCGCTCATGTCCTGGTCGTTGCCGATTGCCCAGAGCCCACGCTCTTCGGCAACCTGTACCACGGAGGGAGAGTCGGTGGTGGTGAAGAGCACGTCATTGCCGCTACTGGCCAGGGCCTTGGCAGCTTCCAGGTCCTTCGGGGGGTCAAACCAGGAGTTGATCCAGACGATCTCTGCCTGTACCTTCGGGTTCACGGAGCGTGCGCCCATGACCATCGAGTTGATCCCAGCGAGGACCTCCGGGATCGGATACGAACCGACAAAGCCGATCTTGTTGTTCTTGGTCAGCATCCCGGCCGCCATCCCGGCCAGGTAGCGCGGCTGATACTGACGGCAGGTGGCGTTCCCGAAGTTGGTGTCGTTCATCTTGAACCCGGAGATGTGCACGAACGTCTTGTTCTTCATCGCCTTGGCCACGCGCTCGGTGGGGTCCATGAAGCCGAAGGAGGTGGTGATCACCATGTCATTGCGCTGGGCCAGACGTCGGATGACCTTCTCGGAGTCGGACTCCGGGACGGACTCCACATACTGGGTCTTGTAACCCAGGCTTTCAAGGTGCAGGCGTCCCTTGTTGTGCGCCTGGGTCCAGCCCCCATCGCCGATGGGACCGACATAGACGAAGCCAACCGACGGTTTGGCCATGGCCTGGGCTCCCAGCAGAAGCGCTGAGGCCACAAGAACGGAGAAGAGTTTTTTCATGGGAATCTCCTGATTCAGTAGGATTGACTGAGCCGCCAGAGCAGGTACTCTCCTGCTCCGATGGAAGGATACTTGGCTGGCTGATCGGGGCGAGCGCAAGATTCGATGCAACGGACTTCGGCATCGAAATTCGGATGGCAAAAGAATGCCAGAGACTGTCGGGAACGGTTTTGCTCCGGAGTTTGAGGCAGCACGACGCGGTGAGGGGTAGAGCAGAAGACGTCATTGGTCCAGCGGGCCAGCAGGTCTCCGCTGTTGACGATCACTGTCCCCGGAATCATCGGAGCCGGAATCCACTCGCCCTCGCGGCTTCTCACCTCCAGCCCTCCCACATCATCCTGCATGAGCAAGGTGATGGTCCCATAATCCGTGTGGGCCCCGGCTCGAAGCTGTCCGGGCTTGAGGGTATCCAGATTGGAAACGGCCGGATAGTGCAGCACACGGAGGATGTTGGAGTCTCCCACATCATGACGTGCCTTGAAGAACCCGGGAGGCAACTCCAGAGCCTGCTCGAAGGCGGCGAGGACCTGAAAGCTCATCTGGAGGCAGGTCTCGTGAAAGGCGACCATCGCCTCTCGGAACTGCGGCCTGCTCGAAGGCCAGGGGTTGGGATGCTCCGTGTTCCCCTCCTTGCCCATGTTGTAGGCCTCCTTGAGGTCTCCGGGAGCATCGGGGTCCACGTTCTCCTGCTCAACCGCGGTATAGCCCCGGTTGCTGGCCTCACTGCTCCAGCCACAGGCCTGCTTCTCCTCGTCAGGCAAGTCGAAGAACTTGCGGGCCTCTGAAAAGGTGTGCTCCAGGGCGTTTGCGTCACTGAGCAGATTCGCGGCATACATGAACCCGATCCGGGTGTAGGCATCGTGTGCCTGCCGTGCGACAACCTCCGGAGAGGAAGCAAAGTCAACAATGGGAATCATCAGGTACTCTATGAACTGAAATCGGCGGGAGCCGTCTTGGGAACCTCGTCCTCTGCAACCCGAGGACCAGCAATTTCCAACCGAAGGATAACATACTGAAAACCCAAAAAAACACAAAACTTCTCCCAGCAAGTTGCTCCCAGAGCGGAAGGGTACTGCTGCTCAATTCATAGCCATTCCAAAGAAAACCGCTGAAATCTTGAGCATTTTTATTCCAAAGCCTCTGCGGGATCGCTTCGAGGAATTGAAGAAAACCTGAAACTGAGATCTCGCCCATGCCCGGAGATTCCCGGGTTTCTGAACCGCCGCCGCCAGGCCTTGGGACAGAGCGCCCCGTGGAGTTCGTTGTAGTTTGAAGGGGATTGTGGCAACGTGTTTCCGTGCAACGACGCGGCAACGGAACTCCCTCGCTCTCGCCCAAATGTCTTCCGCAAAGAACGACTCCAACAAACCCTCTCCGCTGACCGGAGCCGAGCGTCAGCAACGCTACCGGCAGCGCCAGCAGCGCGCCGAGCTTAAGCGTCTGGAGCTGATCCTCCCGGAAGCCTCCATCGAGCAACTTGATGCCCTGTGCAAGCTCTCCGGAGTGGACCGAAACACGCTGGTCAAGGCCTGGGTCGGACAGGCAACCCGCCAGGTGCAGAAGCGCACCAAGAAGTTGGAGAGGGGCGAGCTGTCTCCGGAGAAGAGCAAGTCCCCCAAGGAGCGCAAGGAGAAGTCTGGTCGCAAGTCCGGGAAGAAGGGCGAATGAGCGTGCTGCTCTATGATGGCGAGTGCGCGCTCTGCAGCCACTCGGTACAGTTTGTCCTTGAGCACGACGCCTCCGGCTGCTTCCGCTTTGCCTCGCTGCAGGGGGCAACTGGGCGGACCTTGCTCCAGCAGCACGGGCTCCCGGAGACCTCCTGGAGTAGCGTGGTGCTCATTGACGACTCCGGAGAGGTCTTTCTCCGGAGCGAGGCCGCGTTGCGGGTGGCGCGGTGCCTCCCGGCTCCGTGGTGCTGGCTGTTTGGGCTGCGCTGGATCCCGCTCCCCCTCCGGGATGCCGTCTATGATTGGGTGGCTCGGCATCGCTTTCGCTGGTTCGGACGACACTCCAGTTGCTGGATGCCTCGTCCGGAATGGCGCGAGCGCTTTCTGGAGTGAACTGTGCTGCCCACCCGCATGAGAGGAAAAGCATGACCATCTTTGATCAAGACCTGCCCAAACGTCTGGCAAACTCCCAGCCGCTCACGCCCTTGGATTTTCTGGAGCGCGCCGCCTGGATTCATCGGAGCAAACCTGCCGTGTGGCATGGTGAGCAGTCCTGGACCTATCCGCAGCTTTACGCGCGCTGCCGACGCCTGGCCTCGGCCTTGAGAGAGCGTGGAATCGGACGTGGAGACACGGTGTCGGTGATGGCTCCAAACATTCCTCCACTCTTGGAGGCGCACTTTGGAGTGCCGATGTGTGGCGCGGTGCTCAACGCCTTGAACATTCGCCTGGACGCCCGAACAATCGCCCGCATCTGGGAGCACGGAGAGGCGAAGGTGCTGATCACGGACCGTGAGTGCTCACCGGTCATTCAGGAAGCGCTGGAATTGTGTTCCCGCAAGCTGCTCATCATCGACATTGATGACCCGGAAGGGGCTGGAGGTGATTTGCTGGGGGAATTGGACTATGAGGCCTTCCTGCAGACCGGAGACCCGGAGTTTGACTGGGAGCGCCCGAAAGACGAGTGGCAGGCGATCTCGCTCAACTACACCTCCGGGACTACCGGGAATCCCAAGGGCGTGGTCTATCACCACCGCGGTGCGTACCTGGCAGGGCTGTGCAATCCGATGATGCTGGGGATGGTTCCGGACTCGACCTACCTCTGGACGTTGCCCATGTTTCACTGCAACGGCTGGTGCTTCAACTGGGGCGTGACCGCGGTCGGAGGAACCCACGTGTGCCTGCGCAAGTTCGACCCCACTGCCGTCTTTGAGAGGATTCAGCGACATCAGGTCACCCACATGTGCGGTGCACCGATCATCCTGAATGCGCTGGCCAACGCTCCAGAGGCCGAGACCTTGCGCTTCGAGAACTCGGTGCTTGTGGCGACTGGAGGCGCCGCTCCTCCGAGCCGCGTGATCGCTGCGATGGAGCCCATGAACTTCCGTGTCGTTCACCTGTACGGACTCACGGAGTCCTACGGTCCGGCGACGATCTGCGAGTGGCAGCACGAGTGGGATGATCTGGATCTGGAAGGCCGAGCCCGCAAAACCGCTCGGCAGGGGGTGAACTACCCGAGCCTGGGCCTGGCGACGGTTCGGGATCCGCAGACGCTGCAGCCCGTGCCGCATGACGGCGAAACGCTCGGCGAGATCATGCTCCGGGGACACACCGTGATGAAGGGATACCTGAAGAATCCGGAGGCCTCGGAGGATGCTCTGGGATGTGACTGGTATCGGACCGGAGACCTCGCGGTGATGCATCCGGACGGCTACCTCGAGGTCAAGGACCGCTCCAAGGACGTCATCATTTCCGGAGGCGAGAACATCTCCAGCCTGGAGGTTGAGGAGGCACTTTACCGGCACCCTGCCGTGCTAGAGGCCGCGGTGGTGGCGCGTCCGGACGAAAAATGGGGCGAGACGCCCTGCGCCTTCGTGACGCTCAAGTCCGGGAGGTCGGCAACGGAGGCCGAGGTGATCGAGTTCTGCCGCGACGAACTGGCACACTTCAAGTGCCCCAGGACCGTCATCTTTACCGAACTGCCCAAGACCTCCACCGGGAAGATCCAGAAGCACGTGCTCCGAGATCAGGCCAATCAGCTTTCTCTGGACGCCTGACCTCCTCCAAGAGACCCTGTGGGCGTGTTTTGAGCGGCTGTGTGGCTCAGACCCGGATCTTGCGGACCGGGATCTGGTACTTTTCAATGCGGTAACGCAGTTGACGCAGGGAGATTCCCAGCCGCTGGGCCGCATGACGCTGGATGCCCCGGCACTCCTGGAGCGCTTTGCGAATCGCCTGGATCTCCTCCTCCGGGACATTGACCGCCTCTGCCGCTGAGGACTCTTTGGGCGTGGTGCGAGCAGGCATTCGGAGCTGAGGTGTCATCATCTGCTGAAGCGCCAGTCGATCCCTTTCTGCCATCAGGAAAGCCGAGTGGATCGCGTTCTGCAACTCCCGGACGTTTCCCGGCCAGTCGTGCTCCGTCAAGAGGGCGAGGTCCTCCTCAGAGTACCAAACCTGCTTTCCATACTCCTGGTTCAACGCATCCACAAAGCTGCGCACCAAAAACGGGATGTCATCCTTGCGGTCCCGGAGCGGAGGAAGCTCCAGCGGGATCACATTGATCCGGTAGAACAGATCCTCGCGGAACCGGCCCTCATGGATTGCATCTTCCAGTGGCGCGTTGGTCGCACAGACCACCCGAACATCCACCGAGACCGGAGTCTCCCCACCGAGCCGCTCAAAGCTCCCCTCCTGAAGAACCCGGAGCAGCTTGGCCTGGAACTCGAGAGACGTGTTGCCGATCTCGTCCAGAAATAACGTCCCACCATCTGCCAACTCGAACCATCCACGCCGTCGAGACATGGCGCTGGTGAAGGCTCCGCGTTCATGCCCAAACAGTTCGCTCTCCAGCAGCGTGTTGCTCAAGGCTCCGCAGTTCACCGCCTTGAACGGTGCGTTCCGCCTGAGGCTGTGGTGATGAATGGCCCGGGCAAACACCTCTTTCCCAGTGCCACTCTCTCCACGGAGCAGAACCGTCGCTCGACTGGGAGCAACCCTCCGGACCACCTCGGCGAGCCGGAGCATCTGGCTATTTGCAGAGATGACCTCCTGCAGCACCTCGGGGACCGGGTTTTCCCGAAGCTCTCGAATGGGACTGCCCTTGAGCCCGTGAGCCTTGAGCGACAGAGCGATGAGGTGAGAGATCGTTCGAAGCGTCTGGATACGCGCAGCAGGGGCTTCGGGAGAGAGCCAGCCGCAAAGCATCCCCTGCAGCAACTCGTCGCTACTTCCCCGGAGAGGAAAGGAAAAGAAAGTACCGGTCTCTCCCGGCCCTTGAAGCTCCATGGGGAAAAAGCGAGCCTCGCTCTCCTGCGAAGAGAGAAACAGTTCATGGTGCAGAGCCTCCAAAACCTCCAGACGCCTTTGGGCCAGTGTCCGGTTGTACTGCGTCTTCTCCTCCTCGGTCAATGCCGGAGCCAACTCGAGAAAGTAACGATGCGTCACCGAGTCGCTCAAGAACAACAAGGGACGCAGAACCCACTCTTCCTCTTGCAGCAGACACAGCAGTGTGTTCAAGCTGCGGGTCAGGTTGGGAGAGTTGAGCAGCAGGCGGCTTGCTCGCTCCAACAGGTCAAGAGGCTGCACGGAAAGTCCTCAGGGGCGTTGACAAAATCCCCCAAACATCTCCAAAAAGCAGACCAATTTTTAAGCAAATAAAATCAGTATGTTAAATAATTTTCTGGAGCGAAAATGCATAATTATTCAGCAAGCTGTCCAAGAATGAGGCAATTGGAGAGCAAGAAAAACGACAGCTTGAATGGCCAGAAAAGAGGGGGCATTTTCTTCTGTTGGGACGGAGGATGCTCACGCAAAATTCCCGGGTTCCGCATTGACAACGTGACCCGTGGTCCACGATTTGCTGAAGGTCTTCTGGAGGCGATATCGCTTCAGCTTCATACACAACGCATTCATTTATCAAGGAGAACCGACCCTATGTCCGTAGAGATCACTCAAGATGAGATCAGCAAGGCAATGGCGCAATTTCTGGAAGGTGGCGGAAAGATCAATCGGATCGAACACGTCGCAGGAGAACCCGTCATGGGGCTGGACTACCTGATCCCCGATGAAATCATGGAGATGGTAGACACTCAGGACTCAGACCTGTACTGAGCCTTTCGCTTCATCCGGAGTCTGGTTCTCTACGACAGGCTCCGGAACCTCACGTCCTGCGGTTCACTGTTCTGCCGCATTTCTCTTTCCTCTCTTCAGCCCAAATCCAACTGCTCCTTCAGAAGAGGCGCCTGTCTTCTTTTTGGGGGGAGCTCGCGGAGTTTAGCCTTCAGGGTGCCAGGCTGAGGTCTGGTGTTCCAGCAGGTAGCGCGCGGTGTGCTCATCGGTCACCAATCCATTGATCCAGCCCCCACGAATCGCACAGTGGATGACGTGATGCTTCGCTGATCCTCCGGAGATCCCAATCACGATGCGTTGAAGGGGGCGCTGCAGCAACACCCCGGCCGAGCGCTGATTGAAGTCCAGGTCCAGCAACTGTCCGGACTCATCGTAAATGTGCCCAAGCAATTCTCCCGCAGCGCCCAGCTCCAAGGCCTGCCGCATTTCCGCTTCGCTGATGAAGCCATCGACATACAGCGGAGACTGCAGGGAGAGTCCAGCCATGCTGATGAACGAGACATCAGCCTGTTCGGAGATGCGGATTACGTTGCGGTAGATCGACTGCTGCCGCAGCGTCTCCAGCTCCTCCATGCTGCTGGCGACCACAGGAGCGGGGAGGAAGTAGCGCTCGGCGCCGATCTTGTCTGCCAGCGACATGACGGAGTCAAACGGGCTGGCCGAGCCATCCTGCTTCAGGTTGCCCACGAGGGAGACCACCTTGTGGTGCCCGCACTCCATCGACCCCATGTGCTGGACGCAGGACTTGATCGTCCTGCCTGTTCCCAGCGCAACCGTGATCGGCTCCGGGGAACGCAGGAACTCCTCCATCACGGATGCTCCCAAAACCGAGAGCCCGGGGAGCACCTGATCAGAGTCGTCCACAGGTGCGGGGCAGATCCGGCAAAAGCGCAGACCAAAGCGCTCCATCAGTCGCTTCTCCAGCTCCAGGTACTCCACCAGTTGATGGTCCAGCCGGATCTTGACGATCCCCTCGCTGGTCGCCTGTGCCAGCATCCGCTGAACCATTGGGCGCGAGAGGTTGAGCTGCTTGGAGATCTCTTCCTGAGTGAACCCGAAGGTATAGTACAGCCAGGCAATCCGGACGATCAGGTCCGAGCGGTGTAGCTCACGTAGTTTCATGGCACTTCATGGAGGGTGTCCAGCACGCCGTAGAGCGCTTGACTCGATTGATAGAGTTGCTCAAAGACTCGATAGGACCGCTCGTAGAAGGCGACCAACTCCGGGTCCGGGAAGTATTCGCTCTGAATGCGGACCATCTGGTCCACTCCGGCAGTTGGCTTCGAGAAGCATCCCACTCCAGTTCCCGCCAGAATGGCTGCCCCGAGCAGCCCGCTCTCGGTGTTCTCCGGGACCCGGAGTGGCAACTGGTAAACCGAGGCCTTCATGTTCAGCCACACGTCGCTCCGGGCTCCACCGCCGCTGGCGATGAGTTGGGGCGAGACGTCATCGAGCGCCTCAAGGCTCCTGCGGGCGGCAAACGCGACTCCTTCCATCACGGAGCGGTAGCAGTGCTGCCTCGAGTGCGCCGCGGTGATTCCGAAAAACTGTGCCCGGGAGTTGACCACACCGCCCAGACGCTCTCCATTGAGGTAGGGGAGGAAGAGCAGCCCGCCACATCCGGGCTCAATCGAGGCAGCCATGGTGTCGATGTCCGCAAACCGGGAAGCGTCTCCCAGGACGTTGCGTGCCCAGCGGATGCTTTCTCCGCCCGCATCAATCACGGCAAACTGAATCCAGCCCCCCAGCGCGCTCCGGATGTGGCCTACCCGGGAATTGAACGAGGGCGCCTCCACCAGCGTCGCCAGCAGAGTTGAGGTCCCGGTGATCTCTGCGCTCTCTCCCGGAGAGCAGACTCCGGAGCCAAGCAGTGATGCGGGGAAGTCTCCACATCCGGCGACCACCGGAAGTCCCGAGGGAAGCCCGAGCTCCCGGGCCATGTCTTCACGCAGGCCTCCCAGGACGTGCTCCGGATTTCGGATCTCCGGCAGTTGCTCGGAGTGCACACCGAACTCTTGGACCACTTCCTCATCATAGCTCCCGGAGCGCACACTGCAGAAGAAGCTTCCGGAGGCCTCGGTAAAGTCCGTGGCCGCGACTCCGGTGAGGCGGTAGTTGATGAAGTCCTTGGGGGTTAAAAACTTCCAGGTTTTCTGGAAGACGGAAGGCTGGTATTGACGCATCCAGGCCAGCTTGAACGCGCTCCAGGAGCAAGCCGCTGGGTTGCCTTGACGACGGCAAATCTTCCGGGAGCGGGGCTGAGCGAGGAATTTCCGTACCTGAGCGTCCGGACGCTTGTCGTTCCAAAGCTGAACGCGGTCGAGCAGCACCTCTCCACTCGCGCTCAAGGGAACCGGGCTGTGCATCTGGCCGCAAACGGCGATTCCGGCAAGCTGTGAAGTCTGTATCCCTGGAGCGTCCAGAGCCTCTCGGACGGCTGAACAGGCCCCTTTCCACCACTCCTCCGGATTCTGCTCACACCAACCGGATTGCGGCGTTTCCGGTGTGTACGAGGCACCTCCCAAAGCCTGCACCTGACCATCGGCCTGAATGACGGCGGCCCGGGTGCTGCTGGTGCCAACATCGATGCTGAGGAACGTGGGGAGGTTCATGGCGGGGCTTGTGAGGCGACCTCAAAATCCGGTCCCCGGAGGCCACAGCGAGGCCCCGAGGTCCAGGCGATAGTGGCTCCCGAGGCAGTGAATCTTGCGGATGTCCGAGTAGACCTGCTGGACCGCCTCCTCCAGCTCCGGAGCACAGGCGTTGACGTCCGCGATCCGGTGTCCCATGGCCAGGTTGTCGTGCGAGACCATGTAGAGCCGGCCGTGCTCCACATCGACCTCGTTCCACCAGAGGTCACCTTCGACATGGTCCTGAACGTTGACCGGGAGTTTGGGGGCCTGAGGAATCACAAAGGGATAGCCGTATCCAGCGAGCGTCAGGGAGCACCCGATCCGCCGCTCCGGACGCCAGCGAGGGCGCGGCACCTGGTGCTGAACGACGGCCTGAAGAACCTCCAGCGGGTTCTTGAGCATGCGCATCAGCAGGGCCCCTGTAGTGACGCCCAGGCGCACGTTGTACTCGATCGCCTGCCAGACACCTCCGCGTTGCATGGCTGTGACCTGCAGGATTCCGTGAAATCCGGACTCTTCCAACCAGGGACGCAGCGGGTGAATCAATTGTCCCGCCAATCCATAGCGGTCCTCCGGATCCTGCTCCACAATCCCCGCCATTGGCGCTCCGGCCACTGGGCCCAGGTTGCCGGTGTAGGCCCGCTTGTACTCCTGGTTGGTGACCAGGCTGACGATCTCTCCGCCACTGACAGCAACGAAGTGTCCGGCCTCAATGTCTCCCAGGTACTCTTGCAGGAACACGCCTTCGGCATAATCGATCCGCTCCAGCCAACTGCGGGTGTCTTCTTCCGTCTCACAGACGATCGTGTGGATGGGGCTGAAAGGTGAGCAGATCGGATTCTTGATCACGTAAGGTCCGGGGTGCTGCTTCATCCACTCACGCGCCTCCAAACGGTTCTGCAACCGGTAGGAGCGTGGGACCGGCACGTTGTACTTGCGACAGAGCTGGGCCGCGAAATCCCGGGAGGCCTCGATCTCCAGCGCCTCGCCGGTGGGGCTGAGCAACGGGAAGCCTCGAGCGATCAACTCCTTGGCCCAAGGCTGCTCACGCCAAGAGATCGCCATTGGGATGATCAGGTCCGGGCGGAAGTCTTCAAGGAGAGGGATTGGGGTGGGAGCCTCCTTGCGGGTCCAGACGCGTCCCACGCTGGCCGGACCAAAGTGACCGTAGTCTCGATCAAGGTAGCAGGCGACCTCGGCTCCGGCGTCCTGAAGGGTCTGCATCAGGGCATGAGCAAAGGCTCCCACACCCATGATCATCACGCGCAAGGGGGTGTGCTCCGGAAAAAGGGGGAAGGGAACGAGGGAGGCTCGTCCAAGTGGCTCAGCGAGGGTCTACGTTGAAGACCATCCAGACCAGGGCGATGGTGACCACTGTAGCGACGACGAACATTAATTGGCTGGCGACGTTGTCCATGCCCTTGCTGACCCCATACTCTCCGGCCTCGCGCTTGCGGATGATCTCGGCATCCTTCTGCTGCGCGGCTTCCATCTCCGCCTGCCGGATTTGGCGCTCTTCCTCAAAATGGTCCTGTACTTCCTTGATCAATGCTGCGTCTTCGCTCATGAATCCTCTGGTTGCCTCTGGTTAAGAAAAACGTTGAAACTCTACCACAAGTCACCACAGACTCCAAGTGACAAACGCCTCCGCGGGTAGAATCCCCGGATACTCAAGAGGAGATAAAGGGCAGGGGTGAGTGAGGTGGGTGCCAAACAAAAAAGGCGGGCTCCACCGTAAAGCAGAGCCCGCCTTCAAAACCTGAGGGGTGTCAGGAGGGGATTACATCATCCCGTCCATTCCTCCCATTCCTCCCATTCCGCCGGGCATCGGCATGTCGGGCTTGTCTTCCGGCATCTCGTGAATTCCGGCCTCGGTGGTCAGGACTAGTCCAGCCACGGAGGCAGCGTTCTCCAAGGCAGTGCGCACAACTTTGGTCGGGTCGATAATCCCGGCGTCGATCATGTTCACGTAGTTCTCGGAGGCCGCATTGAAGCCTTCATTGGTGTCGCTGTTCTTCACCTTGTCGATGATCAGCGCACCTTCCAGACCGGCGTTGGTCACGATCTGGCGCAGCGGAGCTTCGATGGCCTTGAGGATGATGCGGGCTCCAACCTTCTGGTCTGCGTCCTCCAGGGAGTCCACGGCCTTCTGGATCGCATCCAGGCAGCGAATCAGGGCCACGCCCCCGCCAGGAACGATCCCTTCTTCCACGGCCGCGCGGGTGGCGTGCAGTGCATCTTCCACACGGGCTTTCTTCTCCTTCATCTCCACTTCCGTTGCCGCGCCAACGTTGATCACGGCCACGCCTCCGGCCAGCTTGGCCAGGCGCTCTTGCAGCTTCTCACGGTCGTAGTCGGAGCTGGTCTCTTCGATCTGGGCACGAATCTGGTTGATGCGTCCCTTGATCTCGTCTTTCTGGCCAGCGCCATCAACGATGGTAGTGTTGTCCTTGTCGATCACCACACTCTTGGCCTGCCCCAGCTTGGCGAGGGTCAGGTCTTCGAGCTTCATGCCCATGTCCTCGGAGACCACGTCTCCTCCGGTGAGCACGGCGATGTCTTCGAGCATGGCCTTGCGGCGATCGCCAAAGCCCGGAGCCTTGACGGCAGCACACTTCAGAGTGCCGCGGATCTTGTTCACCACCAGAGTGGCCAGCGCCTCGCCCTCGACATCTTCAGCGATCAGCAGGAACGGCTTGCCTGTCTTGGCGACCTGCTCCAGGACTGGCAGCATGTCTTTCATGTTGCTGACCTTCTTCTCGACCAGGATGATGTACGGATCTTCCAGGACGACCTCCATGCGCTCGGAGTCGGTCACGAAGTACGGGGAGAGGTAGCCGCGGTCAAACTGCATGCCTTCCACAACCTCCAGGGAGGTCTCGGCGCTCTTCGCCTCTTCAATGGTGATGACGCCATCTTTGCCGACCTTCTCCATGGCCTCGGCGATGATGTCGCCGATGGTGGAGTCGCTGTTGGCGGAGATGGTGCCGACCTGTGCGATCTCCTTGGATCCGGAGACGGTCTTGGAGATGCTGTGGAGCTGCTCGGTGGCCGCAGCGACGGCTCGGTCGATGCCGCGCTTGAGGTCCATCGGGTTGGCGCCGGCGGCCAGGTTCTTGTGACCCTCGATCACGATTGCCTGGGCGAGCACGGTAGCTGTGGTGGTCCCGTCTCCAGCGACGTCCGAGGTCTTGGAAGCAACTTCCTTGACCATCTGGGCTCCCATGTTCTCAAGCTTGTCCTTGAGTTCGATTTCCTTGGCCACGGTCACTCCGTCCTTGGTCACCAGAGGAGCACCAAAGGACTTCTCAATGAGGACGTTTCGCCCCTTCGGACCCAGAGTCACCTTAACGGCGTTGGCCAGGGCGTTTACGCCGTTGAGCAGTTTTTCGCGGTTGTCCGCGCCAAATGAGACTTGCTTTGCAGCCATTGTATTCCTTTAGGAAAGAGATTCGATGAAGTTGATCAGGAAACGACGCCGAGGATGTCATCTTCTCGCATGATCAGGTACTCCTGACCATCAATCTTGACCTCGGTGCCACCATACTTGCTGAACAGGATCCGGTCGCCAGCCTTGACGCCCATCTCCTGAACACTGCCGCTGTCCAAGCGTTTGCCCGGGCCCACGGCGACCACTTCACCCTCTTGAGGCTTCTCTTTGGCGGTATCCGGAATGATGATGCCGCCGGCCGTTTTTTCTTCTGCTTCGATTCGCTTGACCAGAACGCGGTCTTGCAATGGTGTGAGCATAATCCTCCTGTCTCAGGATTGAACGGTTGAAAAGGAACCACCTTCTGAAGAGGTGGCGTCATACGTGAGATGCCTGATAGCATTCCTCATGAACGAGTGCTAATCAAACTATCGGAGGACTTCGCGGAAATCAAGAGAAAAAATAGCACTGTCGTGCAGTGAGTGCTAACAACTACAGGAATCCGGCCTCGCGTGCTTCCTGTTCGACCACCTCAAACTCCTGCATGACCCGGATCTGAGCGTCGTATTCGCTGTAGCCGCGCTGCTCGATGAGGAAGCGCTGGAGGGCATATTCGAAGTACTCACGGTACTCCTTGTTGTAGGCATTGGAATCCATGGGGGCCTTGCTAGGGGAGGCATTCGAGGGTGGCCCGCTCATAGGGACCAAAGCGCTGGCGCTCCAGCATCTCGAAGTCTCCGTGGCAGGCGTCAACGGCCTTGACCCGGAACTGGTTGTGGTCCCGGTATCGATAGAAGATGGTCTCCTGCTGAGCACATCCTGAGGTGAAGGTGAGGAGGCACAGTCCTCCGAAGAGTCGTTTCATGTTGTGCCGTCTTCCTGTTGGGCTTGTGCTTCAAAGGCTTCGAGCTGTTGCCGGCGTCGTGCCTCCAACTGGTTCCGGAAAGTGCGCTCAACCCCCTGGTCTCCCGGGTGGTAGAACAGGCGTCCCTGCAAGGCGTTGGGCAGGTACTGCTGAGGCACCCAGTGGTCGCGATACGCATGCGGGTAGAGGTAGCCCTGCCCATGCCCGAGGCCTTTTCCGTCGCGGCTGGCGTCCTTGAGGTGGTTGGGGACCTCGTCCTGATCCTCCTCCTGCACCTGCTTCAGCGCATCGAAGAAGGCCAGGGTGCTGTTGCTTTTGGGAGCCATGCTGAGGTAGAGGCAGGCGTGTGCGAGGTGAAAGCGCCCCTCCGGCATGCCCACGCGATCAAAAGCCTGGGCGGCGGCTTCGGTGACCACGAGCGCCTGAGGGTCCGCCAGCCCAACGTCTTCGCAGGCGAAGATCAGCATCCTCCGGAAGAGGAACCGAGGGTCCTCTCCGCCTTGGATCATCTTGGCCATCCAGTACAGGGCGGCGTCCGGATCGGACCCACGCAGTGCCTTGATGAAGGCGGAGATGGTATCGAAGTGGGCGTCTCCGTCCCGGTCGTAAAGCACTGCACGCTGCTGGATGGACTCTTCCGCAATGTCCAGGGAGATCCGGATCACTCCCTGAGCATCTGCAGGGGTGGTCTGCACCGCCAACTCCAGCGCGTTCAGCACCGCCCGGGCGTCTCCGGAGGCTACCCGTGCGAGGTGACGGCGTGCCTCCGGGAGCAACTCGACCGCCTGCTGGCCATAGCCTCGCTCCGGAGTGCGGAGGGCCTGCTCCAGGATCTGCTCCAGGTGTGCCGCCTCCAGCGAGCGCAGCAGGAAGATCCGGGAGCGGCTCACCAGCGCCTTGTTGACCTCAAAGTATGGATTCTCCGTGGTCGCGCCGACCAGGATCAGGACTCCGTTTTCCACATGGGGGAGCAGCGCGTCCTGCTGTGACTTGTTGAAGCGGTGAACTTCATCGACAAACAGGATCGTCTTGCGCTGACGTTCGCGGCGAGCCCGCTCAGCCTGCTCGATCGCCTGGCGCAGGTCGGCAATTCCGGAGAGGACTGCGTTGACGGAGAGGAACTCGGCCTGAGTGCAGTTGGCGATGATGCGAGCGAGGGTGGTCTTCCCTGTACCGGGAGGCCCGGCGAAGATCAGGCTGGAAAGCTGATCCGCCTCGATCGCCCTGCGGAGCAGGCGTCCGGGAGCCAGGATGTGCTCTTGGCCAATGAACTCCTCCAGAGTCCGGGGACGCATCCGATCGGCCAGCGGCGCTTCACGGGAGAGGCGCTGTTGATGTTCGTGCTCGAAGAGATCAGGGGGCATGGTCAGCAGGGTTCAAAGGCACTTGAACTCACACTGTACCAGATTCAGGAAAGGGGGAAAAGCGGGGAACGGCGGCTGGAGAGCCGCCGAAGCAAGAGACGCTTAGATCTTGCCTTGCAGGATGAAGGCGATCACCAGAGCGTAGATCACCAGGGACTCGATCAACGCGAGACCGATGATCATCGGGGTGAAGATCTTGTCCGAGGCGTTCGGGTTGCGCGCGATGCCCTCAAGGGCTGCAGCAACAGCAGCACCTTGGCCCAGACCGCCACCAAGTGCAGCCACGGAGATGGCCAGGCCTGCGCCCAGAGCGATTCCCATGGTTGCCAGTTCGCCCATTTCCTGAGCATACAGCGGGGCGGCGGCTGCGAGCAGCACGAACAGAAGAAGCAGCTTCTTCATCTTGGATTCCTTGTTGAGAAGTGGAAAAGGGGCCTAGTGAGCTTCACTCATGGCCTGTTCAAAATAGATGGCAGACAGCAGGACGAACACGAAGGCCTGCAGAACTGACACCAGGAGTCCCAGCCCCAGGAAGGGGATGGGAAGACCAACCGCCAGGATTGACGAAAAGATCACAAGGACCTTGTGGTCTCCCGTCATGTTGCCGAATAAGCGGATGGAAAGCGAAAGGGGCCGCACCAGGTGGCTGATCAGCTCGATGGGGAACATCAATGGCGCCAGGATCGGCATCGGCCCGAGAAATTGCTGAATGTAGTGACCTCCATGCTGGCGCATCCCCAGGAAGTGGGTCACCAGGAAGATGACAATGGCGAAGGAGATCGTGATGTTGAACTGGTCTGTCGGCGGGTTGAACCCGGGGAACAGGCCGGAGAAGTTGAGGATGAAGATGAAGAGCAGGTACGTCCCCAGCAGCGGCATGACCGGACGTGCTCCGACTCCGTGGCGGATGATGCCGCTCAGGAAGTTGAGGATGCCCTGAACCATCACCTCTGCGAAGTTGGCCAGGTCCGCCTGCCCTGTGGCCTCACGCTGGCTGGTGCCTCGAAAGGGCTTCCCGGCGATGAAGGCGAAGACGATCAGGATCAGCGCCAGCAGGACCATGTTCAGGATCGGCCCCGGGTCCACTCCCCTCCGCGCCAAGGGCTCCTCCAGCCAGCCAAGGAGCGCATGAGACCAGGTGAATCCGCCCTCTGCGGCAAAGGCGGAGGCTCCAAAAAGCAGGAACGGAAGTGAGAGGGCGAGGCGTTTGAGAGTCATGCTCAATTCCAAGAGAGTCAGGTCAAGGAGTTTTTGGGTGAAGGACGTCGCGCGGAGTGCAGAGCCACGGCCAAGACGATGTTCGAGAGTCCGAGAAGCAGCCCGATCGGAGAAATGTCCAGCAGGTTGATTGCCAAGTACAAAACCAGAGCGGAGGCCCCGAACTTGAGGAGTTGCAAAGCCAGCAATCCGGACTTCGTTCGTTCTCCCTCCAGCAGGGCCTGAACGAAGTTGATGGTCCAGTGAAGGTTTGCGCCGACAACCAAAGATCCTAGCACGGAACCAAGAAGATAGTCAAGGTCCAGGAACGCCGCCACCAAAGCCAGAATGATGCTGGAAATGATCAGCAACCGCTTGATTTCCAAGGCACTTTCAAAGTTGTTGAGCTGCCTGGATTCTGCAGGAGAGTCGGGGGTTTCCGGCTCCATCAAGGAGGACTGGGCTGAGTGTGGAGGTTGGAGTGTCAGGAACTCTGCTCTTCAAGCGGCTCTTGCTGAACCTTTTTCAAGAGGCGAAAAACGCTTCGGTAGCCTGCGATGATTCCGGAGATGCCAAAAATCAGCAGGAGCCAAGGCTCGGTTCCAAAGTAGCGATCCAGCCAACTTCCGAGCAAAAAGCCTACGATCACAGACAGGCCCAACTCCAGACCCATCGAGCTGAAGGCAATGAACTTGGGGTTGAGCTGTGGAAATTTCATGGCGCTACTGGAAAAGCTCCAATTTGTCAAAATTGTAACAAAATTGCAAGCTGTCCGTTGAAGTCCACTTCGCGGTTCAGCACACAGAGCACGGGCAGAGCAAGGCCTTCGGAGGCTTAGAACTCATCCTTGAGCTGTCGCAAGACACGCAGCACCGAAACTTCGGTGAGGTCGTTGTGCGGATCTTGGCGCTTGACGGTCTCCCGAATTTCCGGACTGGAGCAGCGCATGAACGGGTTGGTCTCGCGTTCGGAGCGAAGGGTGCTCGGGGTGGAGAACTCTCCGGACTCGCGCAGCTTGCGCATGTCTTCAAGCTTGCGCCGAGCGGTGGTGTTCCCAGGCTCCACCTGAAGGCTGAACTCCAGGTTGCGCAGAGTGTACTCGTGCCCAAAATAAACCTTGGTCGAGTCCGGGAGGCTCCCGATCTGCTTGTTCAGCGAGCGGTGCATTTGCTCCGCTGTCCCCTCGAACAAGCGCCCGCACCCCGCCGCAAACAGAGTGTCTCCAGTGAAGACGGATTCGGGGAAGATATAGGAGATCGCTCCGGAGGTGTGTCCCGGGTTGTGAGTGATCTGACCGTGCTGTTCGCCAAATTGCAAGGCCTCCCCTTCGTTGAGGAAGTCGGTCTGGTGCGGAATACGCCCCTGGTCCGAGGCATGTCCAAAGATCCGGACACCGGGGAAGGCCTGATGGAGAGCCTCGTTCCCGCCAACATGGTCCCAGTGATGGTGAGTGTTGAGGATGGCCGTCAGTTGAACCTGATGCTCCTCGATGGCCTGCATCACCGGGGCAGCTTCGGAGGGGTCCACCACTGCGGCTTCCCGGGTTTCTCGACAGATGAGCAGATAGGCGTAGTTGTCCTTGAGGCAGGGAATCGGGATCACTTCCATGAGGCTCCGGTTGTGTTTGAGGAGACAAGAGAGTTGAGGTGGTCCAGCAGAACCTGGGCCGCCGGCTGATTTTCACCACCATGCAGAACCACCAGATCTGCGTGTCGACAGCTGGGCTGAACAAAGCGCTCGTGCATCGGACGCACCGTCTCCTGATATTGGCGGGTGACCGACTGCAGCGTCCGGCCACGCTCCGCGATGTCTCGGTTGATACGTCTCAGCAAGCGCACGTCGGCATCCACGTCCAAGAACACCTTAAGGTCCATCAAGGCTCTCAGGCGAGACTCGTGAAGCACGAGGATGCCCTCGACGAAGACCAGCGGGGCCGGGCTGACCCGTTCCACCTCTGAAGAGCGAAGGTGCTGTGCAAAGTCATAGATCGGCTGTTCCACGGCCTGACGGGCTCGGAGCTGCTTCAGGTGCTTGAGGAACAGGTCGGTTTCCAGAGAGTCCGGGTGGTCGTAGTTGACCTGCTCCCGCTCGTCGAAGCTCAGTTCTGGGCGGTGCCGATAGTACACATCATGCCGCAAGACAGCAACCTGCCCGAGCCCGATGGACTCCACCAGGTTGCGCACAAAGGTGCTCTTCCCGGAGTTCGTTCCTCCGGCAAACCCGACCACATATGGTCTAGCGTGTGGCATCGTGGCCCTGCTTCTCGAGCCAGCGCTCGTAATGCCACCAGCGCACCTCGTGCGGACGCTTGAGGAACTCCGGATCCTGTTGCTGCATCCGGGCCTCAAACTGCTCCCACTGGCTACGCTCCTGCTCCAGTTGGAGCGCCCAGCGCTGCTCCGTGTGGACGATGTGGAGCAACAGGCTCTGCATCCCAAACCAGAGCAAGGTCAGATACCCGAAGAGGGCTCCCCCTCCTAGCCACCACAAGGTCCGGCTCATGTGTTGTTTCTCACTGTGCACATCACAGGCTCCTCTGAATGACGAGACCCACCATCGACTCCCCTGCTCTTTCGCAGGCGGTCGCATTCAAATTTAGCAGAGCCTTCGGGAGAAAATCCACCGGCGCGTGCAGAAATCCGACCCCAACCGGCCAGACCTCAACCCTCCAAGGAGCCCGCGGAAAAGTTCAGGAACTTGGCTTGGACTTGAGCCGCCTCAGCCCTCATCACCTCTGAAGGGCTCGCCTCCGGACCCATTTTTCAGCCCTCTCGCATTTTTCATTAAAGTTTTTCCTGCCAACTGCCGATTCTCCAACTAGGAAACCTCTCGGGCCACTTTGGTTCCGAGAACCCTGGTTGGGTCCGTTTGGGTCCACCCTGAATCGGTCTTTGACAATTTGCACTGCACTCCTGTGCTTCCGGAGTTGGGGCTCCGCTTGATGTGAGACTGAAAGCTTCATGAGAAGCCTCGCCCCCTCCGCAGGCCAGAGTGAAACGGGACTGGGACGTCGTGTTTTCTGGCGACGCCCCTCAAGAGGTCCTGGAGCGGACTGACGGGACTTGCTCCGACCCGGGCAGCTGTTGTCAGGCGCGTTGCGCCCGAGCAGCTCCCTGCCTGTTGGAACGTCAAGACTCGTGGGCGACGTCCCCTTTGATCCCTGCACGGTGTGGTCTGTCCCGGTTCGCTCCGGGAGACTTCTGTGCCTGGGTGAGGCCCCGTGGACGCCGTGTTCCGTGGAAGTCTGCCAAGAATGAGGGAACTCCGTGGGCCCTCGCTCCGCGTTTCAAATTCTCGCAAGGCTCCAGAATGGCGTCCTCCCCTTGGATTGCTGTTCTCATGGAAGCATGCCGACTCGACAGGCAGGCCCTCTGGAGGCCGTGTTTTGCCGAGCCTTGTCTCTCCGGAACTGCAGGAGTGCAGTGTATTCATCGACTTGATTTTCCTTCGTTCCTTGACGTCCTGGAACTTTCGGAGGCTTTCCCTCCGAGATTCTGCCGTCAAGGATTCCAAGTACGGAGGTCGGGAGTCCGTGTGACTTCTGCCCTTCCGTCCACTCCTGTCCAAGGAAGTCCCATGAGCTTTCGCATGAAAGTCATCCTGGTCGCTCTCCTCGTGGCACTCCTGGTGGGCGTTCCTCCGGGTCTCAGTCAGCAACCTGCGGCTGGTCCCAAGGAGAACGTCTATTCCATCTGGCTCAAGCTCTCGCTGATGGGCCACAACCAGTCGGAGATTGAGGCAATGCTGTCCATGGTCCCTGCGGACCAGATGCAGCGCATCAAGCACCGGCTGCGCCTGGATGTTGTCAACACGTTGAGACGGCTGAATCTGCAACAGGAAATCGAAATGAGCACCACCGAGCAGGAACTGGTGACGATCCGGGAGAAGATCCGGACCGAAATCCGTTTTGCCGGTTTGGAGAATGACCGCTATCTGCGGAACATGATCCGGCATCAATTCGGCATCTCGCTGCAGAACATCTGATGCGGACGCGGGCTTCGGCCCGCTCCGATCAGGGACTCGCTTCCTGCGGAAGAATTCAGGCTCTTCAGAGCGTGTCTTCTTTTGGGAGTCCTCATTTTTTCTTGTCTTTCCTCCACTACCCCTCTATCCTTCCCACCTCAGCTTTTTCCAAAGCTTGTGAGCCGCACACACAGCGGTTGACGAAGCTCTTTCCCGAGAAACCTCACTCCAAAGTGTTTCTCCAAATGAACCCTGCCGATTCTCTTTATTCCGACATTTCCGCACGCCGCGACGAGTGTGTCGCCTTGACTCAGGCCTTGGTGCGCCTTCCCACCGTCAACCCTCCGGGAGAAGGCTACCGGGAGATTTGTGAGTTGGTGTCTGAACGCCTTGAGCCTCAGGGATTTGCCGCCACCTGGGTCCGTGGTGCAGGCTCTCCGGGAGACAGCGACCGCTTCCCCCGCTGGAACGTCATCCTGCGCCGGGAGGGGCGAAGTCCGGGGACCTGCGTGCACTTCAACTCCCACATCGACGTCGTTCCTCCCGGACAGGGATGGACGGTGGATCCGTTCGGTGCGGAAATCCGAGACGGCAAGATCTACGGCCGGGGGACCTGCGACATGAAGGGCGGGATGGCCGCTTCGATCATCGCTGTCGAGGCTTTTCTGGCGACGTTTCCGGACTTCTCCGGGGCCATCGAGATCTCTGGAACCGCAGATGAGGAGACCGGAGGCTATGGCGGCGTGGCCTACCTTGCGGAGCGGGGCTATTTTGCGCCGGAGCGGGTACAGCATGTGATCATCCCGGAGCCTCTGCAGAAAGACCGGGTGTGCCTTGGGCATCGTGGAGTCTGGTGGGCAGAGATCGAAACGCTTGGCCGAATCGCCCACGGGTCGATGCCCTTCCTGGGAAACTGTGCGGTCCGGCACATGGGTGCAGTGATTGCGGAGCTGGAGGAGTCCCTCTTTCCACGTCTGCTAGAGAAGCGTACTGCCATGCCCGTAGTGCCTCCGGCTGCGCGACAGTCCACGCTCAACCTCAACTCTCTGCATGGCGGACAGCCCGAGCCCGAACCCGGAGACACCAGCCTGCCTGCCCCGTGCGTTCCCGATAGCTGCCGGTTGGTGATCGACCGCCGATTTTTGATGGAGGAGCAGATCTCGGAGGTCAAGCAGGAGGTGGTTGACCTGCTGGAGTCGCTCAAAGAGCACCGGCCCGAGTTTGCCTACCGGATTCGAGACCTCTTTGAGGTCCTCCCCACGATGACCGAACGCGAGGCTCCGGTCTCTCAAGCGCTTTCCCAGGCGATTCGTGAGCTGCTGCAGAAGGAGCCTGAGTATGTGGTCTCTCCCGGAACCTATGACCAGAAGCACATCGACCGCATCGGTCGGCTGAAGAACTGTGTCGCGTACGGCCCGGGCCTGCTGGAGTTGGCGCACCAGCCTGACGAGTATGTCGTGATCGAAGACCTGATGGACTCCGCCCAGGTGATGGGACGAGCGTTGATGCGCCTCACAGGAGCAGCGGGGTAGGCCTCAGGCAAAACCGGATCTCGGGGGCGGCTCCTTCAGGGCATCGGCAAAGAAGGAGAGCGTGGTTTTGATCACGTGCCCCCCGGAACCGTAAAGAATCCACATCAAGCAAGGCACTCATCTGATGAAGCCAGACTGTTGAAAAGAGCAAAGGGGCAAGCGAGGTTGAGCACATTCAGAGCGCTGATTCTTTGGAGCATGTTGGGAGGGCTGTTGCTGGCCTTCATGATGGGACGCCCGGTTGCGGCCCAGGAGCCTTCAAAGGCTTGGCAGGTGGAAAAGCAGCAAGTTTGGACCTCTTCACTGGAGGCTACCGCCGAAGAGGCCCAGGCTGCGTTTGATGCCGGCCTGGGACAGCCGCTTGAGCAGGGAAAGATCCACTTCATGCTCCCCGGAAAGACCTGGATTCGCTTTGTCCCCCAGGCCCCTCCGGAAGAACTGTTTGCCGGGCGCTTGTTTGCCGGCAGTTTCCTGATTGACTCCGTGACTCTGCACACGCCCACGGGTGAACGGGATTCCCGAGGCGTCTATCACCGCTCCAACGCCCCTCTTCAGAATTTTCCGACCTACTTCTTTCCCGTCCCAGTCAATCAAAGCGGAAGCGCGCACCTGCTTGAGTTCGACCTGAAAAGGGATGGTCGCGCCCGGATCATGATCCTCAATGACTCCGACTACCGAGCCCTGTTTCTGGAGAGTGTTTTGTGGCTCTCCATCTTTGTGGGTGCCGCTCTGCTCCTTGCCCTGGTTTCCATCCATCAAGGCATCGCTCAATTGCCGAAAAAACAGCAGAACTACCAGGTATTTGGGGCGTTTATTCTCCTGCTTTTCGGAGCAATCTTTTCCAGCTACGGAGACTTCGGCTACAGCTCGTGGCTTCCTCCAGGGGCGCAGTATCCGGTTTACCTGCTGACCGCTTGGGGGGCCATCTCAATGGGGTCTTGGGTCTTTGTGAATTTTTTCTCTACAGAAGGATCTCTCTCGCTTAAGGGATCTCCAGTTGTCAGGTGGATTTGGGGCTTGAACACAGGGCTGTACCTTTTCTGGATCTTCTTCACTTCATGGAGTTTCCCACTCCTGGTCGTTGTTTTAACCTCCTTGAATTATCTCGGACAGACCGCCTTCGCGCTGTGGGCTGTTTTCAAGAGACTGCCGATGGGGTGGCCTGTGCTCCTCACCCAGGCTGGCACAGCGCTTTTTGCTGCGGGCTTTCTGGCGGTCTACCTCTTGGAGTTTGGAACGGTTGAGGTGTCTTTTCGCTTCCGCTACATAGTCATGGTCAACGTCTTCCTGATTGGGGTGAACTATTCCATTTACGACCGCAAGCAAATCCGACAAGCTCAGCTGGAGCAGCGGCTGGACGAGTCACGCAAGCAGGCTTACGAACGGTTGCAGCAAGGGTTCTTGTCGCGAATGAGCCCGGAGATGCTCAGATTGACCTCCTACCTGAGCACCTGCTCACAGCTGCTCCAGGAGCCGGAGTACGGCTCGTCCGGGAAGGTCCCGGCTCAGCAGCTGCGTGTTCACCTTGATGAAGCCTTGCAGAACCTGCGGCTCTTCCTGCTGATCGGTCGCTTGTCTCCAGTCGCCTCTGCAGTAGAGCCCTGTGACCTGCTCCAGCTGCTGCACTCTCCTGTATCCAACTTCCGAAGCCGCCTGGAGCCGGGTCAGTTTTTCAGCGAGCAGATCCCGGAGAGCCTCCCTCTGGTTCAGGCTCACCCGGAGGCTCTGCAGATGATTGTTGGGTTGTTGCTTGAATTGGCCCGTGAGCACTCTCCCGGAATCACCACGCTCTACCTGGGAACAGAGGGCGTGAACTGCCGGGTCTGGGTCATGAAGGACACCCGCCACGCCAAGAGCTTGAGGTCTTCGATTGAGGTCGAATCCAAGGTTGGGCTGGAGGCTCCCTGGAACCCTCGCCTCTTGCTCTGTCAACGTTTGCTGCAGGAGCAAGGGATGGTACTGGAGGAATCTGCCTCCGAGTTGGGGCAAGCCTACGGCTTCGCGGTTCCTGTGGCAGGAGCCGCCTTGGTGCCACCACGACCAGAGCCTACACCTGAAGACCTCCCGCAGGTCTGGGTGCTGGGCACACCCAGGTTCTGGACTCTGGGCGCGCTACAGCTCTTGCGTGAAACTCCGGATCTCGCCTTTCGTCACTTCAGCCGGGCTCCGGAGTTTATGAAACTCCTGCAAGAGGGCTCGAGCACTGAGGCTCCCCCGGAAATCCTTCTTGTCGATCCGTTGATGCTGTCAGGGGCGCAACGGCAAACTCTGAATGAGTTTGTGGAGCAGACTCAAGGGCGGTTGGTCTTGCTGGAAAGCCCTCGGGACGCATCCGATTCGAGCTCTCCGGAAAGCCTCTGTTTCCCGGAGGATCGAGTCCGTGCTCCATTGCTGCTACGCAGGCTCGCCAGGGCGGTCGGCCGGGAGCGCCAGTTTGGTTCTGTGCCAGAAGGCTCAGATGTGTTTCGCCGTCAAATGCTGGTTCAGCTGCTTCAGGACTCTCTGGAGTGCTGGAAGCGGTTTACAGGCAAGGACAAACTGGACCTGCTGAATGCCTCCGGAATCTGGAAGGTGCATGTGGACCTCTATACGGGCACACTGCGTTCCCGAGTTTTTGACATCTACCTCAAGCTAGAGACACTCCCGGAGCATCCGCGCTGGCAAGCGGTGATGAACACCGCGATCTATGTAGGGCAACTCATGCCTGAAGATCCACAGGGCCAGAAGCTGCTCGCGACTGCTCAGAAATTGCCGGAGTACTTTTAATGCGGCCTCTCTCCTTCCTCCTTCTGCTGAACCGGCTTCAGGCATTACGGCTTCTGCTTGGGGGAGTTCTCTGGGGCTGCCTGCTCTGCCAGACCGGTTCCGCGACACCCACCGTGTTGTCCTCTTCAGAGCAGCGCTTTGAGATTGAAGCATTCAACGTCTGGGCTCCGGAGTTGTCCGGAGCAGGCATTGAAGACGCGCTTGTGGCCTGGAAAGAGGGCCGTTTTTTGCCCACCCGGGAAAGCGTCCTTCATCTGGAAGCACATCAAGATACCTGGATTTACCTGGAGATCGCTCCCCTTTCTCCTGAGGAGTTGCACCTTGACCTGAATGTACTCGCGATCCCTCTGAGCTTTTTGGCCCATTATCAACGGCCTCAGGCATCGGCGCCCTCGCTCACTCCCCTGCTTCTTCACGCTGACCAACAGTCTGACCACGGATTCCTCCTCAATGAGCCTCAACAACATTGGCTTCAGTTACGGTCCGGGACGCCACAAAATATCCAGGTTTCCATCAAAAGTGCCGACCAGCACCTTGCAGAGGGTTGGATCAAACACTTTACAGTTGGGGTGATCATCGGCGCCCTGTTGCTGGTGAGCCTGTCCAGCACCTTCCATTCATATCCCGGTTACGGTTACAACTGGAGTATACTTTCGTTGTTCTACTTCTGTATCGCTGTCATCATCGGCATGGTTCTGGGCTACTTTCAGCGCTGGTTCGGCCTGGGGGCTACGGACTACGAGCTGTTGACGGGACTGCTGATCGTCGTCACGTCAATTGCTGGAGTCCGTATCCAGGCAAAATACTACGAAATTGAGTTTCCAGAGCAACAAATTGGCAACTGGGGCAGGCCTCATGCCTCCTTTGTATTGACAATCCTGATCGTGTTTCTTGTCTGGGGGGTGCTGGGGACGCCAAGATGGATCGAGTTTTCTCTCTCCGTCTCAATTGCGGCCTTTATGTTCAATGCCTACTGGGGCTCAAGGAAGGACCAACTTGAATCAAGAGCTTTCAAAATCTCCCTGGTCTGGGCATCTCAGGTTCTGGGAGCCCTCAGCCTGCTCCTTATCGCCTGGGGCCTACAAAGGGGGGCTCCATGGGGGAACTCTCAGGACTACCTTGAGTGGGGGCTGCTGGCGCTCTCGATGGCGCTCTCTCTTCAGGTCATCGTACTCCGCAAGACGTTGCTCGCAGGCCAGACGAGCTTGGAACTCCAGCGATTGACCAGCGAGATGGAGCGGCAAAACACACACCTGGCCTATCGTCAATTGATCCAAGCTGTCGAGACACAGCTTCGTGCTCCACTCCTGGAGGCTTACCACCTCCTGAATCAGACGAGTTCCCAAGAGTTGCAGCTCACCTCTGCCCTGGAGCGCTACTCCGTAGAGATTTTGAACCAGGGACTTCAGGTTTTAAGCACCCAATTGGACACCTTGCGAGAGCTTACGGGCCGAGAGGAGAGCCTGCAGGTCCGAGAAGCGGCATTCGAGCTGCGCTCCATGCTTTATGAATCTCAGGATCTGGTGGAGTCCCGAATCACCTCGGGAGTGAGGCTGGAGTTGGTTTTGCCACAAGAGCCTCTTGGAGTGAGGGGAGACCGCTGGATCATCCAGCTGGTGGTCGTTACCTTGTTGGAGAATGCATTCGAACATGCCGAGGCCTCAACCGTCCAGGTCGTCGTGCAAAAAGATGGTGATCACTGGAAGCTGGAAGTGCGGGACAATGGAAAGGGGCTGCCTCCGGAGGTTCAGGGCTGGGTGCAAGACTTTCGGCCGGAGCAGGCCTCGCAAGCGGAGCCGCATTTGGGGCTGGGTATGTGCCTCCGGATGCTCGCGGCTCACCAGCAACCCCTTCGGTATCAAAACCTCTCCCCCGGAGCCTCTTTCAGCTTTCGCCTTCCTGATGCTGTCGCAGTAGATCCTCCTCCGATCGAGTCCATTCTCCCCAACCTGAACCCTCAGGACCACGAGCCTGCATATCGAGTGCTGATCTGCTCAACGGACGTGTGGGAGCGCAAGCTCCTGGAGTGGATGATGCGTCCTCTCAACACCGAGCTGAGAGTGCTGAACGACCCTGCGGCAGTGAGCCAGGAGCTCTCTCAGTACGAAATGAGAGACGGCGGTCCGGAGCTTTTGATCCTGGGGAAGGGAGCTGAGGATGCCTCCTTCTTGCTCAAGGATTGGAAGGCTCGCACTCCTGCCCTGGTGGTTGTTCAGGCTGCTCCACCGGACCCGCTCATTTTCGGACACGGCAAGCCGTACCCTGAACTGGACGCCCTGCTCTCCACCACCTTGCCTCCTCAGCGAAACCTCCACCTCTTGCGTGAACTCCTGCAGGAGGCGGTCCAGAGGCAGGCGATGCTGCCGCCCAAGGCAGAAGAGCGCCACGCAGACCTGGTCAAGCTGCAACTGGAAGCCCTGCGTGTCTGGACCCAGGTACTTGGAAAGGAAAAGGCAGCGCTGGCTCAGGAATCCGGACTCTGGAAAGTACACTACGAACCCGAGCAGAATCGCTGGCGCACCCGAACCTTCGACCGCTACCTGCAGCACTCCTCCCTGCCCAAACACCCGCGCTGGAAGACCGTCTTGGGGACTGCCGAATTCGTCCGGGAACAAGCCGCCCCAGAAGACACCGCGTTCCTCCAACAGTTGATCCAGCGCGTGCAGACCCAATACGCTCCGGCATCCTGAACTCGCCCCCAAACACTCGCCCCCTTTTTTAGGGTTGACAATTTGTTAGCACTCATTTAAATTGAGTGCTAACAAATTCGGGAGACCGAGCAGACTCAGTCTCCAGACCCGATCAAACCCATTCTCAATGGAGACCCCATGAACCTGATTCAACGCAACCAAGTCAACCCCTTCTCCGCCTTGGTCGAGGAGCTCTTTGATGACTTCCTCACTCAGCCCCGCCAAGTCCGTCGCGGGTTTCACCCCGTACTGGAGCTTCGTGAAGAGGACCAGCGCTACCTGGCGCAGTTTGAACTTCCGGGCCTGACCAAGGAAGACGTCGCCATCTCTCTTGAGGATGGAGTGCTGACCGTAAAGGGTGAGAAGAAGTCGGAGGTTGAGGAGAAGCGCGAAGGTGTCCACTATGTGGAGCGCCAGTTTGGCAGCTTCAGCCGCTCGGTGCGACTGCCCAAGGAGACCGATGTGGAAGGCATCTCCGCAGGGATGAAAGATGGCGTTTTGACTGTCGCGATTCCCAAGGCGACCAAGGTGGAGCGAAAGCTGATCTCGATCAACTGACCGACCGGATCGTCACCTGTTGTGGGTGGCGATCTCTCTCCTTCTTCCGGGCCACTCCTCGTGACGCCCTCAAGGTGCGTCCCTCAGGGGAGGTCCGGATCTCCCCTCAACTTTCAGACCACACCCCATCCTGCTCCAGGCACCTGTTCTGAAGGACGCCTGCAGCTGGCCTCAAAAGGTCGGCGGACTCAACTCGATGCTGTTGCCAGGCAGAAAGCCCGGGGGCCTCTCGAGCCCTGTCTCCGTACTGTCGAAGTACAGCAGTGCCAAAAACAGGATCGCAAGGACGATCAGGAGGACTTTGCGTTCACGCGGGTCGAAGTCGTTCAGCATTGCGCTTTGGGGAGACACGTTTAATCTGAAACGGATCTCAGCTTGGCGGACCCATGGGGAAAGCTCAAGCATTCCAGACACTCACTGAACGGAGACAACATGGAGACACGCTGGCATGGCGTTTTCCCGGCAATCACGACTCAGATGCACGAAGGGGGGCAACTCAACCTGGATGGCACCATTGCTCACGTGGAAGCCTTGATTGCCTCCGGGATCACCGGGCTGGTTCTCCTGGGATCGCTTGGGGAAAACCAGTCGCTGCTTGCAGAAGAGAAGCGCCACCTCCTCAAAGAGGTTTGTGCTGCAGTCTCGGGACGCGTTCCCGTCTTGAGCGGAGTGGCCGAGAGCAGCGTCGCGGAGGCCTGCTGCTATGTTCGGGATGGGGAAGCTCTGGGGCTGGATGGCTTCATGCTGATGCCTCCCATGATCTACCGTTCTCCGGATGCCCGAGAGTCGCTCAATCACTTCCAGCAGGTCGCCTCGGCCACAGGGCTGCCGATCATGATCTACAACAACCCGATCAGCTACGGCCACGACCTCACCCCGGAACTGCTGGAGCAACTCGCCGAGCAGGGCAACTTTGTCGCTGTCAAGGAAAGCTCCGGAGACCCCCGGAGGATCACGATGCTTCGCAACCGCCTGGGAGACCGCTACGCGCTGTTTACGGGGGTCGATGACCTGGTGCTGGAAAGCTCGATTCTCGGAATCGATGGTTGGGTGGCCGGCTCCGGGATCGCCTTTCCGGAAGAGAATCAGTACTTTTGGGAGCTGACGCGGCAGGGGCGCTGGGACGAGGCTCGCTCGATGTACCGCTGGTTTTCCCCACTGCTCAAGCTGGATGTGCATCCGAAATTTGTTCAGTACATCAAGCTTGCCGTTCAGGAGGTGGGCTTGGGACGCGAGTGGGTGCGACCTCCACGCCTGACGCTGACTGGATCGGAGCGTGAGCAGATCCTCCAGGTGATCCGTGAAGGGATTGAGGATCGCCCCCAGCTGCCCGCCTGAACCCAAAGCCTTGCGGGCCTGCCCCCGGTGCCTCTCCTAGAGCGCCTGCGCGGATCAGCTCGCAGGCTCCAGTGGCGGGTGGGCATACTCCCCGGAAACTTCTCGCCGCCAACTTTTTCTCCAGACCACTGCCTCTCGGGGTAACTCGCCGTAGAGGTGTGGAAAGGGGGCCTCTCCCGGCTCAGACTCTTCCCACCGGATCTCGGCTTCCACGCGAGCCGTGGCGATGGCCAGTACCTGCACCTCTGCAAATTGCTGAAAGAACCGATTCGCGGTCCGAGCCAGCTGCTCTGCCGTGGAGAGGTGGATGAAGCCTTCTCGCTCCAAGCTCTCCGGGTGGTAGAGCGCCGGCAGCTCTTCATCAGGCTGAAAGGGGCACAAGTGGTACAGCACTTCTGGTTCCGGATGGGGCTTCCCAGGGGACATGCGCTCTCGTTGCAGATCGAAACAATTTGCCGTTTGACAGCTTGTTAGCACTTTACTAAGGTGAGTGCCATGATATGTGTTCCGCAGGTTGCGGGACTAACCTTTTTGTTTATGAGGAAACAATGGCTAGAGGAATTACCCGAGAAGAAATTGATGAGGCAATGACACGCTTTTTGGCCAAGGGAGGCCAGATTCAGCGAATGGAGTCTCCAGAGAATGCTCCCGCAGGAGGCAATCACCTGGGCTGGGATGACGAGATCACTACCGAATCCC
This sequence comes from Deltaproteobacteria bacterium, assembly GCA_038133845.1. GTDB lineage: Bacteria > SAR324 > SAR324 > SAR324 > NAC60-12 > JAYPUA01. The sequence continues at coordinate 36,991 of JAYPUA010000017.1, forward strand.
TGAGCCCTTCGATGCTCAAGGGGTTGGGGGTCGATTACGACCGAGATTTGCTGGCCTGAGCCGGACCCTCTTCTGCAGTCGCAGGGGCTCTCTGGAGCTCTTGCGATTGCCCCCACAAGAGAACCTTCCACATGTGGATGACCTCCTCATCCGTCACTTTCTCCGGGATTGAGAGCTTGATGTGATCAATCAGGTCTCGATCGCTGATCATGAAGCCTTCTGTCTGAAGTGGTGTTCGGGAAGCCAACCGGACTTCCCCTCCCTCTATGAGACAAAAAAGCAACTATAATTGCAAATTAAAACTTCGGAGATTTTTCAGAGTGAAGAGCGCTGAGGAGGCGAGAGCGCAAAGTGGCGCTCTCTGAGGCAATCAAGCGATTTTGACTTCCTTGGCCGCAAGACCTTTTCGGCCTTGTCCTACTTCGAACTCCACCCGGAGCCCATCTCGCAGGCGTCCTCCCTCTTGGACGTCGGAGAAGTGTACAAAGAGATCCTCACCATTTTCCTGCTCAATGAACCCGTAGCCTTTTTGTTCATTGAACCACTTTACTCGACCTTGCGGCATACTAAAATCCTGTAGTAAAAAGGGTAGATACCCAAAAAAAATCCCGCTTATCAACGGGATTGTAGCAATTGCTACTTTCGATCGCTGATCATCAGCTTTCCGCCTGAATGGCGTCCGGGAAGTCGATGAAACTTCCTCTACCTCTATGAGGCAAAAAAAACATAGTTGCAAATCAAAACTTCGAAGAAGTTCTGAAGCATGAGGAGCACTGAGGAGGCGAGAGTGCCCAGTCGTGCCCCGTGAGACGATCAGACGATCTTGACTTCCTTTGCCGCAAGGCCTTTTTTGCCCTGTCCCACCTCGAACTCCACCTGGACCCCATCTCTCAGGCGCCCCCCTTGGACATCGGAGAAGTGTACGAAGAGATCCTCACCGTTCTCCTGCTCAATGAACCCGTAGCCCTTTTGTTCATTGAACCACTTTACTCGACCTTGCGGCATACTAAAATCCTGTAGTAAAAAAGGCGGACGCCCAAAAAATTCCGCTCATCAACGGAACTGTAGCGAGATTGCCACATCTGCAAAAGCTTTAAGGAAATTTCCAGGGATGTCCAGCCGAATCGGCCGGATTGAACAAAATTTGAAAGCGGAGCAGGCTTCAGGTCCCGCTGATGGACATTCGATCGATTTTGAATGCGGGCGAAAGGACGGAGCTGCGGTCATCCACTTCACAGGCAATCATCGAGATTTGACGGAGCATCTCCAAGTAGGTGCTGGCGATCGTAAACTCGCTCACCGCCTCCTCCAGCTTCCCGTTGCGGATCCAGAGGCCCTGTGCGCCTCGGGAGTAGTCGCCCGTGACGATATTTGCTCCTTGTCCCGACATGAAAGTCAGGTAGAGCCCCTCCGGAACGCTGGCAATCAGCTCCTCCTCGGGATACGGACCGGGTTCAAGGATCAGGTTGGAGTAGCCTCCAGAGTGTCCGGTCGTCTGCATCCCCAACTTTTTGGCCGAATAGGTAGACAACATGAAGTGCTCCAGCCGCCCTTGCTCAATCAGAGGCAGCGGCCGGGCCTGGACTCCCTCAGAGTCGTAGTAGCGGCTACCGAGTTTCCCCGGAAGCAGCGGGTCGTCCCTCAGGCTCACCGAAGAGTGGGCAATGACGGTCTGCAGGCGTTCTGCAAGAAAGGACTGCTTGCGAAAGACGCTCTCTCCCATCATCGCGCCTGCGAGGCTGCCCAAAAAGCTCCGGGCCATCTCGGCGCTGAAGACCACGGGCACTTCGCACGAGCGAGGCTTCACCGCCCCCAGCTTGCGCAGAACTCGCTGACTGGCCTGCCGAGCCAGGATGTCCGGATCCTCCAGTCGCTCATGAAAGCGGTCACTATCGTACCACCCGTCAGTCTGTTTGCGGCCAACATTTTCTCCGGCATGTCCAGGGTCTTCCACGACCAGCGAGACGCCGGTGGAGAACAGCGTCTTGCGGTAGCCGTCCAGAAACCCGTTCGAGTCGGCATAGACGACGTGCGAGAGCGCGTCCGAATAATACGCCTGCTCGGAGCGCAAGCGCTCATCCAGACGCAGCGTTCGGGCCTCCAGGTCCAGAGCATCTTGCACCTTCTCAGCAGGGGCGCGCTGCTCAAATGTGGGATCCCGGACCTGCAGATCCAGCGCTGCACGCCCCTGCAGACCCACTTCGGGGAGGACATAGCAGTCATCTTCTCCCATGAATTCCAGGGCATCCAGCGTTTGCCGGATGAGAGGCCGAATGGAGTCGATTCGGAGGTCGTTGGAGGTCAGGGTCGAGCGTCGCATCCCTTGGCTGAGCGTGAGGTGCACTCCAGAGGATCCCGACTCTCGCAGCGACTCCACCTCGCCCTCACGGACCTCCACCTGAAAGGCGGTGGTGCTGGCCAGCGAGACCGTCACACGCTCGGATCCAGCCTGCTGGGCGACCTCCAGGATCTCCTGGGCCAACTCCTGATGCCGTTCGCTCACATTCCCCCCACGGTCATCTCGGAGATCAGCACGGTCGGCAGCCCCACTCCAACCGGGACACTTTGACCGTCTTTGCCACAGGTCCAGATTCCATCGCTGAGGGCAAAGTCATTGCCCACCAAAGACACCTTGGACATCGCGTCCGGGCCGTTGCCGATCAGAGTGAAGTTCTTCAGTGGCACGGTCTTTCGGCCGTCTTCCACCAGCCAGGCGATGGTGGGCACAAACACGAAGTCGCCATTGGAGATGTCTACCTGTCCGCCGCTGAAGGCCTCGCAGTAGACACCTCGCTTGACCGCTGCAAAGATCTCTTCCGGATCGCTCTGACCCTGAGCCAGGAAGGTCGTGGTCATGCGTGGCAAGGGAGGGTGAGCGTATGACTCCCGGCGACCGTTTCCGGAGGCCTCCAGCCCGAAATAGTCGGAACTGATGTAGTCGTGCATGTACTGACGCAGCACCCCGTTTTCAATCAGGACGTTCTCCCGCGAGGGGATGCCCTCATCATCGAAATTGATCGCGCCACGGTCGTGAAGGATGACGCCGGAGTCGTAGATCGTGCACAGTTCAGAGGCCACCTTCTCTCCGATTCGGCCACTGTAGGCGGAAGAGCCCTTGCGATTGAAGTCGGCCTCCAGTGGGTGCCCGACGGCCTCGTGCAGCAAAATCCCGGACTGTGCCGGACCAAGAATCACCGGGAGCGTTCCGGAAGGAGCCTGCACTGCCTGGAGCAGCAAGATCGCATCCGCTGCGGCTTCTTGGCCAAGACGCTCAGCAACGCCCGGCTGTTCCAGCAACTCTGCACCATAACGTCCTCCAGTTCCGGAGGTTCCGGCCTGAATATTTTCCCCCGACTGGGCCATGCAGTGCACGTTGAAGCGGACCATGGGCCGGACGTCAGAGAGCAGGCGGCCTTCGGAAGTGGCCACCATTGTGTGAGTCAGCGAGTCGACTACGGCAACCGTGACCCGGATGATCCGTTCATCATGGCTCAGAGCGGAGGCCTCAGCGCCTTGAAGCAGGCGAATCTTCTCCTTGAGGACCACATCGTTTGCCGTGCGCTGCACCGGGTAGTAGTTGGGAGGGACCTGCTGACTGAAGGCTGCGATCTCGGAGGACCTGACCGAACCATGCGCGGCAATCGCCGAAGCCGAGCGTGCAGCATGTAGCATGGCCGAAAGCTCAAGATTCTCGCTGTAGGCGTAGCCCGTCTGGTCTCCTTGCAGCACACGCACCCCCATGCCGACGATCAAGGCGACCGAGGAGCTTTTGACGATCCCGTCTTCCAGCACAACCGACTGCCGGGTGCTGTATTCGAAGAAGAGGTCGGCATAGGTTCCACCGCGGCTCAAGGCCTCTTCCAGAACACGGCGCAGCTTCTCCGGAGTCACGCCCAGTTGCGTTTCAAACCAGTGGGAAGGAGGAGTTTTCGGAGCGCTCTCAGCAAGAGCCTGAGCGGGGGCGTAGGGAGAGGACGTGTTCACGTGTGAGAGTGCTGGATCAGGTTGTGGATCTGGACCGCTGCCCGAGTGTAGGCTCCGGGTTCGCCGAGCTTCTCGCGGACCTGGCGCAAGGCAGCCAACATCCTTTCACGGGCGCCTCGATCCTTCAAGAGCAGGATCACCTCGCGAGCCACGTTCTCTGGAGTGAACCGATCCTGCAACAACTCCGGAACCACCTCCCGTCCGGAGAGCACGTTCACCAGACCGATGTAAGGCACTTGAGCCAAGGCCTGTGCAATGTGGTAGGTCAGGGGGGAGACGCGGTAGATGATCACGTTGGGGGTCAGAGCCAGCCCCGCCTGCAAAGAAGCAGTTCCGGACGCGACGATCACCGCATCCGAAGCCTGGATGGCGGCCTGAAAACCTCCGGGAGCAACCAGCGTGATTGGCAGAGGAGCCTGTGCAATGCGCGCCTGCAGGTCTGAGGGGGAGAGGCTCTCAGCAACCGGAAGCAGGCAGCGAAATGCTCCGGCCTCTTGGGCAATCAGCGGAAGCGCCTGGAGCAAAATGTCCAGGTGACGCTCGACCTCGCTGGGGCGGCTGCCCGGAGCGATCGTCAGAACCCGCTCGTCGCCTTCCAGCTGATACCGCTTCCGGAAGGCCTGTACCTCCGGCTCTGCCAGGAGCTGATCCAGCAAAGGATGCCCCACCCACTGGACCGGCACGCCGACCTGTTCATAGACCTCCACCTCGAACGGGAACAGGACCAGCATGTGATCAACGACCTTCCGGATGGTCTTCAGACGCCCCTTGCGCCAAGCCCAGACCTGAGGGCTGTTGAAGAAGATCACCGGGACTCCTGCCGCACGGGCGTAGCGAGCCAATTTGAGGTTGAATCCGGGATAGTCGATCAGCAGCACGGCATCCGGACGCTCCTCCTCCAGCGCGTCCCGCAAGCGCCAGAGCTTGCCGTACAAACGCGGCAGATGCCGGACCACCTCCGTGATCCCGTGCACCTGCAACTCGTCCATCAGAAAATACGGACGCAAGCCAGCACGCAGCATCTGAGGCCCTCCAACCCCAAAGGCTTCCAGGGTGGAATCCAGACGGCCAAGCTCCTGAAGCAGTCCCGCACCGTGGGCATCCCCGGACGCTTCTCCGGCAACAAGCATCAGCTTCATGGAGACTTCTTCCCCTGATCTTGGAAGACCAGCCCAACTTGTGGGAAGCCGAGATTCTGCAGTTCCAGCATCAGCTCGATGAGCTTCCCGTGCGGCAAGCGCTCGTCCATTTGGATGTGAACCGGATGCTCCCGCACCGAGGAATCCTGGCTGGCCAGAAACCGAACCAATTCCGAGAGCGAGGGGGAGAGCAGGGCCTCCTGCAGTTTGGGGTTCTGCTCCTGTGAAATCTGATAGGTGCCCTGAGCATCCACGGAGATGAGCAACGCCTCTGAAAACTCCGGCAGCCGGTACTGCAGCGCGCCTTTGGGAAGCTTGACAGGGAGGGACTGAGTGATGAACGGGGCCGCGATGATCAAAGCCACAACGAGAACGAGGAGTACATCGACCAGAGGGGTGATGTTGATGTCATTCATCAGGTCGCCGCGCAGACGGCGTGCGTGCCTAAACTCTCTTCTTTTCATCCGCCGTCAACTGAAGTTGCAGAGTCCGCAGCAGGCGCAGGGCGAAGTAGTCCAGAAGCTCCATCAGGTCCTGAATCAAGGCGCGCAGGAGATTGTAGCCCAGCGCCGCCGGGATGGCCGCAAAGAGCCCCGCTGCAGTGGCGATCAGCGCCTCGGCAATCCCGGGGCTGATGACCGACAGGTCCACGGCGTTTTGTTCGGCGATACTCTGAAAGGTCTCGATCACTCCGATCACGGTGCCGAACAGTCCGACAAACGGCGCAGAGACCGCAATGGAGGCCAGCACCGCCTGCCCGCGGCTCAAGGAGCGCTCGGCGAGCACCACCTGGGCCTCTAGAGTGCGCTCAAGCATCTCCAGCATCTCCATGCGCAAGTTTGCTCCGGAGGTTGGGTGTTGCTTTTGAAAACGCCGGATCTCTTCGCTGCCGATGAGGAACATCTGCTTGAGGGGAGAGTCACCGACCTTGCGGATGCGCGCGCTGAGCTCCTCAAACTGCTCCGTAGATTCAAAGAGCAGCAGAAACTTGCGAAACGCGCGGCGTCTGCGGAGCAGGCTGAACAGCTTGGTGAACAGGATGGCCCAGACCAGGATCGAGCTCACCCCGAGCAACAGCAGAACCCCCAGCGCGATCGGGGAAGATTGGGAAAGGAGCGAATAAAGTAGAGTGCCCATCCGGCGGTACAGCGGCGCAGGCGGGGGTCAGTCGCGGAGCAAGAAGGTAAAGGAGACGCGCCGGTTCTTGGCCCAAGCCTCTGGGGTGGACTCCGGGACCGCAGGGAACTCTTCACCAAAGCTGATGGTCCGCAGGAGGTTCGAGTCGGCTGAGTAGATCCGCAGGACCTCATACACAGCGTTGGCGCGTCGGTGTCCCAAGGCCAGGTTGTACTCGTCACTCCCACGCTCGTCGGCATGCCCCTCCACCTGAAGGATCATGTCTCCTCGAAGCTCCAGGGCCTGCATGACCTCCAGGGCTCGCTGGTTGATCAGGTCCAGATAGTCTGGCTCGATGCGGCTTTGGTCAAAGGCGAAGTAGACGTTGGGCAGGAGTTGCTCAATCAGAGGATTCCGAACCGGGGGCAGCCCTCGGTCGCGCAGGTCGATCAATCCAAGGTAAATCTCCTGCAGCAAGTCGCTTTGGGTGTTTTCTTCCACATACGGAAGAGGTTCGACCTCCACCGGTGGTGGCGGGCTGTTCTCCTCGGACATGAGCAACGCCGACTCCAGAGCCTGCTCGTACTCACTCAGCGACATGGGTGCCGGAGGAGGCTCGGCCTCCTCGGAGAAGTAGGGAGACGGTTCGCCCAGGTCATTGGGGTCATAGGAAGGATCTGCCTCCGGAACCGGGTCGGGCTCGTACAGTTGAAGCGTGCGCTGGTCATTCTCATCCACACGAGCGATCGGGGTCAGCGCATCCTGGACCTGCTCGAGCTCCAACTCCTTCTCTTCGATCTTGCGGACGTGCTCGGCATCGGCCTGTGCCTCACTGACCGAGGCGACCTCCAAGGGAGCTTCAGGCTCTTCCATCGGGAGTTCTTCGGCAACGGGGACCTCTTCGGCAACCTCTGTGGTCACTTCCGGAGGCTCCGTTTCCGGAGGGTCGGATTCAAACCAGCTGCACCCACTCAGGAGCAAGATGGCGAGCAAGAGCAGAGAGCCTGCGAGAAAGGAGGTGAGGTGATGTTTCATGACGATTCGGTTCGGCAACAGCACGGCACATTGGGACGTATCATGCCCGATTGATGCGGATGTGCAAGTTCAGTTCCCGAGGGAAACCCACAAAGCCACGAACGTTTTAGCAGTGACGTCCGGAGACATGGCCCACACCTCCCATGTTTCGCAGAGCACTGCAGCCGGCTCCAAGCCCGGATTGAAAGAGGCTCCCGGATTGTGTGCCTGGCAGGTGCTTGCTCCCGAGGCCCTACATTCGCTCCGGAGGCGTGATGCCCAGCAGGGTCAACCCCTGCCGCAGCGCTTCCGCTACGCAGTGAAAAAGCAGCAACCGTGCTTCCCGCAGGTCCGGAGTCTCCGCGTGTTTTACCGGGCAGGTGTTGTAGGCCCGGCTGAAGTCCTTGGCCATTTCAAAAAGCGCATGGGCCAGCAAGGAAGGCTTGAACTGCTCTCCGGCATTCCAGACCACCTGATTGAAGTCCAGCAGGTGGCGGAGCAACAGCTTCTCGTTCGGATGCTCAAGCAGCTCGAAGTCGACCGAGGAAGAAGGCTCTCCGACCTGCCGGACGATGCTGCGGATGCGCACGTAGGCATAGGTCAGGTAGACACCGGTGTCGCCCTCTGCCCGGAGCCATTCCTCCAGCGAGAAGATGATCTGCTTGTTCGGGTCCTGGCTGAGCATCCCATACTTGATCGCGGCAATGGCCATCCGCTTGGCGGTCTCATCGACCTCCTCGACAGACCACTCACGCTGGCGCTCCTGCAGGTGCCCCTCCTTGAGGAACCGGAGCATCTGCTCCCGGAGCTGGGAGAACAGGATCACGTTCCCTGCGCGAGAACTCATCTTTCCAGAAGGGAGCATGACCAGCGCGTAGGGCAGGTGGTAGCACTTTTGCGCCTGGGAGTAGCCCATGTGCTCAAGCGTGGCAAACACTTGCTTGAAGTGAAGGGTTTGCTCCATGCCGACCACATAGATGGAGCGCTCGACGCCAAACTCCTCGAACTTGCGCTTGGCAAGCGCCAAGTCCTTGGTCGAGTAGAGCGTGTTTCCGTCAGACTTGAGCAGCAGGAAGAACCCGAGCCCCTCCTCTTCAAGATCAATCCCGATCGCCCCCTCGGAGCGAACAAAGTGCCCTTCCCGCTCGCCTTCGAGCACCAAACGCTTGCCCTCCTCGTCCACCTCCGATTCGCAGAACACGCGGTCGAAGTGCACATCCAGCCACCTGTAGATTTCATCGAACTCGTCCATCGACCACTTCCGGGTCTCCTCCCAAAGGGCGGTAACCTCCGGATCACCGGCTTCCAACTGGGAGAGGACGCTGCCGATCTCTTTTTGGAAGCCTGCGGCATCCTCCGGGGCGGCATCCTCCAAGCGCAAGGTGGCCTCGGTGTAAAGTGCCCCCAGCCACTCTCCTCGTCCGGAATCCGGCGGCGCCTGACCGGTGTAGCGGTAGTGCCAGAGGCATTTGGCGATGTGGGTTCCGACGTCTCCGATATAGTTCGCTCCCACCACATCGTAGCCGTTGTAGCGGTAGATCCGGACCAGCGCATCTCCAAGCGCCACATTGCGCAGGTGCCCCACGTGGAAGCCCTTGTGCGTGTTGGGCTGAGAGAACTCGATCATCACCCGCTCGCGCAAATTCCGGGAGGGCTCCCTGAAGGTCTCTCCACTGAACACTGCGGGGAGGACGTTGCGGGCCAATGCAGGGCCCTTGAGAGTCAGGTTGAGGTAGGGGCCTACAGCCCGAACCGACTCCCAGTCCTGCGCCAAGCGGCCCTGAAGCGCCTGTGCCAAATCCTGGGCAATCAGCGGAGGACCCTTGCGCAGACGCTTGGCCAGTGTAAAGCACGGGAAGGCATAATCTCCCCAGTCCGGCTGTGGAGGTGTTTCAATCAGAGCGAGAACCGCCCCGGGAGACCAGTTGCCTTCCGGGTCCAGTTGGGACAGCGCGGCCGCGAGTTGCTCAGAAAAAAAGCGTTCGAACGCGTTCATTCCGATGAGGGATTGACAGGTGGAGGCCAAGAAGGCAAGGCGCCGACTTCTTCCCTAAGCAGGTTCAAAGGGTCGGCAAAAAAAGACGATTCGATTCAGGCTCGGACGATCCTCTCGCGACGGACAATCCGTCCCTTGCTCAAATCGTAGGGAGAGAGTTCGACAGTCACGGAATCCCCCGGAAGCACTCGGATTTTGTGCATTTTCATCTTTCCAGCAAGGTGCCCCATGACCACATGGTCATTTTCCAATTGGACCCGGAAGATCCCATTTGAGGACTCCAAAACAGTCCCCTTCATCTCCAGTTTTTCGTCAGTCAAGAGCAAATCCTGATCGGGTTGAGAGTGTTTTACCCAAGGCGGGCAAAACATCAGAAAATAGCGCTTTACGGAGAATTCTTCAAGCCAGGAGTACAGATTGGTGAATTTACATCTCCCCCAGGACGTGGTAGATTGCCCACATGTTTCAGAGCGCTTCTGCCTGCGTCCCTGCAGGTTTCGGGCAAAGCCGGCCGCTCTTGAACAGGCATTCTATCCTGTACGCTCATGCATCTGCTGGGAATCGGCTTCTCCACCAAAGTTTGGCATCACCTGCTGGGACACCTGAGGCAAGACTTGGGGGACTTGTCCTTGGGGAGCATTTTGCTTGAAGGGCGTGCCAGCCTTCAGCGAGAGTTGGAGTTGGTGCTGAGGCTTTCAGAGGGGACTCCTCCGGAGATGGTTTTGCTGAATGCCTCTGGGCTCAAGCAGACTCCGGACCTGCTGAAGCAGTGTCTCCAGATGGTCACTCAGGCCTCCTCCTCCGGAGCACGCATCGTGCTTGCTGTGGACGAGGTCGAGGAGGACATGGGGCAGCTTCTGGGAGAGGGCTCGGTGCTTCAGTTGACCAATGGGATGCAGGTCCGGCCGATGGACTCCGACGTGATTCTGGCGCACAGCATCCGTTCGTTTCCTCGCATCCGCTTGAACAATCGGCTCACCCTCCGCTATGAGGACCCCTCCGGACAGATTCTGGAGCAAACGCTTGAAGAGCTGGCGGAGGGAACCTTGCTGCCCTGGCGTCGGGTGACTCAGGTGAAGACCGATTTCGGCTGGGAAGAGCCCCGGATCTGGATGACACAAATCCTGACGGAGGTGGAGTCGACCATCCTGCCAGAGCAGGTTCAGGGCATCCTCCGTGAGCAAAGTGGTGGCTTCCTCTTTCCCGGGGTCCCCTATCCATCGATCCTGGGGCTGCAGACTCCAGAGTTCCGGGTTGATCACTGCCTGCGTGCCGGAGCCCTGAATCCCCGGAGCACGGCTTTCCGGAAAATGATGGCGTCGTTTCAGCAGCGGGTGAGCGCCTTTCAGGAGCCTCCTCCGATCTCACGCTCGATCCGTTGTCTGGGCCAACCTCCGGTGCTCAACGAGGTGATGCGCCAGGTGTTGCAGCAACAAGGGTACACCAACGTCTCTGCGCTCTCTCAGTTGGCTGCCGGGCGTTACACACTGGAGGCCGACCTGACCTGCCTTCAGCTTTCCCAGTTTCCGGAGGTCACGCTCAAGGGAGATCTGCGTGACTGTGTCCAGCCTGTGCAGCAGGTGACTCAGGAGCTGGCCTCCTGGGTTGAACTGGAGGACTTGTCCGTACAAGCTTCACTGCCCAGGAAACCAATGCGTCCGGAAACGTTCCGCGAGCGACGCAATCGTATCGTCCAGAGCGTGCGGGCAAATCAGGACGCGCTTCAACTGGCACAGAACCGCATCATCCTCTATGAGCAGGAACAGGAGGCTCTGCGGGATTCGATCGAGATCGCCCGGGTGCTGCTGGAACTGGAAGCAGAGGCGCTGGAGTGGAATGACGCGCTCAACGAGGCCCCGAAGATTCGAAGTGGCTACGTGCTCTTGCTCTGTGATGATGAGCAAAACGCGATGGACCTCTACTCCGGCCTCAACCAGGTGACCCGGAAACTCTGGATCGACACCTCCGAATTCTCTGAACCGGAGCACCTGCGGCGCCTGGACGTCCGCTCCCTCAAGGATGAGTCACTGGCCCCCTTGCTGATTGTCACCGAGGAGGCGCGAATCCACCTGGTCGAGTTGTGCGGACGGACGCTGGAGTCGGTGCACGGAGTCAGCGACCTGCTCCATCAGCAATTCCAGGTCATCGCCCGGGCCGAGGCCGAGCACCACCTGATCAACTTTGAGCGGCAAGAACTGGCCCTGCATCACCTGACGGATACCTTCCGGGAAATCGTTCGCAAGGAATTCCCAGCGCTTGAGGACGTCAGCGCCTGAGTCCCACCACCCTCAACCTTCAGAGAGCCTGAACCCAACAGCATGTCCCACCCCTACACCTTGCAGGAGATCATCATGACCCTGCACTCGTTCTGGAACGAGCGCGGTTGCTTGCTGATGAACCCCTACGATGTCGAAACCGGCGCCGGAACGATGAACCCCATGACGACCCTGCGCACCATCGGTCCGGAAGAGTGGAACGTGGCCTACGTGGAGCCCTCACGACGTCCGGCGGACGGGCGCTATGGAGAGAACCCCAACCGCCTCTACCAGCACCACCAGTATCAGGTGATCCTCAAACCGTCTCCGGACAATGTGGAGGACCTGTACCTGGACTCCCTGCGTGCCTTGGGAATTGAACCCCGGGATCACGACATCCGCTTTGTGGAGGACAACTGGGAGGCCCCGACTCTGGGAGCCTGGGGACTGGGCTGGGAGATCTGGCTGGACGGAATGGAGGTCACCCAGTTCACCTACTTCCAGCAGGTGGGCGGGTTGGAGTGTCACCCCGTCTCTGCCGAGTTGACCTATGGTCTGGAGCGCCTCGCCTCCTACCTGCAGGAGAAGGATGACGTGTTTGAAATCGAATTTGCACCTGGCATCTCCTACGCGGCGATCTTCCGACAGCCGGAGTTTGAGCACTCGAAGTACACCTTCGAGGTCGCAGACACCGCGCAACTCTTCCGCTGGTTCAATGAATATGAGGCCGAGGCGCAGCGTGCATTGGAGGCAGAACTTGTCTTCCCGGCCTATGACTACGTCCTCAAGTGTTCGCACACGTTCAATCAACTCGATGCGGCCAGCGCGATCAGCGTTTCGGCTCGGGCAGCAACGATCGGTCGGGTTCGCAACCTGGCCCAGGAGGTGGCCCGGAAGTTTCTGGAGAACCGCAGAAAGCTGGGCTTCCCGCTGATGCGTGACCGCGAGGCCGCAGAGCGCTGGGTGCATGAGCTTGAGCCCAAGGCCTGACGGGCCTTCCCGGAAGCCCCGAGTCCACACGCCTTGGCGCAGCGCATTTCTGTGGTCAAGGTTGAACCCCATCATTCCCTCATGACACATTCATACCTACTTGAAATCGGGCTGGAAGAGGTTCCGGCTCAGCTGCTTCTCCCCGCCTGCACCCAGCTGGAAGCTGCGGTGAAGGCCTTCTGTCAGGCACATCAGCTTCCGGAACCCGGTCTGCAGGTCTTCTCCACGCCTCGCCGGTTGGCGGTGCTCGCTTCCGGCCTTCCGGAGCGTCAGACCGATCGGACGCTGGAGGTCAAGGGCCCTCCGGTTGAGCATGCACAGGATGCCCAGGGACAGTGGACCAAGGCTGCAGAAGGGTTTGCCCGGAAAAATGCGGTCACTGCAGCAGACCTGGAGGTGCGCGAGGTCTCCGGGAAAGCCTACGTGTTTGCCGTTCGCCAAGAGTCCGGACGCCCGGTTCCAGAGCTTCTGACCGAGGCGGTTCCCGGGTGGATCAGCGGGCTCTCTTTTCCAAAGAACATGCGCTGGGGGCCCTACCGGATGCGTTTCATCCGGCCGATCCGCTGGATCGTCTCCTTGTGGGATGAGCAGGTTATTCCGGTCTCTCTGGAAATGGTTCAGGCCGACCGGAAGAGCCGGGGACATCGGTTTTTGGGAGACCGAGAGGTGTCGCTCTCCCAAGCCACCGGCTACGAAGAGGTCCTCAAGGAACAGTTCGTCGAAGCGGACGCTGAGCAGCGTCGCGCAAGCATCGTGACGCAGATCCGGGGGCTGGAGCAGCAGCACGGATTCCATGTGAAGCTGGAGGAGGATCTGCTGCAGGAGGTCACCAACCTGGTGGAATGGCCAACGGCGCTGGTCGGCAGTTTTGAGGAGGAGTTCCTGGAAGTTCCGGCTCCGGTGCTGGTGACCTCGATGGCCACGCACCAGCGCTATTTTCCGGTATTCGACCCCTCCGGGGAAAAGCTGCAGCCCTACTTCGTCACGGTCCGCAATGGCGATTCACGCTCCCTCGACACGGTGCGCCTTGGAAATGAGAAGGTCTTGCGGGCAAGGCTCAGCGACGCTCGGTTCTTCTACCAGGAAGACCGCAAGCGCGACTTCGCCTACTTTGGGCAGAAGGCCGAGCAGGTGGTGTTTTTCCAAAAGCGTGGCTCACAAGGCCAGCGCATTGAGCGCCTCCGGAGGCTCAGCCGGAAGATCGCGGCCGAGATGGCGCTGGACCCGTCCCGGCAGGAGCAGGCTGACCGAATCGCGGAGTTGTGCAAGTTCGACCTGTTCACCCAGATGGTCTATGAGTTCCCGGAACTCCAGGGGGTGATGGGAGAGGACTATGCGCGCCTGAAGGCCGAGCCCGAGCTGATCTGCCGAGGCATCCGGGAACACTACTCTCCGCGCAACGCCGAGGACAGCCTGCCCGGGGATCTGGAAACCGTCGCCGTCGCCCTGGCCGATCGACTCGACCAACTGGCTGTCGCCTTCTCGCTGGGAATGATCCCCACCGGCTCTGCAGATCCGTACGCTCTGCGGCGGGCGGCACAAGGGGTCGTGCAGGTGATTTTGGGTTGGCCGTTGAACCTGAACTTCAGTTGGCTCGTGCAGCAGGCGCTACAGGAGCTCGACGCCCAGCAGAAGCTGGAGCTCGACGTGAACGGACTTCAGGGCGAGCTGCTGAAATTTCTGGACCAGCGAGTCCGTTGGTATTTCCAGGAGCGCGGCATTCGGCACGACGTCGCAGAGTCCGTTCTCGGAGGCGCTCAAAGCCCTCTGGGACAACTCCAGCTTGCCCAGGCGCTCGAGCCTCACTTGGACAGATCCTCGTTCAAGAAGGCGGTGGAGGCGGTGGTCCGCTGCATCAACATCTCTGCCAAAACACCTCTGCCGGAGAGTGCTTCGCTTGTCCCGGAGGCCTTGGAACATGCTGCCGAGCAGATGCTCTGGAGCACCGTTCAGGCGCTGCAGGAGGGCACCGATCCGGAGGTGTTTCTGGGGGACCTGTTCCGCATGGCACCTCCGATCACCGAGTTTTTTGAGGCGGTGCTTGTGATGGATCCGGATCCGGTCAAGCAGCAGAACCGACTCTTCCTGTGCTCCCAGGTCGCTCGGTGGAGCACCGCGCAGCTGGACCTCCGGGCGCTGGTTTTGTCGGGTAGTTGATTCATGCTCTACCTCAACCTCAAGGCGCTTCACATCATCGGGGTCGTGGTCTGGTTTGCCGGGCTGTTCTACCTGGGGCGCCTCTTTGTGTACCACAAGGAGGCGGAGGACCGTCCGGAGGCAGAGCGCCGGGTGCTGCTGGAGCAGTTTGAGATCATGGAACGCCGGCTGTATTACGCAATCACCTGGCCCGGCCTATGCATCACCGTGGGCTTTGGGCTTTCGGTGATTGGCCCGTGGCTGACGTCCGGATGGATGCACGCAAAGCTGACCTTTGTGGGACTGCTGATTGCCTACCATCTGGGTTGCGGAGCGTTGCGCAAGCAGCTGGCCGTGGGATCCTGCCGCTGGACGAGCCGGCACTTTCGCCTGTTCAACGAAGTCCCCTCGCTGATTCTCTTGGCCATCGTCTTCCTGGTGGTGCTCAAGGATGCGGTCTCCTGGCCTGCCCTGCTGGGCATTCTGGCCGGAACCGTGGTGCTCATTGGCATTACCGTGCAGACGGTCATGCGACGCCAACGAGCCAGGAAAGCGCAGGAGCCCGATCGCCCCTAGTCGTCCGAACCTGAGAGGAGTGTAGATGAAGGCGTCAAGATGGTTGTTGCTGGTGAGTGCTGCTGCGGTTTTGAGCGGATGCAGTTGGATGGACTCCACCTCCCCGGCAGAGCAGGCCCGCCTGCAGTATGAATCCGGGATGAAGGCCTATGAGGCCAAGGATTACGAAACGGCCGTGATCGCTCTGAGAGAGGTGCCTGCAGACTCCGCGCTCTATGCTCAGTCGGTGCGGACCATTCAACGCGTTCCGTATCAGCGCGGCGTGGATGCGTATGAGTCCGGAGAGTACCTCAAGGCGCTCACGGAGTTGACCAAGATCCCAGAGCATCACCCGGATCACGAGAACGCCCGGCTGATGCGGGTGCGCATCGAGTACGAACTGCTTCGGCAGGAGTACGAAAAAGCCGTGGGGGCAGAGCGCCTGGAGTGGCTGCGCAAGCTGATCGCCAAGGGCGGCGAGCGGCAGAGCGAGACGGTCGATCTGGAAAACATCGATGACCTCGGCAGGGACTTGGCGACCTCTTCCGATCCGAAGATGACCAGCGAACTCCTGACCCTGATGCAGGCCACCTTGCAGGAGCGCAAGAGTCCGATGCTCTATGAGCGGGCGCTGGAGCACCTGATGCGCAACTTCCAGCACCTGCACGAACAGCGGGAGATTCGCGCTCAGGCCTTCGAAGTCGTCGGCCAGGTCAAACTGGCGGTGCGCTGAGTCCGGGACGAAACGGTGACTCCTTCAAGGCTCGCCGTCCCAGCCAGACCGAAAGTAGCCCCATCAGCACAATCTGCAAGTAACCTCCCCACTCGTATCCCAGAGAAAGCCACAGGTCGTAGGCCCCGTGCAGGCTGGCTGAAACCAGCCAGCCCCCCAGCAGGACCAGCATTGCCCGATGTGCTGCTTGAGGACTGCGAGCCTCAGCTTCCCAGATCATCCGGGAGCGCACCACGATGTATCCCATGGGAGCACTCATGAAGGCATGCGCGGGGACGGTCACCACGGAGCGTGTCACCAACACACCCGGCCCATACTGGTTGAGGTAGAAGAGGTTCTCGATGGTGGCAAAGCCCAGAGCGATCACCGCAGCGAACAAGAGGCCGTCGAACGGCTCTCGGGGCTCTCGGAAGGTGTAGACGCCCAGAAGCAGCACCAGCATCTTGGCAAACTCTTCATTGACGCCCACCATCAGCCAGAATCCTGAGCTGGCCAGCGGCAGAGAGGCCTCCACTCCCGCCCACCAGACTTCCGGAGCTCCGGGCCAGAAGATCGTGTACTTCTCGACCATGTGGTTAAGGAGCAAGGCGATGAGTCCGCAGGACATGCCACCGCCGTACAGCAAGGCCAGAGCCTTGAGATTGCTACGCTTGTACCGATTGGAGTGGTAATAGGCCCAGCCCCACAGGATGGCCGGCGCAAAGGCCATGGAAGCAAGAGGGAGTTGCATCTTTTGTGAGTGCGTGTTGCGATTGTTTTTGCTTCATGGCATAGTGCCAATTTTGTTTAACTTCTCAATCTAGGGACTTCCTTCCCAGCGTAGTCCCGGAACTCGCAAAGTCAAGCATCCCCATGCGACGCACCGAGCTTTCTACCCGTCAGGACCACCCTGAACTCCAAACCTTCGCCGAAGCCATCCGCAACGGGAGGTTTTTTCGCCGGCTTAAGCCGGAGATTCTGTTGGAAATGCTTCGCCAAGGCAACCTCATCGAGCTGGATGCGGACGAGACCTTGCTGAAAGAAGGCCGAGACCAGCCCCCTCAGCTTGCAGTGTTGCTGGAAGGCTCGCTGGTGGTGGTTTCTCAGGGCAACTTCTTGATGCGCCTGGATGTCCCCGGAGACGTTGCCGGAGAGATGTCGATCATCACGCGTAGCGGCCACCCTTTTGATGTGATCGCAGAGGCCCCCTGCCGAGTGGTCACCTTCCCGGAACACCTCTTCCGAGAAGATGATGGCGCAACAGAAGTTTCCATCCTCTACCTGATCTTCAGCCACATCCTCTCCGAGAAACTCCGGATCACTGCCGCTCAGTCGCTGCTGGGACGCAGCAACCGTCCGCAGGATGCCGTGGTGCCGAAGATCGCCCTGCTGATGGAAGACGCTGCCGACCGGCAGCGGGTGAAAGGTCTGCTTGCTCAGGTCTGGGACAAGGCACAGGTTCATGAGTTGGCGAGCCATTCCGAATTCCTGACCGATCCGCTCAATCAGCGCTTTGACCTGTTTGTCATCGACCCACTCCCCGCTTCCGATACAGATCCGGAGCCCCATATCCGTCAGATTCTGGACAACGCAACGCTGCACGGCTGCCCGATCCTGGCGCTCAGTGCCTACTGCGAGAGCGAGCAGAACCGACGGGAGCTGCTTAAGCTGGGGGCAAGCGACTTCCTCCCCCTGCCGTGCCCGGACTTTGACCTGGAGCACCAGCTCTCCCAGCTCAAACTGTCCTTCTATCGACAGCGTGAACTGGAAAAAGTCGAAGAAGCTGCAGACACCGACCGCCTGACCGGAATGGCAAACCGGCGCAAGCTGGACGAGTTCATGGAGGCCTTGGTTACGCTGTACCCGGAGGAGCGCAAGCCATTCTCGCTCATCATCGCGGATGTGGACAACTTCAAGCACTACAACGACACCCACGGCCACCAGATGGGAGACGTGGTGCTGGCGACGGTGGCCTCCATCTTCAAGGCACGGGTCCGACGTGGGGACCTGGCGGCTCGGTTTGGAGGAGAGGAGTTCGTGATGATGCTGCCGAAGTGCAACAAGGATAACGCCCTGAAGATTGCCGAGAAGCTGCGCAAGGCCGTCGAGGATGAGGACATCCCCTACCAGGAGCAGCAGCCGCTGGGCAATCTCACGGCGACCTTTGGTGCGGCGACCTATCCGGATGACGCCGATACTCTGGAGCTGTTGCTCAAGAAGGCGGACGAGTGCCTGTACGTTGGAAAGGAGCAGGGACGGAACTGTGTGATCGGTGCGACGCCCATGCACTGAAGCAGAGAAATTGCTTGCGCTTCCCCCGGAAAGTCTATAGATTTACCTGTTTGACGTTTGCACTCGAAATTGAGTTGTTTTGCTAAGAAATCTTTGGTCAACACCATGAACAAGACACCATTCATCCGCAAGGAAGATGTGGAAAACGGCACCTACCCTCGTGAGTGGTGGGTTGTTGATGCGGAAGGACAGACCTTGGGGCGCCTGGCCACCAAAATTGCGACGCTGTTGCGCGGCAAGCACAAGCCGTACTATGCCGCACACACGGATCTGGGCGACTTCGTCGTTGTGGTCAACGCAGAAAAGGTGCGTGTGAGCGGGCGCAAGGAAGAGCAGAAGATGTACTACCACCACACCGGTTTCCCCGGAGGACTGAAGTCTTTCCGCCTTGCAGACCTGCGAGAGCGCAAGCCGGAAGCCCTGGTTACCCGTGCAGTAAAAGGCATGTTGGCCAAGAACGCGCTCAACCGCGGGTACTTGCGCCGCCTGAAAGTCTATGCTGGTGCAGAGCATCCTCATGCCGCCCAGCAACCCAAATCGATTGTCCCCTGATTCTGTCGAGACCTCTGAATGACTACGACCGTCCAATATTACGGCACAGGACGCCGCAAGACCTCTGTTGCCCGAGTCTACCTCCGCCCCGGAAGCGGGAAGATCGTGATCAACAAGCGACCCATTGAAGAGTACTTCGGGCGAGACACCCTGAAGATGATTGTCCGACAGCCTCTGGAACTGACTGAAGCAGTGGATCAATATGATGTTCTGGTGAACGTCAGAGGTGGAGGACTCTCCGGGCAGGCCGGGGCCATCCGGCACGGCATCTCTCGCGCTCTGCTTGTCACGGGAGATGATGTCCGATCTCCGCTGAAAAAAGCGGGGATGCTCACCCGCGACCCTCGCAAGGTCGAGCGCAAGAAGTATGGACGTCCGGGAGCACGCAAGCGCTACCAGTACTCCAAACGCTAACCCCTCAGACCAGGCCCGATGCCATGGAACCACTCGTTAATACGCTCTGGGTTCTGTGGTCATTGGGCTTTCTTCTCCTCTCCCTCAACGTCTTCAGTCCTCTTTCCTCGAGAACGGAAGGAACCGCTCCCGCTCTGGTAGTCGGATTCGGCTCCGGTTGGCTCGTTGGCGACCTTGCTCCGATTTGGGTTGCGGGGGACTTCGCCTTCGTCCTGCTGTTACAGGCATCCGGTGTCGTTGAGCCGTTGAGCTCCGGATGGCTCCTGATTCATCTGGGTTGCGCAATTTCCCTCTTGACCCGCTGGTACGGGCACCTCACCCTTTCCTCCCGTCTGCGTTGCTCCAGCGACGAAACCTTTCCATTCACGCCGCGTCACAACTCACTCAAGCAGGCGCTCCAAGAGACCTGGTTTCCACACAAGCCTGAAGAGGCGGGGAAGCAGATGAACCTGACCTACCACCCCGGGCTCCCCCAGGAGTGCCGGATGGACCTGCGGTTTCCGGTTGCACCGCAAAGGCGTGCTCCGGTGCTGCTCTATGTACACGGAGGTGGATGGCATGTGGGGACCAAGACCCAGGGGCTGCCGCTCGTTCGGAGGATGAACCAGGAAGGATGGGTCGGGGCGACGATCACGTATCGCATGAGCCCAAGCCACCACCACCCGGCTCCGGTGGAGGACGTGCTTCAGGCGCTCACCTATCTGCAGGAAAATGCCGAACGCTACTCGCTGGATCCAGAGCGCATTGTCCTGGCCGGGGGTTCTGCCGGAGCACACCTGGTCAGCCTCGGAGCGTTTCAGGCGCAGGCCCGGGGGCTCCCTGTGCTGGCCTGTGCTGCATTTTACGGTATCTACGACGTCATGAACCCGTTTCGGGAAACGAGCCCGTATCCTGCTGCCCGGCAGGTCCTCTCCAGTTATCTGACGCCTTCGATCATCAGCACTCCGTCGCTGCTCCGGGAGGCTTCTCCACGGCACTGCGTTCCGGAGAAGCCCGTTCCCTTTCTGCTGGTTCAAGGCTCGAACGATTCTCTGGTGGACAGTAGAGAGATGTCTCTGTTTGGGGAAAAGCTCCGGGAACAAGGAGGAAAGGTCACCGAAATTCTGGTTCCCGGACTACAGCATGCGTTTGATGTGCTTCCGACGGTTGCGGCCCATCAGGTGTGTCAGCCGGTGAGTGCGTGGCTCAACTTTCAGGCTCAGCGAGACTGCTCGGCGGGTTGAACGTAAACCGTCTCCCCGTTTCGCTCGTAGCTGACCATCTGAACCATCGTGTTCTGCGCCTCTGCTCCGGTCTCAAAGAGGA
This sequence comes from Deltaproteobacteria bacterium, assembly GCA_038133845.1. Lineage (GTDB taxonomy): Bacteria > SAR324 > SAR324 > SAR324 > NAC60-12 > JAYPUA01. The sequence goes on from JAYPUA010000017.1 coordinate 57,451, forward strand.
CGATCTGGAAAGGGACCTCCTGTCCGGTCTCCAGGTTCCGGTTCTGCTCTTCTCGTCCGGAAGGCTGCTCCAGCAACAGTTCGATCTCTCCTCGGCTCATCGACTTCAACTCTTCATCGGAGAACAACGTCCCAGCATAGCCCGTTCCGCTTTCCAGCAGACGACCTTCACCATCGAGCGCCACCCCCTTGAGGCGGATGGCTCCGACCTCCTCACCGCGACCAAACAGGTTTCGCACCGAGCCCTCAATCACCAGCAAGGGTTGCCGAATATAGGCATTTTGCACCAGCCGTGTCTGCGGGGCGGCCGTGAACTCTAGCTGATGCACATAGCCTCGTACCAGCTGGTGGAGCAGGCTGCTGTCCAGAATCCGCAGGTATCCTCCAACCACCAAAACACCGGCCAGCAACACCGTTCCAGCGATCAGCAAGAGCGCCAGCTTTTCCAGAAAATTCAGCCGTCGCTTTGGAGGAGGCCCCGGCTTAGAGGGAGCCTCAGTCGCTGGAGGTTGGTTTTGAAGAGGGATCAGCGCCTCCAACTCCTCCGGAGTGATCTCGGTCATGGCGCGCGCTCCCGAGACAGGGCGGTTTGAACCCTGCAACTCCGGAGCTTGAGGGGCACTCTGCGACGGTTCCGGGGTGAGGGATTCCAGTGGGGCCGGCTCTTCCACAGGTTCTTCCAGGGCTGAAGAGAGCCCCGCGTCAAGAGGCTCTTCTCGAGTGTCCTCTGGCAACGGGGTCAGCTCTTCCGGCGTTGCTGCCAACTTGTCCAAATCCGAGCCCATCTCCTCCGAGGGAGATCCCACCTCTTCCGGGAAAGCTTCGGACTCCTCTTCCGGGAAAGCTTCGGACTCCTC
>JAYPUA010000018.1:0-29599 GCA_038133845.1 Deltaproteobacteria bacterium
CCCTCGGGAATAGTTGACCTGCGGGAGGGGGTCTGCTAGCGTTGCATCGTCTGGAGCGCCTGGGCGTGGGGGACCTCTGGGGTCGCCTCTCCGGGGCGGTCCGCTTGGAAGGATCTTGTGGTGAAGGAAGAGACATGACCGCACTCATTCTGGAAAACAGCACCCTGGTGGATGCCAACGCCCGAGAGGCTCGTCCGGGGACCTCGGTTCTGATTGAGGGAGAGCGCATCCGGGAGGTCAGCGACCGTCCGATCCGGATGGAGGGGGCCCGGCGCATTGACCTGCAGGGCAAGACTCTGATGCCGGGGTTGATTGACGCGCACTGCCACGTCATCCTCAGCGACCTGAACATTCAGGGCGTCGATGCGGTGCCGCCGACGCTGGTGACGGCGATGGCAGGAAAGCTGATGGGTGAGATGCTGGACCGGGGCTTTACGACCATCCGGGATGCGGCCGGAGCCGACTGGGGCATTCAGGCCGCTCAGCAGCGGGGGCTGATCCGGGGACCGCGGGTCTGGATTGCCGGGCGGGCGCTGAGCCAGACGGGGGGGCATGGAGACTTCCGCCGGCGGACCCAGGCGCATCCGGAGCCCTGCGGCTGTTCCAGCGGGGCGGCCCTGACCTCGCGGCTTGCGGACGGGGTCTCTGCCGTGCGCCATGCGGCCCGGGAGGAGCTGCGTCAAGGGGCCAACCAGATCAAGGCGATGGTCTCTGGCGGGGTGGCGTCTCCGTACGATCCGATCGCGAACATCCAGTACTCTGAAGAGGAGCTGCGGGCGATTGTGGAGGAGGCCGCGCACTGGAACACCTACGTGATGGCCCACGCCTACACCGCGGAGGCGATCACTCACGCCCTGCGCTGCGGGGTGCGGACCATTGAGCACGCGAACCTGATCGATCTGGAGACCGCCCGGCTCGCCGCATCGCTCGGGGCCTACATCGTCCCGACCCTGATCACCTACTTTGCGATGGGCGAGCGCGGGGCCGAGCTGGGGCTTCCGGAGGCCAGCGTGCTCAAGCTGCAGAATGTGCTCGAGTTCGGGCTGAAGTCCCTGGAGGTCTGCAAGGAGGCCGGAGCCAAGGTGGGGTTCGGCACCGACCTGCTGGGGCCTCTGCATTCGGAGCAGCGTCGAGAGTTTCAGGTGCGCTCGGAGGTGCTCTCGGCTTTTGAGGTGCTGGAGTCGGCGACGAAGACGAACGCAGAGATTCTGGGGATGTCCGGAGAGCTGGGAGAGGTGATCCCCGAGGCCCTGGCCGATCTGCTGGTGCTGGAGGGCAACCCGCTGGAGAACATTCACCTGCTCTCAGAGGCTCCGTGGCAGATGATCATTCAGAACGGGGTGATCCTGCGAGAGCAGCTGAACTGACCGGTGAGGCTTGACAATTCCGTTTTGAGCCAACACAGTTTTACGCTGCTTGAACACAGAACCTGATTTTGAGGAGAAATCATGCGGAAATTAGCAAAGAAACTCATGCTCATGGCGGTCGCTACGGCGCTGGCTGGAGCGGCTCAGGCCAAGACCTTCCGGTATGCAACGACCGGAGACGTGCTGGGGTTGGACCCTCATGCGAACAACGAGGGCCCGACCAACACCATGAAGGGCAACATCTACGGGAAGCTGGTCCACCGCAAGGCCGACCTGTCCCTGGAACCGGACCTGGCGACCAAGTGGGAGAAGCTGGACAGCACCACCTGGCGCTTCAGCTTGCGTCAGGGCGTGAAGTTCCACAACGGCAACCCCTTCAATGCCGATGACGTCATCTTCTCCTGGAAACGTCAGACCCAGGAGTCTTCCGACATGAGCTTCGCGCTCGCTACCGTGAAGGAGATCCGCAAGGTCGACGACTACACGGTGGACATCATCACCAAGGGGCCGGACCCGATCCTGCTCCTGAACATGCCGATCTTCTACATCGTCGACAAGGAGTGGATCGAGGCGAACAACGCCTTTGAGGTGGTCCGGGCCAGCGGTTCGACCAACTTTGCCAACGTCAACACCAACGGTACCGGCCCGTTCAAGCTCGTCGAGTGGGTGCAGGACACCCGGCTGGTGCTGGAACCCAACCAGGACTACTGGGGCAAGGATCAGGTTCAGCACAACCTGACCCGGGTCGTCTTCACCCCGATCGCCAATGACGCGACCCGCGTGGCGGCCCTGCTCTCCGGAGAGATCGACCTGATGTATCCGGTGCCGCTGCAGGACGTCAAGCGTCTGGAGAATGACGCCAATACCCTGGCCCTCCAAGGACCGGAGCTGCGGACGATCTTCCTCGGGTTTGACCAGTGGCGTGATGAGAGCCTCGACATGCCAGGCACCGGGAAGAACCCGTTCAAGGACAAGCGGGTGCGGCAGGCCTTCTTCCAGGCGATCAACATCAACGCGATCAAGCGCGTGGTGATGCGCAACGCCGCGGCTCCGACCGGGCTGATGATCGCTCCCGGAATCAACGGCTTCCAGGACGACATGAACGATCGCGCGCCGTATGATCCGGATGCCGCCAAGAAGCTGCTGGCCGAAGCCGGATATCCAAACGGGTTCCCCGTGACCTTCGACTGTCCGAACGACCGCTACGTCAACGACGAAGAGATCTGCACCGCCGTCATCCCCATGCTCGAGCGCGTCGGGATCAAGGTCACTGCGAACTTCCAGACGAAGTCGAAGCACTTCAACAAGATCGGACGTGCCGAGAAGAACAACACCAGCTTCTTCATGCTCGGGTGGACCCCGGGGTCGTATGACGCCCTGAATCCGCTGATGCAGCTGATGACCACCGGGAAGCCGGGACACGGAGACTGGAACTGCGGTCAGTACCACAACCCGCGTGTGGATGCGCTGACGGAGCAGATCAAGACCGAGATGGATGACAGCAAGCGCAACGCGATGATCCGCGAGGCCTTCCAGATCCACAAGGACGACTTCGGGCACATCCCCCTGCACCAGCAGGCGCTGGCCTGGGGCGTGCGGTCTGCAACCGTGAAGAGCGTGATTCAGCGTCCGTTCAACGACGTTGACCTGCGCTATGTGGTCATGAAGTAGGTCTGACCCGGGAGCCTCTGAAAGACCGAGGCTCCCACCCTTTCCTGCCGACGCCCAGACCTCCGCCCGCCTCCCATGTTCGCCTTCATCGTCCAACGCCTGCTGCAAGCCATTGTGGTGATGCTCTCGGTTGCGTTCGTCTCCTTTGCCCTGTTTCAGTTTGTCGGAGATCCGATCAACAACATGGTGGGACAGGACGCCACAGAGGAGCAGCGCCAGATGCTCCGGGAACGCCTGGGGCTGGATCAGCCCTGGCCGTTGCAGTTTGTCAGCTTTGTCGGCAACATCGCCCGCGGAGAGTTCGGGATGTCTTACCGGGTGGGGATTCCGGTGGGGCAACTGATCGCCGACCGCCTCCCGGCAACCATCGAGCTGGTGCTGGTCTCGGCCCTGCTGGCGCTGGCGATCGGAGTCCCGATGGGCGTCTATACGGGCCTGAATCGCAACTCGTGGCTCAGCCGACTCTTCCTCACGGTCTCGCTGATTGGCATCTCCTTGCCCACCTTCGTGATCGGCATCCTGCTCATCCTGATCTTTGGGGTCTGGCTGCAGTGGCTCCCGACCTTTGGGCGGGCGGGAGTGGTGGACCTGGGCTGGTGGACTACCAGCTTCCTGACCGTGGACGGGTGGCGCTCGCTGATCATGCCGTCAATCACGCTGGCGCTGTTCCAGCTCACCCTGATCATGCGCCTCGTCCGGGCCGAAATGCTTGAGGTCCTCCGGACGGACTACATCAAGTTTGCTCGAGCCCGGGGGCTGAAGAGCCGCGCGGTCCACTTCGGACACGCCCTCAAGAACACGCTGGTCCCGGTGATCACCATCACCGGACTGCAGATCGGCTCCCTGCTGGCCTTCTCAATCATCACCGAGACCGTCTTTCAGTGGCCCGGGATGGGACTGCTGATCCTGCAGGCCATCCAGTTTGTCGACATCCCGGTGATGTCCAGCTACCTCGTCCTGATCGCCTTCCTCTTCGTCGTCATCAACCTGGTCGTCGACCTGCTCTACTTCCTGGTGGACCCTCGGTTGCGCATCGAGACCTCCGGAGGAGGTGCCCATTGAAGGCGGAAGAAGAAGTGCTGGAGGTCGACTCTGGAACGCTGGCTCGCACCTGGGACCGCATCGGACGCTTTCTGGACAGCGACATCTACTACAGCTTCCGCCAGTCTCCGGTCACCATCTTCGCCTTCCTGGTGACTCTGACCCTCTTCCTCGCGGCTGCGCTGGCGCCGTGGGTTGCGCCGCATCAGACGCTGGACGTGAAGACGCTGGACCTGATGAACGCCTTCCTCCCTCCGGCCTGGGAGCCGGACTCCGATCCGCAGTTTCTGCTGGGAACCGACGATCAGGGCCGGGACATCTTCTCCGCGATCATGTTCGGGCTGCAGATCTCGCTCGGGGTGGGCTTCGCGTCAGTGGTCGTCTCGGCGGTCTTCGGGACGCTGCTGGGCCTGCTCAGCGGATACGTGGGCGGACGGCTGGACAGCTTCATCATGCGTGTGGCGGACATTCAGCTGACCTTCCCGGCCATCCTGATCGCGCTGCTGATCGATGGGATCGTGGGGAGTCTGTTGCCCAAGGCCGCCTACAACGAGCTGAAGCTCTACGTGCTTGTGCTGGCGATCGCGGCCTCGCAGTGGGTCAACTTTGCCCGCACGGTTCGAGGATCGACGCTGGTGGAAAAGAACAAGGAGTATGTGCAGGCCGCCCGGGTGATTGGAGTGCATCCGTTCTGGATCATGCTCCGTCATGTGCTCCCGAACGTCACTGGACCGGTCCTTGTGATCGCCACCCTGAGCCTCGCCCTGGCCATCCTCACCGAAGCCACGCTCTCGTTTCTTGGCGTCGGTGTCCCGGTCACCAGCCCGTCGCTGGGGACGCTGATCCGGATCGGACAGCAGTACCTCTTCTCCGGAGAGTGGTGGATGACGATCTTTCCGAGCCTCGCCCTGGTGATCCTGGTCCTGGCAGTCAACCTCCTGGGCGACTGGCTCCGGGATGCGCTCAATCCAAAGCTGCGCTGATGGCTGAGACGAACCGACCTCTGCTGGAGGTGCGCAACCTGAGGGTCGACTTCCCGACACGACGCGGGACACTGGTCGCCGTGGACGACGTCAGCTTCGAGATCCGGGAGGGCGAGGTCCTCGGCGTGGTGGGCGAGTCTGGAGCCGGGAAGTCGCTCACCGGATCGGCGATCATTGGGCTGCTGGAACCTCCTGGGCGCATCGCCGGTGGAGAGGTCCACTTGGCCGGTCGACGCATCGACCACCTCCCTCCGGAGCAGTTGCGCCGCATCCGCGGGAAGGAGATCGGGATGGTCTTTCAGGACCCCTTGACCAGCCTCAACCCGCTCTACAAGGTGGGGCGGCAGCTGGTGGAGACGCTGATGACGCATACCGATCTGGACGAGCCGGCCGCCCGGGAGAAGGCGATCTCCCTGCTGGCCGAGGTCGGCATTCCCTCTCCGGAGGTCCGGATCGACCAGTATCCGCATCAGTTCTCTGGGGGAATGCGGCAGCGCGTGGTCATCGCCCTGGCGCTGTGTGTCAACCCGAAGCTGATCATTGCCGATGAACCGACCACCGCCCTGGACGTCTCGATCCAGGCGCAGATCATCGGCCTGCTCAAGCGGCTCTGTCAGGAGCACGGCGCCGCCGTGATGCTGATCACGCACGACATGGGCGTGATCGCGGAGACCGCAGACCGCGTGGCCGTGATGTATGCCGGAAGACTCGCCGAGATTGGCGAGGTCCGGGAGGTCATCCAGAAGGCCCGGCATCCCTACACACACGGGCTGATGGGGTCGATCCCGATGATCGGGCAGGAGGCCGAGGAGTTGAAGCAGATTGAAGGCTCGATGCCGCGTCTGACCGAGATCCCAAACGGCTGTGCCTTCCACCCGCGCTGTCCTCAGAGCCAGGACCGCTGCCGCCAGGACCGCCCGGAGCTCAGGTCTCAGGGGACCTCGCAGGTCGCCTGCTGGCTCTTTGACCAGGCTGATGCCGGGGCTCGTTCCTCCACCCAGCCTGCGACTCCTTTGGAGGAGACCGGATGAGCTCTGCCCCGCTGCTGCAGGTTGAGAACCTGAGCAAGCACTTTGACGTCTCGCCACCCTACCTGACCCGGTTGCTCAACGGCGCGGGGCAGACCTGGCTCAAGGCCGTGGAGGAGGTGAGCTTCGAGATCCCGCGGGGACAGACCTTCGGGCTGGTGGGCGAGTCCGGGTGTGGAAAGTCGACCGTGGCACGGCTCGTGGTTCGTCTGTACGAACCGACCGGCGGGGCGGTGCGCTTTGACGGGATCGACCTGGCGACCCTGAACTCGCGCTCCAGCATGGAGCCCATCCGGCGTCGAGTGCAGATGATCTTCCAGGATCCGTATGCGAGCCTCAACCCGCGCTGGCGTGTCTCGGACATCATCGCCGAACCGATCCGCACGCACCGGCTGCTTGAAGACGAGCGCCAGATCCGCCACCGCATCGCCGAGCTGCTGACGCAGGTCAGCCTCTCTCCCGCAGATGGGCTCAAGTTTCCCCACGAGTTCTCCGGAGGGCAGCGGCAGCGCATCTCCATCGCCCGCGCCCTGGCCAGCAACCCGGAGTTTCTGGTCTGTGACGAGCCCACCAGCGCCCTCGATGTCTCGGTGCAGGCGCAGATCCTCAACCTGATGAAGAAGCTCCAGCGCGAGCTGGGGCTGACGTACCTCTTCATCAGCCACGACCTTGCGGTGGTCTACCACATCTCCGACTATGTGGGGGTGATGTACCTGGGACGGATGGTCGAGTGGGCCGAGACCCGGACCCTGTTTTCTCAGCCACGCCATCCCTACACGCGGATGCTGCTGGACGCGATCCCGGACCTGCACCTCTCCGGGAGAGCCCGGACCCCGGTTGCGGGAGAGGTCCCGAGCCCGATCAACCCTCCCTCGGGGTGTCCCTTCCACCCGCGTTGTCCGTATGCCCAAGAGCGCTGCAGGCGCGAGCTGCCGCAGGCGCGGTCCACCGGTTTGGGACAGGTCGCCTGCCACGCGGTGGAGGAGCAGCGCATTTGACGCTGGGGATCGTTCCTCAACCCAAGCCCAAGATTCCTCCGGACAGGCAACAGGCGTCCGGGATGTCTCAACCTCCCATCTGGAGAAACACATGAGCGAGCAGACTCTTTATGCCGGAGGCCTGATCTTCGACGGCGTCGATCAGCTTCTGGAGAATCACGCGGTTCTGGTGTCCGGAGACCGCATTCAGGACCTCGCTCCGGTGGGGCAGTTTGAAGGGTTCTCCGGGGCTCGGGTGGACACCAGCGGCGGGACCTTGCTCCCGGGGCTGATCGACTGCCACGTCCACCTGATCTATGGAGGTGAAGGCGACCCGAAGGCGAAGGTCAGCCTGGCCCGTCCGGGAGACCTGGTGATGAAGGCGCTGGAGCGGGCCCAGGACTCGCTGCGTGCAGGCGTGACGGCACTTCGAGACCTGGGCGGCAAGGACTACCTGGAGTTCTCGGTGCGCGATGCCTGCAACTCTGGACGTCAGCTCGGCCCGACCATTCGTGCCGCCGGGAGGATGATCTGCATGACCGGAGGGCACGGCAACGCCTTCGGCCGCGTTGCCGATGGACCGGAGGAGGTGACCAAGGCCGTCCGGGAGCAGATCCACGCCGGCTCCGATGTCATCAAGCTCATGGCCACCGGAGGTGTGATGACCCCCGGGGTCAACCCTGAGGATGCTCACTACACCCTGGAGGAACTCTCGGCCGGAGTGCACGAAGGTCACCGCTTCCACAAGACCTGCGCCAGCCACGCACAAGGCTCGGAGGGAATCCTCAACGCGGTCCGCGCCGGAATGGACTCGATCGAGCACGGGATCTTCCTGACCGAAGAGTGTGTGCAGGAGATGCTGGCAGCCGGGACCTACCTGGTTCCGACCCTCTCGGCACTGCTGAACATCATTGAGAACAAGGACCGGGGCGTCCCGGCCTATGCCGTGGAGAAGACCCTGCGGGTCAAGGAGAACCATCAGGCCTCGATCAAGATGTTCTACCGCGCGGGAGGGAAGATCGCGATGGGGACAGATGCCGGGACCCCGTACAACCTCCACGGCGCGAACCCCGGAGAGCTGAAGTTCATGAACGACCTGGGGATCACGCCTCAAGACGCCTTGAAGTTCTCCACCTCGAACGCGGCAGACCTGCTCGAACTCCCGGACCGGGGGCGCATCGGCAAGGAGTGCTTTGCCGACTTGCTGATTGTCGACGGCAATCCGCTTGAGGACATCACCCGAGTCAGCCAGACGACCAATCACCGGTTGGTGGTCAAGAACGGCACCCCCGTTTCCTGAAGCCTGCGAGGAGGAGAGAAGATGAATTCCATCGAGATGCTGCGAAAGCTGGTTGAATTTCCCACCGTGTCCCGAGACTCCAACCTGCCCCTGATCGACTTTGTGGAGGAGTGGCTCCGGTCCCACGGAGTGGACTCGGTCCGGGTGCCCAATGATGAAGGGACCAAGGCCAACCTCTACGCGACGATCGGCCCGATGGTCGAGGGAGGGATCGTGCTCTCCGGGCACACCGACGTGGTCCCGGTGGATGGGCAGCCCTGGGACACGGACCCGTTTGTCCTCACGGAGCAGGGCGGGCGCCTCTATGGTCGCGGAACCTGTGATATGAAGGGCTTCAGTGCGATCGCCCTGGCGCTGCTTCCGGAGATGAAGAGCCTGCGCAAGCCCATTCACCTGGCGCTGTCCTATGATGAGGAGGTCGGGTGTCAGGGGGCCCCCCGGATGATCTCGCAGATTCAGCAGCGCCTGCCGCGTCCGGAGGCGGTGATTGTGGGAGAGCCTTCGATGATGGAGGCCGTGACCGCGCACAAGGGCATCGGCGCGTTCCGGACCACCGTCACCGGTTATGAGGCGCACTCCAGCCAGACTCACCGGGGGGTGAGCGCAGTGATGAATGCCGCCCGCCTGATCACCTGGCTCTCGGACCGGGAAGCCCGCTTCCGGGAGGACACCTCAGAGGAGACCGGGTTTGTGCCACATCACACCACCGTGCACTCCGGGATGGTTCAGGGGGGAACCGCGGTGAATATCATCTCCCGCGAGTGCGTCTTCTACTGGGACGTGCGGACGATCCCCGGAGAGACCGCAATGCAGGTGCTTGGAGAGTTTGAGGACTACTGCCGCGAGGTGCTCCTGCCGGCGATGCAGGCGGTTCATCCCGGAGCCAACATTCAGACCGAGGTCCTTGCCGATACGCCACCACTGAGGGAAGATCCGAACAGCGTCGCTACCCGCTTGGCCCAGACGCTCGCCGGGAGCACGGTGCACTCCCGGGTTGCCTATGCGGCAGAGGCCGGGCAGTTCCAGGAGGCCGGCTTCCCGACCGTGATCTGCGGACCGGGATCGATCGATCAGGCGCATCAGCCGAACGAGTTCATCGCGCGGGATCAGATGGAGCAGGGGGAGCAGTTCCTGCGCAAGTTGATCGCGTACCTGTCCTGAAGGCTTCCGAAGGGGGATCTGGACAGTGGAGATTTTCTGCCATTTCTTTCCAGCCATGAGCCAACCCGTTTGATGGCTGCAACAGAGAGAATTCATGACGGATCTATGGTGTTTGGGAGAGCCGCTGCTGGAGTTCAACCAGCAGCCTGATGGGCGCTACCTCCCGGGGCACGGGGGCGACACCTCGAACTGTGCCATCGCGGCCGCACGTCAGGGCGCATCGGTGGGATACCTGACCCGGGTCGGACAGGATGCATTCGGCCAGAGCTTCCTGGAGCTCTGGGATGCGGAAGGGGTGGACACCAGCTGTGTCGAGTCCGATCCGGAGGCGCACACCGGGATCTACTTTGTGACCCACAACGAGTCTGGACACCAGTTCAGCTACTTCCGCGCCGGGTCGGCGGCGAGTCGCATGACGCCGCAGTCGTTTCCGGCAGAGGCCTGGAGTTCAGCCAAGGTGCTGCACGTCTCCGGGATCAGTCAGGCCATTTCGAACAGCGCCTGCGATACCGTGTTTGCCGCGCTGGAGCAGGCCCGTAGCGCCGGGGTCCGGACCTCCTACGACACCAACCTGCGGCTCAAGCTCTGGTCCCTCTCTCGGGCGCGGGCCGTGATCCTGGAAGGCGTCCGGGGCTGCGACCTGGTGCTCCCCGGGTTGGACGACGCAGCGTTGCTGCTGAACACGGAGGACCCCGACCGGATTGCTGACGAGTTCCTCAAGCTCGACGTGGGAGTCGTGGCGCTGACTCTCGGGGCTCAAGGAGTGCTGGTTGCGACCCCGGAGCAGCGCGAGCGCCTTCCTGGTCACTCGGTGGCCTTTGTGGATGCCACTGCCGCCGGAGACACCTTTGACGGCGCCTTCCTCGCAGAGTGGATCTCCGGGAAAACGCCCTTCGAGGCCGCCACCTACGCCAACGCCGCAGCGGCGCTCTCCACTACGGGCTACGGGGCGGTGGCCCCCATGCCTCGCCGCGCGGAGGTCGAGGCCTTCCTCCAAGGCTGAACGCTCGCTCCTGAAGCCTCCTGAACCCAATCCGTGCTCTCCCCAGGCCCGGAGGCGCTGTCGCCTTGCCTGTGCCTGCGCCCTTCCTCTACACTGGGAAACAATCCGGAAATGATACAGATCGACCTGCGGCCCGGCGCCTTTGTAGGGTCGGGCTAGGCTTTTTTGATTTAAGATATGGAAAACACATCCATCCGCAACATCGCCATCATCGCCCACGTAGACCACGGAAAGACCACGCTGGTGGACCAGATGTTCCGTCAGAGCGGGCTTTTTCGTGAAAATCAGTCGGTCGCCGAACGGCTCATGGACAGCATGGACCTGGAGCGTGAACGGGGCATTACCATCGCGGCCAAGAACTGCTCGATTCACTGGAAGGACCGAAAGATCAACATCCTGGACACTCCGGGACACGCCGACTTTGGAGGCGAAGTGGAGCGCGCGCTGATGATGGTTGATGGAGCCATCCTGCTGGTGGATGCCTCGGAAGGTCCGCTGCCTCAGACCCGCTTTGTCCTCCGCAAGGCTCTTGAAGGCGGGCTCAAGATCATTGTGGTGATCAACAAGATCGACCGCCACGACGCCCGGGCCGAGGAGGTCCTGGATGAGGTCTACAGCCTCTTCATCGACCTGGACGCCAACGACGAGCAGATCGAGTTTCCCGTGCTCTATGCGATCGGTCGTGAAGGCATCGCCCAGCCGACCCTGGACGAGCGCGGCTCCGACCTGACCCCGTTGCTCGACCAAATTGTTGACTACCTCCCGGGACCCCAGCACGATCCCTCCCAGCCGTTTCAGATGTTGGTCAGCGACCTGGGCTATTCGGACTATCTGGGGCGGCTGGCGGTCGGGCGGATCGTCAACGGCTCGGTCTCCCGCAACGAGTCGCTGGTCTGCCTCAACGAAGCCGGAGAGATGATCTCTCTGCGGGCCTCCAAGCTCCAGGTGTATGACGGAGTGGGCACTCAGGATCAGGAGCAGGTGGAGCCCGGAGAGATCCTGGTGCTGGCCGGTATTGAGAATGTGCACATTGGTGACACGATCTGTACGCGCGATGCCCCCAAGGCCCTCAAGCGCATCACTGTCGACGAGCCCACCGTGGCGATGCTCTTTGGGCCGAACACCTCCCCGTTCTCCGGACAGGAGGGCAAGCTGGTGCAGTCCACCAAGATCCGAGACCGGCTCAAGCTGGAGACCCTGCGCAACGTCTCCCTGCAGGTTGAAGAAGCCCCGGGCGAGGCCTTCCTGGTCAAGGGCCGTGGCGAATTGCAGATGGCGGTGCTGATTGAGACGATGCGCCGGGAGGGGTACGAACTGACGGTGGGACGTCCGGAGGTGATCTACCGCGGAGAGGGCGGTCAGCGAGAGGAGCCGATTGAGGACGTGTTTGTCGACTGTGAGGAACAGTTTTTGGGGATTGTCTCGGAGAAACTGGCGCTCCGCAAGGGGCGCATGGTGAACCTGGTCAATCATGGCACTGGACGCATCCGGGCCCAGTTTCACGTCCCCACCCGAGGCCTGATCGGTTACCGCTCGGAGTTTCTGACCGATACCCGGGGGACTGGAATCCTCAACTCCTACCTCCTCGGGTACCAATCCTATCGGGGCGACTTTCCCAGTCGGCTGACCGGCTCGCTGGTTGCCGATCGCACCGGCGAGGCGGTGGCCTACGCCCTGTTCAACCTGGAACCTCGCGGACGCCTGTTTGTCGTTCCGGGAACCCGGGTGTACGAAGGGATGGTTGTGGGGGAGCACAACCGCAACAACGACCTGAACGTCAACGTGAGCAAGGAGAAGAAACTCACCAACGTTCGGGCTTCCGGGAAAGATGAGCATGTCCAGTTGACCCCGGTGATTCCGTTGACGCTGGAGCGCTCGATTGAGTGGATTGCTGAAGACGAGTGCCTGGAGGTGACTCCCAAAAACATCCGACTCCGGAAGCTCTGGCTGACGGTCAACGAGCGTGAGCGCTACGGGAAACGCAAGAAGTCTGCGGAAGCCTGAGCTTGTCCGAGACCTCTTTCAGAGCAACTCCGGGAGCGTCAGCACCTGATCGACGCACCGAAGCTCATCCTCCGGGGAGTGGGTGACGTAGAGGACCTGAGTCGGTGTCTCCAGCCCGATCCGGTCGATGCGCGCAAGCATCTCCCTGCGGTGCAGCGGATCCAGCCCCTGACACGGCTCATCGAGCACCAGCAGCTCCGGGTTCTTGACCATCGCCCGTGCCAGGAGCAACAGGCGCTGCTGTCCATAGGAAAGCTTGGTGAAGTCCCGAGAGGCCAGGTCCTCCAAGTGAAGCCGGGAGATCCAGTCCCGGGCCTGTTCCCGCTGTGAGGGGGAGGGGGCCTGATAGAGGCCGATCGAGTCGAAGAACCCGGAGAGCACCACGCGGAGCCCGTCGATCGGCTGTCGAAACTGGAGCTGAAACTCCGGAGATACCAGCCCGATCCGGCGCTTGATGTCCCAAATGCTCTCTCCACTGCCGCGACGTCGCCCGAAGAGGTGGACCTCGTTTGCATATGCCAGAGGATGGTCTCCGGTGACAATGCGGATCAGGGTCGACTTCCCGGAGCCGTTGGGGCCCACGATCTTCCAGTTCTCCCCTGCCTTGACCTCCCAGCACAGCTTCCGGAAGACCTCTCGCTCCTCGTAGGAAATCCTCAAGTTTCTGATGAGTACCGGAGAGGTTCCCGAAGGAGAGCCCGCGCGCTTTGGAGAGGCTGGGGCAGGTGACGGGGTTTGGGAGGCTGGTGCATAAAGCGCCTCCAGCGTCTCCGGTTGCAGAACCTGTTCCCGGGGACCTTGAGCAAAGACGTGTCCGCGCTGCAAGGCGAGCATGTGGGTGAACTCCGGGGCGATCTCCGAGGTGCGGTGCGTGACCAGCAGGATTGGGAGTCCGCCCTGAATCAGGGTGGAGAGCGCCTGCCGAAGCCACAGAGTGGAGTCGGCATCCAAGCCGTCAAAAGGCTCGTCAAGGATCAGCAGCGCCGGGTCGTTCAGCAAGGCCCGGAGCAACAGGGTCTTGCGCATCTCTCCGTTGGAGAACCAGCGGAGTGGTCGATCCAGCAGCGCCGAAAACTGAAGCTGCTCGCTCAGGGCCTCCAGCCGGGACGCGTGACGCTGTTGCGGGTCCATGAACTCCCGGGCGGTCAGCCCATGCTGCTCTTTCCCACTGTAGTCCTCCCAGCGGTCCTTGCGCTCTTCGCGGGCAACCAGGGTGCGCTGCTGGTCGAAAGAGACCAGCGTCAGCCGGGAGGCGTCCTGCCAGGCCTCCGCGCGCTCGATGTGCCCTTGAAAGTACGGCTTTTGCTGCCGGACCAGCCCCAGGAGCGTGGACTTTCCTGCTCCGTTGGGACCCAGCAAAACCCAGCTCTCTCCTTCACGAAAGCTCCAACTCAGGGAGTCAAGGACCACCGTGTCCCCCAGGCGTACGGAGACGTTGTCCAGGGTCAGCAGGTTGGGAGAGCGTGGGGTCAGGCCCATTGCGTCTTGGAGGCGGTCTCCGGGGGCGTCGGGCGCCGGAGCAGGCGTCCGAAGTCTTCGAGGATCAGGTAGAGCACCGGGATGAGGATCAGGATGATGAAGGTGGAGAAGAGGACACCGAAGGCCAGGCTGATGGCCATTGGGACAATGAAACGTGCCTGCAGCGACTGCTCGAAGATCATCGGCAGCAGTCCGAAGAAGGTGGTCAGAGTGGTCAGCAGGATGGGGCGGAACCGTCGGACTCCGGCCTCAATGGCGGCCTCGAACGGATGCAGCCCTTCTCGGCGATTCTGGTTGACAAAATCCACCAGGATCAGCGAGTCGTTGACCACGACTCCGGTCAGGGCGACGATCCCCAGAACGCTGACGATGCTCAACTCGTATCCCATGATCAGGTGCCCGATCACCGCCCCGACCAGTCCGAAGGGAATGGCGGACATGATCACCAGCGGCTGGAAGTAGTTGCGGAACTGCAGCGCCAGCAGGCTGTAGATCATGATCAGGGCGAACAGACCTCCGGTACGCACTCCGGCAAAGGTTTCGCTCTGATCCCGGCGGCTGCCTCCATAGGCCACGCTCAGGCCGGGGAAATCCTGCTTGAGTTGCGGAACAAAGTCCCGATCCAGCGCCTTGGTGATCTCGTTGGTGTTCGAGACGCTGCTGTCCACGTCGGCCACGACGCTGAGGACACGGCTTCCTTCCTCTCGATTGATGCTGCTGAAGGCTCTCCCGAACTCCAGCACGGCGACCTCGCCCAGCAGCGCCCGCGCTCCGTTGGGCGCCTGAACGACCAGTCCGGAGAGGTTCGGGAGGTAGCGGCGCTCCTCCAGCGGCAGGCGCAGCGTGACGTTGACCTCTTCTCCGCCCCGGATGAAGCTGAGTGCCTCCAACCCCTGAAAGGCACCGCGTACCTGCTGCGTGAGCCCCTGTGCGGTGAACCCGAGCGCCGCTCCGGCTTCGGAGACCTTGAGCCGGACCTCCCGCTTCCCGGAGTCGGAGTTGTCCTCGATGTTGCGCACCCCAGAGAAGTTGCGCAACTCCTCTTTGGTCCGCTCGATGGCCCAGTCGAGCATGCGCGCGTCCGGATGACTCAGCCGCAACTCCAGGTCCGACCCGGCGCCGAACCCGGTGCTTGCGCGGAAGTTGATGGACTCCAGCCCCGGAACTTCTCCGACCCGAGCCTCCCATTTGCGGGAAAACTCCTGAGCCGCAAAGCCTCGGATGTTCAGCGGTTCCAGGAAAACCCGGACCCGCGCAATGTGACTCCCGCCGCGTCCCACAGAGCTGTAGAGCCCGGTCGAGACGGGAAGCCCCTGCTGCTGCTCATACTCGGCCAGCAGCGCCTGGGCTTCCCGGACCAGCCGCTCCTCAACCTGAGCGGTGACGTCCACCGGGGTGCCGAAGGGCATGCGCGCGGTCACCGAGATGAAGTCGCTGTCGATCCGGGGGAAGAAGGTGAAGCGCAGGTGACCTCCAACCATCAGCCCGGCGCTGAGCATCACAGAGACCAGGGCCAGCGCCAAGGTGGCATAGCGGTACCGCAGGGCCAGCTGCAGCGTCTTGCGGTAGGGCTGCTCCACCACCCACCGCAGTCCTGAGCTGAAAAAACGGCGAGGCGTGTGCAGCAGGGCCTCAATCGGCCAGAGCACAGCGCGGATCAGCAGGTTCGCCCGGTGGCTCAGGTGTGCGGGGAGGATGAAGAGCCCCTCGATCAGAGAGAAGACGAGCACGGCAATCACCACGTCCGGGATCTGCTGGAAGAACTTCCCGGTCGTGCCGCCGATGAAGTAGAACGCGACAAAGGCCGCGACGGTGGTCAGGATCGTGATGACCACCGGGGAGGCGATCTCCAGCGTCCCGTCGACGGCGGCCTTCAGCCCGGTCTTCCCCATCTCGCGGTGGGCCTGAATGTTCTCTCCCACGACAATCGCGTCATCCACCACGATCCCCAGGACGGTGATGAAGGCAAACAGCGAGAGCATGTTGATGCTCACCTCAAGCTGCGGCATCGTCAGAAACGCTCCGGCAAAGCTGATGGGGATTCCGAGCATGATCCAGAAGGAGAGCCCGGTCTCCAGAAACAGCGCGAGCACCAGGAACACCAGGATCAGCCCCACCCACATGTTGCGGGTCAGCAGGTCGATCCGGTCCTGCAGAATCACCGAACGGTCTGCGAGCACATCGACCTGCACGCTGCGAGGAAGCCGGGGGCGGAGCTGTTCAAGGACCTCATGAACCGCATTTGAGACGGCTGTCGGGGTCTCGTCTCCGGTCCGGTTGACGTTGATGAACTCGGAGTTCTGGCCGTTGAAGCGGTTGCGCTGGTCGCTCTCCTCAAACCCGTCTTGAATCTCAGCGACGTCGCCGAGCGTGACGGTCCCGGAGGGCGTGGTAAACAGAGGAATGCGGGCGTAGTCCTCAACCGTGTAGCGACGCTCCTTGGTGCGGATCAGCAGGTCGCCTCCGGAGGTCTGAATCCTCCCTCCCGGCAGGTCGAGTGTTGCCGAGCGAATCCGCGAAGCCACTTCCGACAGCGTGAGCCCCAGCTGCTGCAGGCGGTGCTGGGAGAGGAGCACGGTGATCTCATACTGCTGGACCGACTCGACCTCCACCTGCGAGATGTCCGGGTGGTTGAGCAGCTCGTCCTGCAGCGTCTGCGCGATCTCCAGCAAGGAGCGCTGCGGGGCGTCGCCATACACGGCAACGTTGAGCACCTCCTGCCGAATCGTCGCGGTGACGACCCGAGGGGCCTCGACCTCTTCCGGGAGAGTGCTGATGCGGTTCAGGGCCTGCTCGATCTCATCCCGGATCTTCTGCGGGTCGTTGCCATCGAGCAGCTCGACGTTGAGGCTGGCGCTGCCTTCGTTGATCCGGGAGGTGAAGCGCTTGATGCCGTTGATGCTGCGGATGGCGCTTTCTGCGGGGAGGACGACCGACTCCTCCAGGTCATCTGGCGTGGCTCCAGGGTAGCTGTAGGAGACGGAGACGAAGTCGAGGGTGAACTCCGGGAAGACTTCCTGCTTGATGGTCAGCGCGTTGTAGATGCCCCCGGCCAGGATGAGGATCATCAGCAGGTTTGCCGCGACTCGGTTCTCTGCCATCCAGCGAATCACGATTCCTCCCGGACGGACAGCTCTGCAAGCGGTTGTGGGGCAGAAGCGGGCGGACCCTCCTCCGGCTCTCCCTCAATGCGGACCTTGAGGCCGTTTGCCGCCCCTTTGAGCGGTGAGGTCACGACCTGAGACTCGGAGTCCAGGCCTTGTGTGATGTAGACGGAGTTGCGGTCCTGATGAGCGACCTCGACCGTCTGGATCTGCAGCTCTCGCTCAGAGTTGACCAGCCAGACGGTGTCGCCGTCACGCAGCGCCTGGGCGGGAATCCGAAAGACCTCGTTCAGGGCACGTCCGACGAGCTCCACCTCCACAAAGGCTCCAACGAAGAGCGGCACAGGGCTCGGTGTGTTGAGTCCGAACGGATCCTCCACGGTAAGGAGCATCCGGGCCATGCGTCCTTGAGGCGTCAGCTCTGGGAGCAGACGCTGCACCTGAGCAGGAAAGGGCTGGGAGACGGTGCCGGTGCCCAGGCTGACGGAGGCCTCCGGGAGGTCGTTGAGGTCCAGCCACTGCAGCCGACTGAGCGGCAGATCGACGAGCACCTCTGCCTGTGCAGTGCCCACGAGAACCCCAAGCTGAGTTCCGGGGGTGACGTACTGTCCCGGATCTGACGAGCGGGCCTGCACCACCCCGTCAAACGGAGCCTTGAGGAGGATCTGGTCCCGGGCGTTCCCCGTCAGGGGGTCCAGGCGGACGAGCACCTCGTCCTTGCGGAAGAAGCGGCCCTCCTGGAAATTGGGGCCCAGTTGGGAGACGCTCCCGGCGATCCGGGGAGTGAGGATCACTCGACGTGCAGCCCGGACCTGTCCGGAGGTCTGCAACGTGATGCGGGTGGAGGTCAACTCCGGAGCCAGCGTCGAGACCAGCGCTCCCTTGAATGGAGCGGCCTTCTTCTCGGCAACTGGAGGCCGCTTCATCAGGTAGGCGGTTCCTCCTCCTCCTGCGGCAAGCAGAATCAGGGGGATCCAGAGTTTGAGGCTGAGCCAGCGTTTCATGACATGTTCTCCGGCATCCGGTTTGACTTGACGGTCGGGGGCGGCGGGTCTTCAGGGTGATGCGGGAAGTTGAGGGTGAAGATCGTCCCGGTATTGACGATGCTGTTCACGGCAATCGAGCCGTCGTGGGCCTCGACAATGTTCTTGCAGAGGCTCAGCCCGAGCCCGTACCCCCCGGTGTTCTTGTTGCGCGAGGCGTCCGTGCGGTAGAAGGGCTCGAAGATGAATTCCTGGTCTTCTTTGGCGATTCCCTGACCAAAGTCACGCACATGGATGGTGGTCTGCAGCGGGTGGGACTCCACGCTGATCTCCACCGGGGCAGTGTCCTCGCTGGAGTACTTCAATGCGTTGGTAATCAGGTTCCGCATCACGGTCTGCACCTGCTCCCGGTCGGCATAGAGCATGGAGTCTTCCGGGACATGCGCGAGGCGCACTCCGGGAGGACGCGTGCTGTATTCCTGAACCAGAGCCTGGAGTACCTCGGTGAGGTTGAAGCTCTGCTTGTTCAGCCGGCCGTACTGGCTCTGCAGCCTCGCGCTCTCCAGGATCTCGGTGATCATCTGCTCCATCTCCTCCACGTCGTTGCGGATCATGCTCCGGGTCGCATCTTGCGGGAGAAACTCCATGGCCACCTTCATGCGCGTCAGCGGTGAGCGCAGCTCGTGACTGACGTCGAGCAGCAGACGCTCGCGTGCGGTGAGCATGGACTGAATCCTCCCGGACATGTGGTTGAAGGCGCGGGTCAGCCGTCCAAGCTCGTCGGTCCGGTACTCTGGAACTCGGTGCTCGAGATCCCCAGCGCTCAAGGCACGAACGCCTCGGGCGAGGTCGCGAAGGGGCCGGAGGATCCAGCGGATGGTGGAGAAGGCGGCGAGGATGATCAAGGCGATGCTGACCAGCAGCACCAGGAGCCAACTCCAGATAGAGGCTTCGTCCTGAACCGCGATGAAGAGCAGGCTGCCGTCATCCGTCTCCCGCAGGACGACCATCTGTCCGCCCTTTCGGGCAAACTGCACGTTGGGTTCACGCTTCCAGGACCAGTGTCTGAGGTCCTCAAGGTTGGGAATGGCGGCATTGGTCGACCAGCCGGAGGATTGGGAGATGAAGCGGATGCCCAATCCGGTCTCCTGAGTGATTTGCTGGGCGACCTTCAGGTCCGGTGGACTCCCCAACTCCTCGAGCAGGTAGCTGGTGTATTTGAGCGCGTTCTCCCGGTAGACCTCCATCCGCGTCTCCCCGACCACGTGCCAGTAGAGCCCTCCGATGACCATGTAGAGCAGGAATCCAACGGCCATCATCACCAGCAGGAGCTTGGTGAAGACAGAGCGGAAGGGACGTCCGAGCAGTTTAAGCAGCATTGCTCTCGACGCCGATGAACATGTATCCGGTCCCCCAGACTGTCTTGATGAAGCGTGGCTGCTTGGGATCATCCCGAAGCTTCTGGCGCAGCCGGCTCATGGTGATGTCCACTGAGCGGTTGAAGGCATCCCACTCGATGCCTCGCAACTCCTCCAGGATCTGGTCGCGGTTCAGGACCTCTCCAGCATGGCGGATCAGCAGCGAGAGGCAGGCGAACTCCATCGTGGTCAGGCTGATCAACTCCTCGTCCAGCAGGACCTGATGCTTCTGGAAGTCGACTACGAGTCCGCCGAAGTTGTGCTGCGGCTGGACCACCCGGTTCTGGGCTCGGCGGAGGATTGCCTGAATTCGGGCCACCAATTCGCGAGGTTCAAAGGGTTTGGGGAGGTAGTCGTCGGCACCCATCTCCAAGCCCACCACGCGGTCCATCGTCTCGCCTCGGGCGGTGAGCATGATGATCGGGGTGTTGTGCTGTTGACGAATCTTCCGGCAGGTCTCGAAGCCGTCCATCTTGGGCAGCATCACGTCGAGAATGATCAGGTGCGGCTGGTCCCGCTCAATCGAGATCAGCCCTTCCTGGGGGTCGGTTCGGGAAAAGACCTCGTAGCCCATGTTTCCCAAATAGGTGTGGAGCAACTGGTTGAGCTTTTCATCGTCGTCGATGATGAGGATTCTGGTCTTCATACGGTCCGGGAGGCGGAGGGTTGCCAAGGCGTGAAACCATCATGTTAGTCCATCCGGGTGCCCCGAGTCTCTCCCCACGGTATCACGTTGTATCAGATTGTGTCGGGAACGACCCTTTTGCCGGAACGCTTCGGCCGTCAGCGCCTTCGGAGCGTCCTATCCGCGTGTCGGGAAGAGCTCTGGTGAAAGCAGATTGAAAACGAAGGCGGCTCCGGCTATGTTCTGTGAGCCTCTGCAGAGAGAGACCCTGCCGAGCAGTTCGGAGCCCTTCAACGTCTTCTCCGTGGCTTCGACAAGCAGCACCAATGACCTCATTCCGGACCTCCCCATGTTCTCCACCGAGTTCCAATTTCACCTGACGCAGCTTGGGGGCACGCCCGAGCTGCTCTCTGAAGCGGAGCAAACCCAGCTGGACGAGCAGGGGTTCCTGCTGTGTCCCGGCCTCCTCTCGCTGGAGCAGGTCCGGGCACTGACTCAGCGCTTTGAGGAGTTGATGGAGCAGGAAGGCCCGGCGGCAGGGGTTCAGTTTCATCAGGGGGCTTCGACCCTGAATCGCCACGGTCAGGAACCGGGAGCCCGGCGGCTTTGCAATCTGGTGAACAAGGGCGCACTCTTCGAGTCGGTGTTTCTGCACCCGAAGCTGCTGGCGGCGGCGGCGCATGTGCTGGGGCGGGACTTCAAGCTCTCCTCACTCAACGCCCGAGACGCGCTTCCTGGAGAAGGTGCCCAGCGGTTGCATGCGGACTGGCGTCAGCCATGGGATGGGAGCTTCCACGTGTTCAACTCCATCTGGCTGCTGGACGGTTTTCATGCCCAAAACGGCTGCATCCAGGTGGTGCCCGGAACTCAACGACTCAGCCCCCCTCCTGCAGATTTGAACGAGGCGGAGCTGCAACCCGAGCCACTGAAGGTCGAGGCTCCTGCCGGGTCGGTCCTGATGTTCAATGCTCACCTCTGGCATGGAGGGACCCGGAACCTGGTCGGGACTCCCCGGAGAGTGCTGCATGCCTACTTCACGGCCTGGGAGCATCCTCAGCAAACTCCTCAGGCCGAGTGCCTGCTGCATCAGACCTGGCTACGGCTGAGCCCCTCTGCCCGGAGAGTTCTGGATGTGGAGTGACTCCCTCAGGAGCCACCACTTCACGTTTGCCTCGAGTGACGGAGCCTCAGCTCTGCTCAGCCCCCGGCGTTCCCCACTCACTTTCTTTGTTCCCTGAGCGGAGCCGAAGGAAGGCAAGAGGTTACGCACGCTTCTCGCAAGTGCCTGCTGGTGCGTCTCCTTCTCCAACCGCCGAGATCTTGAGGAACCCGAAGAGGGCGACAAAGGCAATGACGCTCCAAAACACTCCGATGGCTACAGAAAGTCCGGGCACTCCCAGCATCTGTGCGATCGCGTCGGCGTCGCTCCCGATGCCGGTCCGATCAATCAGGTCGGACTTGATGTCGGCGAGCACGTAGAGACAGCTGGTGATTCCAAGGAATTTCATCAGCAGGTCGACGAGCTGATTTTTCAGAAACCAGCAGATCAGGATCATCGCGAGACCAAAGCCTGCAGTGAAGAGCAGCCCGAAGGTGTTACGGATGTAGAGGACACTGAGGACGAGCAGGGTCAGGCCAATGAACATCCCCAACAGGTTGTCCCAGCGAGTTCTGGCCGAGATGACCAGAATCACTCCACCCCACAGCATGCTTCCCAGGTAGCCGGCGCTTGCCACCACCAGCTCGATCCCTCCCCGGTAGTAGCATACTCCGCCCACTTGCTCGCTGATTTCAATGGCGATCATCTCCCCGCCGGTCAATTCTGCCGCGAGCCCATGACTCAACTCGTGCAGGATGACAACAAACAGCTTGATGGGATAGATGAACATCGTATTCCAGAAGGCCAGGGCAACCAGAAACATGACGGCCAACGTCAGGAGGAGCTTTCTTTCGTAGGGCATGGACGTGATGTGGAGGTCGAAGGCCGAGGCCGGAGAGTCCGGCCGGTTCAGGAAGATTCAGAGCGCTCGGATGCAGTAGACGGCGCGACCGATCACGGAGATCTGTGCCGCGTTGTGCTCATCGAAGACCATCTCCTGATAGACCGGGTTCTCGGAGAGCACCCTCAGGGTACGGCGATCGGCTTGCCACTGTGTCTTCTTGAAGACCACGGTGCCTTCAATGTTCAGCACGTAGTAGCCATCTCCAGGATGCTGCTTGCTGCGGTCGAGGATGATCAGATCTCCGGAGCGGGCGACAGGTTCCATCGAGTCTCCCTCGATCCGCAGTCCGGAGAGTTGCCTGGGTGAGACCCGGAGCTTGTGCTGAATCCAGGAACTGGGAAAGGGCATCTGCTCCACCACTTCGCACTCGTCCATGTTGAAGGCTCCTCCTCCGGCAGAGGCGGTGAGGTCGTAGATGGGAATCCGGGCGACCCCGGAGGCCTCTTCCAGAGGCGCAAGCGCGTGTTGCTGCAGAAGCTGCTGCAGGAGCAGCATCGTCGCCTTGTCGATTGGAGCACGCCCGTTCAGCCAACGGCTCACGGTCACGCGGTTGCGCCCGATCTTCTCGGCGAGTTCGTCCTGGGTCCACTGGAGTTCTCCCAGGCGCTGCTTGATTTCTTGGGGAGTCATGATCTGTGGAGAGATATCTGTTGACAATGTAGCTTAAAGCTACATAATGATGCTTTGAGCTGCTTTTTGTGTAATCTATCACAAACTCTGAGGAAAACAAGAAGAATCATGTCCGCCGAAATGTCCTTCAACCCTTGGAAAATCGGCTCTCAGGAGCCTGAGCTCCGGAGGCGCCCCCGCCCTGCGACACATCGAGACAACCTGCTCCCCAACGACTTTGTCATCAGGATCCTGCGGGACCGACGGGATGAACGGAACCGAGTAGCGAGGATCGAGCGAGCGCAAGGCCTCAGGGGCCTGCTGTTGCGGCTCATC
The DNA here is from genome assembly GCA_038133845.1 of Deltaproteobacteria bacterium. Taxonomy (GTDB): domain Bacteria; phylum SAR324; class SAR324; order SAR324; family NAC60-12; genus JAYPUA01. Next base: position 23,093 of record JAYPUA010000018.1, read on the forward strand.
CACTTCCGTCGACTCACCCACTCCGAGTAGAGCCCCATCGCCGACGGCTTTGTTCCGGAGTGTCATTGAATCTCCGGGGACAAGCCCGCTCAGCGCCTCTTGGGAGGCCAGGGAAGAAAGGCCGAGGTCCTTTCGATGTACTCCCGGTACTGAGGCTTGGTCTCCACCAGGGTCTTCTCCAGAAGCATCACCCCCGAGACCTTGATGATCAGGGCGATCATCAACAGAGCGCTCAGGATCGGCCAGTACATCCCTCCGGCAAAGCAGATCAGCGTGTAGCCCACCCAGACGGCTGAGTCTCCAAAGTAGTTTGGATGCCGGGTGTAGCGCCAGAATCCGGTATCGCAGACCTTGCCCCGATTTTTCGGGTTGGCCTTGAAACGCGCCATCTGGAAGTCCCCTCCGGCCTCAAAGACAAACCCGATGGTCCACACCAGCACCCCGAGGAGGTCCAAGCCGTTCAGCTCGGCGGCCTCCGGATTGGAGGCGGTGAGCATGCTCCCGAGCAGCGGAGGCGAGATGATCCACACCAGCACCCCTTGCAGCAGAAACACGGAGAAGTAGCTGTACCACCAGTATCCGGAGCCGAAATCTTCGCGGAATTTTGCGTAGCGGAAGTCTTCCCCGTGTCCAGCGTTGCGCCAGTAGATGTAGAGCGAGAGGCGCAGCCCCCAGGCCGCCACCAGGCAGAGGATGAGAAACCTGCGGGGAGAGCCTTCCTCAGTGGTGGCCCAGTACGCGACCGAGGCGATGACAAAGCCCATCCCCCAGAAGATGTCGATGATGCTGACGTTCTTCAGCGGCAGGCTGATGAGCCAGAGCAGCGTCACCACGACAACAAGCACAGGCAGCGCCGGCCACCAGGCACTCCAGAAGAGACCGAATTCCATCAGAGTCATTCCCTTGATTGAAGTTGTTCCCAGTCTTCCAGGTACTCCAGCAGGTGGAGCTTCCCGGACTCGCCCTCCTGACGCAGGAGGGCCTTGAGCTGTTCCTGCTCCTGCTTGTACGCCTCGGAGGAGAGGAAGCCGCCAAAGTGTGCGAGCCGAAGCCAGATCAGGTAGGTTGTCAAGGCGTCGGTCTCGTTGTAGGCCACGATCTCGCTCCAGAGTCCCTCCAGCCACATCGGTGCGACCTCCTCTCCGCTGCTGCTGAGCTTCCCCGGAACCTTGCAGGCCAGCGCCATCTCATGCAGCGAGGGGGTGGACTTTCCGTAGCTGCCCAGGATGCTCATCAGGTCTACGTTGAAGTCGCTCTCCCGAGCCCAGTAGTCAACGCCTTCCCAGGGCTTGTTGGGGCGCTGGGCAAATCCGGAGGCCTGAATGCCACAGGCCACGGCCCGCTGGGTGAGGATCTTCAGGTCGGCCCGCTGCGAGTTGAAGCCCACCAACTGAGGGCGATGCTCTCCCAGCGCCCCGAGGAAGCGCGTGAGCATCGCCGCCTCATCCGTTTGCTCAGGATCCTCCACGTCGTGAGGGAGCGACGTCAGGTGAAGCTGAACCGTTCCGTCTGACATCCTCCTGCGAGTCACCGCCGCGATCGAGACCACCCGACAGAGCAGGGTCTTGAGGTATGGCATCGGGTCCTCCTTGGTGGCACCACCCGCCTTCCACATCTCGGCGATGACTTCGGCATCCGGCGTCTCCGGAGGAAGCTTGTGGATCCTGCGTCCCACCACCGGGTCCGGGACCCATTCCACATCAAAGACCCAGACAGCGTCATGCAGCATCTTGAACATCTTCCTCCTTTCAGAGCTGGCTGAGCCAGACGAACCCCAACACCAGCAGCGCGAGTACCAGCAGGGGCCGGATCAGCCAGAGCAAAAACCGCAGCGCATAAAGCGCCACCGAGATCAGGACAACGAGCAGGGCCAGTGAGACCACCAGATCCACGGGCTACACCTCCTCGGCATCGAGAACTTCCACCTCCTGCTCCGCTGCCTGCTGCCACTCGCAGAAGGCGGGATGTCCGAGCAGCGTGGACACGTAGGCTTCACACGTCGGGCCAAGCGATACCCCGTAGGTTCGAAAGCGTGAGACCACCGGAGCATACATCGCATCGGCCATGCTGAACTCTCCAAACAGCCACGGGCCCCGCCCTCCGAAACGCTCCCGGCACTCTTCCCAGACCTGAGTCACCCGCTGCACATCGGCCTGGGCCAACGCGGGCACGACAAATCCCGGGATCTGACGTCGGCAGTTCATCGGCATCGACCGGCGCAACTCGGCAAAGCCGCTGTGCATCTCGGCACAGACCGCACGACAGACGCCACGCACGCGCAGCTCTTCAGGAAGCCCGGAGAGCCCAAAAGCCTCTTGGACGTACTCGAGAATGGCCAGCGAATCCCAGATAACGACCGGCCCATGCTTCAGCACCGGAACCTTTGCTGCAGCGTGGTGCTCGCGGATGCGATCCGACGTCTCCGGCAGGTCGAGCGGGATGCGCAGCTCTGTGAAGTCGATCTCAAAATGCCGCAGAAACAGCCACGGACGCAGCGACCAGGAGGAGTAGTTCTTGTTGCCAATGACCAGCGTGAGGGGCATAAACACCTGATGAAAGCAAGGTCCGGTCCGGAGTGCCGGAGGCTGGCCGGGTTCCGGGAAACGGGTCTTGCCGAAGGGAGGAAATCATGACATCTTGGTTCGTCTCACTTCAGCGGTGCCCTGAGCTTGTCGAAGGGTCGAACGAGTGAGTTGCTCAACACCATGGTAAGCCATTTCTGCATTTTGGCACAACATGAACTCATCTTCAGGGCCTCTTCGAGGTCTGCGCATTCTGGACCTGAGCCGAATCCTCGCCGGACCGGTCTGTACCCAGCTTCTGGGGGACCTGGGCGCCGACGTGATCAAGGTCGAAAAACCCGGGGTCGGAGACGATACCCGCACCTGGGGACCTCCGTACGTCCAGGACACGCAAGGGCAGGATACGTCCGAGAGCGCCTACTACCTGAGCGCCAACCGCAACAAGCGCTCGGTGGCCATCGATCTGGCGCATCCGGAAGGGCAGAAGCTGATCCGAACTCTGGCCGGAGAGTGCGATGTCCTGATCGAGAATTTCAAGGTCGGTGGCCTGAAGAAGTACGGGCTGGACTACGAGAGCCTGCATGCTGCGTGTCCGGATCTGGTGTACTGCTCGATTACCGGATTTGGACAGACCGGGCCCTACGCGCAGCGTGCCGGATACGACTTCATGATCCAGGGCATGGGCGGCATCATGAGCCTCACCGGCACCCCGGAAGGTGAGCCGGTCAAGGTCGGTGTCGCCATTGCCGATGTGATGTGCGGAATGTACGCCTCAACCGCGATCCTTGCGGCGATTCGGCACCGAGACCAGGGCGGGGGCGGACAGCACATCGACCTCGCGCTGCTGGACACTCAGGCCGCGTGGCTGGTCAACGTCGGGCTGAACTACCTGACCTCCGGGGCGGAGCCTGGACGCTACGGAAACGCCCACGCGAACATTGTCCCCTATCAGGTTTTCCCGGCCTCTGACGGATACTTCATCCTCGCCGTTGGAAACGACGCCCAGTTCCGCAAGTTCTGCCAGTATGCCGAATTCCCGGAGCTGGCAAAGGACCCCCGCTTTGCCACCAACCCGGAGCGTGTCCGCAACCGGGAGGCGCTGATTCCGCTGATCAACGAGCGCACCGAGCAGCAGCCCAAGGCTCACTGGCTTGATGGCTTGGCCGCCCTGCAGGTTCCGGTGGGTCCGGTCAACACGGTCCCGGAGGTCTTTGAGGACCCGCAGCTGCTGCACCGGGGGATGCTGCACGAGATGCCTCACCCGCTGGCCGGAGGCCCGGTGCGGATGATCGGGAATCCGATCCGACTCTCGGAGACTCCGGTGGACTACCGGCACGCGCCGCCTCTGGTGGGACAGCACACCCGAGAGGTGCTTGCCGAGCTGCTGGGCTGGGAGGAAGAGGATTTCTCCCGCCAGCAGGCCCTGGGAGGGCTGTCGTGAGGTCGTGGGCCTGGGCTCTGCTTCCCGTGCTGCCTTTCGTGCTGGACGCCCTGCTGGTCTCCTGGCTCGTACCGAACTGATGCTCTTCCCCTTCACCGCAATTGTCGGGCGCGAACTGGCCAAGCGCTCCCTGATTTATCAGGCGCTCGAACCGCGCCTGGGCGGAACGGTGCTGATGGGACACCGGGGCTGTGCAAAAAGTACTCTGGTCCGTGCCTTTCAGGAGCTTCTCCCGGAGCGTGAGGGCGACTCTGCGGGCACCCGCCCGCCTTTCCGTGAGGTGCCCCTGGGAGCGACGGAGGACCGCCTGCTCGGCTCGGTCAACGCCGCAGCCCTGACCGAACAGGGGCGTTGGGAGAGGCAGCCTGGAGTGCTGGAACAGGCGGATCGTGGGGTGCTCTACATCGACGAAGTGAACCTGCTTCCGGACCACTTGGTGGACGTGATTCTCGATGCGGCTGCCAGCGGACGCTATGCTCTTGAACGTGATGGGCTCTCACGCACCGTGGAGGCTCGGTTCATTCTGGTCGGCAGCATGAATCCGGAGGAAGGCGACCTGCGTCCCCAACTGCTGGACCGCTTCACGCACGGGGTGATGGTTCAGGATGACTACAGCGTGGAGGAGCGCCGGGAGATCGTCCGGGCCCGGATGGAGTTTGAAGAAGACCCCGCCGCCTTCCGGGCACAACAGGAACCGGCGATGACGGAGCTGCGGCAGCGCATGGCCTCTGCTCGAACTCGCCTCTCCACGGTGCGTCTCTCGGAGGAGCAGCGTGACGCCGTCGCAGAGCGGGCGGTAGCACTTCGGCTGGAAGGCGTCCGGGCCGAGCTGGGAGTGCTGCGCACCGCGCGCTGCGCTGCGGCGTGGCGTGGCGCAGAGGCCGTCAGTGAAGAAGATCTGGCCGAGGGCTGGACACTCTGCCTGGCACATCGACTTCCTCCGAATCCGGAGCCTCCTCGGCGCAACTCGCCGCCTTCACGACCACCAGAGCCCCAAACCCCGTCATCAGCCGCTTCAGCTCCCACCGCTTCAGCCCCACGGGAGGTGCGTCCGGATTCACTCTCTGCAGAGACGCCTGCAGATTTCCAAACCTCTGTGGCCCTGCAGGCGTGGTGGGATCGCCCGGCTCGCCAGCCGCATCATCCCCCTTTGGTGTCCGGAGCGTGGCGCCCGGCGAGTGTGGACGATTCGAGCCGGCAGATTGACTGGCTGCAGACGGTGCTGGACTCCTGCCGTTCTGGAGAAAAAAAAACATTGGCCGCGCTGCGTTTTCGCAAGGTGAAACGCCGTCCATCAATGTGGATCTTTCTTGATGCAAGCCGCTCCTCCGGAGCACTCGGATTCCTCGGGAGGGTCCGGGAGTCTTTGAGGGCCCTGCCGCTGCGGGAAAAGGTTCACCGGTTTCAGGTGCTGGTGCTGCAGGGCAGTGAGTTGCGCTGGAGCCTCAAACGAGGCACCGCTTCGGCTGCGCTGCGTTGCTTCGACACGTTGAACGAGGCCTCCGGGAAGAGCCGTCTGCACGAAAGCCTCCGGTGGCTGAACCATGCGATTCGCAAGGCCGGAGTGTATCCTGGAGACCGTCTGCTGCTTTGCAGTGACGGACTGTTCACTCCGGAGTCCCAGGCTCCGCTGGCGACTGAAAAGCAGCGTTTTCGCCAGCAAATGGGGCACCTTGCAGACCGCCTGCCGGAGATCGCATGGCTGCATCCGCTCCCCCGGCGAGGCCTCCGGGGGTGGATCCCGGACCTGATCCGAGGCCGCTCGATCCTTTTGCTGCCGCTGGAGGTCTGATGATCCGGCGTGTTTCCTGTGACCTCTCCCTCTTTCAGAGATGACGATGCACTCCTTCAAAATTGCTCCATCCATCCTCTCTGCAGACTTTGCACACCTTGGTGCTCAGGTGGCTGAAGCCGAGGCCGGAGGTGCGGACTGGGTGCATGTGGACGTGATGGACGGGCACTTTGTGCCCAACCTGACGATCGGTCCTTTGGTGGTGCAGGCGCTGCGTCCGGTGACCACGCTGCCGCTGGATGTGCACCTGATGATTGAAGCTCCGGAGCGCTACCTGGAGGACTTCGCCCGAGCCGGTGCCGACGTGCTGACTGTGCACTGGGAGGCCTGCACGCACCTGCACCGGACTTTGCAGCAGATCCGTGAATTGGGAGTGAAGGCGGGGGTCAGCCTCAACCCGGCTACTCCGGTTTCAGTGCTGGAGGAAGTGCTTTCGGAGGTGGACCTGGTGTTGCTGATGTCCGTGAATCCTGGGTTTGGAGGGCAATCGTACATCCCGTCGAGCACGGCAAAGATCCGCAAGCTGCGTCAGCTGATGCGGGAGTGTGAGAGCGCTGCGCTGGTGGAGGTCGATGGCGGGGTGAACGCTCAGACGATCCGGGAGGTGGTGGTGGCTGGCGCAGACGTGCTGGTGGCCGGCTCGGCAGTCTTCAACGACCGAAAAAGCGTGGCCGAGAACCTGAGCGACCTCCGCAAGGCCGCTGGGTGAGCACGATCGCTTGAGGTCCGATGCGCCCGGCTTCCGGACTCGC
>JAYPUA010000018.1:29699-45827 GCA_038133845.1 Deltaproteobacteria bacterium
TCAGGGGAACTTGGCGACCACAGCCACGCCGATCAGGCTCAGGAGCATCCCCACCCCCTGAAGTCCATCCAGGTACTCTCCAAACAGCAGCCACGACTCCAGAGCGACCATCGGAGGGACCAGGTAGAACAGGCTGGCGACCCGGGAAGCTTCTCCCTGCCGAATGAGCACCAGGAGCAGGCTGACAGCACCGACGGAAAGTCCGAAGACCATCCAGGCCAGCACCGCAATCAGCGGCCACTCCCAGCGAACCTCCCCCTCCTCCAACAGCAGTGCCATCAGCAGAAAGCATCCCGTGGCGGCGACGTACTGCCAGAAGCTCCCGGAGACAACATTGACCGCCTGTCCGTAGTGCTTCTGGTAGACCGTCCCCAGCGAGATGCCCACCAGCGCGACCATGATTCCGGGAACTGCGGTAGGGGCGCTCCCCAGGACCACCTCGGGGTCCATGCCGTCCCAGGCCGGATGCAGCACCAGCACCACGCCTAGCAGCCCCAGCAGCGTTCCGCCCAGGCGAATTGGAGAGATGCGCTCCTTCAGCCAGAGCCGGGCAAGCCCGACGGTCAGGATCGGCTGAAGTCCGACGATGAGGGAGCTGATCCCGGCAGGCATGCCTGCGCGGATCGACCAGAAGACTCCGCCCAGGTAGCATCCGTGCATCATCAGCCCAGTCAGCATCTGCTGCCGACGCAGGCCGGCGTCGAGCCGGGGAAGCCCAAGCATCCGAGCCATCAGGCCGAGAAAGGCTGCCGCGAGCAGCATCCGCCAGAAGAGCAGGGTGAGCGGCTCGGCATACTGAACCCCAAACTTGGAGCCGATGAAGCCGGTGCTCCAGAGCAGCACGAACACTCCGGGTGCCGTGCGGATCATCAAGTTTCGGATCAAGAAAGACTGTCAGCAGGAAAGAGGGTCAGCGGACGGGAACTCCATTCTCAAAGCGACCTTCGAAGAGGACTCCGGATTCGGCGTCCCGAAACAAGGTGCCGACGCCATGGAAGCGCCCGGCTCGAAACTCTCCGGTGTAGATGCGGAAGCCGTTCAGATCATACAGCGTCCCCTGCCCTTCCGGAAGTCCCTGGACGAAGCTCCCTTCGTAGGCTGGCTTGCCGGTGTCGGAGAGCAGGCGCCCCTCGCCTTCGGCGCGGCCATCTTTTTGGGGGCCGAGGTAGCGGTACTTCCCCTCTTGGAAGTAGGTGTTGGGCAGCACCCCCGGATCCGGTTCACGCAGAATGAGGTTGGCGCTACGAGCGTCCTGGGCCTGAAGGGCGGCCGCTCCCCAAAACCAGAGGCTCAGCAGGAGCCAGCGACTCATTTCAGCCGCTCCAACTCATCCGTGGTGGGATCGAGAAGGAAGCGCCTCGAATTGTTGGCGTTCTTCCACTTGAGGACGATCACGCCCTCGCCAACGTCCTCCACCTTGGGATCGTCGACGATTCCGTGAATCCTGATCAACTCCGGAGGCTCAACGCCTTTCAGCGGAGCGTTGATGAAGACTGGAATCCGGATGAACCCTGAGCTGTCCAGCTGCACCTTGGAGTCTAGGCGGACCCCGGGGTAGTCGCTCTCCAACAGCACCGGAGCGCGCTTGCGGATGTTCTGCTCGCTGACGCTGTCAATCCACTGGATGCTCAGGAAGATCTTGGTCGGAGTCTCCGGGGTCGGCTCGATCTCGTACTCCTCCGTCTTGAGAAACAGCTTCTGGGGAAGCGGGACGATCAGGCGGGTGAGGTCCTCATCGCTGGCGGTGATGCGCGGGATCCAGTTTCCGGGCTCCAGGAGCGTGGTGGAGCGGGTGTTGTCGATCTCGATCAGCCCCTCATAGAGCCCCACGGTGGTCCCCTGACGGTTGGCGTGTCCCAGTCGAAGCGAGGTTCCTCGGATGCCTATGGTTGCGACAGGAGTGCGGATTCGGGCGAGCTGATAGCGAGGCTTGAAGCGGCCTTGAATCACTCCGCGTTTCAGCTCGAACTCAGCACGGAAGCTCCGGGTGGCCGAGTTGCGCTCTCGGGCGTCTTCGACCAGAAAGTTCGTGCTGGCATAGATCCGCACCCGGGAGCCATCTCGAAGTTCCAGGGTCGCCCGAGAGCCGGCGCTGGTCCGGATCTCCTCTCCGGCCTGCACAAACTGCCCTTCTCGAATGGGGAGGACCTTCCCGTCGAGCCGGGCGACCTGCACGGATCCTTGAACATCCTTCAGAGTCGCCACCGTGTCCGTCCCTTGGGCCCAGACGGTTCCGATTCCCAGCAAACCCAGCACCATGAACAGCGCAACCAAACGCCTTGGCATCCTTCCTCTTACAACCAGTTCTTGCGACGAAGCAACCACAGCACCAACAGCGCAATCACTCCCATCGCTCCCAGGGCGGCCGGGTATCCCCAGCGCCACGTCAACTCCGGCATGAATGCAAAGTTCATCCCGTAGATGCCGGCGAGGAAGGTGAGTGGCATGAAGATGGTGGAAATCACGGCGAGGACCCGCATGCGCTCGTTGGTCCGGAAGCCGATCAGGGAGACGTTCAGGTTGATCAGCCCCAAGAGCGCATCCTGGATGCCGTGCAGCGATTCGGCAATCCGTTCCGCATGGTCCTTGAGGTCCTGCAGAAAGGGTAGGGAGTCTTCGCTGATCCACTCACAGTACTCCGGATTCAGATCCTCACACAGGTCCTGGACCGGTACCGCAAGCCGATGCAGAGCCTGCACCTGCTGATGCAGTCGGTAGATGCGCTCCATGACCTCTTCGGAGGGCTTTCCCAGCACCTCTTCCTCCAACTCCGCCAGCACGCCCTGCAGGTCTTCAAGCAGCAGGAAGCCCTGGTCGACAATCAGGTCCAGAAGAGCATAGAGCAAGTAGTCGCCCAGCACCTTGCGGATGCGCCCGTTTCCACGACGGATGCGCTCCCGAACGGGGTCAAAGGGGTGATCTCCGGCTGCCTGAAAGGAGACGACCACGTGATTGCGCAACGCCAGGCTGACCTGAATGGTCCGGACCTCCAACTCATTGGGGTCGATGCGCATCGTCTTCAGGGTGACCAGCAGCCACTCGCCGTGGTGTTCGGCCTTGGGGCGCTGTCGGGCGCTGACGATGTCCTCCAAAAGGAGCGGGGGCATGTCGAGCACCGTCCCCAGACGCTGCACCAGGTCCGAGTCGTGAACGCCTTCCAGCGACAGCCAGAGCCCTCGAGGCTCTTCCATCAGCTCCCGGACCTGCTCCGGGGTGATCTGGTTGAACTCGGCATAGCCGGCGGGATCGTACTGCATCGCCGAGAGCTGCCCTGGGCGGTCCGTCTCTTCCCAGCCTTCCGGGATCAGTGTCCCGGGAGGGAGCCCAATTTTCAGGTTCTTGGATTCAGCGTCAGCCACAGGGGGTGCTTCGGAGGAGGTTCGGAGGTGGTGACAAACGGAAATGTTCTCCGGCCCGGCAGGACAAGTCAACCCGGAAATGCGGGCGCCTCTGCCAGACCGAAGGGAGAAGACAGGCAGGATTGGGTGCTCAGACGGCCTTGAGCAGGGCCAGCGGCTTCTGCCGCAGGACACTGGCAGAGGCGAGCAGAGCCACGCCCATTCCCAGGGCGGTGACGATCAAGATGCTGCCCACGCTGGCTTGCCACGCCAACTCCCAGAGGCTCTCAAAGAACTGCCACGCCAGCGCGTAGGACATGGCCAGGCTGAGGACCACCCCGAAGGTCGCTGCCAGAAAGCTCAGCAGACCAAACTCCAGGAGCACCATCCCCCGGATGTCCTGAAATCTTGCACCAAGAACCTTGAGCAGGTTGATCTCCCAGACCCGGCGCTGCACCTCGTAGCGGGCGATCGAGAAGACCACGACCAGGCCGGCGAGGATGGAGAGGTAGGCCATCAGCTTGATCGCCAGGCTCATCTGGTCAGAGATTTCCAGCACCCGAGAGACGATGCGGGTGACATCGATCACGGAGACGTTTGGAAACTCGCGGGCGATCACGTTCTGCACCTGCAGGCGCTGTGCGTCCTCAAGTCCGGGGATGGATCCGATGAAGCTGGCCGGAGCCTCTTCCAGCACTCCGGCTTGAAAGAGGACGAAGAAGTTGGGTTGGAAGCTGTTCCACTTGACCTGACGCAGGTTCACGACCTGTCCCTCCATCGGCACTCCTTGGATGTCAAACTGCAGGACGTCGCCAACTTCGATCCCAAGGCGTGAGGCAAACCGTTCTTCCAGCGAGATGTCGGCCGGCTTCTCGGAGAGCAGGTCATACTCGGTAGCCATCGGGCGCCCGGCGACAATTTGCTCCGAGCTGGAGAGCTGTGGGCGGTAGGAAACATTCATGCCGCGAGAGCGGAAACGCCGTTCTTGCTCCTCCTCTCGAGTGAGCATCTGTCCGTTCTCCTCGTCGTCCCGCCTGAAGGGCTCTCCGTTCACACGCTCCAGGCGAGCGCGGATGAGAGGTGAGAGCTGATTGATCGGCGCCTGCAGGCGGTTCAGGGTCGCGTTGAGGGCGTCTCGCTGTTCGGGCTGGATGTCAAACAGGAACAAGCTGGGGACCTTGAAGCCGCTGGGGCGCGAGACCTCGGACTGAATGCCTTGTTGAATCTGAGGGATCAGGCTGACCAGCAAGGTCCCTACGGAGATGGCAAGGAAGCAGGAGACCGCTCCCAGCTTGTTGCGTGAGAGGTTCCGGAAGGCCAGCCTGCGGATTGGCGCCGAGGTCTTGCCAAAGCGTCCGAGCAGGGCGAGCAGCCCCCAAGCCAGTGCGCCCAGGAGCAGGATGCAGATCAGCAGCAGCCCGATGAAGGCCGATCCGACCTTCCAGGACTGTGACTGCCACATGGCCAAGACCCAATAGGTGAGGATCAAGGGGGCGTAGCTGAGCAGTTGCCCCAAGCGCAGGCGAGCAGCCCCGCGTCCCACGTCCAGATGCTCATGGAAGAGCGACAGCGGCCGGATGGTTTTGAGACGCTCCAGCACTGGCAGGCAGAAGACAATGCTTCCAAGCGAGCCCATGGCCAGCGCAAGCCAGAGGCTCCGCGGGTTGATGGTCGACTCGAACCCTCGCGGAAGAAACTCCGCCAACAGCCAAGGCAGGGCCGGAAGCATCAGCAGCGAAACCACCACCGCTCCCAAGGCGGCGGCCGTCCCCAGCAGCATCAGCTGCCAGAGGACCACCTGCACGGTCTCCCGACGCTGCGCCCCCAGGCTCATCAGGACGGCCATCTCCCGGAACCGCTCCCGCAGGAAGCTCCGGAACAGGTAGGCCGCTCCGATGCTGGCCAGGAAGAGGGCGATCAGGGCGATGAGCCCGAGGTAGTCGTTCAGGTAGCCAAGGACCCGGCCCAGGTTCTCGCTGGCATCTTCGTGGGTTCGGACCCGGATTCGATTCACGTCCTCAAACTGTGCTCGGGCAAAGCGCTCGAGGTCGGTCTCCAAAGGAGCCACGGGTGGGTTGCCCTCCAGGCGATAGAGGATCTCGTAGTTCACCCGGCTCTTCTGGGTCAGCAGCCCGGTGGCCTGCGCCTGCGGCACGCCCATGTAGACGCGCGGAGCCACCCCGAACGTGTTGAACGCGCTGCTGGGGTCTTCCAGCACCGTGTCGGCGATGACATAGTCCTGGCTCCCCAGACGCAGAGTGTCGCCAACGTTCAGGCCGAGCATCACCAGCAACTCCGGATAGACCCAGAGCTTGCCCTGCTCCAAGAGCTGTTGCTGCACCACTTCGTTTCCCACACGCCCCTGCTGCCCCAAAACCAATTTGCCGTAGAACGGATAGCCCTGCTCCACCGCGACCAGCTGAACCAGCCGGGACTGCTCGGGTCCGGAGACCATGGTGACGAAGGTGATCTTGTTGGACGACTCCCACGGTCCGGGAAGCCGGGCTTCCAGTGCAGAGCGCTGATCCGGCTCGATCGGGCGCTGTCCGATGATGGCCAGGTCGGCTCCCAGAATGGCCTTGGAGTTGCGGGTCAGGTGCCGATCCAGGGAGGTCTGAAACGAGTCGAGAGCGATGAACCCTGCGAGCCCAAGCGCAAGGTTGATGATGAAGAAGAGGCTGAAGCGTCGGTGGTTGAACAGTTCCTTGAGGGCCAGGCGAAACCAGAGGCGGTTTCGTGAGATGCCCTGTCCCCCAATGGACAAGGGGGCCGGAGGCTCGGTTGCTCGGGGCAGAGGGTGGTTCATTCGAGGACTCCCTGGCTCAGGGTCAGGGCTCTCTCGCAGCGCTCGGCCAGTTGGTTGTTGTGAGTGACAAGGACCAGAGTCATCCCGGTACGCTGGACCAGGTCGAACAGCAGGTTGGCAACCTGCTCACCGGTGGCGTGATCGAGGTTTCCGGTCGGCTCGTCGGCGAGCAGCAGGGCCGGGCGGATCACAATGGCCCGGGCGATGGCGACCCGCTGGCACTCGCCACCGCTCATCTGGTGTGGAAAGTGGTCTTCACGGTGGGAAAGCCCAACCTCGCTCAAGGCCTTGCGGGCTCTTGTCTCGGCATCCGGGAGGCCGGCCATCTCCAGCGGGAGCGCAACATTCTCCAGCGCGGTCAGGTGCTGCATCAGGTGAAACTGCTGGAAGATGATCCCGATGTTCTCGGCTCGGAATCGCGTCAACGCCTCCTCACTCATGGTAGCCAGGTCGGAGCCCCTCAGGCGCAGCGTCCCGGAGCTGGGAGTGTCGAGTCCAGCCATCAGCGAGAGCAGGGTGGACTTCCCGCTTCCGGACTGTCCGACGATGGCGACGGTGTCGCTCTCCTGAACCTGAAAGTTGAGGTCGTGCAGGACCTGAACCGGCTCCGCGGTTCCAGGATGAGGGAAGGACTTTTGAAGGTTTTCGATCTGAAGAATCACGGGGGCCTCTGACAATGCACAAAGAAGGTACTTTTCCAGTGTACCGCTCACCTGCTGAAATGCAAACGACGGCACCCCCTAACGTGCTGTTTTTATGTAACGCTTTGTTGCATTGCGTGACAGGCTGCGGCCTCGTCGAACTGCAGCTCGCTCCCCCGGACAGCTTCATCGACCTGCCCTTCGGCAAACACGGTCTCTCCCAGAACGAAGGTCCGGACCGGCCAGCCCTGAAGAGACATCCCATGGTAGGGAGACCAGTTGACGCGGCTGAAGAGTTGCCCATCAGTCACCGTCTTGCGCAGTGAGAGGTCGACGAGCACCAGATCAGCATCGTAGCCCACCTGCAGCCGCCCCTTGTTGCGGATGCCGTAGAGTCGGGCTGGGGCCTCGGACATCCAGCGGACAACCTGAGGCAGGGTACAGAGGCCCTGATTCACCCGGTCCAGCATCAGCGGCAGGGAGGTCTCGACTCCCGGCATTCCGGAAGGGGCCTTGCCGTAGGGCTGGTTCTTCTCCTCCAGGGTGTGGGGCGCGTGATCGGTCGCCAGGCACTGGATGGTCCCGTCCAGCAGCGCGTTCCAAAGCGCGTCGGCGTGCCGGCGGGTGCGCACCGGCGGGTTCATCTGGGCTCGCGTCCCCAGACGCTCATAGCACTCCGGAGCCGTCAAGGTGAAGTGCTGCGGGCAGACCTCTGTACTGATGCGGTGTCCGACCGGAAGCGTGCGCAGGAAGTCACACTCGTCCTCTGTGGTCAGGTGGAGCACGTGCAACCTCCGCCGGTACTTGAGCGAGAGCCGAACCGCCAGCTGAGTTGCCCGCAAAGCGGCCGATTCATCCCGGATGCGTGGGTGCGCCTGCACCTGCGTCGCGTCGGAGAGCAGGGCCTTGTTGTCACGCAGGACGGATTCGTCCTCGGCATGGACGGCGATCAGCCGCGTTCCGTGGGCAAAGATGCGCTCCAGCGCCTCCGGGTCGTCGACCAGCAGATCTCCAGTGGAGGCTCCCATGAAGATCTTGATCCCGCAGACGTTCTCCACCGCGTTGAGCTCTTCGAGGTTGTCGACCGTGGCTCCCATGAAGAACCCGTAGTGGACCACGCACTTTTGTGCGGCCAGGGCCTTCTTCCGGGCCATGAGTTCCCGGGTGATCACGGAGGGCTGGTTGTTGGGCATGTCCAGAAACGCGGTCACGCCTCCGGAGGCGGCAGCCACGGAGCCCGAGTGCAGGTCTTCCTTGTGAGCGTTTCCTGGCTCCCGGAAGTGCACCTGCGGGTCGATCACTCCGGGGAGGAGGTGGAGCCCGTCAGCGTCGATGACGGTTCCCTCCGGAGGAAGCTGTTCGCCCAAAGCGGTGATCTTTCCGTGACGCACCTGAAGGTCTCCCCGGAAGATCTGTCCGGGCAGGACCATCTGGGCCTGTCGAATGGTCAGGGTCTGGGACATGCTCACTCCAGGAGGGGAAAGCGATCGGCCAGCAGTTGGGCCGCATCCTTGGCAAAATAGGTGAGGATCATGTCTGCCCCGGCACGTCGGATGGCATACAGGATCTCGAGCATGGCTCGGTCCTTTTCAACCCAGCCTCGCTCTGCAGAGGCGAGCACCATCGCGTACTCCCCGGACACGTTGTAGGCGGCGACGGGGACATCGAACTCCTCCCGGACCGCCCGGATCACGTCCAGGTAGGCCAGCGCCGGTTTGACCATCACCACATCCGCGCCTTCCTCGATGTCCAGGGCCACCTCTTTCAGCGCCTCCCGGACATTCGCCGGGTCCATCTGGTAGGTCTTCTTGTCCTTCGGGGCGTTGTCCGATTTGGGGGCCGAGTCGAGCGCTCCCCGGAAGGGTCCATAGAAGCAGGAGGCATATTTGGCCGAGTAGGCGAGCAGGCCCACCTGCTCGAACCCCTGATCGTCCAACGCCTCCCGGATGGCCCCGATGCGCCCGTCCATCATGTCCGACGGCGCAATCCAGTCCACCCCGGCCTCGGCATGACAGAGCGACATTCGGCACAGGGCCTCGACGGTCTCGTCGTTGGCAATCTGACCGTCGATGACCAACCCGTCGTGTCCGTGTGTGGTGTACGGGTCGAGGGCCACATCCGTCTGGATGCAAAAGTCGGAGTGGCTCTGGCGGATCGCCCGTACGCAGCGTGGAATCAGCCCTTGCGGATCCCAGGCAAACTTCCCGGTTTCATCCTTCTCCGGGGAGTAGCCGAAGAGGTTGACCGCACCGACTCCGAGGCGCTGCAACTCCTCGCATTCCCGGACGACCTCGTCGATGGAAAGCCGGAACTGCCCGGGCATGGTCCCGATAGGATCACGGATGCCGGTCCCTTCGGTGACAAAGATGGGATAGATCAGCTGCTGGGGAGCCAGCAGGGTCTCGCGTACCAGAGAACGCAGCGGGCCGGTGCGGCGCAACCTGCGAGGACGGTGAGTGAGTTCCATGGGGATTCCGGAAGAGGTGAAGGAGGTGCGGTACCGAAGAGGCGTCCAAAGCGCCGGTCACGCTCGAGGCGTCAGGCGACCGCCGGGGCTGCCGCCTGCTTTTCTGCTTCCCGAGCTTCGGCCTGCATGGCCTGGAAGGCCTCGATGTGATGTCCGTAGGGAGTGTAGTAGATGTTCAGGTTTCCCCGGTCGGTGTCTTCCCAGAAGGTGGGGCCGGAGACCTTGAGCCGGAAGAAGATCATGTTCATGGTCTGCTGATAGAGTTCCTCACCCAGCAACTCAATGTCCTGCAGCGTGTCTTTGGCGATACGCCGGGCCCATTCTTCCTCACCCTGCTCCATGTAGTAAAGGCCCAACCCGATGTGCAACAGGCGGACGCCGACGCTCTTGCTGAAGAAGTTCTTGGCAAAGTCCCGGTCCACATTCTGGAAATTGTCCAGCATGAGGAACTGGTTCAGCAGGTGCTCCTGGAGGTCGTGCTCCCACTTTTTCTGGTGCAGGGCGATCAGCAGTTTTTGCATCTCCACGGCGAGGATGTCCAGGATGAACCCTACGGCCATGGCGTTGGGAGCGGCGTTGAAGCACTGCAGAGCGTAGAAACCGAAGTACTGGAAACAGGTTTTCACCCGGTCGGTCCGGTCATGCTCCACCAGATAGGAGACATACTGTCCGTAGTGAAAGGTCAGGTTGTAGAGGTTCCGAGGCTCATTGTTCGCCTGTCCGTGCTTGAGCGCAAAACGGAAGTGCGTATTCAGGCGGATGATGACCAGGTCCATCAGGGTCTCGTCTCCCAACTCGACCACCAGCTTTCCCAACTGATTCAGCTGCTCGGCGCACAGCGTGGAGAGGTCAAACTGGCCTTCCTCCAGAAAGGTGATGTAGGCATTTCCGACCAGACGGAGAGTCTTTTGTTCAAAGACCGTCTCCTTCTCCTCAATCTCCGGCAGCATGCTCTGCATGGTCCTAAATGAGATGTCATCTCGGGCCTTTGGGCTGATCTTGAAGAAGTCCTTGGGAAAGGTTCGTTTGTAGACGGCGTAGCTCCTCAGCAGTTTGCCGATGCCTTCGATGATGGCTGCCTTGGGCTCCTTGTAGGGGACGTAGACCAGCAGGTCCATCAACTGGTTCATCGACTCAAAGTACATCACCTGCTGCTTCTGCACCCAGCGAGGGCTCAGCGCCTTCTCCGGACCCATATTGCTCAGAGTTGCAAACCCCTCATCCGCATCGTCGAGCAACGACTGGATGACGTTCGAGGTCTTGGTGGAGTACAGGGTCGAGAGGATGTAGGGAAAGCTGACGAAGACAAAGATCGGGAGCAGGATATGGTAGTTGAACACCATGCTGGATTCGCCGCCCAATCCCAGCTCGGGGAAGTACTTGACCGTGACCGCGTGTACCAGGCAGCCGACGGACCACCACGTCCAGAGGAGCGTGGGCTTGTGCTCCATGTAGATGTCGATCAACTTGGGGGTGCTGGTTGCTGCGAACGTGATCACCACCGTGAGGCTGGCGATCAGCATCGAGACGAAGGAGAGCCAAACGATGGGAGCAAAAACCGAGTCGATGCTCTCCAGCGCGGGTTCCCCAAAATGAGAGATCGCAGCGACGTAGTAGGAGTAGAGGAAGAAGTGAAAGAGCCGGTCGAGGAGCAACAGGCTCGCAAAACTGACGGCAGCCATCCTCATGGAGAGGCTGGAGGTCAAGAGGACCCGCAGGAGGTGCAGGCCGGCCTCCAGAGGATTGCGCTGCGCCGCCATGTGATTCAGGAGGACTGGGCTTCGCCGGCGTCCTTGCGCACCATGCGAATGCTGCCTTTGTTGGCCTCCAGGATGGCCTGGAAGGTGGGCTTGTGCCCCAACGCGGCCTTGGAGGCCTCATCCATGGTGTAGAGCGACTTGGCTCGCTTGGAGGCCATCAGCACCTTCTCGAAGAGGTTGCTGTTGTCCGGGTCGCCGTGTTCTTCAAAGAAGTCGAGGTAGTTTTGTGCCATGCAATGCTTTCGTCAGGGTTCAGGGGGTTAGAGCGTCATCAACAGCGACTCCGCCTCATCGCGGAGTCTGGAGTTGGGGACGGATTCAATCAACTGCTGCAGGTGCGTCCGGGCCTCGTCCACGTTGCCCTGCTCCAGGGAGATCAGGGCCTGCTGACGCAGTCGAACGTCTTTCCAGTCCTCGCCAGAGAGGCTCTCCAACATCCGGCGAGCGTCATCCCAGCGCTGCTGAGAGGCGTGCAGTTTCGCGAGGTTGAGCTGGGTGATGTGAAGCAGGAAGGGGGACTGCTGCGCAGCCTTCAATGCCTGCTGGAAGGCTTGCTCTGCCTCGGCGGGCAGGTCGAGGCGGACGTAAAGCCCTCCCAACTCCAAGCGGACCACTGCGGCGAGCGGACCTTCGGTGATGCGCTCCGCCACGTGCTCGAGTGCGGTGCGGCCTCGCGCCAGACGGTCGGCTTCGTTCAGGGTTGGATCACGCAGGATCTTTTCTGCCGCATGGTACAGGTTGGAGCGCTCAATGCGCTGATTTTCCAGGTAGTTGAACCCGCCCCATCCGGCCAGTATCAGAGCGACCAATCCGATGCCCAGAGCCGTGTACAGCTTGCGCTGCCGGTAGACCCGGTCGACCAGAGCATACAGAGCCCGCTCAACGGCGTCCGGTTTTTTGAGTTCCTGTTTGGTGACGACTGGCTCTGCACTCATGGGTTTGTCTTGATCCTGATTTGAAAAGCGATCTGCTCGAATTACGGCAAATGGTTCATGCTAGGAAGAGAACGGTCCGGATTCAAGCCAAATCACAACCGCGAAAAATTTCAGAGGAATGGCGCGTTTGGCAGCAGGACCCAGAGGAGGCGCACATTCGGCTGCAGGGGTCATGGGTGCTGCAGCAGAACCGGATGCGCTTCCTCACAGGCTGCGGTTTGCAGGTAGCCGTCGGGCAGCAGGAGGACGCAGTCTCCTCTCCCTCGGACCCGCAGGTTCATCTGATTCAGCGTGCCGTCCTCCCAGACCCAGCGTCCTCCCTGGAGGCGTCGAAGCCCGACCCAGGCCCCGGAAGGCTCCGGAACCCGTTGTCCCCACCGAGTCAGGCTCTGACGACCGTTCAGCACCGCCGGGTGCCAGCCGGCCTGGCGGACCCAGATCTGCAGGGGGGCCTGAGCCGGCCGCGGGGCGGTCCACGCATGGAGCCTCTGGTCTTCAAAGAAGGCTCCGGACAGGTCCGCGTTCCCCGCTTCGAAGTCCCACTCCAGCAGCGCGGCCTTGTTGACGGAGCAAGGAACATCGTGCCACTGGGAGTCCGGGTGGAGCAAGGCGGCACACTGTTCCAGCGGATCGGAACTCGGCTGCCCCGGAAGCCAGTTGGTGTAGTCTGATCTCCCGTCCATCCACCACCAGTTGCGGCCGTTGCCGGTGCGGCTCAGCCCAATCCAGAGGAAGGGGCGGTTCTCGCTGAGGAAGCTGGCCACCAGCAGGTCATTCTCCTGCCGGTTTTCAAGGGTCACTAGACCGGCCTCGCGCAACTTGGCAAAGCGTCCGGACGTGAAGAAGTTCATGCGCTTCCGGGTGACGGCGTAGGTGTGCCCGTTGAACGTTAGCGAGTAGGCGAGGCCTTCCGGGTTGATCTGCGGCAGATCACGGGCCTCCGAAGCCTGCGACAGCGAGGCCCCGGGAGTTGGGGGCGGCTCTGCGGTCGCTCCGGGCTTCTGCTTCTCCAGCATCCTCAGCTTCAGCTCGGCAACGCTGCGCAGAGGGCTTTCCGGGAAGCGCTCCAGAAAGTAGCGTACGTCTCCAGGATCCTCGGAGGACTTGACGAGCTCCCAGGCCTCCTCATCCGGACGAAACTGACGAGGCAG
Organism: Deltaproteobacteria bacterium; assembly: GCA_038133845.1. Lineage (GTDB taxonomy): Bacteria > SAR324 > SAR324 > SAR324 > NAC60-12 > JAYPUA01. Next base: position 42,798 of record JAYPUA010000018.1, read on the forward strand.
CGCGGCCGTTTGAGGTGGTGGTGGCAGCGGCTGTCCTGTGGGCAGGAAGTAGAAATCGCCAGTCACGGAAGACGCGTCCCAGGGAACCTGCCGGTTATTGCTCTCACGCTGCACGGCAGCCCGGACGCGCTTGAAGACCTCCTCCAGCTTGAGCCCGGGAGTGTTCATGTGCTGCAACAGCTTCTCGGTGAACAGGCCGTTGCGCCCCTCTCCATCGGCCGCGACGCTCCCGGGGGCCGTCGCGTAGGAGATGAAGGTCCCGGTTGGGGCAACCACTTGCGCCAGCCCCTGACTTGCTGCGCGAAAGCTGCGCTGAAACGGGTTGTTGCGGCAGGCATCAAGGATCACCAGGTTCATCGGATTCCCGGCAGACTTCATCTGTCCCAGCAACTTTCCCACCGGAACGGCGTCGTACCTCAGGTCTGTCTCGTTGCTTGGGTGGATGTCCACGGGCAGGAGGTAGTTTTCTCCATCCACCTGCATGCCATGTCCGGCGTAGTAGAAAAGGCCAACGCCCTTTTCATCTCTGAGCTGCCGTCCGAACTGCCGCAAGGCGCTCTCCATGCTGCGCTGGTTGCTGTCGGTGAGCGTGGTGACCTGAAAGTTGAGCTGGCGGAGGGTCTGGCTCATCGCCTGGGCGTCATTTGCCGGGTTGCGCAACGGGCTGGTGTGCTGGTAGGCCGAGTTGCCGATCACCAGCGCCAGCCGCGGAGCTTTGGGGGAAATCTGGTCGGTCTTGACAATCGCCCGGCTCTGGGCCCAGGAGTTCCAGGCGGTCAGAAGCGAGAGGAGGAGGAGGCTGAGCGGCTTGAGCATGGAGAGTCCGGAAGGTCGAGGAGTTCACTCTGATGCTCTGATGATAGGAGAGCCGGTTCAGCAATCAAGAAAAATTCGTGGGGTGTTCCTGCCTGAGCATGTCAGCGACAGAGGGCACGTGGAGCACTCGAGCGAGGCTTGCTTGCGAAAAATCCGTCCCAAGTCCGGGGCAAGTCCTGTGCGCTTGGCTGGAGATTTTCGGAAAGTTTGGGAAGGCCGCAAGGGAAGGCCCAGGCGCAAGACGGAGCTTGCGCCTGAAGAGCTGAAGGCGGGCCATGCAGGTGGGGAAACATCCATTGTTCCGGGCTGACCTGCATGTTCACACCGACGATGCCGGTTAAGCCATCAGGGTCAGGCCCGGTCCATAGAGCATGAAGTCCTCAAGAAAGGCAATGCTCGTGGAGAGCATTGAAGTCAGCACGATCCAGGAGATCGCGGCAGGTTCAATCGCCATTGCTAAAGGCTCGGTTGAGGTTGAGAAATGACCTCCCGTCACGTCCTGCGACTGTCTGATCCATTTTGGAAAGGGATGTTGTGACTAAACCTGCAACAGGTGTTCCCTAAAGAATTTTTGAGGCGAATTTGGAGAGGAAATTTTGGAGAGGGGAGAAGGTCGGCGTCAGAGAAACACCAAGTGAGCCTTGTCGAGTTCGGTGACGCGGCCAATCTGGCAGGCGTGAACGCTTCCGGAATCCCGCAGTGCGGCGAGGGCGGCCTCGGCCTCGGCCTCAGGGAGGGCCACGAGCAGCCCTCCGCTGGTCTGCGGGTCAAAGACGATCTCGCGCTCCTTGAGACGGAGCGCTTCCGGGAAGCGGATGGAGCTTCCGACCATGTTTCTGTTGGCCAGGTTCACCCCGGTACTCATCCCCCGCAGGTACATCTCCCGGGCCTCGCGCAGCACGGGAAGCTCGCTCAGCCGAATCTCCAGGGTCACCTGCGAACCTTGGGCCATCTCGAAGCCATGGCCGGCCAGCCCGAACCCGGTCACGTCGGTACAGGCGTGAATGGTGAAATTTGAGAGCGCCTCGGCGGAGCTTCGGTTCAGGATCACCAGTTGGTCCAGGCATTCCTGCAGGGCCTCCGGGGAGACCCAGCCCTTGAGGTTCGCGTTGAAGAGTACCCCGCTTCCGATGGGCTTGGTCAGCAGCAAAGCATCTCCCGGACGCGCGCCGAAGTTGCGCCAGATCTGCTCCGGATGCACCGTCCCAACGACAGAGAGCCCGAACTTCGGTTCTTCGTCATCGGTGGTGTGCCCGCCCAGAAGGACTGCTCCGGCTTCGGTGATCTTGTCCATTGCTCCGGCGAGGATGCCTTCGAGGACCTCTGGATCAAGCTTCTCGGAGGGGAAACCGACCAGGTTCAGGCAGAACAGGGGCTGCCCGCCCATCGCATACACGTCGCTCAGGGCGTTGGCCGCCGCGATCTGTCCAAACAGAAACGGGTCGTCCACCGGAGGTGTGATGAAGTCTGCCGTGGCAATCAAGGCCTGAGTGTCGCTCAGGCGATAGACCCCGGCATCGTCATGGGTGGCGAACCCCACCAGTACGTTGGGGTCCACCTGCTGTGGAAGCGATTCCAGCAGTTTGCCCAGCCCGACCGGACTGAGTTTAGCCGCTCAACCGCACGTCTTTGCCAAGCTCGTCAGGGTCGGCTTTTGAAACCATTTGCCCAGGGCCATAGCGTTCTTTCGAAGAGGGTTGAGGAGACAAGGGGTGAGAAACTCAGTCAAAACAGCAGCTTCCATTCGGACAGGGCACGCGCGCGCTCCCGAAAATCCCGGAAGGAGTGGTCCCGGAGGCAAGGCCCTCTCCGCCCAGCTGGAGCTGTTCAGAAGGATTGCGCAAAACGAGGACAAGCACAATGGTGGACTTCGTAAGATCAGGGCGATTGCATGAGCCGGCGATCTTGCTGGAATCTCGTGCAGATGGCTCAACCGATTGAGTTTCCCCAGTGGCAGGGGGCTCCGTCCTTGCCGGAGGACGGAGCGGAGAGCTTCAGTAAGTGCCGGGGTCTTCGTTTCCGACACACTCGGTGCTGCTGTCGCCCTGCTCGGACTCGCAGTCGTAGACTTCGGGCTCGGTCGCTCCGGAGAGAGTGACGCGCAGGTTGGCCTTCAGTCCGGAAGGGATCATCTCGCATGACCCGGGCTTCCATGGGTCACACCCGGAGTTCTCATAGGCAAAGATGGGCTTGTAGGAGATCATCTTGAGCAGC
>JAYPUA010000018.1:45927-57584 GCA_038133845.1 Deltaproteobacteria bacterium
TGGTTTTCCTCATCATAAAGCAGCACGCTCTTGTGGACGTCAATGTCAACGTACATGTCCAGATCCGAGCCTTCCTGCACCCCGGCCTGGTTTTCAAACTTGTAGACCTTCAGGCTTCCGTTGAACTGCGCGTTGAACTTGATGGGCTCGTAAAGTTTGGCTTTGAAGCCCCATCCTCCAAGCTCCAGTTGTACCCCCGGGCCTCCTCCTGTGGGCTCCTTGCAGACGGGCTTGTAATCCGCAAGGTGCGCGAAGCTGTAGACATCCGAGTCGGAGGAGGGCCTGTTGGGAACCAGACTTCCGCTGCTGTTGTCCAGCCACTCCCAGTCTGAGGACGCACACGTGGCTGATGCCGAAGTTTTTTTGCAGAGCAGAACGTCGCCCCGCTTCACACCGCTCAGTCCACCGTAGTAGCTGGCCGCCACCAGGTCTGCCGCGTCTGCGGCTCCGGGGCGCTGCAGGCGGTCCAGGCACTGCCCGATCGTCTCGCCAGTGGCCGTACAGGTGGTGGTGCAGTTCAACTCCTCGGGGTCACTGCAGGTGGTGGTGCAACTGTGATTTGTCTCATCCGTGAAGGGCAGCGACTTGAAGATGTACCGGATGGTCCAGTACTCGGTGCCGGATGTGCGTGGGGCTGCGACCTTGACGTCCAGGTAGTCGAAGTTCAGAGCAATGTGGGTGTGTTTGCTCTCGAAGCTGGAGTGGTCCTGCGCGTTGTCCTCTCCGGAGAGAGACAGCGGATCCTGGATGTCAAAGGCGTCGCCTAGCAGATAAACGTCGTCTTTGCCGCCTCCCTCTCCTGAGCCAAGCAGCCGCAGGCCGCCCCCCATCGAGCTGCCAGCCAGGTCCAGCCGGGTTGCCTTGCCGGTGATGCTGAGCGGAGTCAGGCACGAGCCCTGCCGGGCCCCTGCATTGGGGTAGCAAGGAGAGTTCCCCCCGCATTGGCTGTCGTCTTGATCGCCCAGCACAAAGAAACCCTTACATGCAACGGGATCACTTGAGGAGGTGGAGGCTGCGGTTCGAGCTGAAGCTGCGGTCCCCAGGTTCGAGCCTCGGATGATCAGGCTCAGTGAAGAGCTGCCTCCTCCGGAGCCGCTGTCGTCCGCGTCATCGGTGCATCCTCCGAGAAGAAACAACGTGCTCAGCGCTACTGTGAGGAGGGCGGTTGAGGTGAGGATTTTCATGGCCTGGCTCTCAGTCTGAGGAGAGGCGGGAAAGAATCAATTTTCCCACATCTGGCGAGCAGGTTCAAGCGCCCCTGGGTTTGATTTTAAATTGTTGAAATTTTTTAGAAAATGTTTTTTTGCTCAGCCATCCGAATGGCTCGGAAGGCGAGTGAGCAGGAAGATGAGGAGCAGGCAGGTTCCGGTGAGTCCACTCAGGGCCCATTGGAAGGACCCGGTCCATTCGGAGAGGACTCCGAGGCTCAGCGGCCCGAGCACGCCTCCAATCTCGGCGGCAGCAAAGAACATTCCTCCGGCAGAGCCGGAGTTTTTGGCGCCCACCTCGGGAATCTCCATCAGGATCAGGAGCAGGATGGTCATCATGGAGCCTTGGGTGATGCCCTTGAGGACCAGCCCGAGGAGCAGGGTCCACTCGCTGGAGGTCTGCAGGAGCAAGGTCGCGGTTCCGGCAAGCAGGAACAGCCCCCCGAGGAAGTGTATCCGCAGAGGTGGAGTGGCCTTCCGGGGGATCAGCAAGGCTCCAAAGACACCGATGACGGTCGGCAGGGAAGCCCAGACTCCGGCTTGAGGAGAACTCAGGCCTCGGGTCATGAGGATTTCGTGCAGCCAGTTTCCCAGGCCGTGATTGTAGAGGAAGATGCCGATGCTGATCAGCAGGACGTACTGTACGGAGCGGATGCGACTCAGCTGCAGAAACAGGTGCCACTGTGGAGGACGTGGAGCCTGCAGGCTTTCAGCTTCCACCTCGCGGCTTCCCGGGTCGCGGTTGATCAGCCACCAGACGCCTCCGGAGAGAAGCACGACGACCCCATAGCTCAGCAGCACGTTCCGCCATTCGTGGCCGAGGAGCGGCATCGCAACGGAGTTGGTCAGGGAAAGCGCGGCGATCGACCCCAACGCCGGACCGGTGACGTAGATCCCCATCGCCAACCCCTTCTGAGGTCCCTCAAACCAGAGGCTGATGAGCTTGGGGGCTCCGATCGAAACCAGGGGACCTCCGAACCCGAAGAGGGCCACGGCGAGCAGTAAGGTCAGATAGTCCTGCGCCTGGGAGCGCAGCAGGCAGGAGGCTCCCATGAGCACCGACGCCAGCAGCAGGGAGCGCCGGAGACCAAAGCGATCAATCAGGGCACCGCAGGGGAGCGCGGTGCCGATGTACACCAACTGCCAGGCCCCGAGGATGCTGCCCATTGCGGCGTAGCTCATCGCCAGATCCTCGGTGATGGGTCGGATCAGCGGGGCAAGGGAGGAGACGCTCAGGCCAAAGCAGAAGTAGGTCAGCCAGACGCCGAAGAGCATCACCCAGCGGTAGGTCGAAGACGGTGTAACAGGAGGCATGCAAGGCTCAGGCTGGAGGAGTGGAAGATGGCAACGGGATGACACAGTCTCTCTCAATCTGAAAGTCCGGAACGTACAAGAGGCGAGAGGTCCCGAGAGCCTCCGAGGTTTTTCCACACACCGTCTATCCTTGCGCCAGGTCCTGTGCTAGATTGTGGCGCTGAGCGATTTTCAGACTTGGTGCTCAGGCTGTCTCATGGGCGATTGAGCCGTTGTCGCAACGAAGTCTCTGTGGCACCTGCTTCTGCACGAGCGGGTGCCGCTTTTGAGCCCCCAAAGCTTTTCCGAGGGCATCTCTTCCAGGAGTTCTATGTTTTGGTCCCTCATGGGCCTCGGTTTTCTCGTCGGTCTCCGGCACGCGCTGGATCTGGATCATGTGGCCGCAGTGGCCTCAATCACCTCGCAGCTGAAGGATCTGCGCCTCTCGATTCGACATGGGCTGACGTGGGGGCTTGGGCACACCTTGACGCTGTTCCTCTTCAGCTTGCTGGTCTTGCTGGTGGACACCATTGTGCCGGAGACGTTGGCAAACGGACTGGAGTTTGTGGTGGGGGCGATGTTGGTGCTGCTTGGGCTCGACGTGCTGCGCCGGGTCAAGCGACAACGTCTGCACATTCACGTGCATCGTCACGACGATCGTCCGGAGCACGCTCACTTTCACACGCATGAACACGGAGAATCGCACCATCACATGCACCCGCCGCTCTGGCGAACGCTGGTGGTGGGGCTGGTTCACGGCATGGCCGGTTCCGCAGCGCTGATCCTCCTGACCCTGAGCACCGTCGACTCGCTGGAGGTGGGGCTGTTCTACATCCTCTGCTTTGGGCTGGGATCCATGATCGGCATGGGGCTGCTGTCTGTTGCGATGAGCCTCCCGTTCCTGCTCACGGAGGGGCGATTGGCTCACCTGCAGTATGGGCTGCAGAACGCGGTGGGCGTGGGGACGGTAATCTTTGGCGGGGTCGTGATGTGGGAAACCGGGAGCGTCTGGATCGGATGAAGCGCGCTTCTCGAACTCTGATCGTGGGGGGCGGCATGGCCGGCATGGCCGCAGCGATTCACCTGCACCGTGGAGGACACGAGGTGACCGTGCTGGAGGCGGGAGACGCTCCGGGAGGGCGAGTCCGGACCGATGAGGTGGAGGGCTTCCGGCTGGACCGCGGATTTCAGGTGCTCCTCACCGCCTATCCGGAGGCGCAGCGTCTCTTGCACTATCCCTCCCTGGACCTGCGAAAGTTCCTTCCGGGCGCAGTGGTCTGGCGTCGGCGCAAGCGGCACTACCTGATCGACCCGTGGCGCCAGCCTCTGGAGGCCATGCGGCACTGGAGAGCGACACTGGGAACGTGGGAGGACCGGATGCGGATCCTCTGGCTGCGCTGGCAGGTGACTCGAAAGGGGTTGCACGAGATCTTCTCCTGCCCGGACGAGTCGACTCGGGATTTCCTGAGAGGTCAGGGGTTTTCGGAGGAGATGATCGAGAGCTTCTTCGCGCCTTTTTATCGAGGGATCTTTTTGGAGCCCGGGCTGGAGACCAGCCGGCGCATGTTCGAGTTCACCTTCCGGATGTTCTCTCTTGGAGGAACGGCACTCCCTGCACGGGGCATTGGAGCGATCTCGGAGCACCTCGCCTCACAGCTTCCTGCCGGGACCATCCGTCTGCAGACTCCGGTTCAACGTGTCGACTCCGGGGCTGTGACGTTGGAAAACGGTGAGGTCTGGGAAGCAGATCACGTGGTGCTGGCCACCGATGCACAGTCAGCCCATCGGCTCAACGCCCAGGTCCCGGAGCGCCGCTGGAACCGGGTGGTCTGCCTCTACTACGCCTCTGAGCAGGCTCCGGAACGTGAGCCGATCCTCGTCCTCAACGGAGAGGGAGAGGGGCCGGTCAACAACCTGGTGAACCTCAGCCGAGTTTCTCCGGACGTGGCTCCGAGGGGACAGGAGCTGATCTCGGTTTCGGTGATCAATCCAGCGACTGATCTGGAATCCACCGAGCAGGCTGTTCGAGAGCAGCTCTCCGGATGGTACGGCTCCGCAGTGGAGAGATGGCGGCTGCTCAGGACCTACGACCTGCCTCTGGCTCTTCCTCGCCAGTCGGTCGGAGCAGAAGCACCCGGGCAACGTCCGGTGAAGGTGGACTCCGGGCTGTTTGTCTGTGGAGACCACCGTGAGCACTCCTCGCTCCAAGGCGCGCTGCGCTCCGGACGTCGAGCCGCTGAGGCCCTCCTGAACGACTTTCCCCCCTCGCTTTTCCTTTCTTGAGTTCCCCCCTCCAAGCCCAAGGTGTCAGGATCTGAAAGCCTGCTGAGCGATCATGGCTTGAGTTTGGCCCCGAGTTTCCAGTACGAAAGAGGGGCAAGCGGTTTGCCCCCCCAGGCTTTTTCTGAAACCTCCAACCCTGTCCATCCTCATGCATGGCCCCAACACAATCTACTTTGCAGGCGATCTCTTCAACCACAAGGACCTGATCGGCAACCTTTTGCTCGCAGAGGCAATTGAGGAGCAGTCCGGAGGCGACTTGCGCTGTGTGCTGCCTCAGAATCTGGAGCAGACCACCGGCCGCTCGGTGGACATTCGCAACCAGGACCTGCTGGAGGTGCTGAAGGCTGACTTGATCCTCCTGAACTTTGACGGTCTGGAGCTGGACTCCGGAACCGTGGTGGAGTTTCTCTTTGCCAAGATGATCGATCTGCCCGCCGTAGTGTTGCGGAGCGACTTTCGGGCGGCTGGCGATCAGCACCGCGAAGGCGATCCGTGGAACCTGATGTGTTCCGGATATCCCCGGACCAAGATCCTCCGCATCAACGCAATGGCCTGGTATCAGGAGGCTTGGCGGGAAGGAGGAGCGACCAGTGAAGTGCTGCGGCGCTACTATCAGCGGCTCTCCCGTTCGGTTGTGGACGGGTTCAAGGAGGTCCGGAGTCAGCCGGGAATCCACGACAGCCACGCTCCGGGGTTGGAAGCCATCTACCAGTGGGCCCGGATCTTCCCCGGCAGCGGGCTTGACGAACTGCTCGAGGATGCAGAACTGCTTGCTTTGGTGGAGCGCCGTCTCCGCCACTGAACGCTTCGCCTCAGCTCTGCTCAGTGTCTGCGTGGAAAGGCTCTTGTTTTGGCTGGAGCTGACCGAGCAGATCCCAAACCGGCGGAGTTCCCGCGTGACCTTTCCGGTCAATTCTTCTATGATTGACCGGTTAAAGTCTGCTTCACTTGTTCAAACTGCATGCTGACCCGTCTCATGACTCTGCTCTCTCTCACCCGGCCCGTGCTCCTTGGGGGCCTGACTCTGGTTCTTCTCGTCTGGAGCGTGGCGGCCCCCCTACACGCGCAAACTGGGGGGGTGCCGGTGCCTCCCAGCTATGAACTCAAGGTCTTCAAACGGAGCGACGGGCACGTCTTCTGGCCGATGGACAAGCCCGTTTGGGTCCGGCTGGCAACGTCTCCGGAGGAGAGCGCTCAGACCTTCTTGCTAGAGGTTGTTCAGGAGAGCCTGGAAGAGAAGAAAAGCTCCCGCACCCAAGAGGGGATCCGGCTGGAAATTCCTGGACGGCAGTTCATCCGCTGGGTCAACTTTCTGACACAGGACGAGACGCTGTACCGCTTCATTGCCGACGGCGCCCCCCCGGTGACCAACCTGCGCCTGACCAACGCCCCGATCTTCACTACGGAGAAGCGCACCTTCTATGGCGTGGGGCTGATCGGCACCTTGATCTCAAAGGACGACCTCTCCGGAGTCGAGGAGGCGCTGCTCTCGGTTGATGGTGAACAGTACCGTCCGTACCTGCAGCCCCTGGTCCTGGACACGGAGAAGACCTTCCTGATCCGCCACCTGGCAGTTGACAACGTGGGCTACGCCAGCAAGCCGGTGGAGGTGGTCTTCACGGTCGACCTCTCTCCGCCGGAGTCGATGCATCAGGTGACCACGAACTTTCTTGGAGACATCCTCTCCCGCCAGAGCGTCATCCGCTTGAGCAGCCTGGACCGGCTCTCCGGAGTCGACAACATCCGCTTTTACTTCGATGACGCCCCGCCTCAGGTGTACAACCCGGAGCTGGGCGTGGAGGTCAAGGATCTGACCGACGGAGAGCACGTCCTGTACTACTACGCCACCGACCGGGTCTCCAACGTCGAGGAGGTTCATGAGTACCCCTTCACGCTGGACATCACGCCACCGGAGGTCACAACGGACATCCTGGGAGACCTCGCGGAGTCTGGAGGACAGCAGTTTGTATCGCCTCGGACTCGGGTTCAACTCACGGCCAAGGATGGCCCGGCCCAGCCGAAGATGATTGAGTACCGCATCAACGAGACCCCTTACACGACCTATGTCACCCCGTTCATCCCTCGGGTAGAGTCCGGAGAGCTGGCCATTGAGTATCGCGGCACCGACCGGCTGGGGAACCTCTCCGAACCGGGCACGCTGAACCTGGTGATGGACAAGAACCCTCCGCAGAGCGAGCACGCCTTCAGCGGTCCAAACTACAGCCAGGGCATCGGCGCGGTCTGGATCACCAGTGAGACCGAGGTGTCCCTCTCGTCTCAGGACGACCTCTCCGGGGTACAGCGAATCCAGTACATCCTGGGAAACGAGGCGGAGACGGACTACGGGTCTCCAATCACCGTGCCGAACGAGGGGCAGTACTCCTTCAGCTACTGGTCCATCGACGAGGTCAACAACCAGGAGCTCCCCTCGCCGCTGTTTTTGATTGTGGACAACACCGCTCCTGAGATCATGACGGTCTTCAGCATCGCTCCCCTCGAAGAGCGGGACGAGGAGGGCGTGAACGTCAAGATCTTCCCGGTGAACACCTCGCTGTACCTCACCGCTCGGGACAACTCGGCAAACATCCGAACCCTGGAATTCTCCGTGAACGATGAGCCGCTCAAGCCTTATACGGAGACCCTGTTCTTCGATACTCCCGGACGCTTCCGGATTGTGGTCCAGGCCAGTGACAACGTCCAGAACGTCTCGTCTGAGGTGACGGAATTCCGCATTGTGCCTCGCTGACAGGAGAAGGTGGAACGTGAGCAGTCCGTTGCGTCGCGCCTTGCCCACCGGAGTGGCCGTCCTCTTCGTGATGGCCACGCTGGCACCCTCCTCCGTCCAGGCCCAAGAGTGGCCTGCTCCTCCCGAACACTCCTTCCGCACCTACCTGGATGAAGCCGGGACCGCCTATGCCCCGCTCGCGGTGCCGGTGTTTCTGGGGCTGATGACCCGCCCTCCGGACGAGTCTCAGATCCAGGTTCCGGCTCCCCAAAAAGACAGTGAGACCGGACAGCTTCTCCTGAAGGAGGGGGTGAATCTTGTCCGGAATCAGGCCTTCTCCAAGTCGTCCGGATACAGGATCGTGGGCGATGGCACTCCTCCCCAAACTCGCCCGGACTACTTCGACACCCCGACCTTTGAGGGTGAGGACCGGATGTACCTGGGGCAGAACCCGCGCTTCCGGTTGTTGGCTGAAGATCCTCTGTCTGGAGTCTGGAAGACCTGGATCACCTACGAGGGGGCACCCTACATCCTGGCCGAGGCCCTGACACTGGACCTCAACCGGGACCAGAGCTTTGCCTTCAAGTACTTCTCGGTCGATCAGGTAGGAAACGAGGAGTCGGTGCAGGACCTGCTCCTTGAGGTGGACCTGACCCCTCCGGTGACTCGGGTCGCGCCGCAGGGACCGCACTTTCGCATGGCGGTGGGGACGGAGGGTGCGCTGGAGCTGACGGCAACAGACCAGTCTTCCGGGGTGGAGCGCATTGTCTACCGCATCGATGACGGCCCGGAGACCCGCTACCGCAAGCCGATCTCGATGAAGGACGTTCCCCCGGGAGCGCATGTGCTCTCCTTCCGAGCCATCGACCGGGTCCAGAATGCCGAGCCGTGGCAGCAGGTGGAGTTCCAGCACGACAACCAGCCTCCGGAGCTGAAAATTACCATTGGCGGTCCGGAGTTCCGTCAGGATGGAGTCGTCTACGTCTCCAACGAGAATCCGGTTCGCCTGGTGGTGGAGGACGAGTTCTCCGAGATCGCGATGCTGCGCTATCAGATCGATGAACAGGAGTGGCAGGAGTACACCGAACCCTTTTTGCCACCGCAGGAGCCCGGGTTGCACTGGATCGGTGCCGAGGTGTCGGACCGCGTTGGGAACCAGACCGGCTACCGGCGCCGGGTTTATGTGGACGGAAGCAAACCGACGACCAATTACCGGATCACCGGCTCCTACAGTTGGCGTGGCGATACGGCATACCTCCGGGAGGGAGCGGGCATCGAGTTCAGCTCCACGGACCTGGAGTCTCGGGTCGAGAACATCCTGATCTGCATCAACGAGCTGCCCTGCGAACCCTACACGGAGCCATTGAGTTTCCCGGAGGAGGAGAACTACCAGATCCAGTTTTACTCGGTGGACAACGTTCACAACGAGGAGCTGCCCAAGACGCTCTCGGTCTCGGTGGATCTGACGCCGCAGACCAAGACCTCGCTGCTGCTCAGTACAGAGGATCAGGAAAACGCTCTCCGTGCGGTGCATCGCAAGAAGTGGCATCTGCATCCGGAGCATGGGCTGATCGGTGCGAGCGGTCTGGAGTTCTTTCTGCGTATCGCGACCTCGCCCGAGGAGGATGCAGACTGGTTCCAGATGGAGTTTGATCCGGATGATCAGGACCCGCAACCGCTGTTCTTTGCCGAAGGGGGCAAGGAGAGCCTGGGGGTCTCCATTCCGTTCACTCGCCGCCAGTTTCAGCTACCGATCGATGACACCGCGCCGAGCACCTCCGTGAAGTTCCTGGAGGCGAACACCTCTGAGCGTGGAGGCACTCGCTACTTCAGCCAGGGGCTGGCTCTGCAACTTGCCAGCGTGGATCGAGGTCGTGAGCAACAGGCCGGCGTGGAGCAGATCCTCTACTCTATCGACGGCTCCGGATATGTGCCCTACGGACCGGACCCGGTCCGGCTATTCTTTGTGGAGAAGCCCTACCTGGTGAGCTACTACGCGGTGGACCACGTGGGCAACATCGAGCGTCCCCGAGACCTGGAGTTTGTGGTCGACCTCTCTCCGCCACTGACGACCCAGACGATCTCCGGCTCTCTGTTCGGGACAACATTCTCTTCAAACACCGTGATCGAGCTTTCCTCCAGTGACGGGCTCTCCGGAGTCGCGGGGGTCTACTATGCCTTTGACAACCAGAGCTTTCGAACCTATCAGCGTCCGCTCAGCGGCAAGGCGTTGCTGGAGCTGCCCGAGGGACCGCACAGCTTTCGGTACTACGCAGTGGACGGAGTGGGCAACCGGGAGGAGGAAAAATCGCTCTCCTTCACTCTGGACCACAAGCCTCCTGCGGTCTCGCTTCAGGTAAAAGGGGCGCAATTCGAGGCAGAAAACGGACGAACCTATGTTGCCCGGAGCACCAGCTTCAGCCTCCGGGCAACCGAGCGAGGCAGCGAGCTGCTAAAAGTGCAGTATGCCTTGGACAACAGCGAGTGGGAGACGTACGCCAAGAGCTTCACCCTGCCTGAAGCGGAGCGACGTCACAGCATCGCCTACAGCGCCATCGACCGGGTGGGCAACACCACTCCCAGCAAATCCTCGGACTTTTTCCTGGACCTCACGCCTCCCAACTCTGCACATCGAGTTGAGGGAACACGCTACGTCTTCAGGCTGGACCTTTACCTGAACGCCCAAACGCAGATCTTCCTGAGCTCTGTGGACGGAGCGGCCGGTGTGAAGCAGCTCTTCTACCGCATCAACCAGGGAGAGCCCCAGCCATACCGCAAGCCACTGCAGATCAAGGAAACGGGTCCTCAGGTGCTCAGCTACTATGCGGTGGATCAGGTAGGCAACCAGGAGGCGGAGAAGACCTTCGAGTTCTTCCTGGACAGTACCCCTCCGGAGCTCAAGGTGCGGACGACTCCTCCGTTCAGCTTGCGTGAAGGGAAGTACTACATCAAGAGCGGGAGCCTGATTCACCTCGACACCCGCGACCCCCACAGCGGGGTCCGGGCCGTGTCCTACTCGCTGGACGGTGCCCCCAAGAGCCTCTATCGTCAGCCCATCAACCGCATCCCAACCCGTGGCGAGTTTGAGTTGAAGGTCCAGGTGGAAGACTGGGTGGACAATCTGAACGAACAGACCCTTCAGTTTGTGATCGAATGATGTGCGCTCTGAAGAACTCCTGGCTGCTGAGGGTTTGCCTGGGCATCCTTGTGCTTCATCTGATCTTCACGGGAGCAGCTCAGGCGATTGATCAGTGGGAAGATGGGATCGTCCGGAATTACACCTCGCGCGATTTTGACGTCGATGCCTTGATTCTGGGAGTCAGCCAGGACCGGCGCGGTTTGATGTACTACGCGACGTCTCGAGGGGTCCTGGAGTACGATAGCAGCACCTGGCGGCTGATCCGGGTTCCCGGAGGAGCCTTCAGCCTGGTCTGCGACGAAGAGGGGCGGATCTATGTTGGCGGAGATGGGGACATTGGCTATCTGGCGCCCAGCCGGGATGGGAAGATGGAGTACCTCTCCCTCGAAGACCAGGTGGGCATTGAGGACCTGAAAGCCTATGGTCCGGTGCTGGAGAGCCTGCGTCTGCCGACAGGCGAGCTGCTCTTCCTCTTCGAGAAGCTGTTGCTCCGCTACGGCCCAGGCGGCTTCTCCGTCATTCCAACAGATGGGAACCTCTACAAGGTGGGCTGGTCCGGAGAGTTTTTGTACCTGATCGACTCCGATGAAGGCCTGATGCGGTTGAGGGACAACCAGCTAGAGCCTATAGCCGAAGGAAATTTTTTCTTGGCTCACGCCCTGATCCCTCACTCGGATGGACGTCTGCTCCTGATTACTCAGGACAAGGGCGTGCTTCTGTACAACCCGCAGATGGAAGACCCGGAAAACCTGAAGACACCGGACCGGGAAGCCTTCAGCACTCTCCCGATAGTGAATGGCGAGATCTTCGAGAATCGTCTGGTGACGGCAGTGTTTCAGGTCAGCCAAAACGTCTTCCTCTTGGGCGTGGAGGAGCTTGGTGTCGTCCGGCTGGACCTGATCACCCAGTCTGCCAAGGTGCTGGACAAGCTGTTGCTGGAGAACAGCAGCATCTTCTCGATTTTCCAGGATTCGAAGGGATACAGTTGGTTTGCCAACCGCAGGGGGGT
>JAYPUA010000019.1:0-55882 GCA_038133845.1 Deltaproteobacteria bacterium
TCCCTCAAGGGGGTGAGCGGTTCCAGCACGGCACGGGCGTCGTCGGCGACATCGCGCGCGTCCTTGATGATGCGTTCGAGCCGATTTTCCAATGCTTTGTCTAGCGGCTGCATGCGTTACCGCATCTCCGGATTCATGAGTTGGGCGGCACCAAAACGGAGCGGTTCAAAGCGGGCGGGGTCCTGGAGCCAGGCGGCTCGGTCTTGGCAGATGACTGCTTTCCTCAAGACAGCCCCTTCCCGGTCAGGTCAAGGGTGCCTGCCAATGTATCGAGAGCAACAGCAAAGTTCAATGGCTGAAAGCGTCCACGCTTTTCTTCCTCCTCCCGGAGAATCCCAGGCGGAAGAGGAGCCCGGTCGCAACGCCTTGCCTGGGCGGAGGAGGCTTCCGGAGAGCCCTCCAGGGAGCGCATCGGCTTTTTCGGGGGGCATCTTGAGATGCCGGAGGGATCAACCAGGTCCTGCTCCAGGGGCACGCGTCCCTGCGGCCGGCTCTTTGAGGTTTTGATCTTGCTGGAAGGAGGGATCTGGAGCTCGCAGCCGGATTTGAACCGGCGACCTACGCATTACGAATGCGTTGCTCTACCAGCTGAGCTATGCGAGCGCGAGGGAGGCTCTCTTCAGGATAGAGCGCCTCCCTGAGGAATCAAGAGGAGAAGCCGGTCAGCTTGCGGCAGCGACCGCTTTTTGGGCTGCATCCTTGAGGCCGTCGGCCATCTGCAGCTTGTCGCCCAGCCCGGACTGGGCCACGAGGGCGTGGGCCTCCTCCGCGTTGGTCCCCTCCAGTCGAACGACAACCGGGATCTGCAGGTTGACGTTCTTGATTGCCGCGATCACACCTGCCGCAACCATGTCGCAGCGCACGATGCCCCCGAAGATGTTGATCAGGATGCACCGGACGTTCTCATCACTGGTGATGATCTTGAAGGCCTTTTCCACAGTCTCCTGCGTCGCCGTCCCGCCAACGTCGAGGAAGTTGGCCGGCTCTCCGCCATAGGCCTTGATGATGTCCATCGTCCCCATCGCCAAACCGGCCCCGTTGACCATGCAGCCAATGGTTCCGTCCAGCTTGATGTAGTTCAGGTTCGACTCGGCCGCCTCGATCTCCAGCGGATCCTCCTCATCCGGATCCCGCAGCTCCAGGGTCGCCTTGTGCCGGAAGAGCGCGTTGTCATCGAAGGTGACCTTCGAATCCAGGGCCACCACCCGACCGTCGCCCGTGAGCACCAGCGGGTTGATCTCCACCAAGGAGCAGTCCTCGGCGACAAAGGCGTCGTAGAGGGCCTGAAACAGCGCCGCGGCCGGACGGATCAGCTTCGGGTTGATCTCGTCGATCTTCAGCCCGTAGGCCAGCTGCATGGTCTGGAAGGGACGCAGTCCAATGGTCGGGTCGACAAAGACCTTGAGGATCTTCTCCGGGGTCTTCGCGGCGACCTCCTCAATGTCCATCCCGCCCTCCGTGGAGGCCAGGATGACGATGCGCTGCTGCCCGCGGTCCACCAGCACCGAGCAGTAAAGTTCCTTGAGGATCTCCATGCCCTCTTCCACCAGCACCTGCTTGACCTTCTGTCCGGCCGGGCCGGTCTGATGTGTCACGAGCTGCATGCCCAGGATCTGCTCCGCGCTCTCCCGGACGGCATCGAGCCCTTTGGAGACCTTGACGCCGCCGCCCTTGCCACGACCGCCGGCATGAATCTGGGCCTTGACGACACAGACCTCGGTTCCCAGCTCCTGCGCGATGCTCACGGCCTCGTCGGAGGTCCGGGCCACCTTGCCCTGGGGAATGCTGACCCCGTACTGGGCCAGGACCTGCTTTGCTTGATATTCGTGAATTTTCATTGCGCTTCTCTATCCGAGCATGTCCTTGACCGCGTCACGCTCCATCTCCAGCTCCGCGCGGGTGGCATTGATCTTCTCCTGGCCAAACTCGTTGACCGGGACCCCAGACACAACCTCCCACTGGCTCCCGCCCTGGCTGGAGAGCGGGTAGCTGAAGATCAGTCCCTCCGGAATTCCATAGCTCCCATCGCTGGGGACGCCGGTGCTGAACCAGTCTCCGGAGGCCGTCGGGTTCTCCATCCGCATCACCGTGTCCAGGGCAGCGTTGGCGGCAGAAGCGGCAGAGGACGCGCCCCGGGCCTTGATGATCGCTGCACCGCGTTGCTGCACGGTGGAGATGAACTCGCCCTTGAGCCAGTCATGATCGCTGATCACCTCCGGAGCGGCCTGGCCCTGAATCTTTGCATTGTAGAAGTCCGGATACTGGGTGGCGCTGTGGTTGCCCCAGATCGTCATGTTGGTGACGTCCTTCACCGCCACTCCGGCCTTTTGAGCAAGCTGGCTCTTTGCACGGTTCTCATCCAGCGCCGTCATCGCGAACCAGCGGTCCCGAGGGATGCGCGGGGCGTTGTTCATGGCAATCAGGCAGTTGGTGTTGCACGGGTTGCCAACCACCAAGACCCGAACGTCATCTCCAGCGTTGTCGTTGATCGCCTTGCCCTGCCCGACGAAGATGCCTCCGTTGATGCGCAGCAGGTCGTTGCGCTCCATCCCGGCCTTGCGCGGGGCGGCGCCGACAAGCAGGACCCAGTCGGTGTCCCGAAACGCCACGTTGGCGTCGGAGGTGGTCACCACCTTGTTCAGCAGCGGGAACGCGCAGTCGTCCAGCTCCATCTTCACGCCCTCGAGCGCAGGCAGCGCGGCCTCCAGCTCCAGGAGCTGCAGGTCCACGGTGGTGTTGGGACCAAAGACCGCTCCGGAGGCGAGCCGAAACAGCATGGCGTATCCGATCTGTCCGGCAGCGCCGGTGACTGCAACTTTTACATTTCTCATGGTTCTCTGTTTCCTTTCAGGTTTGCAGTTACGCCTGCTCCAACTCAGGTGATTTCCTGTCCTTGCCTACAGGCAGACCGTTGAAGCTGTCAGAATGAGTGGCCCGGAGAAGTCCGCTTCGCCGGGCCCATCGAAATGAAGCATTCCCCCCTAAACTCTTGTCTCTCAGCCTTGCAGTGCTGCCAGTGCTGCGTTGAAGGTCGCGCTCGGACGCATCGCCTGAGAGGCCTTCTCATCATCCGGGAGGTAGTAGCCTCCCAGATCGACGGGGCTTCCCTGAGCGGCATTCAGCTCGTCCACAATCACCCGCTCCTGCTCAGTCAGCGTCTTGGCCAGCGAGGCAAAGCGCTGCTGCAGGGCCGGATCCTCCGTCTGGGCTGCCAACGCCTGCGCCCAGTAGAGCGTCAGGTAGAAGTGGCTGCCCCGGTTGTCCAGCTCGTGCACCTTGCGAGAGGGCGACTTGTTCTCGTTGAGAAACTGCTCGTTGGCCTGACCGAGGCTGCGGGCCAGCACCCCTGCGGTCGCGTTCCCCTGAGTCCGGGAGAGGTGGTCCAACGACTCCGCAAGGGCCAGGAACTCTCCCAGCGAGTCCCAGCGCAGGTGGCCTTCCTTGACAAACTGCTGCACGTGCTTTGGCGCTGAACCGCCCGCTCCGGTCTCAAACAGACCGCCGCCCTTCATCAGCGGAACGATCGAGAGCATCTTCGCGCTGGTTCCCAGCTCAAGGATCGGATACAGGTCGGTGTTGTAGTCACGCAGGACGTTTCCGGTCACGGAGATCGTGTCTTCTCCTGCACGCGCTCGCTCGATCGAGTACTTGGCCGCCTCGTACACCGACATGATCGGCAGATCAAGCCCCGTGGTGTCGTGATCCTTCAGGTAGCGATTCACCTTCTTGATCAACTCCCGACCGTGGGCGCGCTGCTCGTCCAGCCAGAACACGGCCGGCCACCCCGTGAGGCGTGCACGCGTCACCGCGAGCTTGACCCAGTCCTGAATGGCCGCGTCCTTGACCATCACCATGCGCCAGATGTCGCCGGCCTCCACCTGGTGTTCGTGGACCACCTCCCCGTCTGCATCCACCACCCGGATGGAGCCGTCTCCCGGAGCCTCGAAGGTGGTCCCGTGCGAGCCATACTCCTCGGCTTTCTGGGCCATGAGACCAACGTTCTGCACCGTCCCCATCTTTGCCGGATCCAGAGCTCCGGAGGCGACACAGTCTTCAATCGTTGCCTGATACAGCGGGGCATAGCTGGCATCGGGGATCACGAACTTGGTGTCGTGCAGCTTCCCGTCCGGCCCCCACATCTGCCCGGAGGTCCGGATGGCCGCCGGCATGGAGGCATCAATGATCACATCGCTGGGGACGTGCAGGTTGGTGATCCCCCGGTCGGAGTCGACCATCGCCATCTGCGGACGGTCCTGATACAGGGCCTCGAGGTCGACCTCGAGCTCAGCCTTTTTCTCGGCCGAAAGGCCGTCCAGCTTGGCGTAGAGGTCGCCGAGGCCATTGTTGAAGTTCACCCCCAGTTCGTCCAGCACCTGCTGATGCTTCGCGATCACCGGCGCGTAGAAGACTCTCACCGCGTGCCCGAACATGATCGGGTCGGACACCTTCATCATCGTGGCCTTCAGGTGCAGGGAGAAGAGCACGCCTTGGTCCTTTGCGTCCTGCACCTGCTCCTCCAGGAAGGCAATCAGCGCCTTCTTGCTCATGAAGGTGGCGTCCACCACCTCTCCTTGGTCGAGAGCGACCTTGTCCTTCAGCACGGTCGTTCCCCCCGCCCCGACAAACTCGATCCGGACGGTGGTGGCCTTCTCAAGAGTCACCGACTTTTCGTTGGAGAAGAAGTCTCCACCGCTCATCGTCGCCACATGGGATCTGGAGTCACTGCTCCAGGCCCCCATGGAGTGCGGGTGTTTCTTCGCATAGTTCTTCACCGCACTGGCGGCGCGACGGTCGGAGTTTCCCTCCCGCAACACCGGGTTCACCGCACTCCCCAGCACCTTCGCATAGCGCTGGTACGCAGACTTCTCGGCATCGCTCTGCGGCGACTCCGGATAGTCCGGGATGTCATACCCCTGCCCCTGCAGCTCGGCGATGGCCGCCTTCAGCTGCGGGATGGAGGCGCTGATGTTCGGGAGCTTGATGATGTTCGCATCCGGAGCCTGCGTCCACTCGCCCAGCGCGCTCAGTTCGTCCGGGATCTTCTGGTCATCGGTCAGCTTCTCCGGGAAGTTGGCGATGATCCGCCCGGCCAGGGAGATGTCCCGGTATTCCACCGAAACCCCAGTGCCCTGCGTAAAGGCCTGAACGATGGGGAGAAACGAGTAGCTCGCCAACAGCGGAGCTTCATCGGTTTTGGTCCAGGCAATGGTTGACGTGGAGTTGCTCATTAGGTGTTTTGCAGTGTGTGGTTGAAGGCGGGAGACGACCCGACAATCCGGAATTATTCCTGAACCGTTCAGAGTACTGTATCCCTCGGCTTTTTCAATGCGAAAAAGCGTCTCAACGGATCATCCATCCCCCCTGAAGCCCACCTGAATTTCTGGACTGATCTGCGATGAACCCAGGTCTGCTCCCGAAGAAGGGTCCACTCCGGAGCAGGGATTCAGTGGCTGGGCCTCCATTTATCAGAATAATAATTTTTTAGATAAACTGATCGGACCGAGCCTGCAACGCGAAAGGCTTGGCAACGAAGAGATTCTGCAGCCCAGAGCAGGCCTGTGAGCAGACGCCTAAAAAGTAAACACCTCTCGATCAAGGCGCACAAAATCAATGCATACTTTTTTTGCTTAAATGAGGATTGATAATTTTTAATTGTTCAATATCAGATATTTGAATGAAATGCGCAAAAGGCATGCAACCTGCTGAGGGTAGAGCAGTCCTGATGGACGATCCCGGAATTTGATCAATCTCATACACGGAGAGCCCCTATGGAATTTTCAGCAGAAATGAAATATGTGCTGGACACGATCTGGCTGTTGATCAGCGGAGCGCTGGTCATGTGGATGGCCGCTGGCTTCGCGATGCTGGAGGCGGGAATGGTACGCAGCAAGAGCGTCACCGCGATCTTGACCAAGAACATCACGCTCTACGCGCTGGCCTGCCTGGCGTACTACGTGATCGGCTACAATCTGATGTACGGCACCGGGAACAGCTTCATGGGGTCCGGATTGCTCCTCGAAGGCACCTCGGCCGATGGACACAGCCTGATGTCCGACTTCTTCTTCCAGGTCGTCTTCGTCGCCACCGCCGCCTCCATTGTCTCAGGGACGGTTGCCGAGCGGATCAAGTACTGGCCGTTCATGGTCTTCACGCTGGTGCTGACCGCCTTGATCTATCCGATTCAGGGACACTGGACCTGGGGGGGAACCTCTCTGGGGGGCATGATTGACGGCTTCTCCGACTTTGCCGGATCAACGATCGTCCACTCTGTCGGCGGCTGGGCTGCGCTGGCCGGAGCGATCCTCCTCGGCGCCCGCCGGGGCAAGTACGACTCTCAAGGCCGCGTCGTTCCCATTCCAGCCTCCAACCTGCCTCTGGCGACCCTGGGGACCTTCATCCTCTGGTTCGGCTGGTTTGGCTTCAACGGAGGCTCCCAGCTGGCCCTGGGGAGCAAGAGCGACGCGGACGCGATCTCTGCCGTCCTGGTGAACACCAACATGGCCGCGTGTGCCGGGGCGCTTGTGGCCTTGATCCTGACGCAGGTCATGTACAAGAAGATCGACCTGACGATGGTCCTCAACGGAGCCCTCTCCGGGCTGGTCGCCATCACCGCAGGTCCGGACTACCCGGGTCCCGGGCTCGCCGTGATCATTGGCGCGGTTGGCGGGGTGCTGGTTGTCTTCGCCGTTCCCTTCTTCGACAAGCTGAAGATCGACGACCCCGTCGGAGCCCTCTCGGTGCACCTGGTCAATGGCATCTGGGGAACGCTGGCCGTGGGGATCTTCAAGGAGGACGCCTCCTTCATGACTCAGCTGACCGGCGTGATCGTGATCGGAGCCTTCACCTTCATCGCCAGCTTCGTGACCTGGTACGCGATCAAGGCGACAATGGGACTGCGGGTTTCTGAAGAGGAGGAGTTGGAGGGCATTGATGAGCGCGAGTTCGGGATGCACTCCTATCCCGAGTTTGTGAGGCTTCCCGGAGGTATGGGCTACCAAAGCTCAGCCACGGTCTGACTCTCCTAGGGGTGGTGGTTTCTCTCCGGGCTGCCACCCCGTCTTCCCAACGGAGAGCCTCCCCAGTCTCATCTCAGTCGATGCTCAGTCCCCGGCGCATCAGCCGGGACTGGAGAATCGGCACCCAGCGTCCCACCATCCGAAAGTAGAGCTTCTCATAGGCAGGGAGCGGCTCGCTCCAGCCCCCTCTTCCGAGGATGATGCTCGGCGGATCCTGGATGTAGTCGATGTTCAGAGTGGAGGCCATCAGAGGAGAGCGGGCGCTGACCCGCATGACGTAGATCAAACCTTCCCGTTTGAACTCCACCGGGGTCGCCCGACGCAACTGCACGGTGTAGGAGGCGTCTGCCGTGGAGAACTGGCAGGTTCCCAGATCACACTTGATGATGCTGAACTCCAGGTTGCGGATCAGGTAGTCCAGTCCCACCAGGTCGCGCTTGAGGCCTTCGTGCATCGGCACTTCCGCCTGAGCTCCCACGCTGCTGATCAGCAGGATCCAGAAACTCAACAGGGTTTTGATCGTGATGGTCTTCATGGGCTGAGAGGGTGCATTCGTCCGCTGAAAGTTTGATTTCCGGAGGTTGCGTCTTCTCCGGAGAAACGCTAGGATATCTTGGCTTTGATGATTCACCCCTAGATACAGAGGTCCTATGCGGTACCGGAAGCCCCTTGCACTCCTGATGCTGTTCGTCTTTCTCATGGCAGGCAATCTTTGGGCCAGAACCCCGATTGGCATGCTGACCGAGCCTCAGGGAACTGTAGAATATAGTAAAAACGGAAAAAAGTGGAAAAAAGTCCGCCGCAACGTTTTTCTCTATGAGGAATACATGTTCCGGACCGGAGCCGACGGCTCCGTCAAATTCATCAACCAGGGCAACAACCAGACCACAGCCATCCCTGCAGACACGGAGGCCAAGGTTGTAGCCGATGGACTTCAGGCGACCAAAGGTCAGCTTGGGGAGCAACAATCAGCAGGAGACCTGGTCTCAGGCCTCGGTGACAAGTTCGTCAAGACCCAAAAGTACACGACGGTGCGACGCTCTGCCAAGAAGCCTGGCATCCAGCTCAAGGTGGGAAACGTCGTGGTCATTGATGACTACGCCGACATTGCCTGGTCGAACGTGGGCTCCCAGTACTCCTACAAGGTCCATGTCGGAGAGAAGGACCGCAAGACCAAGGAATGGAAGGATGACGCGACCTACGAAGTCCCGGCAACAGGCGATCCGCTGGTGCGCACGACCGTGAAGCCCCCGAGCAAGAACATGAAGTACTTTGTCGAAGTGATGGAAGGCGGCCAGGTGGTCTACACCACCAAGACCCAAAACCTGAAGCGCATGACCCCGAAGAAGCTCAAGGAGTTCACCGCCAAGGCCGATCAGGCGAAGTCAATGGACGAGTCCGGATTCCTCTACGCCAACCTGCTGACTGACTACGGCCTGCTCGTTGGAGCGATGGACACGTACGAGCAGTTCTTCACCGAGTACTCGGACGACGAGGACGTCAACGAGTTGCGGCCCTTCCTGATCGAGATCTACGCCCGCCTCTACCTGGAGGAGGTCAAGGATCAGGCGATCAAGGACTACAACGCAAAGATGTGACCTGACCGCGGCGAGGGCCTCTGCAGGGCTCCTCGCCTCACTCCTGAAGGCGCGACCGCACCTCCTGGACATTCTCCTCCATCCTCTCCTCCAAGACCCCCTGCCACTCTGTCAGATCCCGCACCCCGGGAGGAATGTGCAGTGGCGTCCCGAAGCGTCCGACCCCCAAGGTGAAGGGCTTTGGAATCTTGTGCGAATCCCAACTCTTCAGCCGCCAGAGGTCCCGGACCTCGTAATGCCAGGGCAGGATCGGGAGCCCCGACTTTTTGGCCAGCAGCAGGATCCCGGACTGCACCTGGTGCAAGGGGCCGGTCGGGCCATCTGGGGTAATGGCCACGGACCGCTTGCGCTCAAGCACTTGCAGCATCTCACGCAGCGCCAGCGCCCCTCCTCGCGTGGAGGAGCCACGGACCGCTTCGAAGTTGAAGTGCCGCATCACCCCATAGATCGCCTCGCCGTCACGCGAGCTGCTGATCAGCGCAGTCAGCCCCAGGTCCCGGAGCATCCACGTGCTGAAGTAGATGTTCTCATGCCAAGTCGAGAGGAGGAAGGCTCCGTCTTCACGAAGGACTTGATGCAGAGCCGCTTCGTTTTCCCGGGAGACCTGAGCCGTGACGCCAGTGAAACGCAGCAACTGACGAAACAGCCCCACCCCCAGCTGCATCTGCCACCTGCGGAATCGAGGATGCTTGCGGATGCTGCGCGGCAAGAGTGCCAACGCCCGACCCTCCTCAGTCGCCTGTTGCAACCGGACGGTCCGGGTCGGTGATCCACTCGCTCCACGACCCGGCATAGAGCCGTCCGTTCCCCAAACCGGAGTGCTTGAGCGCCAGCAGGTTCAGGCAGGCGGTGACCCCGGACCCGCAGTAGCTGATCAGGCGGTCCGGAGACCGCCCCTCCAGCACCTGCTCGAACCTCCTGCACAGCGCCTCCACCGAGATCACCTTCCCCTCGGCATCCAGATTCTCCGTGCACGGGAAGGAAAGCGCCCCGGGGATGTGCCCCGCCACCGGATCCAGCGTCTCGTTCTCTCCCCGAAAGCGCTCCCGGGAGCGAGCGTCGATCATGCAGACCTCGCTGCGGTTGCGGACCGCGTCCACCTCGTTTGCCCGCAGAAGCCACTCATGCCGTGGGTTCATCTGAAAGCTCCGAGGAGACGGTTCCGGGATCTCTGCACTCAGGGGCAGGCCGGCGCGGTTCCAGGCGTTCCAGCCTCCATCAAGCACCGCGACCGCGTCGTGTCCCATCCAGCGCAAGATCCACCAGAGCCGGGCAGCCATCGCCCCGGAGCCGTCATCGTAGGCCACCACCTGCACCGTGGGGTCGATCCCCCACTTGCTGAAGTTGGAGACCAGCGCCTCGAAATCGGGTAGGGGATGACGTCCGGCCTTGCCCATCTGCTCCGGATTGCTCAGGTCTCGCTCCAGGTGTGCGTAGTGGGCTCCGGGGAGGTGAGACCGGCCATACTCCTGCTCCTTGAGCGTGGGCTGATCCATGGAAAACCGACAGTCGATGAAGACCCAGTCCGGGTGGTTCAGGTGTGAGGCTGCATCTTCGACAGCGATGTAGGTGGTGTGCATGAAGTCCCTGTAACAGTGTGTTGCGATTCGGAATCCGCCTAGACAATAAATCGTTTCATTTCTATCATCAAATGGAATCACTCGGAAGCAGGTTCTTTCCCCTCTCTTCAGGAGAACTCATGCGCTTTGTGTCGCTTGCCTTCACGCTGCTGGTCGTCTCGACCATTTCACTGGCTGCCGGATCATCCTCTTCCACCAAACAGGAACAGCCCGGATACGCCTCCTTTCAAAAAGGCCAGAGGGCGGTCAAGAGTGGGGACTTTCCTCAGGCCCTCGGGCACTTCGAGTCGGCTCTGGCAGAGGACGCAAACAATCCGGACTACCACAACATGTACGCCTACTCGCTGCGTCACCTGGAACGCAACGACGAGGCGCTCCAGCATTACCAGCAGGCGCTCGCCCTCAAGCCCCGGCACCTGGGTGCCAACGAATACATCGGAGAACTGTACCTCAAACTGGGCAACCTGGCCAAGGCGGAAGAGCACCTGAAAGTGCTGGACCAGGCCTGCTACTTCGGGTGCGAGGAGTACGACGAACTGAAAGAGAAGATTGAGCAGTACAAACGCCGAAACACCTGAAGTCTGGACGATTGAATCGCTACTGCAGTGGACTCAAAACTTCTTCACTGAAAAAGGAATCCTCTCGGCACGCCTTGATGCAGAGCTGCTCCTCGCGCATGCCCTGAACACCTCCCGAATCGATCTCTACCTGCGCAAGGAACAGCCGCTGACAGAGGAGGAGCGCACCCCCTTTCGTGAGCTGGTCCGGGAGCGTGCTTCCGGATGCCCCGTAGCCTACCTGATCGGAACGCAGGAGTTCTGGTCCCTTCCATTGCACGTGCGGCCCGGGGTCCTGATTCCTCGGCCAGATACTGAGACCCTCGTTGAATGCACGCTGAAGCGCATCCGACATTGGATGCAGGCCCACCCGGGACAGGTCTGCCGGGTTGCCGAGTGGGGCACCGGCTCCGGAGCCATTGTGCTTGCCCTGGCCTCGGAGGTGGAGGCCCTGGAGATCCACAGCGCCGAGATCAGCCCTGAAGCCCACGCCGTGGCGCTGCACAACCTGGAGGCCCT
Organism: Deltaproteobacteria bacterium; assembly: GCA_038133845.1. Lineage (GTDB taxonomy): Bacteria > SAR324 > SAR324 > SAR324 > NAC60-12 > JAYPUA01. The sequence goes on from JAYPUA010000019.1 coordinate 11,271, forward strand.
GCAGGCACAGCTCAAGACCCCGGCAGCACAGATCCGTCTGTCTCTCGGAGACGCGCTGGAGCAGTTGCCTCGGGAGGCCCCGTACGACTTCCTGATCGCCAACCCACCCTACATCCCGACCCAGGTGGTTCCAACGCTTCAGCCGGAGGTCGCGCGCTTCGAGCCCCGGATCGCCCTGGATGGGGGAGAGGACGGGCTTGAGGTGTATCGCCAGATTCTTGAGCATGCTTCCGGGTGGCTCGCGTCCGAGGCAGAGCTGCTTCTGGAGATCGGGAACGACCAGGAAGATGCCCTGTCCACGCTGGCAAGACGCTTTCCCGCCTGGGAGTTGGCCGCCGTCCACCCGGACCTGGCACGCCACCCCCGTGTCGTTCACTTCCGGAAAACCGCAGAACCTCCCCTGGAGAGCTCATGAACGCCCCTGTCACCCGCGCCCGCTCTTCAGGCATGCTCGAAGGCCCGGTAGGTCCAACGCTGTTTCGCCTGACCCTCCCCATGATCATGGGGATCGTCTCGATCATGCTGATCAACATCATTGACACCTTCTACATTGGACAGCTGGGCGTTCGGGAACTGGCAGCAATCAGCTTCACGTTCCCTGTTGTCTTCACCGTGATGAGCCTGGCCTTCGGGATTGGCATCGGGACCTCCTCGGTGGTCTCCCGGGCGATTGGTCAGGGAGACCCCACCCGGGTACGTCGGCTGACCACCTACAGCCTCTACCTGACCGCCGTGCTGATGTCCCTGATCTCCGCAGTGGGGCTGATGACCATTGAGCCGGTGTTCACAGCGATGGGAGCCAGCGAGGACATGCTGGAGATCATTCGAGACTACATGACCCTCTGGTACCTTGGCGTGGGGCTGCTGGCCATCCCGATCGTGGGAAACAGCGCCATCCGGGCGACCGGCGACAGCAAGACTCCCAGCCGAGTGATGCTGGTGATTGCCGTCGTCAACGCAGCCCTCGACCCGTTCCTCATCTTTGGTTTGGGTCCCTTTCCCCAGATGGGCGTTCAGGGCGCAGCGCTGGCGACCGTGATCGCCTACTTCTTCGCCCTACTCGCCGGACTCTGGATTCTGGGCAAGCGCGAGCAGATGCTGGAGGGAGGCTTTCCCCGTCCTCAGCACCTTTGGGAGTCCTGGCGTCCGGTGCTGTTCATCGGCATGCCTGCGGCCCTGACCAGCATGCTCGCACCGATCTCCAACGCCATCCTGACCCGCATGGTTTCCGAATATGGCACGAACGCGGTCGCCGCGTTCGGGGTCGGGACACGCCTGGAGTCTCTGGCGCTGCTCGGTGTGATGTCGCTTTCGGCCATCCTGACGCCGTTTGTCGGTCAAAACTTCGGGGCTCGCAAGCCGGATCGGATCCGGGACTCGCTGGTTTTCAGCACCAGGTTTTCCCTGTTTTGGGGAGTCGGTGCGTGTCTGCTTCTGGCATCCGGAGCCGTTCCGATCTCGGCGATCTTCAGTGACGCCGATGGGGTCCGGGAACTCACACAGCTCTTTCTCTGGAGCGTCCCCTTCAGCTTCGGATTCTACGGTCTGGCCATGCTCGCCAGCGCGGCCTGCAACGGCCTGCACCGCCCGATGCAGTCCACCACCATCAACCTGCTGCGCCTCTTCGTCCTGATCCTGCCCCTGGCCTGGATCGGCTCCACAACCTTTGGGCTCCTGGGCATCTTCCTGGGGATTGCCGTAGGCAACATCATCTCAGGTCTGGGGGCCATGTTCTGGCTGCGCAGAAACCTTCTCCCGGACCTGCTGCTTCAGATGGGTGTCTCCCCAACTCCGGCTGCCCCAACCCCACAATGAACCTGACCTTTCTCCAGGACCTGATCCTGCTGATGGTCCTCGCCGTCGCAGCGGTGCTGTTGTTTCATCGCCTGCGGCTGCCTTCAGCCATGGGACTGCTGACCACCGGCATCGTCGCTGGACCTTACGGACTCGGGTGGATCTCCCATGCCCACGAGGTAGAGGTGCTGGCAGAGTTTGGGGTCGTGCTGCTCCTCTTCAGCATTGGGCTGGAGTTTTCCTTTGCACGGCTGGTCGAGCTGCGTCGTTGGATGCTCGGCTCCGGAGTGCTGCAGGTGGGGTTGGTGTTCGCTGCAGTCTACGGACTCGCTTCAGGGCTGCTGGAACTCTCGATGAAAGAGTCGTTGTTTCTCGGAGGGGCGTTTGCGCTCAGCTCCACAGCGCTGGTGCTCAAGGCGCTGCAGGACCACGCAGAGTTGGAGACTCCACACGGACGAGCGACCTTGGGAGTCCTCGTCTTTCAGGACGTCGCCGCGGTGCTGATGCTTCTGCTGGTGCCATTGCTTGGGGCCAGCGCCGAGGGCACGCGCAGCAGCTGGTGGATTCTGCCCATCCTGCTGGCCCTTGGGGGAGGCCTGGCCGTCAGCTCCCGGGTGTTTCTGCCACGCTTGCTGCACCACGTGGTCGCCAGCAAGATCCCGGAACTGTTCCCGCTGACCGTGATCGGCCTCTGTCTGGGGATCGCCTGGTTGACTGCCTGGGCAGGCTTCTCGCTAGCGCTGGGGGCCTTTCTTGCCGGAGTCATGGTTGCCGAGTCGGAATTCAGCCACGACGCCCTGGACCACATCCTGCCCTCACGAGATGTGTTCACCAGCTTCTTCTTCATCTCGGTCGGGATGCTGCTGAACCCTCGATTTGTCTGGGAGTATCTGCCTTGGGTGTTGGGCGCGACCATGCTGGTGATTGTGCTCAAGAGCATACTGGGCGCATGGGCTGCGTGGCTGAGCGGTGCCGACCTGGCGGTTTCCCTCAAGGTTGGATTGCTGACTGCACAGATTGGGGAGTTTGCCTTCCTGCTGGACCGTGCAGCAGGAACCGCTGGCCTCCGAGACGACACTCTGGGACAAGGAGTCCTCAGCGTCACAGTGCTCTCCATGATCGTCGCGGCGCTGATGCTTCCTCACTGCCAGCGCTGGGCCGAGTGGATGTTGCGGGCTCCGTGGCCTCTGAGGCTGAGGCTGGGCTGGGCGGGGGACTCCCCGGAGGAATTCCTCGACAAGAGCAGCCTGCAGGATCACCTGGTGGTCGTTGGGTATGGACTGAACGGGAAGAACGTGGCGCGTGCAGCACGACGGCTCGGGGTCCCCTATGCCGTCATTGAGGCCAACCCGGAGACTGTCCGACGCGAGCGTGCCGAGGGAGTGCCCATCCTCTATGGCGACGCCTCACGAAAGGCGGTGCTGGAGCGCGCCCGTGTGCAACACGCCCGGACTGTCGTGGTCGTGATCGCCATCCCCACTGCGGTGCGGAGGATCACGGAGCAGGTTCGTGCCCTCAACCCTGCTGCCCACGTGATCGTCCGCACACGCTATGTCGCAGAAATTCCGGCACTGACTCAGCTTGGAGCAAACGAGGTGATCCCGGAGGAGTTCGAGACCTCCCTGGAGATCTTCCGCCGCGTCATGTCCAGCTTCCTCGCGCCGCGTCCGGACGTTGAGCATTGCATCGCCGAGTTGCGCAAGGACCAGTACGGGCTACTCCGCCATCACAGCACCTCCAGTGTCCTGAGTTCCCAACTTTCCGAGCTGGAAGTGACCACCTGGATTCTCCCTCCCGACTCTCCGGCTTGTGGACAGACGCTGGCCGAGTTGGGACTCCGACGGGCACTTGGCCTGACCGTTCTGGCCGTCCAACGCTCCGGCCAGGTGCTCTTCGAGATCGGTCCGGAGACCAGCCTGCAAGCCGAGGATCAACTCTTCCTGCTGGGCACTCCAGAACGTTTGGCACAAGCCTTTCAAAAGCCTCCTCTGGCCACAGGCTCAGACATTCTGGCCTCCTCCAAGCCTCCCACGGTTTCTCTGGATACGAGCTGATTTCGGGAACTCCACTCCTGAATTTCTAAGGTCAGGCTCTGCGTTCCTTTTGCTGAACCCCCTTTAGTAATCTGAAAAAATTTATGAAATTTTGAATACTTCCATCATGGAGAGAAAAAAAGAGAAAAAACGCGCTGAGCGAATTGTCCTCGAGGCTTTTTTTGAATATGATGGTTTCTTTTGAATTGAGCCAACCTGTTTATAGTATGTCCGCTCCTTCCGTGCTCTCTGAGCCTCAGTTGAGACAATTTTACCGCAACCTCTGCGTCATTGCCCGCCACCACACCTGTGCCGAGGCGGCAGACATCATGGGGATGGATGTGCCCCAGTTGCTGGAAATGCTGGAAAGTGCTGCCGAGCTGGGCCTCCGAGCTCCGCAGTTCTGTCCGGAAGAGGAGCCTGTGCCCGAGAAGAAGGAGGAGGAACAGCCAAGGCCGCGCCGCATCATCGTCCCTTCGGCGATCAAGCCCAAGCCTCCGCCCCCGCCTCAGACACTGGAAGTGCGAAGTGTCCCTCGACAGAAGATCGAGATCCTGCTTCCGGACTCCCTGCTCAATGCCTGCGGCTACAGCCTCGGAGACCAACTCCAGGTCAAGGTAGAAGACGAAAGGATCGTCATCTCTGCGCTCTGCGACTGAGCACCTCCGTGCTCTGCCCCAACTTTTCCGTGCCGTTTTTTCTCTCCTCCAAAGACCTACACCTCTGAAGGAATTCCCAGGAACTTCCGGAGCTTCCGTGCCGCTCGAGCACGCATCGAGACCGAGTGCTTGTCGTCAGCGCTCATCTCTCCAAAGGTCTGTGAGAACCCCTCCGGCTGAAAGATCGGATCCCAGCCAAACTCGCGAGATCCTCGAGGAGAGACGATGAGCCCGGGGACCTCTCCAAGAAAGAGGTGCAAGGCCTGACCGTCCTCGGTGTAGCCCATGCAGCAGACCGCGCGGGCCCGGAAGTTGTCAAACGGCTCCAGCGCCTTCACCAGACCATCCGGTCCAAGACTCCGCAGAAACCATTTCACCAGCGGGCCCGGAAGCTCGTTCCAAGCCTCAAAGTAGAGTGAGGTGTCCTCCACAATCACTGGTCCCTTGACCTGCAGGAAGGCCTCCTGGAGCTTGTGGCGCGTGATGTCTCCCAGCACCGAGGTCTGAATCTCCTCCAGGTCCAGCGTGACGCGTCCCAGAGGCTCTGCCAGCAGCACCTCCAGCTCCCGGCGCTTGTTTTCGTTGGATGTCACAAAGGAGAGAGGACGCCTCACGGCTCATCCCGGAGCGGTGCATCCACCGGCACCTGGTAGCCGTGAACCAGCCGGTTGGTCTCGTTGGCCATGCCAACCACGGCCAGGACCTCCCCGAGCATCTCCTCCGTCATGCCCTGTTTGCGTGCGGAAGCCGTGTGGGAGCGGATGCAGTACTCACACCCGTTGCTGGCGCTGACCGCGACGTAGATCATCTCCTTGGTGAGCGGGTCCAGTGCTCCGGGAGCCATGACCTCCTTCAGACTCTCCCAGGTTCTGCGCAGCGTGGTCGGATGGTTCGCCAGGCACTTCCAGAAGTTGTTGACGTCCGGGACCTGACGCAGGGCCTTGATGTCGTCATAGACCTCCCGGACTTCCGGAGAGGCGTCTTTGTAGTGGACCAGAGAAACGTGAGGCATTGGGGATGCTCCAGGAGAAGGGGTTCAGGAAACAGGCTCCCACTGACCGGACTTCCCGGCCCGGTAGAGCGCGTCAAGCACCTGCATGTTGGCGATCGCGTCGAGCAGCGGCTCGGAGCCGATGTTCTGGTGCAGGACTCGGTGCTCAAAGTCCATTGCCTGCGCGGTGTACTGGTCCACGATCGGCAGGTCCGTGACAGTCCGGAACCGGTCGTGCGCAAACTGGCCATCATCCAGGAAGATTCGGCATTCGTGCTGGTTGGGAGCGTTGAAGGGGATCTCCACCTCGATACGCCTACGGGATCCGTAGACCTGGACCCGCTGATAGGGCACCATCTGCGTGCTGCACACGAAGCTGGCCTGGCCTCCGGAGGGGAACCGCAGCAGCGCAGAGGCCAGCCGGTCGGTGCCAAAGTCTGGATCGTACTGAACGATTGCCGCCACCGAATCCGGCTCCTCTTCAAACAGGTAGCGACTGATCACCACCGGATAGCACCCGATGTCGTAGATCCCTCCGCCGCCGATGTCCGCCTGGTTGCGCACGTTCTGCGGGTCGCGATTGAAGTAGGAGAACGCTGCCTGAATCGCCATGAGGTCTCCGATCTCACGGTTCCGGACCCGCTCCCGAACCCACTGCCACTGTGGATTGGAGCGGACCATGAACGCCTCCACGATGAGCACCGAGGTCTCGTGCTGAACCGCCAGCAGCTCCCGCGCCTCTGCTGCCGTGAGTGCGATCGGCTTCTCGCAGAGCACGTGCTTTCCCGCCCGCGCCGCCTGAATCGTCAGGGGAACGTGCAGATGGTTGGGCAGCGGGTTGTAGATCGCGTCAATGTCCGGATCCGCCAACAGCTCCTCGTACGAGCCGTAGGCCTTGGGGATGTGCAGTTCCCGGGCGGTCGACTGGGCCAGATCCAGACTGCGGCTGGCGATTGCGTCAATCTTGCCGGTTGAGCTCTTCTGCATGGCAGGGATGACTTTCTCCCGACCAATCTTGGCCGTGCTCAACACGCCCCAGCGGACGGTAGGTTTCATGGGATCTCCTTGTCAAGATGGGTTCTGGCCTCCATTGGGCCGAATGGTCAGAGGCCGATGCACGCAGCATCGGACCTCGCAAGCTCTGCTCGCCCTGGTTTCCTACAGCAAGAGGCGTTCCCCCTCAAAGGGGCCGGGAACTCTGGCCCCACCCAAGGGGCGAACCCGTGGGACGATTCCGGTCGGCCCCCTCAACTCCACACCAGAAAAATCCTACGGTTTGCCCTTTAAAAAATACTTTAGTTGCAAATTTTTTCACAAAAAAGGGTGCACCCTCCTCTCTCCTGAAAATTTGCATTGACAGCCTGTCAGGACCCCTTTAGCTTAGTTGCTGTTCCTTTGAATCCGCGGTCCAAAACGTTTTGGATCCAAAACGTTTTGGAAACTCATGGGATCAGGGAAAAAGCCGCTCTGGTTGCGGTTGATCAAATTTCTCATTCAGGGAGAGACACAATGAAAAAGATCATCAAGTCGATGCTGGCGGCCACCGCGGCCGTAGCGTTCGCGTCTGCTGCTTCGGCAGGGGGACACAACGCGTACAAAGGACCGAACCTGAGTGGCCAGACGGTCACGATCGCAGGTCCGTGGCTGACTGCTGACGAGGAGAGTTTCGAGGCCGTCATCGCAGCCTTCGAGAAGGCCACTGGAGCCAACGTGGAGTATGCGGGCTCGGACAGCTTTGAGCAGCAGATCGTGATTGACATCAAGGCGGGAAGCCCGCCGAATCTCGCGGCCTTCCCACAGCCGGGCCTGGCCGCCAACATGGCGGCCATCAACGGTCTGGTTCCGCTGGGCAATGACACCGCTCAGTGGGTCCGCGACAACTACGCCGCCGGACAGTCCTGGGTGGATCTGGGCACCTATGCAGACAAGAGCGGAGCGAAGCAGTTCTATGGCTTCTTCTACAATGTGAACGTGAAGTCGCTGGTCTGGTACGTTCCGGAGAACTTCGAGGCCGGAGGCTACGAGATCCCGAAGACCATGGAAGACCTGATCGCCTTGAGCGATCAGATCGTCAAGGACGGCGGCACTCCGTGGTGCATCGGTCTGGGCTCCGGAGATGCTACCGGTTGGCCGGCCACCGACTGGGTGGAGGACATCATGCTGCGCACCCAGACCCCGGACGTCTATGACGGTTGGGTGACCAACAGCGTCAAGTTCAACGACCCCCGCGTGGTCAACGCCATCGCGACCTTCGGGAAGTTTGCCAAGAACAACGACTACGTGGAAGGCGGCTCCCGTGCCGTGGGCGCCACCGACTTCCGGGACAGCCCCAAGGGTCTGTTCAGTGTGCCGCCGAAGTGCTACATGCACCGCCAGGCCAGCTTCATCCCGGCCTTCTTCCCGGAAGGCGTGCAGGTGGGAACCGATGCGGACTTCTTCTACTTCCCTCCGTTCGCTTCCAAGGCGGCACAGTTGGGGAATCCGGTGCTCGGTGGCGGAACGCTGCTGGCGATCACCAAGGACAGCGAAGCGACTCGTGAGTTCCTCCGCTTCCTGCAGCATCCGATGTCGCATGAAATCTGGATGGCCCGCGCCGGCTTCCTCACTCCGCACAAGGGAGTGGACCTGGGCAAGTACTCCAGCGAGATCCTCCGCAAGCAGGGAGAGATCCTGCTGAATGCCACCACCTTCCGCTTCGACGGATCCGACCTGATGCCGGGAGCCATTGGTGCCGGAGCCTTCTGGAGCCAGATGGTCTTCTACGTCAGTGGCGCCTCGGAGCAGAAAGTCGCCGACAACATCCAGAGCAGCTGGGACTCGATCAAGTAGGCTCCTGATCTGCATTCCTGCTGATTTACCGGACCCTCCGGGGTCCGGTCCTCCCTTCTCACGGAACAGTCCCTCATGGCCGATCAGATCCTGAGTGCCGCCCAGGCAGTGGTCCTTGGCGTTGGAGCGTGCCTGCTCTACTTCTGGGGCACCAACCTGCTGCTGGACTGGGTCATTGCAGACACCCGCACGGCAGACGGTCACCTGCACAGCCGCGACGACGTCCGGGACTCGATCCGCCCCTGGCTGTTCGTGCTGCCGGCCCTGGTGATCCTGTTCATCTATCTGATCTATCCGGTCTATGAGACGCTGCGCCTGAGCTTCCACGACTTCACCGGAGAGCGCGCTGTCGGATGGAGCAACTACCTCTGGGCTCTGAAGAACCCGGAGTTCCTGCAATCCATTGGAAACAACTTCCTGTGGCTGCTGGTGGTGCCCTCCCTGAGTGTGGTCTTTGGTCTGGTGGTGGCAGTTCTGGCGGACCGTGTCTGGTGGGGAACCCTCGCCAAGTCGCTGATCTTCATGCCCATGGCCATCAGCTTTGTCGGCGCGAGCGTGATCTGGAAGTTCGTCTACGACTTCCGGGGTCCGGACTCGGAGCAAATCGGCATCCTCAACGCCGTCGTGGTCGGGCTCGGAGGCGAGCCACAGGCCTGGATCACGATCCCCTTTTGGAACAACTTCTTCCTGATGGCCATCCTCGTCTGGATTCAGACCGGGTTTGCCATGGTGATCTTCAGCGCGGCTCTGCGTGGTGTTCCGGAGGAGACCCTGGAGGCCGCACGCATCGACGGGGCCAATGAGGTGCAGATCTTCTTCAAGATCATGATCCCGCAGATCATGAGCACCATCGTCGTCGTCTGGACCACGATCACCATCATCGTCCTCAAGATCTTCGACATCGTCCTGGCCATGACCAACGGGCAGTGGGAGACCGAGGTCTTGGCCAACCTGATGTTTGACTGGATGTTCCGGGGAGGGGGAGACTCCGGACGCGGGAGCACGATCGCAGTCTTCATCATGCTTGCGGTGATCCCGATCATGGTCTGGAACATCAAGAAATTCCGTGAAGAGGAGAGGGCGCGATGAAGATTCAGATCCTGGGCTTCAGGACCACGCTGGGTCAACTGCTGGTCCACCTGAGCCTGCTCGCGCTTGTGCTGCTTTGGATCCTGCCGACGGTGGGGCTGCTGGTCAGCTCCTTCCGGGACAAGGACCAGCTTGCCGCAACCGGATGGTGGACCGCCCTGTCAACCTCCAAGCAGAATGCTCAGGGCCGAACCGGAACCAGCAAGGAGATGGTTGAGGAGAACGGGAAATACGTGATCTCCGGAGTGCTGTTTGAAGAGACCGGTCGGACGATCCTCTCCTTCAACACCAACTTCCGGGACCTCAGCGCCTACCCGGCTGGGGAGACGCTCACGCTCAAGGACGGAGGCCGAATTACGGTTGAGGCTGACGGCACCTACCGTTGGGAATCCGAGCAGCCCATTGAGGAGAAGCGGGGCAAGCGCATCTTCTTTGTGGCAGAGGTTCCCCCGACTTTCACCATTGCCAACTACGTGGAGGTCCTCACCTCCGAAGGCATCGGGCAGTCCTTCATCAACACCTTTGTGGTCACCATCCCGGCGACGATCATCCCCATCACTATCGCGGCTTTTGCGGCATACGCCTTTGCCTGGATGCGATTTCCCGGAAGGCAGCTGCTCTTTGTCATCGTCGTCGGTCTCCTGGTGGTCCCGCTGCAAATGTCCCTGATCCCCCTGCTGCGCATGTACAACAGCCTCGGGGAGTGGTTTGACCTCACGGCCAAGTCCTACCCCGGGATCTGGCTGGCTCACACGGGCTTTGGGCTGCCCATGGCAATCTACCTGCTCCGGAACTACATGGGGACACTGCCCAAGGATATCATCGAATCTGCCCGGATGGACGGTGCCACGCACTTCCAGATCTTCACCAAGTTGGTGATTCCCCTCTCGGTCCCGGCCTTGGCGTCGTTCACGATCTTCCAGTTCCTCTGGGTCTGGAACGACCTGCTGGTGGCCTTGGTCTTCCTCGGCAAGAGCGACGACCAGATCGTCCTCACTTCCAAGATGCGCGAGCTGCTGGGCTCCCGGGGGGACAACTGGGAGATCCTGACCAGCAGCGCCTTCATCTCGATTGTCGTCCCGCTGATTGTCTTCTTCGCCCTGCAGCGCTACTTTGTCCGGGGGCTAGTCGCCGGCTCGGTGAAGGGAGGGTAGTCCGCCACCTTCGGGCTGCGCTCCTCGAATTGCCACCGCCCCCTCCATCACCTTCTTTCACACTTCTGCATGTCGCCCTCTCACCTCCCTCCGGAACTGCTGGACTCTCTCACTCGAGGAGACCTGTCCCAACCGCGCTCTCTGCTAGGCTTTCACGAGTTGGGAGATGGAACGGAGCGCAGGTGGGTCGTGCGTGTGTGGGAGCCCGACGCCGTAGAGGCCGAGATCCTCTGGGGCCAGGCGAAGCGGGGCTTGACGATGCAACGCCTCGTGCCCGGAGCCTTCGAGTGGTCCGGGAAGCCACGCCGCTCGCTCACGCCCTACCGCGTACGCCTTCGCTACCCGGACGGAGCCATTCACGAACGCTACGACGGCTACTACTTCCCTACCCGTTTCAGCCCGCTGGATCAGCACCTCTTTGGAGAAGGGACCCACTATCGTCTCCACAACCGCCTGGGCGCCCACCCGCTGGAACAGGAAGGCGTCTCCGGGACCTGGTTTGCCGTGTGGGCCCCGAACGCCCGTCGAGTCAGCGTGGTTGGAGACTTCAACGGCTGGGATGGCCGACGGCACCTGATGCACTCGGTGGGAAGCAGCGGAGTGTGGGAGCTGTTCATCCCAGAGGTCGGTGTCGGCACGCTGTACAAGTTTGAACTCAAGACCCAAAGCGGAGAGTTGCTCCTCAAGTCCGACCCGTTCGCCTTCGCCTCCGAGCTTCGACCAGCCACCGCGTCGCGCGTCGCCTCCACCGAGCCCTTTCCCTGGCAGGATGCCGAGTGGATGGAGGCCCGGAGGCAGCGTGACCCGCTCAAGCAGCCGATCAGCATCTACGAGGTTCATCTCGGCTCCTGGCGACGGATTCCGGAGGAGCAGCAGCGCTTCCTCACCTACCGGGAAGCCGCCGATCAACTCATCCCCTACGTCCAGGAGATGGGCTACACCCACATCGAGTTGCTCCCGGTCTCCGAATTTCCCTTCGACGGCTCTTGGGGCTATCAAGTCACCGGGTACTTTGCTCCGACCTCCCGCCACGGGACCCCGGAGGACTTCATGCATTTTGTGGATCGCTGCCACGAGGCCGGGCTTGGCGTGATCCTCGACTGGGTTCCCGGGCACTTTCCCAAGGACGCCCACGGCCTGGCTCGCTTCGACGGGACCGGGCTCTACGAGCATGAGGACACCCGGCAGGGAGAGCACCGAGAGTGGGGGACGCTGGTCTTCAACTACGAGCGGAACGAGGTCCGGAACTTTCTGATCTCCAGCGCGCTCCACTGGTTTGAGCAGTATCACATCGACGGCATCCGGGTCGACGCGGTCGCCTCCATGCTCTACCTCGACTATGCCCGCGAGGCCGGAGAGTGGGTCCCCAACGAGTACGGAGGACGCGAGAACCTGGGGGCGATCCGCTTCCTGCGTCAACTCCACGAGGTCCTCTTCCGCGAGTTTCCGGGGATTCTCTCCATCGCTGAAGAGTCCACCGCCTGGCCCGGAGTAAGTCGTCCCACCTATGTGGGGGGGTTGGGGTTCAACCTGAAGTGGAACATGGGCTGGATGAACGACACGTTGCGCTACATGGCCAAGGACCCCGTTCATCGGCGCTATGAGCATCACTGGATCACCTTCTCCCTGGTCTACGCCTTCAGCGAGAACTACGTCCTGGCCGTCTCACATGACGAGGTGGTGCACGGCAAGAGCTCCCTTTTGGGCAAGATGCCCGGAGACTTCTGGCAGCAGTGCGCCAACGTCCGCCTGTACCTGAGCTTCATGATGTGTCATCCGGGAAAGAAGTTGCTCTTCATGGGGCAGGAGTTTGGGCAGGGGCGCGAATGGAGCGAAGCACGCAGCCTGGATTGGCATCTGCTGGAGATCCCGGGACACCGTCAGCTCCAGGAGTGCCAGCGGACCCTCAACCACCTGTACCAGCAGCACCCCAGCCTGCACCGCAACGACTTCCACGAGTCCGGATTTCGCTGGATCGACCTGCACGATGCGGATCAGAGCGTCCTCAGCTTCCTGCGTTTTTCCGATGAGGCGCAGCCGGCCCCTCCGCTGGTCTGCGTGTTCAACTTCACTCCGGTGCCCAGAGATCAGTATGTCGTAGGACTGCCTCAATCGGGGACCTATCAAAAAATATTTGACAGTGATGAAGCACGTTTTGGCGGAAGCGGCTACAATCAACAGTCCGAGTGGAACGCGGAACCTGAGCCATGGCAGGGACTTCCCGCCCGAGCGGCGCTGGACCTCCCTCCGCTTGGCTGTCTGATTCTCGCTCTGCGGAGTGAATAGCGCTCCAGGGAGCACAGGCGCTCTCTGCAAACTTACACATCACCGGGTTTTTCAAGGAAAGGTGTCATGCCTCAATCTCGTGCTCAAATGGAAAAAGTCTGGAAGCTGATGGAGACCTATCGGCCGATGCATTCCGATGGTCTGCTGCGCTCCGTCGCCGAGCATCTGGAGTTCAGCCAGAACAAGAACCGCCACAACGCCACCTCATTTGACCTCTACGACAGCCTCGCCCTCTCGATCCGAGACCGGCTGACCGAGTTCCTCAACGACACCCAGCAGACGTACTACGAGCAGCAGCCCAAGCAGGTCTATTACCTTTCCCTGGAGTATCTGATCGGCCGGAGCCTGCGCAGCAACCTGATCAACCTCGGGATCTATGAGAGCTGCCAGACTGCGATGCAGGAGATTGGCTACGACCTGGAGGAGTTGGAGGAACTGGAGCACGACGCCGGATTGGGCAACGGAGGGCTTGGACGCCTCGCCGCCTGCTTTCTGGACTCCATGGCCACGCTGCAGTTGCCCGCACAGGGCTACGGAATCCGCTACGAGTATGGAATCTTTGAGCAGCGCTTTGAGCAAGGCAGGCAGGTCGAGGCTCCGGATGCCTGGCTGGAGCAAGGCTACCCGTGGGAAATCCCGCGCTGGGAGACGCTGATGCCGGTGCATTTCTACGGAAATGTGGAGACCTATGTCGACCCGCACGGGCGCGCTCACAAGCGCTGGGTCAACACCCAGGACGCCCTGGCCATGGCCTACGACGTCCCGGTGGCTGGCTACCAAAACCACACCGTCAACACGCTGCGCCTCTGGCGCGCCCGGGCCCCGCGGGATTTTGACTTTCAGGCCTTCAACCGCGGAGACTACATGGCCGCCGTGGCCGAGCGTCAGCAGGTCGAGACCATCTCCAAGGTCCTCTACCCCAACGATCAGGGCTTCTCTGGGAAGGAGCTGCGCCTCAAGCAGCAGTACTTCTTCGTCGCCGCCTCGCTCAAGGACATCCTCAACCGCTTCCTTGAGCAAGGACACCCGTGGGAGAAACTGCCAGATCAGGTCGCCATCCAACTCAACGACACCCACCCGTCCATCGCCGTGGCAGAGCTGATGCGCATCCTCGTGGATGAGGAGCGGCTCGAGTGGAAACCGGCCTGGGAAATCACCCAGAACGTGTTCGCCTACACCAACCACACCGTGCTTCCGGAGGCACTGGAGAAGTGGTCCGTTGACCTCATGGGCCGCCTGCTTCCCCGACATCTGGAGATCATCTACGAGATCAACAGTCACTTCCTCAGCCACGTCGCCTCGGAGCATCCCGGAGACCTGGAGTTGATGCAGCGCGTCTCGCTGATTGAGGAGAGCCAGCCCAAGCAGGTCCGGATGCCTCACCTGGCCATCGTCGGGAGCCACGCGGTCAACGGTGTGGCGGCGCTGCACACCGACTTGCTCAAGCAGACGGTGTTCAAGGACTTCCACCGCCTGTTCCCGGATCGTTTCCAGAACAAGACCAACGGCATCACCCCCCGGCTCTGGCTCCGGTGTGCCAACCCGGAGCTTTCGGAGCTGATCACCGAGCGCATTGGCGAGGGGTGGATTACCGACCTGGATCAGCTCTCCCAGCTGCGAGCACACGCCTCGAAGAAGACCTTTCAGCACCAGTGGATGAAGGTCAAACAGCAGAAGAAGGAGCAGTTTGCCAAATGGCTTCAGTACCGGCACGGCCTGACCGTCGACCCACAGACACTCTTTGACGTCCAGATCAAGCGCATCCACGAGTACAAGCGGCAGCTGCTGAACCTGCTGCATGTGATCCATCAGTGGCTGTTGCTCAAGGACAGTCCCAACCGGGACTTCACCCCGCGCACCGTGATCTTCGCAGGAAAGGCAGCCCCCGGATACCACATGGCCAAGCAGGTGATTCGCCTCGCTCACGCCATCGGCCGCGTCCTGGAGCAAGACCCGGCAATCCGGAAGAAGCTGCGGGTCGTCTTTGTCCCCAACTACGGCGTCTCTGCGGCAGAGAAGCTCATTCCGGCAACCGACATCTCTCAGCACATCTCCACCGCCGGGATGGAGGCCTCCGGGACCGGGAACATGAAGTTCATCCTCAACGGCGCTCCGATCCTGGGGACGCTGGACGGAGCGAACGTGGAGATTCAGGAGGAGGTCGGCCCGGAGAACTGCTTCATTTTCGGTCTGAATGCCACCGAGGTCACCGAGCTTCGAGCCCAAGGGTACGACCCGCACCAGCTGGTGCAACAGTCTCCGGAAATCCGCCGGGTGCTGGAGGTGCTGACCAGTGGCGTGCTCAGCCCTCGAGAGCCCGAAGCCTTTCAGGACATCCACGGTTCCCTGCTGCACAGCGACTACTACCTGCTGCTTGCCGACTTTGCCAGCTACCTCGAGTGCCAGCAGCGGCTCGAGTCCACCTGGGCCGACTCCTCGCGCTGGGCCCAGATCTCCATCATGAACACTGCCGGCTCCGGGAAGTTCTCCAGCGACCGCACGATTCAGCAGTATGCGGAAGAGATCTGGAGCGTCACCGGAGTCCCCGTGGCTCTGGGCAGTGACAAGCGACGCTGATCCTCACCCCAGCCCTCACCTCCGGGAGAGGGGGAGCCTGAAGAACCTGTTGCCCGATCGAAAGTCCCAACCTCGCAGGATGAAATGACCAACCGTGCCGACTGGTGGAAATCTGCCGTCTTCTACCAGATCTATCCCCGGAGCTTCCGGGACGCCAACAATGACGGCATCGGAGACCTTGCCGGAATTGCCGAACGTCTGGACTACCTCAACGACGGACAGGGGGGCGGGTTGGGCATCGACGCGCTGTGGATCTCACCGTTCTTCAAGTCTCCAATGGCCGACTTTGGCTACGACGTCAGCGACTACTGCGACATCGACCCCATCTTCGGGACGCTGGCCGACTTCGACCAGCTCGTTGAAGCTGCTCACGCCCGGGGTATCAAGGTGGTGCTGGACCTCGTCCTCAACCACTCCTCCGACCAGCACCCGTGGTTTCAGGAGTCCCGTCGAGATCGCCACAACGCCAAGGCCGACTGGTACGTCTGGGCCGACCCCAAACCCGACGGCAGCCCGCCCAACAACTGGCTGAGCCTCTTCGGCGGACCGTCCTGGACCTTTGAGGAATCTCGGGGGCAGTACTACCTGCATACCTTCCTCAAGGAGCAGCCTGACCTGAACTGGTACCACCCGGAGGTCCGGGAGGCCCTCTCGGAGGTCGTCCGCTTCTGGATACGCCGGGGCGCCGATGGCTTCCGCCTCGACACCGCAAACTTCTATGCCCACGACCTGCAGCTCCGGGACAATCCACCCCGTGTCTCGGGAGGTCCCTTGCTGGAGTCCGACAAGGCCGGGAACCCCTACTTCCGGGATTTCCTGACCACCTACTCCAAGGATCGGCCGGAGAATTTCGAGTTCATCCGGACGCTGCGCCGCCTGTTTGATGAAGGCGAGGACCTCACCTCCATTGGCGAGGTCGGCGGCTTTCCGGATCTGGAGACGGCCATCAGAGTCGCTGCGGAGTATGCGAAGGGTGGAGACCTCCTGCACATGGCCTACAGCTTTGCCCTGCTCAACGATCGAGTGGACCGGGACTACCTGAAGCAGGTGGTGCAGTTGACGGAGGAGAGCACTGGGGATGGCTGGCCATGCTGGTCCCTTGGGAATCACGACTGCCCACGGCTCTTCTCTCGGCTGGGGTGTGCACAGAAGCCTGGATATCAGCAGATGCTGCTGTGCCTGATACTCTGCCTGCGGGGTACGCCAATCCTGTACTATGGGGACGAACTGGACGTTCCGGAGTATCCGGTCACCCGGGAGGAATTGCAGGATCCGTATGGCATCAACCTGTGGCCGGAGGTGATCGGGCGAGACGGTTGCCGGACGCCGTTCCCCTGGAGTTCCAAGGAGTCGCAGCAGGGATTCAACGACGGGGCCAGGCCGTGGCTTCCGGCCAAGGCTCCCAGGACGCTGGATCAGGCCGAGCAGGATCCGCAGAGCACCCTGCACGTGATGCGGGAGATGCTCCGAATCCGCAAGCACTCTCCAGCCCTGCAGATCGGGGGCTTCGAAGTGTTGGACTCCGATCCGGCGCTGTACGCCTTCACTCGCCAGACCCCGGAAGCCACGGTCTGGGTAGTCGCCAACTTTTCCGAGCACCCCCAGTCGATGCCCCTCCCGGAGTCCGCTGTGGAAAACATCACCCCCAACGCCATGAGGCGGCGCGGAGAGGTCCACTCCGGAGCCGTGACGTTGCCCCCCTACGGACTGTTCATTGGACAAAGGCCCTGACCTCGCATGACCTCTCCCAACCTTGAAATCCGCCGGGTCCGCTGGGCCGTGTCCCTGATCTTCCTGGCCAACGGGTTGAGCTTCGCCTCGCTCGTCCCGCACTTTCCCTGGCTGAAGGAGAAGCTGATGCTCTCCGAGGCAACGATGGGGATTGCGCTTCTGTTCCCGGCGATCGGGGCGGTGACAATGATGCTCCTCACCGGACGGCTGATTCAGCGCTTTGGCAGCAAGGCGCTGACCATCCTTGGGGGCCTGGTGCTCCAAGCCTGCGTGCCCCTCATCCTGCTGATGCCCGACCTCTGGACCCTGGCGCCATTGCTGGTGGGCGTGGGAGCAATGATCGGGATGATGGATGTTTCCATGAACGCGCAGGCTGCCGTGGTGGAGAGCCGCTACGGACAGCCGATCATGTCCTCGTTCCATGCCACATGGAGTCTGGGGACCCTGACCGGAGGGGCCTCTGCGAGCCTGCTGCTGGGAGTGGGGCTGACTCCGCTTCAGCACGTGACCTCCATCACGGTCTTCCTCTTTGTGCTGATTTTGGTCTGTGGCAAGGTGCTCCTCCCTCACTCCGAGGACATCCCCGGCGACGATACCCCGGTCATCGCCATCCCCAAGGGCCCGGTCCTCGCCATGGGCCTGCTGGCCATGATGGGGATGGTCTCCGAGGGTGCCGCCACCGACTGGTCCGCCATCTACGCCAGCACCGTGCTGGAGGCCACTCCCAGCCAGGCTGCGGCGACCTTCACCGTGTTCACGCTGACCATGACCACCGGACGCTTCACCGGAGACTGGTTGGTGCGTCGCTTCGGCCGAGCCCGGATGGTGCAGATTGCCGCCGGGCTCGGAGCCGGTGGGCTGGCGATCGGACTCGCTGGCGGCACCTTGGAGTCGGCCTGGTTCGGCTTTGCCTGCCTGGGCTTCGGGCTGGCAAACGTGGTCCCAATCCTCTTCAGCGCCTCCAGCCAGATCCCCGGAGTCTCTGCCGGAACCGGAATCGCCGGGGTCGCCACCCTGGGATACTTCGGGTTCTTGTTTGGTCCGCCTCTGATCGGCTTCACCGCAGAGTGGCTGGGGCTGCGGGTTGCTCTGTTCCTGATTGTCGCCTTCTGTCTGGTGCTCGCTCTGGTCGCCCCCAGGCTGCTGGGGGCTTCCGCTTCACCTGCTCCTGCACCTTCAAAAGCATGACCCCTCCTTCGCATCCAGAGCACGCTGCCCTCAGCCTCAAGCGCCTGAAGCCACGCTGGGAGGCTCGGTTTCGAGAGCTTCCCGGAGCCTCGACTTCAGGCTGGGAGGTCCTCTGGGACCGAGTCCGGGCACAGTTTCCACCGCTCTTTGACCGACTGCATGCGCTCTACGGGACACGCTACGACTTCTTCTACCACCTTGAAGAGATCGTCTTTGAGGCCCTGCAGGCCGGGTTGAGTCGCTCCAGCGAGCTGCAGCGGCTGGACATTGAACGTCAGGAGAATCCTGGCTGGTTTCATCACCAGCAGATGCTTGGGGCAACCGGGTATGTGGACCTGCAGGCCGGAGACCTCGCAGGCATCCGGGAGCAGCTCCCGTATTTTCAGGAGCTGGGCCTGACCTACCTGCACCTGATGCCGCTCTTTGCCCGTCCGGAGGGCGAGAACGACGGCGGTTATGCCGTCAGCAGCTACCGGCAGGTTCACCCGCCTCTGGGGACGATGCAGGACCTGACCGAGTTGGCGAACGAGCTGCGCCGGAGCGGGATCAGCCTGGTGGTGGACTTCATCTTCAACCACACCGCACACGACCACGAGTGGGCGCTTCAGGCCCGCTCTGGAGATCCGGAGTTTCAGCAGTACTACTGGATGTTCGACGAGGAGGAGGAGACGCGGGCCTGGCAGGAGCCGCTGCGGTTGATCTTCCCGGATCGGGGAGGAAGCTTCACGTGGTGTGAAGAGGCAGGGAAGTGGGTCTGGACCACATTCTTCGAGTTCCAGTGGGACCTGAACTACAACAACCCGGAGGTCTTCCGGGCGATGCTCTCGGAGATGCTCTTTCTGGCCAACCAGGGGGTCGAGGTGCTGCGCATGGACGCTGTCGCCTTCATCTGGAAACGCCTGGGAACGGACTGCGAGAACCAGCCGGAGGCGCACTGGATCCTGCAGGCCTACAACGCGCTGTGTGCCATCGCGGCTCCGGCGCTCCTGCTCAAGTCGGAGGCAATCGTACATCCGGACGAGGTCGCCCGCTACATCCGCCCAGACGAGTGCCAGCTGAGCTACAACCCGCTGCTCATGGCCTTGCTCTGGGAGGCCCTGGCCACGCGCGACACCCGCTTGCTCCGTGCATCGCTGCAGGCCCGCTTTCCCATCGATCCGCAGTGTGCCTGGGTCAACTACCTGCGCTGTCACGATGACATCGGCTGGACCTTCGACGATGCCATCGCCACACAGCTCGGGATCGACGGCTTCGGGCACCGAAGGTTCCTCAACGACTTCTACACCGGGAGGTTTCCTGGCAGCTTTGCGCGTGGTCTGCCCTTTCAGGAGAACCCGGTTACCGGCGATGCCCGTATCTCGGGAACTCTCGCCTCCCTGGCAGGAGTGGAGGCGGCAAAGGCCAGTGGAGACCCGGAGGCGCTGGACCTGGCGGTGGCCCGAATCCTCCTCCTCTATGGGATCATCTTCAGCGTAGGAGGCCTCCCGTTGCTGTACCTGGGAGACGAAGTCGGGATGCTCAACGACTACTCCTTCTCGGCACACCCGGAGCATGCTTCCGACTCACGGTGGGTGCACCGCCCTTTCCGCGACTGGGAGCAGGAGGCCCAGGTGCTACGCCAGCCTGAATCTGCCGAAGCGCGGACCCATGCAGGAATCCGGCACCGTCTGCAGTTGCGACGTTCCCTCCCGCTTCTTGCTCAAGGACAGACAGAGTTCCTCTCTGTTCAGAACGACCACGTCTTTGCCTTTCAGCGCAAGCAAGGAGCCCACTCTCTGTTGATGCTGAACAACTTCACGGAGCGTCCCCAAGCGGTTGCGGCAAACGAACTGCGGCTGCACGGGTTCTCCTCTGAGGTCCAAGACCTGCTCACCTCCCAGACGCTGAGCGTATCCGGAGACCTGATGCTGGCTCCCTACCAGGCGCTGTGGCTCCAAAGTTGAATCTCCCTGCCGATTGAGCTTGCTCTCTTTCAGATCTTGGTTGACCCTTCTGAGAGAACAGAACTTAACCACCTTTTTCCTGCGGTTTGAGCCATGATTTCCCGAGACGAAACTCTTGCCATGGTCGGGTTGGCAATACACCTGGCCAACGTCGATCTGGACCTGGATACTCAGGAAAAACGACTCCTGCACTTCATCTGTCGCAAGATTGAGCTGACGAACGAAGAAATCGAGAAGATCAAGAAACAGGCGATCTCCTTGAGCAACCTGGTAGACACCGTTCAGTCTCCCGACTCCAGGCAGCTGCTGGTCAGCCTGCTGGCTCTGATGGCCGTGACCGATCACGTTCTGCAGGACAACGAGGTCTCCTTCATCCAGAAGATTCTGCAGTACTTCGAGATGTCTCCGACCGACAGTCCCTACCTTGATGAACAGGGCAAGCCCATTGAGGAAGCGCTCCTCAGAGATCGTGGCCAGATCCTGATGGACATCATCGGGCACCATGTCGACCCAGACGAAGCTCCGGAAGGCTGAGCCGCAGCAACCCGGGAATTCCGGTGCCTAAGTGCTGCGCGAGAACTGCTGAATCCGCTGTTTTCCCTGCTCAATCAATCGACTGAGTTCTTCCGGCGGGGACGTCAGGAGCCCGGCAATCTCTGTGAGCAGCTCCTGCTCCTTCAGCGCGAAGTCGCGGTCTGCAACAGCAATGTCCAGCAGCCCCTGCAACACCAGCCCGCGCTCCTGGGTCCCCAATTCGATGGGTTCGATCTTGGGCGATCTCCCCAGCAAGATCACCTCTTCCAACTCCTGGACGTGCTCCGGACGCTCCAGCATGTGGATCGCCTCATGCAGGAAAGCGCGCTCATGCAGGTCGATGTGTCCATCAACCATGACCATGGCGACCACGGCCCTGGCGTACCAGAAGCGGTGGTCCGCGCTGAGGTGCTGGAGCAGGGCCGCGTTGCGCCTGGGGTGATCCTCTGCCATCTTCTCCTCCAGATCGCGCAAGACCCGGATGGACTGGAGCATCTTCTGCGCCTGTTCGTGTCCAGAGAGGGCTGACTCCCGGAACCAGTAGTAAGCCTCCTCCCGGTTCTTGGGCACTCCCTGTCCGTTGAAGTTCATGACTCCCAGATTGTACTTGGCCCAGGCGTGCCCTTGAATCGCGGCAAGATGGAATCTACGGTAGGCCTCCTGCGTATCGCCTCCACTCCGGATGAGCTGAATCGCACTGTGGAACAGGGCCTCTGCCGCTTCCGGATTGGGAGCAAGCACCGGTCCGCGCTGGATTCGCCCTTCGGACTCTGTGGCCAGCAGGGTGTGGTGCATCTCATAGAAGGGCTGATCCCGAAGAGACTCTTCCAACGCCAGAAAGATCAGACTGTCTCCTGAGTCAACAACAAACTCCGGGTGAGGATTGACCAACAGCTTGCGGCTCTTTCCAAGGAGCAGGCCCACCGGGAGTTGATCAGACTGCTGCTTGATCTGTTGCACCGTATCCACCCAGCTTCGCGCCTGCCATGCGCCAGAGAGCCGCCGGACGAAGAGGCTCTGCATGTGTGCCTCCTCCGAAAGGATCTGCGTGATCAGCGTCCCATAGCCCTTGTGGGTTGCGGTCTGTGCGAGAATCGGAGCAGTCAGTTCATCCGCCTTCAGGCAGAAGTCGCACCCCACCTTCATGAGCTGCACGTCAAAGTCCGGCTCTCGATAGCTCGCAATGGTGAAGATCTCTCCTCCGGTCTCCTGCTCCAAACGCAGCACGGCCATGAGGGTCTGGCCATCGTGCTCATGGTCGATAAAAGCCACCTTCGCCTCGGTCGCCTGAGCCTTGCGGAAAGAGTGTTCGCTGTTCGACTTGCCCTGGACCCAGTTCACCTCCAAGCCTTCTGGAATGGACTCCTCCGGAAGATTCTCGGTGATCACCACAATTCGGTCCGGCACACGCGCCTTTTTCAGCTCGCCCAACATCCGTTCAATGAACATCAGGTTGTCTGAGCTGACCACCAGATGCCCCTCGACCCGCAGGTCTTCCACTCCCGAGATCTCCAAGGCGTCCTCTTCCTGATCTCCCTGAGGGCGTGACTTGGGCAAACAGAGCTGCATGATCCGGGTGCCTTCCCGGAGCAGGTGCTCCGACCTCGGATTGACCAGCACGACCCCGTTCTCCAGCACCCCCAGAGGCATCACGTTCTGCTTCAGCTTGAGGTACACCACCGCCTCCAGCCACGTCTTTCCGTGAAGCTCCGGAATCAGGTCCACCGTCCTGACTCGATGACCTTCCGGGCGGTTGACCACCTCCAGCACCCAGGAGGGTCCTCCCTGAGCTCGATACGCCTGCACCATCAGAGGCACATAGACTTCATAGGGATCCAGCGCGTAATCACACCCGATCTCCTGAAAGTGTTTGCGGTTGCTCTCTCCAGTGTACTGTGCAAGGGTCGAGATGCCTCGAGCGCTCAGGGTTTTCAACTGCAGCACGGTCATCAGGGTGAGGCTGTTCTCCTGGTAGGAAACGTAGGCGACCCTGGCCTGCTCCGCAGAGACCTTGCGGAGTGTCTCCAGGCTGTATCCATTCCCGGACACCCAGGGAAGCTCCTTGTAGGGTGTGGTGATCAGCGGGTGCTCGTCCCCAGGTCCGACCAGGGCCACCCGTCCCTTCTTGAGGAAGTCACGGTTCTGCCTCAGGATCTCTTCCATGAAGCTGGGGTGGTCCGAACAGATGAGCACATGCCCCTCCTCTTTCACCGGATCCAGGCCACGCTCCCGACCGCTGCGGAACTCGTCGAACTTGGTGGTCACCAGCGACACGATGATTGAGAAGTTGACGATGCCCGCAGCCATGATCAAGAACGTAAAGACCCGTCCTCCGAAGGTCACGGGAGCCATGTCGCCATACCCCACGGTGGTGATCGTCTCAACCGTCCACCAGAGCGAGTCGAACAGCGTGTGGAACGTGCTCTCCTCGTTGCCAGTCAGGACATATTCAAAGAAGTAGATCCCTACTGTGGAGACGGTGAGCAGCGAGGGCAGGATCACCAGCAGGATAAAGCGAGCCTTGGTGTTCATGTTTCAGGGGCGTTCAGCCAAAGAAGAGCGTCAGGAAACAACGGAATGGAAGGAGAGCAACTCCGCAATCGACCAGTTCGGAGGGGCGGGTCTCGGAGGGGTTCGAATGCGTTCCTCAGAAGCGTATCCTGTTTTGATGGAGAGACAAGTCGTCCTTGAGGCTCCTCCGAACTGCGAAATACCAGCAGGCTCTGGCCGCGAAATCACTTTACAACTCCACTGCACCTGCGTTAGAATTCAAATCTGAAACTAATGTCTCACATTTGAGACAAAACAGAGGTAGGGAGAGTCATGTCTGAAGACGCAGAAGGTGCTGTAGAGACCATGCTGCTGACCGTGTTCTTGAAGCACGATCAGTCCAACAACCTGGAGGCGGTCCAGAGCAAGCTGAAAGCGGCGGACTGGTGGGAGCGCTTTCCGGTGAGCGGGGTGGAGATCGTGTCCTGGTACGTGGCGATGGGGTTTGGGCAGATTGTGACCTTGAGGCTTCCCCCCTCCAAGCTGGCAGAGTTGAACGTGGAGTTGGAGCGTTCCGCCTGGGGTGTGTTCCGTACGGAATGCTTCCCGGCCTATGACTTTGTTCCGGTCCGGGAACGGATCCGGGAACGGGTACGACAAGGGGGACAATGAGCACCATGCAGCCTTACCTGGATCCGCATCAGGCGCGCAAGCGCACGCCGGATGACTACGAGAACCTGCTCGCCGACTCGCTGGAGCGGGCATTCGCAAGCGGAGTGCACGACCTGAACGCGCTGGTTGACTACTTGAACGAGCGCAGGGTTCCTGCTCCTGGTGGACAGCCGTGGACCCCGGAACTCTATGAATCGGAAATGCGCCGCCTCGGCCAATAACCTTGCACAGGAGGAATGTGATGGAAGTGTCGGATCAGCAGGTTGAAGAGCTTTTGCAGGTGGGCCTGCGGAACAGCTGGTGGGCCATCTGCCCGTCGCATTTTGTCGAGGAGAAGCCGGTCTCGTTGAAGCGCATGGGGATCCGGATGGTTCTCTGGCGCGATCTTGGGGGAGAGGTGCACATCCTGGAGGACCGCTGCCCACACCGAGGAGCCCCCCTCTCGCGAGGGATTGTCATGGACGACCGGATCGCCTGCGGGTATCACGGAGTTCAGGTGGACCACACCGGGACTGCTGTATCGGTCCCGGGAAGCCCCGGTTGTCGGCTGGAGGGGTTGCAGTGCGTCCGCACGTTTCCCTGCGTCGAGCAACACGAAGCGATCTTCGCCTACGTTGGGGACGAGCTTCACCCGGACCCTCCGAAGCTGGAGTTCCCGGAGGAGCTGTCTTCACCAGAATACAGCTCCTTCCTCTGCTATGCCGAGTGGGGCAACGACTACCGCTTTGTCTGTGAAAACGTGATGGACCCGATGCACGGGGTCTATCTGCACCGACAGTCGCACTCGATGGCGTTTGGCGACACCCAGGCAGACTTTCAGATCCGGGAGACGGACACGGGGTTTGTGTTTGAAAAGATCGGGCAGCGCGGGGTCAACTTCGACTGGACCGAGTGGGGAGAGACCGGAACCCACTGGATGCGCCTGGAGATCCCCTACCCGCCTACCGGAGGTCCGGGAGGAAATTTCCACATTGTCGGCATGTACACCCCCATCACGCCCAAGCTCGCCGGTGTCTTTCACTGGCGCTGTCGGAAAGTCTCCGGGTGGCAGCGAGACACCTGGCGCTTTCTCTACAAGAACCGCTTGGAGGCGCGGCATTGGGCCGTGCTGGAGCAGGATCGAGTGATGCTGGAGGACATGGATGATGACGTGAAGGATCATGAGATCCTGTACCAGCATGACATGGGGATCGTCCGCCTGCGCCGGCGCTGGAAGGCGCTCGCAACCGAACAGCTTGAAGCCCTGCAGGAGCCTGCCGCGTGAAGGCCAGCTCCCCGCTCAAGCTGCAGCAGGTGCGCTGCGATGCCGTCCCACAGGCTCCTGAAGCCTCCTGGTCCAACTGTCTGGTGGTCGGACGCGAGGTCGTGTTTTCCGGAGTAACGGCTCGCGGAGTCGATGGGTTCCCGGAGGGAGGAGCGAGCCTGCAAGGCCAAACAGAGGCCTGCTTCCGAAAAATCCTGCTCCAGTTGGAAGCGGCTGGAGGGCACTTGGGGAACCTCTACAAGCTGGTGATCTACGTGACCGAAGTTGGCCGAAAGAACGAGGTCAACAGCGCGCGCAAGCAGTTCTTTCGAGAGACCTATCCTTGCTCAACGTTGCTCGGAGTGAGCGGTTTTGCCTTCCCGGACCTGCTGGTCGAGGTTGACGCCTTTGCCAACCTGGACGCAAACCTTCACGGCGACGTGGAATGAGCGCCCTTCCACAACCTCTGAAGCTTCGAGTGCAGCGTCTGGAGTGGCTCGCTGAAGGAGTGCTGGAAGTCGAGCTCCGGGGTCCCGAAAATCTCCCGGAGTTTACTTCCGGGGCACACATCGACCTGCACCTGCCCAACGGGATCTCTCGTAGCTACTCGCTCGCCAACGCCGCCTCCGAGAGGCACCGATACTGCGTCGGCGTCGGGTTGGAGGCCTCAAGCCGCGGAGGGTCGCGCTACATCCACACGCAGCTCCGACCCGGACAGTCCTTGGAGGTCGCTCCGCCGCGCAACAACTTTCCCCTGGATGAATCGGCCGAGCATTCGGTTCTGCTCGCAGGTGGAATCGGGGTGACCCCCATCCTTGCTCACGCACGGCGTCTGCAGGAGTTG
Source organism: Deltaproteobacteria bacterium (assembly GCA_038133845.1). Classification (GTDB taxonomy): domain Bacteria; phylum SAR324; class SAR324; order SAR324; family NAC60-12; genus JAYPUA01. Next base: position 37,328 of record JAYPUA010000019.1, read on the forward strand.
GGGAGGAAATTCGAGGTGCATCATGCGGTCCGGGAGCGATCTCGGGCAGCCTATGCCGAGGCACTGGAGGAGGCTTGCCCCAGCTATCAGCTGCACGTGGACGCAGAGCACCAGGGCCAGGTGCTCGACATCTCTGAAATCGTCGGGCGTCAGCCTCTTGGAACGCACTTCTACTGCTGTGGGCCACCCGCGATGATGAGCGCGTTTGAGCAGGCGGTCGCAGCTTTCCCGGCGGATCAGGTCCATGTCGAGTACTTTGTGGCACGCGCCCAGAAGTCGGATGCTGGAGACGCCGAGTTCCTCCTCAGGCTGGAGCGTTCCGGAAAGGAGTTCTCGGTCCCGGCAGGCAGGTCTGCGCTGGAGGTTTTGCTTGAAAACGGAATCCGCGTGCCCAGCTCCTGCCGCGATGGGATCTGCGGCTCCTGTGAAACCCAAGTGCTGGAAGGCGTCCCCGACCACCGGGACTCCGTGTTGAGTCAGGCGGAAAAGCTGAAGAACCGGACGGTGATGCTCTGCGTCTCCCGCTGCCAGGGAGAGTTCCTGGTGGTGGACCTGTGAGCATGGCGATGACCTGCGGGCTCCCCACCGCCTCTCCTGGCCGCCTCGTCCGGCTTGAGTTCCAGCAGGTGCTCAAGCGATTTGACGTTCGCGGAAACCGAGAACCGATCACGGCAGTGCAGGACGTCAGCTTCAAGGTCCATGACGGAGAGGTGGTCACCATCATCGGCCCTTCCGGATGTGGGAAGTCGACCCTGCTGAACCTGGGCTCCGGGCTGGACCCGGTGACAGCCGGGCGGGTCTTTGTCGACTCGGAGCAGGTCACCCGTCCCAACAGCCACGTGGCGTTCATGCTGCAGAAAGATCTTCTCCTTCCGTGGCGCACCATCCGGCAGAACGTGGAGTTGGGGCTTGAGATTCAGCGGAGCGAGAAGAGCCTGCGCCGTGACCTGGCGCTGAAGCTGCTGGGACGCTGCCACCTGCAGGAGTTTCAGGACCACTACCCCCATCAGCTCTCCGGCGGGATGCGGCAGCGCGCCGCGCTGGCTCGAACCTTGGCCGTGGACCCTTCCGTCTTGCTGATGGATGAGCCCTTCTCCGCGCTGGATGCGCAGACCAAGATGGTCCTGCAGCAAGATCTGGGACAGACCCTGGCGGAAGATGGGAAGACCGCACTGTTCATTACTCACGATCTGACCGAGGCGATCGCGCTCTCGGATCGTGTGCTGGTCATGAGCCAGCGTCCCGGAACCATCGTTGAAGAGATCTCGGTGGACCTTCCGGACCGGGAGAACCCCATGCAGCGTCGCAAGCACCCCAAGGTGAACGAATATGTAGGAGCCCTGATGGACCTGCTGCACATCGACCAGGCGACGGCATGACCTCCGGGTCCTTATTCTCAACCCAAGCAGGAGCAACATGAAGTACTTCAAGAAAGCGATTCTCTCCTCACTCGCCACAGCCGGCATGCTGCTTTCCGGATGGGGAGCCGCCCCGCTCATTCAGGCCGCAGAGGACGTCACCTATCTCCTCCCTGCACCGGGCTTCCTCCCCGCCTTCTCTCCGTGGATGATGGCCAAGCACCGGGGCTACTTCGAGGCCGAAGGACTGAACGTCACCTTCCAGGTAGCCAAGGGCGGAGTCGACGTCGCCAAGCAGGTTGGTGCCGGCAACGCGATGGTCGGCGGAGCCATCGGAGACACCCCGATCCTGGTCCGTTCCAACGGAGTTCCGGTCAAGTCGGTGGCGGTCCTTGGAGGGCGCTCCCTCATGCAGTTGGTCATCAACAAGGGCAAGGGAATTCAGTCCATCAAAGACCTCAAGGGCAAGACGATCACCACACTGGCCTTCCAGGACACGACCTTCTTTGCGCTCCTGGGCATGCTCGCCTCGCAGGGCCTGAACAAGAACGACGTCAACGCCCAGGCGGTCGGGCCAGTCAACGTGTGGAAGATGTTCGTTGCCGGTGAAGCCGATGCGATGGCTTCGGTTCCGGACTGGACCTACCTGGCCCTGCAGATGCGCCCCGAGTGGGACATCGAGATCATCCCCTCTGACACCCACTTCCGGAGCATGGCCCAGGCGATCATCGTCTCCGACCAGGTGATTGAAGAACGCCCCGAGTTGGTGCGCAGCCTGGTCCGGGCGACCCTCAAGGGACTCCGAGACATCATGGAGGACCCGGCCGGAGCCTCCATCGACTACGTCAAGGCCGTCCCGCAGCACAAGGGCAAGGAGAAGGACATGGAAGGGACCTTCCGCATGTTCACAAAGTACGTCTACAGCGGGCAGAGCACGCTGGGCGAGATGGACGTTGAGCGGCTGACCGCCCTGCAGCAGTTCTATCTGGATCAGGGGATCATCCGCCGGACGACTCCGGTTGAGGAGCTTTACACCAACGAATTCATCCGCTGAGTCGTTGAGCCTGATGGATTCTGCCAGAGAGTCCTCCAACGGGAAGGCCGTGTTCGGGAGCCTCTTGCTCCTGCTGCTGTTTCTCGCAGCCTGGGAGTGGATTCCGGTCGCCTTTGGCATTCCCGCATTCATCATCCCCCCAGCCTCCCAGGTCTGGGGGGAGTTTCTTTACATGCTGGACAACGAGGCCCTGCTCTATCACTCCGGCATCACCGCGATGCAGGTGGGGGTCGGCTTCTTCCTGGGAGCGCTGCTGGGGGTGGTCTTCGGGTTTGTCCTGGGGATGTCGCCCATGGCAGAGTTCGTCCTCTCCCCCTACATCCTGGCCCTGCAGATTGCGCCCAAGGTGGCCTTTGCTCCGCTGTTCATCATCTGGTTCGGATACACGGTCTATCCCAAGATCCTGGTCGCGGTGCTGATCGTGTTCTTCCCGATCATGATCAATGTCCTGGGGGCCGTTCGGGCGGTGGATCCGGACATCGTCCGCCTGGCCCGCGCCTTTACGGCGACCCGCTTTCAGATCTTCTGGAAGATCGAATTCCCTGCGGCCATGCCCCCCTTGTTTGCAGGGCTCAGGATCGGCGCGACCCTCGCGGTGATCGGCGTGCTGGTCGGAGAGTTGGTTGGCGGGAACACCGGACTCGGGTACCTGCTGACGTTTGGAGAGGGCTCCGGCAACACCGCGATGGTCTTTGTCGTGATCCTGCTCCTGACCTTGATCGGGATCTTGCTCTACGGCATGATCGTGCTCCTGGAACAGCGGGTCCTGCACTACCAGTTGGAGCGAAAGCGCGACTATTCCTAGCCTTTTCAATCACGAGACACAGCCATGACGAGCAGCCTCAAGGACAAGATTGCCGAATACACCGACGATTATTTTCCGACCTGGGAGAAGCCGGAAGGCGTTTCACTGGGAGATTGGGTGGAGACCCGAATTGCCCGTCTCGGGACGCGAAAGTATGACTGGAATGCGCTGAAGTTTCAGGCAGACTTCGACCCCAAGTACCGCAGAGCACAGTGCCGCTACATCGGAACCGGAGCCACCGGGGTCGCTTCCGACTCGAACACGATCCCCTCAGAGCACTTCACCTTCTCCACCATGATCCTCCCCTCGGGCTGCGAGGGGCCACTGCACGTGCACTACGACGCAGAGGAGGTCTTCTTTGTGCTCAAGGCCGAGCGGCTGAGGCTGATCTTCGAGCTTGACGGAGAACAGGCGGAGACGATCCTGACCACGCGGGATGTGATCTCTGTTCCTCCAGGCGTCTACCGTGGGCTGATCAACGAGGGCCAGGAGGAGGCCTTGATGTGTGTCATGCTCGGGGTCGCCAAGCCCACAGTTCCGGACTATCCGGAGGGACATCCGCTGAATGAGCTGCGCAAGCGACGGCGTGAGATCGCTGCACAGGCAGAGGCGGAGGCCCAAAAGCAGGCGCAGCCGTGAGCATCGGGCTGGAGGGACGGATCATTCTGGTGACTGGCGCCGGGCGAGGGCTCGGGCGCGCCTTTGCAGAGAGCATGGGCCAGGCTCAGGCAGAGGCGGTCTTGGTCGCAGACCTCAATGAAGACTGGGGACAAGAGACCGTGCAGCGCCTGAAGCACAGCGGATGCCCGGCCTCTTTTTTCCATGTGGATCTGGCCGCTCCGGACTCGATCGAGTCGCTCGCCCAGGCCATTGACCAAGAGTACGGCCGCCTGGACGGACTGCTCAACAACGCCGCAATTGCCACAGGGATCGGGGGGAAGACGTTCGAGGAGATCGACCTGGAGACCTGGGACCGAGTCCAGCAGGTCAACGTCCGGGGAACCTGGCTGATGGTCAAGGCCATGGCGCCCCTGCTGCGCCGCTCCCCAAGAGGAGGGCGGATCGTCAACCTGGCCTCCGACACGGCGCTTTGGGGTGCCCCAAACCTGCTGCTCTACACGGCAAGCAAGGGGGCGGTGATCGCCATGACCCGCTCTCTGGCCCGGGAAATGGGCGGTGACAGCATCACGGTGAATGCGATCGCGCCAGGGTTGGTCATCTGCGAAGCGACCGAATACGTTCCGCAGGAGCGGCACGACCTGTACGTCCAGAACAGAGCCATCTCCCGCAAGCAGTTCCCAGAGGATGTGGTTGGAGCCACGCTGTTTCTCCTGACCGATGAGGCGGGATTTGTCACCGGGCAGTTGCTTCCGGTCAACGGAGGATTTGTGTTCAACTGAATGCCACTCACGCTGCCTCATTTTCTGGAATCGGGAAGCGGTGCTCCCGTACTGCTGCTGCACGGAATCGGCTCTGCCGCAGAGTCCTGGCACGAGGTGCAGCAGGACTTGGCAGAGCGTTTCCGCGTCATCGCCTGGGATGCTCCAGGGTATGGTCTATCGCCCCCGCTCCCCAGCGAGTCTCCGGAGGCAGGAGACTACGCGGAGGCCTTGTGGAACCTGTGGCAGCACCTCGGTCTGGGAGCGGTCCACCTGGTCGGGCACTCTCTGGGAGCCCTGGTGGCCGCCCGATTTGCCGCCACTCGTCCGAAAGCCGCACGCAGCCTGACGCTCATGAGCGCGGCAATCGGGCACGGGTCGCTTCCGGAGGCGGTGCGGCAGGAGAAGTTGAACTCGCGCCTCAGCCATCTGGAACGGCTGGGACCACAGGGTCTGGCGGAAAAGCGTGGTCCGAGCCTTCTGTCCCGACACGCCCGTCCGGACCAGATTCAGCAGGTGGTTCGGGTCATGGCTCGGGTTCACCCTCGTGGATACACTCAGGCAGCTCGGATGCTCTCTCAAGGCAACCTGGAGGAGGACCTGCACCGACTGTCTCCCCGCCTGCCGGTGCAGTTCATTGTGGGCACAGAGGATGCCATCACCCCTCCGGAATCCAACGAGCGCGCCGCTCGTTTTCGAGAAAGGGTGCCGTTCCACCGCATCTCCCAGGCAGGGCATGCAGTCTATGTGGAGGCCCCCACTCGGACAGGGCAAATGCTGAAAGCGTTTTTTGAGAGCGTTGATGACCAACGATGAGCACCCGCAAAAGCAGCGGTACCGGGTCCCGGCTCTGGTTCAGGGCCTGTCGATTCTGGAGCTTTTCACCAAGGACACCCCAAGGCTTTCGGCAACCGAGGTTGCCAGCCGTCTCTCTCTGCCACGGGCAACGACCTACCGTCTGCTGGGGACCCTGGAGGACATGCGCTATCTGCAGCGTGGTGAGGACGAGCGCTACTACCAGTTGGGACCGGCTCTACTGAATCGCGGGTTTGAGTACCTGGCCACCCTGGATGTGGTGGAGACCGCTGCTCCGACCCTGCGCACCCTCCGCGACCAGACCCGCATGTCCTCGCACATGGCGGTTCGCGATGGCACCCGAGTGGTCTATGTCAGCCGCTTTCCTGCCTCTACCACCATCCAGGGGAGCGTCCAGGTGGGGACGCATTTCCCTTTGCACGCCACCGTGATGGGGCGTATGCTCGCGCTGGACCTCACGGAGCAGGAGTTGCGAGAACTGTATCCGGAAGAGCCGCTGCCGGCGTTCACGCCTCTCACTCCGCAGACCGTGGAGGGCTTTTTGGAACTGCTTCATACAGACCGAAAGCGAGGATACGCCATCAGCGAGTCTTTCTTTGAGAACGGGGTCCACGCGGTCGCAGCGCCTATCCGCAATGCGGAAGGGCGGGTGGTCGCGGCCATCAACGTCACCGATGTGAGCGCCTTCATTGAGCCCGAATACCTCCGGGGGCAGATCAAGGATCGGGTCCTGGAGGCCGTCCGAGAGATTGAGCGCTGGCTGCCACGGGATTCTGGAAATCAACGTTTCTCCCCGGCTTCCCCCCACTCTGGCTCCTCGCTACGGCACAAGCGCGCTGAAGATGCGGCCTGATCACCAAAGTTGTCTCGTTCACCCCTGTCCTGTTCAACATGAGCCCTGAAAACGCCCCGAACGTTTCCCCAAACACCGCCCCCTGCACCGTGGGTGAGTTGATCGCCGCCTTCCTGGAGTTCTGCGAGGTGAAAGTCTTGTTTGGGGTGATCTCCATCCACAACATGCCGATCCTTGATGCGGTGAAGCAGCGGGGGATCCTCCGCTACGTCCCGGCACGTGGAGAGGCCGGTGCGGCCAACATGGCCGATGCACACGCCCGGACCTCCGGAGGCATTGGGGTGGTGATCACCTCCACCGGAACCGCGTGCGGGAATGCCGCCGGAGCGATGGTTGAAGCACAGACTGCCGGCTCGCGGTTGCTTCACCTGACGGGTCAGATCGAGACCGAATACCTCGACCGGGACATGGCCTACATCCATGAGGCGAAGGATCAACTTGGGCTCCTCAAGGCGGTCTCAAAGCAGGCCTTTCGCGTCACCACCCCGGAGCAGGTGCTGCCCACGCTGCTTCACGCCCTTCAGGTCCTGGAGGCTGCCCCAAGCGGTCCGGTGAGCGTGGAGATTCCCATTGACGTCCAAGGCGCCCGGGTCGAGCTTCCCTCGTCCTTCAAGCGGCTCTCTGCGCCACCACTTGCGGCAGGAGAGGCAGAGGTGGAGGCTCTGGCAGGTGCTCTGTCCCGCACACGGCGCCCCATGATCTGGGCTGGAGGAGGAGCCCGACAGGCCCGAGAGCCACTGCAGAGGCTGCTGGAGTTGGGGTTCGGGCTGGTCACCACCACTCAGGGCCGTGGCGTGATCGAGGAATCCAGCGAACAGAGTCTGGGCTCCTTCACGGCAAGTCCGGTGGTGGAAAGCCTCTACCAAACCTGTGACGCGATGCTGGTCGTCGGCTCGCGCTTGCGCGGGAACGAGACGCTGAAGTATCGACTGAAGCTTCCCCAGCCTCTGCTGCGAATCGATGCCGATGCTACCGCCCGGGACCGATGCTACCCCAACACACTCTTCGTGCAGGGAGATGCCCGGGAGGTCCTGACGTCCCTGGCCGACAAGCTGGCCGGACGTGTTCAGGTGGACCCCGAATTCGCCACCGACCTCCGCAACGCAAAGGCGCAGGCCGAGGCTCGACTTCGAGAGGATCTGGGAGTCTACGCCCAATTTGTGGAGGCCCTCTCCGAAGCGTTTGTGCCCGGAGCTTTGTGGGTCCGGGACATCACCATTTCCAATTCGATGTGGGGCAATCGGCTCCCTCGCCTGCAGCATCCCGGGCAAGGCATTCACGCCACAGGAGGCGGGATCGGGCAGGGTCTGGCGATGGGAATCGGGGCGGCGCTCGCACGTCCAGAGCAGAAGACCTTTGTGCTGGTGGGCGATGGCGGGCTGCAGCTTGGGCTTGCAGAGTTGGCCACGGCCGTGGAGGAGCAGGCCAACCTGCTCCTGATCGTCATGAACAGCCAGAGCTACGAAGTCATCAAGAACATCCAGGATGCGCACTATGAGGGCCGGAGAGGCTACACGGACCTGCTGACCCCGAACCTTCAGCTCCTCTGCGAATCCGTAGGTCTGCCGTACCGGAAGATCCGGCAGGTGCAAGAGTCCTCTGAAGCGCTGGGCTGGGCGAGGCAGCACTGTGGACCGGTGATGGTGGAGGTGGACATGCCTCAGGTTGGACCCTTTGCCAAGGCATTTGCCGGTCCTCCAGTACGGAGGGGGTAGGAACACGTGCCCAAGATCCTGCTGATCGGCCATGGCTCGCTGGCCAAGTACGTCCTCAACCACCTGCACACCCGGACGGACCTGAAGGTCTCAGGGCTCCTGCGCTCAACAAGGCCCCAGGAGCCGGCTCCTCCGGGAGTTGAGGTGGTGACGCGCCCGGAGGAGCTTTCCTTCCAGCCGGAGGTGGTTCTGGAGTTGGCCAGCCATCAGGCGGTCCGGGAGCATGCGCCCCACTTTCTGGACTCCGGAGTGGAGTTTGGGATCGTCTCGGTGGGAGTGCTCGCCGACGACGCCACCTTCGAGGCCCTGAACGCAGCAGCGCAGCGGGGAGGCTCCCGCCTGCACGTCCTCTCCGGAGCAGTGGGAGCGATGGACGCCTTGGCTTCGGCACGAGTTGGAGGTCTGGATGAGGTGCTCTACCGCTCCCGCAAGCCCACCCTGGGCTGGAAGGGGACACGAGCCGAGCACCTCCTCAACCTGGAGGCTCTCGAAGTGGCCACGCCACACTTCTCCGGAAGCGCCAGGGAGGCAGCCTTGAGCTACCCGAAGAACGCCAACGTCGCCGCAACTGTAGCCTTGTCCGGAGTCGGCCTGGATCGCACTCAGGTGGAATTGATCGCTGACCCGCAGGCTTCAGGAAACACCCACGAGGTGGAAGCACGAGGAGCGTTTGGAGAGTTGGCCTTTCAGATCACCGGACTCCCCATTCCCGGGAACCCCAAGTCCTCCGCCCTGACCGCGATGTCTGCGGTGCGCTTCCTCCAGAATCAGTCTGGAACCTTGATCCTTTGACCCCTTGACGGAGCCATCATGCTGACCGGAATCGACAAGATCGTTTATGGCGTAGAGGACCTGCCCCAATGCGTGAAGTTCTTTGAAGACTGGGGGCTGACCCGGATGTCGCACCACGACGGTTCGGCCACATTTCAAACTCAGGACGGGTGCGAAGTTGAACTGCGCTCCGCCGCAGATCCTGCACTGCCGGAGGCGATTGAGCCCGGATCCACAGTTCGGCGCGTGATCTGGGGGGTCTCGGAAGCGAGCGATTTGGAACACCTGAGGGCTCGACTTTCCGAGCTGAAGCCTGGACCGGACGGCCCGGAGGTGACCGACCCGAATGGTCTCACCATCGCGTTCCGGGAGAGCCGGCGCCGTGTGGTCGACCTCCAGGGAAGCGCTTGCAACACCGTCGATCAGACCTTCCGGGTCAATCAACGCTCCCGCGTGTACGATGCCGCACAGCCCTACAAGATCGGACACGTGGTCTTCTTTGTCCCGGAGGTGATGGACTGCGTGAACTTCTATGTCGAGCGCCTGGGGTTTGTCGTCTCCGACTGCTACCCGGACGCCGGCTACTTCCTGCGCTGCAGGCCGGAGGGAGGGCATCACGACCTGTTCCTGCTTCAGACTCCGGACCGAAAGCGCGGGCTCAACCACGTGTCCTACACGGTTCGGGACATCCACGAGGTCTTTGGCGGAGGGATGAGCTTTGACCGCAAGGGTTGGAAAACTCAGCTTGGCCCCGGACGTCACCCGATCTCCTCGGCTTACTTCTGGTACTTTCACTGTCCTGCCGGGGCGAGTGTGGAGTACTATGCCGACGAGGACCACTGCACCGCCGACTGGGAGCCGAAGGAGTGGGCCCGGACTCCGGAGAACTTTGCCGAGTGGGCCGTGCCGCAGGGATTTGACGGCCACACCCGACGTGTCCGGGAGGCCTCCTGAGATGCCCGACTTTGCCCGCCAGCGAGTCATTGTCTGTGGTGCCGGACGCGGAATTGGACGCGCCTGCGCCCTGGCGTTTGCCGAGCAGGGCGCCTTGGTCTACATCATGGCGCGAACAGAAGCCGACCTCCGGGAGGTCGTCAGGTTGGGACGTGAGTCCTTTGGTGCGACAATCGAGGCGGTGGTGGGAGACGTGACGGAAGACTCCGGACGTGAAAAGCTGTTTGAGTGCTGTCCGGAGCCGGACGTGCTGGTGACCAACTCCGGGGGACCCAAGCCGGGAAGTTTTCAGGACCTTGAGCGGGAAGACTGGCTGCAGGCCCTGGATCAGAACATGGTCAGCCTCGTACTGCTGATCCGGGAGGCCGCCCGACGCATGATCCTCCGGAATCGTGGACGGATCGTGAACATCACCTCCAGCGCGGTCAAGGCCCCCTTGCCGTTCCTGGCGCTCTCCAATGCCGCTCGCTCGGCGCTGACCTCGGCAGCTTCCGGACTGGCCCGAGAGCTGGCTCCTCACGGCGTCACACTCAACAACGTGCTCCCTGGTCCCACGGATACCGAACGGCTGCGCTCCAATTTTGCGTATCGTGCCGCCCAGGCAGGAGTCCCGGTGGAGTCCTTGGTGGAGGAGACACTCCGGAAGATTCCCTGCAAGCGCTTCGGCCAACCCCAGGAGGTGGCACATGCGGTGCTGATGCTCGCCCATCCCAACGCAGGATTCATCACCGGCCAGAACCTGCTCGTCGATGGCGGCGCCTTCCCCGGAGTGCTTTAGGAGGAAGTTTTGGAGCAACGGAGAGCCGAATGAATCAAAAGCCTCTCTGGAGCAGGGCGTTTTCAAGGATTCCGCTCATCAAAGTGCAACAGTTTCGCAATACGTTGAAAACCATCTTCCTCCAGAATGAGCCCTCACCGTGAAGCAGGCAGGAATCGTGCGGAGAGCATCTCGCGCAGCACCCGACGCTTGATTGCCTTGTTGTCCAGCTGAGAGGACTCCCACCACCCATCCTGTTCCATGAGCCGCGCTGCGGCAACCAGGCGTTCCAGCACCTCATCGAACTCGGTCTCTGTGAAGTTGTGGCTGAAGATCAGCCGTCCCGTGCCCACCCAGCTCAAGGCCACCCCTTGCGCACGCAGGTAGTATTGCAGCATCCAGTTGTAGCGCGACGGGCGCAGGTAGCGCAGGGTGCAGACGGAGAGCATGTTGACCACATCCACCGGGAGCCCACCCGACCGCAGGCGATCGTTGAGCCTCCGGATGCGGACATTCCACAGCTCCTCCAGCCCGTCATAGACTTCCCGGAATTCCGGGGTCTCAAGCCGCCGCAGGAACGCGTTCATCGCACCCATAACGTACGGATGCGAGTTGAAGGTGCCTCGGGCAAAGCAGATGTCTGCCGGACGGTCCTCCCGGAAACGCTTCATCCAGCGCTGCTTTCCACAAACTGCGCCCACGGGGAGCCCACCTCCCAGCGTCTTGCCATAGGTCACCAAGTCGGCCTGAACGCCAAAGAATTCCTGAGCCCCGCCCAGCGCCAGGCGGAACCCGAGGAAGACCTCGTCCAGAATCAGCGCGATGCCCCGCTCCGAGCACACCTCTCGCAACTCCTGCAGCCACTCGGTGTAGGCCTGCTTGTCAAAATGTGCCCAGCGCTCGCTGTTGATCAACATCGAGTCTCCCGGAGCGTTCATGTTCGGATGCAGAGCCTGCAACGGGTTGACCAGCACGCAAGCGATGTCTCGGCGAGTACGCAGGACCCGGAGGGTGTCAGGGGCCATGTCCTTGAGCGTGTAGGTGTCCTTGACCGGATGCGGGTTGCCCACTCCGGGTTGCACGTCATCCCACCAGCCGTGATAGGCGCCGCAGAAGCGCACGAGCTTCTGCCGTCCGCTGTGGTAGCGCGCCAGCCGCACCGCCTGCATCACGGCCTCGGTTCCAGACATGTGAAAGGAGACCTCGTCCATTCCGGAGATGCCTTTCAGCCGGGAGACGTTTTCGGCCACCAGCGGATGGTACGGTCCCAGGACCGGCCCCAGGTCGTGGGTCTGCCGAATGCCCTGGTCCACGCACTCCTTGTAGAAATCGTAGCCGAAGACGTTCACGCCATAAGCCCCGGTCAGGTCAATGAGCTGGTTCCCATCCAGGTCCTTGACGAACACCCCGGAGGACTCGCTCACAAAGGCGCCTCCGCGCAGGCGCTCGCGGACATAGCGGCTGTACTGAAACGGAACTCGATACGTGCCGGTGAATTGCAGATCCGAGATCCCCTCGGCAGCCTCTGCCGTGAACCGGGCAGTCTTTGGGAAGCGCTCCCGATAGAGCGCCTCCAGCTTCCGAAAGCCATCCTGACGGCGTGCCACCACCTCCGGAGGAGCACCATCGCTGTTGAAGAAGCGCTCTTCGTCGTACTCCCAGAAAGGGATCCACTTGGCAAATTGGCGCGACATCCGGGCGTGCCCCCGCAGGGAGGGATGCTTCGCCTTTGAAAGCTCAAGACGCTGCTTCAGCTTGGGAAGAGAGGCTGCCGAGGCAAAGGCTCCAGCGGCCAGCAAGGTCAACGTGTCCATGATGATTGCTCACCTTTGATGACGGAATGTGATGATGGAAGCAAACCCACCTCAGGCCAGTCCCGCTCAGCCTCGGGAGGTCTCTTGGCGAGATCGAATCTTTCAGCAGGAGGACCTGAACTTTCTCCTGACCAACCGGGTCCCCCGGATCGCGCTGACCCGCTTCATGGGCTGGTTCAGCAAGATCGAACACCCCTGGATCCGGGAGGCCTCCCTGGCGGCATGGAGGTGGTTCGCCGATGACCTGGCACTGCACGAGGCCCGGAAGTCCAAGTTCACCAGCCTGCACGACTGCTTTATCCGGGAGCTGCGCGACGGGGTGCGCCCGATCGACCCAGATCCGAACACGCTCGTCAGCCCCTGTGACGCGATCCTTGGAGCTCATGGTCGGGTTCAGGGGACCACCGCATTTCAGGCCAAAGGCTTCCCCTATCTGCTAGAAGACCTGCTGCAGGATCCGGAGCTGGTCGCTCGTTATGAGGACGGCAACTTCCTGACACTCCGGTTGAAGTCGAGCTTCTACCACCGCTTTCACGCTCCGGCAGATGGGAACCTGCATCAGGTGACCTACATCTCCGGCGACACCTGGAACGTCAACCCGATCGCCCTCAAGCGCATCGAGCGCCTGTTCTGCAAAAACGAGCGGGCGGTGTTGCCGTTGGACCTCAAGGGCACCAAGGAGTCGATGGTCCTGGTCCCGGTGGCCGCCATCCTCGTGGCCAGCATGCGCTTCCGCTTCCTCAACGAGCCGCTCAACCTGCAGTACCGGGGACCCAACCGCATCCCGTGTCAGGTGTCTTTCCGCAAGGGGGAAGAGCTGGGATGGTTCGAGCACGGATCGACGATTCTGGTCTTCACCACCTCCGGGCTGAGGCTGTGCCAGCACCTCCGGGAAGGAGAGAAGCTCCTCATGGGTCAACCCCTCCTGCAGCGCTGAGTCGCCCCTCTTGAGGGGCCGACCTTAGGCGAAAACCTCCTGAGTTTGGGTGAGCGGCTCAGTGGGACGCATGGGCACGAGGTGCAGCTGGAAGAGTTCGTGGCTGGTTCTCCAACTGTACCGACTTGCAGTCTCCCGGGCAGCAGCGCTCTCACAGCGGATGGCTCTCAGGCAGGCCTCCTGCAGGTCCTCTCCGATCGTCCCATTGACGTTGTTCTCGATCAGATCCACAGGTCCGGGAGCCGGCACAGAGGCCACCGGCAGGCCGGAAGCCATCGCCTCCAGGATCACGTTCCCGAAGGTCTCGGTGCGTGACGGGAAGACAAAGCAGTCCGCGCTGGCAAAGTGCGTGGACAGATCCTCCCCATGCCGCCACCCCCGCCAGACCACCTCCGGGAAGCGCTGCTGAAGCGACTCCCGGGAGGGGCCGTCTCCCACAACGATCTTGGTCCCCGGCAGATCCAGCTTCAGGAAGTCCTCAATGCTCTTCTCCACAGCCACCCGTCCCACATACAGCCACCGGGGCCCAGTGGACCCGTAACAGTCCTCCCTGCGGAAGCGCGGGTGAAATTTCTCGGTGTCCACCCCACGAGGCCAGTGGACCAGGTGCCGGCCCACGCGCTTCTCCCGCAGCTCCTGAATCAGCGAGAGCGTCCCCACCAACGTGTGCTCCGCGCGGCCGTGAAACCAGCGCTCCAGGCGGTAGCCAAACTCCAGCGGGACCGGCAACCTTGCGCTGAGGTACTCCGGAAAGCGCGTGTGAAAGCTGGTGGTGAAGCGGAGGCGATTGCGCGCCAGCCATCCTCGGACCCAGAAGCCCAGTGGTCCTTCCGTGGCCACATGGACCGCATCCGGCTCAAACCGCTGAATGTCCTCCACCGCCCTCCACGGCGTTGTGGCGATCCGAATCTCCGGATAGGACGGCAATGGGACGGTCGGATACTCCTGCGGAGAGATGACCTGAACCGCCACTCCACTGGACTCCAGATGCTTCACAAAACGCGACAGCGTGTTGACCACTCCATTGGTTTGCGGGTGCCACGCGTCAGTGACCAGGGTGAATCGTTGCAATCTCATGCCGCCTCCGCAAGTTCGTTGAGTTCCGTTTGTTCCTGGGACCAGTGAAGGATCTCCCAGCCCCCGTCCAGGGTCTCGACCAGTGCACTGCAGGACTCCACCCAGTCCCCATCGTTCATGTAGGCAATCCCGTCAATATCGCGGATCTCCGGGTGGTGGATGTGACCGCAGATCACTCCGTCGAGCTTTCGCTTCGTGCAGTAGCGGGCCATGGTGGATTCAAATTCGGTGAGGTAGTTGACTGCCGACTTGACCTGCATCTTGAGGAAGCGGCTGATTGGCCAGTGCGAGAGCCCACAGCGCTCGCGGATCCAGTTGAGGATGTCGTTGATCAACAGTGCCAGGTCATACGCCCGGTCTCCGACCCAGTAGAGCCAGCGCTGAACCTTGACGATGCCGTCGAAGATGTCGCCGTGAATCACTAGGAAGCGCCGTCCGTCAAGCCCCTCATGGATGTCTTGGCTGCGGATCTCGACATTGCCTAACTTGGGGTGGTAGTGCAGCCACTGTTTGATCGCTTCGTCATGGTTTCCCAGGATGTAGACCACCCGGGTTCCTCGCTTGGCCATCGTGAGGATGCGCCGGATCACATTGGAGTGCTCCTGCGGCCAGTAGATGCGGCGTTGCAGCTTTTCAATGTCGATGATGTCTCCCACCAGGTAGAGAACATCGCATTGGGTGTGTTTGAGGAAGTGGCACAACTTTGTGGCCTTGCAGCCACGGGCACCCAGATGAAAGTCCGAGACGCAGACCGTGCGGTAGCGGAAGCGGCTCTGAAACTCAATGGGTTTGCGGGAGTAGGATGGGGCACTCAAAACGTATCCGACGAAGCAGGGTGAGCAACACTTTTCAACCCTGAAAAGGATGTCGAATTTTCTTTTTATTTACATTAGAAACAAGTGAATTTTAACGAATTTTTTGATGAATTTAAGATTCAATAATGTGACTCTAATTAGATCAAATTTATTTAAAATAAGCAAAAATTATGGAAAAATTTTTTGAAAAAAATATTGGATTCGTGTTAGTTTTTTGTGAGGAAAAATGCCGCAATTCGCAAACACGCCTGCAGCACGGCATTTGGTTTTGGCCGCAGGCGACCAGCAAGGGGAGGTGGATGATTGAGGTAGAGACTTGGCACAATGCGTTGATGGGGGTCGCCCTCTTGAACCTGGGGCTCTGGGCGCTGACGATTCGGCGCCTCCATCAGTCCGCAGAAGTTCTCCCGGAGGATGTTTTTCGAACGCGGCGGTGGATGCTCCTGTTTTCCAGCCTATACGTCCTGGGGTGCGGGTTTCGCTCGCTCTTTCCGGTGGTGGATGTGCCTCGGATTGCGCTGGTAGACTCCCTCTTCTCCAGCATCGCCATCGGACGGAGCGTGGCGACGATTGCCGAACTGAGCCTGATCGCTCAGGGGGCGCTCCTGCTCAACGAGGTCGCCCGACAGACGCAGTCTGCATGGGCTGTGAGGGTCTCTTGGTGGATGGTCCCGCTGATCGCGCTGGCAGAGGTCTGCTCCTGGTATGCCGTCCTCACACTCAATCACCTCAGCGCCGTGTTCGAGGAGTCCCTCTGGGGCTTGACCGGACTGCTGGTCTTGCTGGCCTGCGTGGAGGTCCGCAACCGTGTGTGTGCAGAGAACCGGCTGCTCTTTTCGGTGTTGATCGGAAGCCTCGCGCTGTACGTGGCCTTCATGGCACTCGTTGATGTGCCCATGTACTTTGAGCGCTGGCAGTTGGATGAGTTGGCCGGAGGGAACTACCTCACCGTTGTTGAGGGCTGGAGGGATGCCGCCTCCCGCCTGCACTTCACCGCAGAAGCGACACTCTGGCAGCCGGAAATGGCCTGGATCTCCCTGTACTTCAGCGTGGCGGTCTGGTTCAGCATCGCGCTGGTGAACGTCCCGAACCTCCGTCCGCAGAGGGCCCGCAGCTTTGCACGAGCCCGAGGAGTGGTCGCCTGACCCGGAGGGAGGCTCCCCTGAGGGTGCCTCCCAGCCTGGGACTACATGCGACCGATGGAGAAGAAGAAGGTCTCTCCGGAGCTGTCGTCAACACCGTCGTTGTCGGTGACGGCATAGCCGACTCCCTGCGCGTCCACTGCAAACCCCTCGATCTTGTCCACCACAAAGCCCTTGAAGGACTTCAGATCCGGAAGGAAATCGTGCACCAACTCCTTGCGGACCAAGAAGAACTTGTTGTCTTTGAGCGGCCTCGTGTTCAGGTCCTTCCCGGAGACCCGATAGAGCCGCTTGATCTTCGCGTTTGCTCCAATCTGGTTGTCCCTCTCAATGAGGTACACGTCCCCTTGGTAGGCCGTGATCTCGGAAAGCCCCACCCAGCCTTTCTCTGCCGGCTCGGTCGGATAGAAGACCGCGCCCCACTCCTTGCTCTTCGTGTTGTAGGAGACCAGCTTCACCCGATCCTTGGGGTCGTTGTCCCACTGGCGCTGGATGGCGATCCAGAGGGTCTCGCCGATGACCGTGATTCCTTCTGCAGCCCAGCGCTTCTCCACACTCATCAGCTCCTTCGGGAACGGGATCTGGGTGCGGATCCGGCCCTTGCTGTCGACATGATAGATCGCATGCGGGATGAGGCGGTCGGTGCGACCTTCGGATGCGAGCCAGAAGCCCCCTTTGCCATCGACGGCGATGCCTTCGAGGTCGAGCATCTGGGCCGGCTGACCGCCTCGGGTCACCGGGGTGGCATCCACGATGCGAGCCGGGGTCTGGTTGGCATCGATGGTGAAAATGGTCGGCTGCATGGCGTAGAAGCTGTCATTGACCGCGTAGAGGATCCCGGGCTTTTGCGGATCTGCGGCCAGTCCGGAGAGTGCTCCCCAGCCGATGGGGCGACCGTTTTTCATCTCGGAGACCAGCTGCGGATAGCGGGGTTCCTGGCGGCTCCACTCGTAGAGCATCACGTGTGCCCGGACACCGCCATCTCCGCTCAGGTCCACCTCGTTGGCCGTGGCCAGCAGGTTCCGGGAGGGAATCGCGATCGCACCTTCCGGAGAGATTCCAGAGGGGAGGAGCTGCACAAACTCTGGATCCCGGCCGGTGTCCCGATACACTCCAACCAAGGAGCCACGCTCAGAGAGGACGAAGATGTAGGTCTGTCCGTTGAAGGTCGCCACCTCCAAGCCTTCCGGCTCAATGCCCTTGTTCCCGGAGCGCTTCTCCGGATAGTGCCCGGCCCTTGCCGCGCGGTACTCGAAATCGAGCCCGGACTCATACAGCACAGTCCCACGCTTGTTGTAGATGGTGAACCCCCGGGCGCCTCCGTGGTAGTCGCCCTCATTCGCGGCCACGAAGCGCTCGGTATCCAGCCAGTGCACCGCATCCGGCTCGCGGAGCCGGTTGTTTTGCGTCCCGTCGAAGGTCAGCGCGCCCTCCTCATCCAGATCCACATTGCTCAAGTTGACCATCCCGGCAGGAAAGTCGGCGATCACCTTTGCCAACTCGGCATCGATGATGGCGATGTGGTTGTTCTCCTGCATCGAGACCACAATCTCGTTGTTGGAGTTGAAGTCCACAAACTCCGGTTCCGGATCCGAAGGAGCAATGTCCGCCAGGCCCGTCATGTCCACAACGCGCCCGTAGTCGCACAGCGGGCGGTTCCTGGAAAGCGGGAAGAGGGTCACGTTGCCCGGATTGCCCTGAGGGATCTCCCCGTCGTTCAGGTCTTCATCGCGCTCGTTTTCAATGGCCACTGCGAGGAAGTTTCCATCCGGTGAGACGGCCATGGAGTCCGGCTGTCCGCTGAGTTCGCAGCGTTCAACGACCTGCCGGGAATCCAGATCGGCCACCGCCAGGTAGCCTGAAGGCTGGGTGTAGCTCTTCGAGGTGTTGACTGCGGCCAAGACGTACCTTCCGGAAGTGGTCACCGAGGTGGGCTCGCCCTCCAGGGTCAGGAATCCTGCGGGCCGAGGAGCAGAAGGGGTGCTGATGTCGATCATGCCCAACCCTCCGAGAGGGCTGTCGGAGTAGATCAGCATCTGGCCATCCGCACTGGCGGTGATGATCTCGGCAGAGGTCTCGCTGCTCGCGTCCATGCCGGAGGGGATGTTGAGGTTGGTAGGAAAAGCCGCAATGCGTTGAAATCCTTGGGCCTGAACCAGAGTCGCCGTAGCCAAAGCCGTGGTCATCACGGAGAGGTGTTTGAAATACTTCACAAGCACTCCAGGGGAGAGAGGGTTGGTCAAAGAGTTCAAAGTTACCCTCTGGAAGTTAGGGTTGTGTTGCTCCTTGATTGCTGTTCGGTGAAGTA
>JAYPUA010000020.1:0-44448 GCA_038133845.1 Deltaproteobacteria bacterium
ACCTTCCGGGAGACCTTTGCGGAGCACAACACTGCCGATGACATGGAGGCCTACATCCGGGAGTCGCTCTCTCTGGAGCGCATCCGGGCAGAACTGTCGGATCCGGCAAATGCCTTCCTGTTAACCTTTCAGGAAGGGTCGACAGTTCCTTGTGGATATGCAAAGCTACGAACGGGGACGAACGAACCGTGTGTCTCCGGGCCCGATCCGGTGGAGTTGGAGCGGTTGTACGTCAGCCAGAAGGTGTTGGGGCAAGGCGTGGGCGCTCAACTCATGCAGGCCTGTCTGGAAAAAGCTCGGGCGGATGGTTTCGCGACCCTCTGGCTGGGGGTGTGGGAGCACAATTCCCGAGCCCAGGCCTTTTATCATCGGTGGGGCTTCCGGAGGGTGGGAGAGCACGTGTTTCAACTCGGATCCGATCCGCAAACCGACCTGATCCTCGAACGTCCAGTTACGGAGCGTTTCACCAAGTGACGTAACGATGATGTCCGGGATGGTTCATGTGAAAAATTGACGCGAATCGAGGTGAGCCGCACGCAACGTCCAACAAATTGGCGGTCCGATACCCCATTGAAAACCTGGCCCTACGTAGATCCCCACATATCATGTATACCTAATCATTTTTACACTGATTGCCAGTCGGACGTGCTCTATGAGCACCAACGAGAGGCAGGCGAAGGGACAAAACTTTCACCCACCAAGAGACCTTAAAGGTAACGATGAAAGCGATGAAACACGACACCACAGCCAGCGCCAAGGTCACCTTGATCTTCGACCCACACATCAAGAGCCTCTGGAAGGACATGGACCACGCTGAAGAGACCTACGGTGTCTGCTCCAAGATGCACGAGCAGGCCATGGGCAAGCTCCTTCACTACATGAGGCACCTCTCTGCAGAACTGCACTACACACCCCTCCGAAAACGAACTGCCGCCTGACTGCGGACTCGACCTCGCAAGACAATTGACTTCGACCTTCCGGGAGCATCTCCCCAAGGCTCCCGGATTCAGACACGCCTCTCCTCTCATTTGCGACACCGCCTCTGCTCGAAGCCTTCTGGCGGATTTCCAGCGCAACCACTCAGATTCTTTATCTTTTTCAGGGATTGAGCCTTGACGATTCGTCCTCAGATGTTAGGGTTCGTTGGACAAACATCAATCTCGCAAGCACCGGGCGATGGCACCTCAGCTACCGGTGACCAGCCGGATTGGTCTCGCAGGAGTGTAGGATGAGTGTAGGGAAGCTGACCGGACCCAAGAAGGCCGCAATTCTGTTGCTGGCTGTGGGGGAAGAGGGCGCGGCAGAGATCATGAAGAATCTGGAGGAGTCGGAGATCCAGCAAGTCGGGTACTACATGACCCGCTTTACCGACATCAGCCCGGAGGAGGTAGACATTGTCCTGGAGGAATTCTACCGCAACACGGTGATGCAGGAAGAGGGCGTGAATATCAACGCCTCCCCGGATTTTGTCCGCAACGCGCTCACCAAGGCCCTCGGCCCAGACAAGGCCAAGGAGTTGGAGGGCAACCTGAAGTCCGGAAACGAGGAAGGGGGGCTGGACGCCTTGCGCTTCGCCGACCCGACGATGGTTTCCAACTACATCCGTGGAGAGCACCCCCAGACCATCTCGCTGATCCTGTCCTACCTGAGCGACTCCGAGCAGGCAGCTTCCGTGCTGCGCACGCTCCCGGAGAACATTCAGGCAGACGTGATGTACCGGATGGCCACCCTGGAGAGCATCCCTCCGGGGGTGGTCACGGAACTGAACGAGGTGCTCGCCGAGGAGATGAAGGCGGCCGGGAGCATGGTCACCAAGGTCGGTGGGGTCGCCCCGGTGGCCGAGATCCTCAACTCTGTGGACAAGGCAACCGAGACTCGGATTCTGGCGACCATCGAGGAGTCGAATCCGGACCTCGCCGAGTCCATCCGCGAGCTGATGTTCACCTTCGACGACCTCTCCCTGATCGACTCCAAGCAGATGCAGACGGTCCTCAAGGACATCGATCAGGCCGACATGGTCCTCGCCCTGAAGACCGCCAGCGATGCCATCCGCGAACTGATCTTCAGCTCGATGTCTTCCCGCGCCGCAGAGATGGTCCGGGACGACCTGGAAAACCTTGGCCCGGTCAAGGTCTCCGACGTCGAGGCCGCTCAGCAGAAGATCATCAAGGTCGTCAAGAAACTCGAGGAGGAGGGGAAGATCGTCATCGCCGGCGGAGGCGGCAGCGACGTAGTCTGACTTCCGGGAGCACTCTGGCCCCTTCTCCTCCATCCCAGACAGTGCCCCTCTCCACAGGGGCCCTCCCCACTCTGGAACCCCTCTCTTTCCCACTCCTCTCCATCAAGACCCCGCAGGGCCGATCCGGAACAGCCAGAGCGCATGGCTTCAGCAGAGTGATTTGAGGCCCGCATTGTCTGCGGGCAGATCGGGAAGAGCGATTGCCTGGGGAGGAGTCCACTCCGGCCGACTCCTGCACGGATCAGGAGTCGCCGGATGGGAGGAGGGGACTTCGGGCTCAGGAGGGCACAGGGACGGGCTTCCCGCTCTTCACGGACTCGATCGCCGCAAGCGCGATCAGCACCGGAGCCAGGCCGTCGTTCCCGGAGACTGGGGTCGGCGTGTCGTTGAGGATCGCATGGACGAAGGCCTGCATCTCTCCGACAAATGCAGCCTGGTAGCGCTCCAGGAAGAAGTAGAGCGGTTTATCGCTGGTCACTCCGGACTCGTTGAGCACGACCATGCGGGTTGGGGTGTTGTTCTCAGCAAGCGCAGTCCCCTTGGAGCCAAAGACCTCGACGCGCTGGTCGTAGCCATAGACCGCCTTGCGGCTGTTCTCGATGATCCCCAGTGCACCGTTGGCAAACCGGAGCGAGACCACCGCGGTGTCTACGTCCCCAGCCTTGCCGATCTCCGGATCCACCAGTACCGCCCCGTAGGCGTGGACCTCGGTGACCTCGCTTCCGCTGAGAAACCGGGCCATGTCGAAGTCGTGGATCGTCATGTCGAGGAAGATCCCTCCGGAGGAGGCCACGTACTGTGCGGGCGGCGGTGCGGGGTCGCGCGAGGTGATGCGGATGATGTGCGGATCACCCAGGGCACCCGAGGCCACCTGCTGCTGCACCGCGGCAAAGCTTGGGTCGAAGCGCCGGTTGAACCCGACCTGCAGTTTCACTCCTGCCTGCTCGACCTCCGCCAGCGCGTTGCGGATCACCGACGGATCCAGCGCGATGGGCTTCTCACAGAAGATGTGCTTGCCGGCTTTTGCACACTCCACCATCTGCGGCGCATGCTCCGGAGAGGGTGAGCCGATGAGGATGGCGTCGATCTCCGGATCCTCCAGCAAAATCCGATGGTCTTTGCCCGAGAGCGGGATGTTCCGGGAGCGCACCCACTCCTCATCCAGGAACGGGTCGGTGATGCCCTTGAGGCGAACTCCGGGAACTCGGCTCAGGAGGTTGTCTGCGTGGAGCTTGCCGATCCGGCCGGCTCCGATGATGCCCATGGTGATGGTCTTCATGTGAATTGCCTTACACGAGAGATGACGCGTTGAAAAAGCTCCGCGGGAGGAGCGGGCCGTGCGGGAAGGGGGTCAGGCGATCTCTTGAATCGCCACGCGCCTTCCCTCACGGGCACTGAGCAGCGCGGCGTCGAGGATCCGCTGAACCCGGGTCCCTGCCGCAAAATCGGGTTGTGCCGGACTTCCGGAGCGTACGGCCCGGATGAAGTCTCCGGTCATCCGCCCTTGCTTGCGGAAGGTCTCCTTGTAGACCTGCTGGAGGTCGGTACGGGGCTTCCCGCCCTGTACCAATTCGGGGATCTCCACCAGGTGAAAGGCAGAGTCCTCGGCACGGGCCGCAGTGATCTCGCAGATCGACTCCCAATCTGTCCAGGCCCGCAAGGTCCCTCCGGAGCCGTGCAGGTCGAGGTGATGCGTCTGACCCCACGGGGTCGGCTCGTGCGCCACGGTCGTTGCATGAACCACCCCCTTGGCCCCGTTGGCAAAGGTGAGCAGGATCAGGCTGAAGTCGTCTGCCGGGGTGTAGGGCTCGCCGTCCGGTGTGGTCTGAGTCCGGGAAATCACGTTCGCCAACTCTGCGGTCACGTGGGTCACCTCGCCGAAGTACCAGGTCGCCAGGTAGAGAAAGTGCGAACCGATGTCCCCCAGCGCGCCGGAGCCGGCAATGCGCGGATCAAAGCGCCAGGAGTACCCCGGATCTCGTCCGTAGTAGGCATAGTAGCGAAAGTTCAGGTGGTACGGTGTCCCGAGAAACCCCTCGTCCACCAGACGCTTGAGCGTCCGGGCCATGGGGCTGAACGAGTAGGTGAAGGGCACCAGCGTAATGGCCTGCTTCGCCTCCGCCGCCTCGGTCATCCGCTGTGCGTCCGCATGGTTCAGGGCCAGTGGCTTCTCGCAGAGGACGTGCAGTCCGGCCTCCAGGGCGGCCAGGGTAATCGGGGCGTGCGTGTCGTTCGGAGTCGTGACGATCACCGCATCCAGCGGTGCTTCGCGGAGCATGGCTTCCCAGTCGGTGAAGACCCCGGGGATGTCCCAGCGCCGGGCAAACTCCCGAGCGCGCTCCTCGTTGCGTCCGCAACATGCCGTGACCACGGCCTCCGGGGTACCGGCCAGCGAGGGCAGATACATTGCGTCCGCCCACCAGCTCGTTCCAATTACCCCTACTCGCACCTGTTCCATCTCGACTCCTTGTTCGGGAAAACGTCCTGCCTCGGATCAACTGTTCGGGCCGATCACGTTTTGGTCATAGTCAATCAGCGACCCGCACATCACCCCGCCCCGGTCACTGAGCATCAGGGCGACCAGGTCGGCGACCTCGTCGCTCTTCACCAGCTTGCCCATCGGCTGCTTGGCCTCAGCCTCTTCCAGCCACCCGTCCTGAGCCCCGTGGAACTGCCGCTGAATCACGTCCTCGCCCTCGGTGTCCATCCAACCGACCATCACCCCGTTGACCCGGATTTTGTGCCAGCGCTGCGTGTAGGCGGCGTTCTTGGTCAGTGTCGCCAGCGCCCCCTTGGAGGTCGAGTAGGCTGTCAGGAAGGGCTGCCCTCCGTGGGCGGACTGGGTGATGATGTTGACGATCGAGCCGCCCTTGCCGCGTTCCTGCATGTGCTTCACCGTCTGCTGCATGATCAGGAAGGGGGCCCGCACGTTGACCGCCATGTGGTGATCCCACAACTCCAGGCTGGTGTCTTCCAGCGTTCCCCGCGTGGTCACCGCCCCGGAGTTCACCAGACCATCGATGAAGCCCAGCGCCTGATGGGCCTGCTGAACCAGCGACACGCAGTCCTGCGGCTCCTCCAGACGAGCGGAGAGGAACGTGGTCGGGGTTCCGGCCTCGCTCAACTCGGCAGCCAGCGCGTTCCCCCGCTCGGAGTTGCGTCCGCTGATGACCAGCCCTGCCGCTCCTTCTGCGACCAGCTTGCGGGCGATTGCAGCCCCGAGCCCCTGGGTGGCTCCGGTGATGATGGCTTTCTTTCCAAGGTAGAGTTTTGACATGATCTCGCGTGGCGAAGTGTTGAAAAATGGGCAGATCCTGATCCGGAAGGTCCGGCTCTGCAAGCAAGGGTGAGGGAGGGGCGCAAGGGCCCTCAGGGCTCCTCAACCCGGCCTCCTTCCTGGAGACCTTCAGGAATCGGAGTGAGTGGTTGCCGCCTGCGGGAGAGGTCTCTCGACAAAGTAGGCACCATTTTGGGACTGCTGTAGCAAAGCCGGGATGATCTCCTGATATGCCTCGACCAGCCCGGAGTAAGGGGGCGGTGTGTCGGCCTTGATCTCCTCGTGCAGGTCCGGGAGGGCGTGGAAGGGCACCATCGGGTACATGTGGTGCTCCACGTGGTAGTTCATGTTCCAGTAGAGGAAGCGGAGGACTGGGTTCATGTAGACCGTCCGAGTGTTCAGCCGGTGGTCCAGCACATCCTCGGCCAGGCCCGCATGCTGCGTCAGGCCAAAGACAATGTGCAGCCAGGCCCCGTAGAGGCGCGGTAGCCCGATGAGCATCAGCGGCAGCCAACTCTCGACAAGCAGCGCCAGCAAAATCACCGCCGCGTAGATCCCGGACCAGACCCGGGCCGTGCGGAAGACCTTGTTCCACTCCGTCTCCGGGACGTAGGTCGCCTCGTCCGCGGCCAGTTGCCCGAAGGCATGCAGGATCATCCGGGCCAGCGATACCGGGACATCGATCAGCCCGAAGAAGTTGAGGCCGATGCGCCACAGCGGCGCAGGGCGCGGGACCGCAATCTCCGGATCACGCCCAACGATGATGGTGTCGGTGTGGTGCCGGGTGTGGCTCCAGCGCCAGGCCGTGGGGTTTCGCATGATCATGAAGCACGCCAGCTCATACACCGCGTCGTTCATCCACTGCGTCCGGAAGGCCGTTCCGTGGCCGCACTCGTGCCAGCGCGAATCGGAGACCGATCCGTAGAGGACCCCGTAGACCAGGAAGAAGGGCACCGACCACAACGAGCCCCAGAGCGCGGCTGCGATCAATCCGGAGCCCACCAACAGCCCCAGCCAGATTGCCGTGTCTCGGATGGCCTGCTCATCGGAGCGCTGCATCAGTTCCTTCATGCGCTTGCGTGGGATGGTGCAGGTGTACCAATCCGCTGAAGCCAGGCCCTTTTCTTCAGCGAGCTTTGACTCGACACCAATCAGGCTGTAATTGCGTGGAGACGAGGGAGCAGACATTGAGGGAACCTCCAGAGCTTCAGGATCAGACCCTTTTGAATCTTGAGAATCAGGGCAATTCTAGTCAACTTGGAAGGTGCTCCAGCAAGGTGGAGAGTTGAATCCAAATCTGGAGCGAAAATATAGTTGACTTCCAAACAAATGGCAAATATATTCCGTTTGTTACTTTTTTGGAATTTTTTTTCTAAATTTGAAATGAGGCTCCCATGACTGCGCTGATTCCCAATTTCGTCTCCGGATCGACGACCCACAACCCGGCAACCCCCAAACTGGACGTCAACAACCCGGCAAACGACGACGTCGTGGGCTACATCCATCTCTCGTCTCAGGCCGAGGTCGACGCTGCGGTTGCCTCTGCCAAGGCTGCCTTCCCCGGATGGCGAGACACCCCGCCGCTCAAGCGAGCTCGGGTGATGTTCCGCTTCAACGAGTTGCTCAACCAGAACGCGGAGGAGATTGCCCAAGCGCTGACCCGCGAGCACGGCAAGACCCTGGACGACGCAATGGGCGAAGTCACCCGGGGCATCGAGGTCGTGGAGTTCGCCGCCGGCATCCCGCACCTGCTCAAGGGAACCTACACCGAGCAGGTCGCCAGCTCGGTCGATGCCTGGTCCTACCCGCAGCCACTCGGCGTTGTCGCCGGGATCACCCCGTTCAACTTCCCGGCAATGGTCCCGATGTGGATGTTCCCCATTGCCCTGGCCTGTGGCAACAGCTTCATCCTCAAGCCCTCTGAGAAAGACCCCTCCGCCTCCCTGATCCTGGCCCGTCTGCTCCAGGAAGCCGGATTGCCGGACGGTGTCTTCAACGTGGTCCAGGGATCTCAGGATGCGGTGAATGCCCTGCTGGATCACTCGGACGTCAAGGCGATCAGCTTCGTCGGCTCGACCCCGGTCGCTCAGTACATCTACTCCCGGGGAACTGCAAACGGGAAGCGGGTTCAGGCCCTTGGGGGGGCAAAGAACCACATGCTGGTCCTCCCCGATGCCGACCTGGATCAAGCTGCCGATGCGATCATGGGAGCGGCCTACGGCTCTGCCGGAGAGCGCTGCATGGCCATCTCTGTCGCGGTCCCGATCGGCCAGAAGACTGCAGATGCCCTGATGGAACGCCTGATCCCGCGAGTGAAGGCCCTGCGTGTGGGCCTGGGCACGGAGCCCGGCATGGAGATGGGACCACTGATTACCCGGGAACAGCGCGACCGGGTCGCCTCGCTGGTGCAGAGTGGACAGGACGAAGGGGCCAAGATCCTGGTCGACGGACGCGGGATCCAGGTCCCGGGAGGAGAGAACGGATACTTCATCGGAGGCTGCCTGCTCGACCACGTCCAGCCCCACATGCAGGTCTACAAGGAGGAGGTCTTCGGACCCGTCCTCTGTACCGTCCGTGTGGAAGACTATGAGGCCGCGCTGGACCTCGTCCACAGCAACCCCTATGGAAACGGTGTGGCGATCTTCACGCGCGATGGCGACGCCGCACGCGACTTTGTCAGCCGCATTGAGGTCGGCATGGTCGGCGTGAATGTCCCGATCCCCGTCCCGGTCGCCTACCACAGCTTCGGTGGCTGGAAGCAGTCGCTCTTTGGTGACCACCACATCTACGGACCGGACGGCGTGCGCTTCTATACCCGGACCAAGGCGGTGACCAGTCGCTGGCCTCAGGGCATCAAGTCCGGAGCCGTGTTCAGCTTCCCCACCATGAACTGAGGACACCGCGCCACGATCACGATGTCCTACGCTTCACGATCCATTGACCCTAGCCGTCCGCTCGACCTGATCTCCATGGGGCGAGTGGCGGTGGACCTTTACGCCGAGCAAATCCACAGCCCGCTGGAAGATGCCCAGAGCTTTCGCAGGTACCTCGGTGGCTGTGCCGGCAACATCGCTGTGGGGACTTCCCGCCTGGGGCTGCGCTCGACCATGTTCTCCTGCATCGGCACCGATGACATGGGGAAGTTTCTCCGCAAGCAGCTGCACCGAGAGGGAGTGGACACCACGCTGTTGCAGGAGACGGAGAAGCACCTCACCGCTCTCGTGCTGTTGGGGGTCAGCCCCCCGGACCGCTTCCCGCTGATCTTCTATCGGGAGAACTGTGCAGACATGCAGATCCGCCCGGAGCATGCCTCCCCGGAGGTCTTCCGTACGGCCAAGGCCCTGCTGATCACCGGAACCGGGCTCTCTACACCGTCCATGCGCGAGGCCACCCGCCACGCGGTCCGGGTCGCCAAAGAGGCCGGATGCGCGGTGATCCTCGATATCGACTACCGCCCCGTCCTCTGGGGCCTGACCGCCGCAGGAGATGGAGAAAACCGCTTCGTCGCCTCCGGTACGGTCACCCGCGAGCTGCAGCCGCTGCTTCCGGAGCTGGACCTGATCATTGGGACGGAGGAGGAGGTGATGATTGCCGGCGGGACCGAGTCGCTCGACTCGGCGATGCAGAAGATTCGGGACTCCTCGCATGCGACCGTGGTCCTCAAGCGTGGAGAGAAGGGCTGCGAGGTCTTTGAGCCCGGAAGCACGGAGGCGCGGACGGCGCGTCCGTTTCCCATCGAAGTCCTCAATGTCCTGGGAGCCGGAGACGCCTTTGCTTCCGGGTTTCTACGAGGCTGGTTGCGGGGGGAGCCGCTGGAGACCTGTGCGCTCTGGGGCAACGCCAACGGTGCGCTGACGGTCACCCGTCACGGCTGCGCACCGGCCATGGCCTCCTTCGAGGAACTCCAGCACCTGATCCGGAATTTTGACGATGACCCGGACCTGTTGGAGAGTCCGGAGTTGCTGCGACTGCACCAGCGCACGGTCCTTGGACATCCCCGCAAGCACCCGTTGCTTGTCCTTGCCTTTGACCATCGCTGGCAGTTCGAGGAGGTCTGTGAGCAAAAAGGGCTTCCGGAAGAGCGCATCCGCGAGTTCAAGCACCTGGTGCATCAGGGCTTCCTTCAGGTTGCACAGGCTCGACCGGATCTGCCTCTGGCGCTGCTGGTCGATCCGCAGTACGGCTCCGGAGTCCTGCAGGACTCGGCATATGCCTCCTACCAGGTCGGCGCGCCCATTGAGGCAGCCGGCTCCTTTCCGGTCGAATGGCTCTGTGGTCCGGAACTGCATCAGCACCTGCTTGCTCAGCCCAGCGAGTGGTTTGTCAAGGTGCTCTGGCACTTTCACCCTCAGCTTCCGGAGGGCCAGCAGCGCCTGCAGTTGGAGCGCCTGGCCCGGCTGAACTCCGTCTGTCAGGAGCTGGATCGACGGCTGATGCTGGAGTTGATCCTCTCTCCCGATCTTCCGGAGACTGCCGACGCCCTGGCCGAGTCCATTGCCGCCGTCTATCAGGCACAGATTGCCCCCTTCTGGTGGAAGATCATGGCTCTGGATTCCGAGGTGGCATGGAAGCAGGTGACCGAGGTGCTGGACCGTCACGATCCGGAAGCCGGCGTGATCATGCTTGGAAAAAACGCGCCGATGGAGCAGTTCACGGAGTGGTTCCGCATCATCCGCTCCTCGGCTCATGGTTGCGGCTTCGCGATCGGTCGGAGCATCTTCTGGGAACCCTGGGAGGCCTTTGCCTCCGGAAGCCTGGCTGCAGAGCAGGTTCCGCCCCTGATCGCCGAGCGCTACCAGCAACTGCTTGAACTCTGGGAAGCCTCGGCTTCCTGACTCCTCAAGGACCCCCATGCCGAACCTACTCAGCCGTCACCAGACGCCAGACTCCTCCGGACGTGTTCAGTGCATCACCCCCGAATCTGCAGGATGGAAGCACGTCGGCTTTCAGGTCTACCACCTCAAGGCCGGACAGCAGCTGCAGCAGGACACCTCAGATCAGGAGGTCTGCCTGGTCCTGGTGACCGGAAAGGCGGATGTCTCCTCCAGCGAGGAGTCCTGGCCCGATCTCGGCGGGCGCATGAGCGTTTTCGAGGACCAGGCCCCGTATGCGGTCTATGTGCCCAATGCCGACCACTTCAGCGTTACCGCGCTCACCAACTTGGAGCTGGCCGTATGCCGCGCGCCCGGATTTGGAAACCACCCGGCACGCCTGATCCGTCCGGAGACCATGGGACGTGAGACCCGGGGCCAAGGGACCAACACCCGCCACGTCTGCAACATCCTGCCGGAGACCGAGCCGGCCGACAGCCTGCTCGTGGTGGAGGTGATCACGCCCAACGGCAACTGGTCGAGCTATCCGCCGCACAAGCACGATTCTGACAACATTCCGCAAGAATCCTCCTTGGAGGAAACCTACTACCATCGGCTCAACCCTTCGCAGGGCTTCGCCTTTCAGCGGGTGTACACCGACGACCGGACGCTGGACGAGACCATGACCGTGCATGACGGCGACGTAGTGATGGTCCCCCGGGGATATCATCCGGTTGGTGCCCCCCACGGCTACGACCTTTACTACCTGAACGTGATGGCTGGACCAACGCGCGTGTGGCACTTCAAGAACGCTCCGGAGCACGAGTGGATCGTCAAACGCTGAGCTCCGCAGAGACCGAGCACCGGAACCCATCACTCAACCTGAACCTTCCTCCCCAACCGGCAAGACGACAATGAAGACCATTCGACTGACCTTGGCGCAGGCCCTGCTGCGCTTTCTCGACGCTCAGTATCTGGAAGTGGACGGCAGCGAACACAAGTTTGTTCATGGCGTCATGGGCATCTTTGGACACGGAAACGTAACCGGAATCGGAGAGGCCCTGGAGTACGGAGGAACCAGCCTGAGGTACGTTCAGGGAAACAACGAGCAAGGGCTCGTACACACCGCGACCGCCTTTGCCAAGCAGAAAGACCGGCTCGGCATCTACGCTGTGACCAGCTCCATCGGCCCCGGGGCGACCAACATGGTCACCGGCGCAGCGACGGCCACCGTCAACCGCATCCCGGTGCTGCTGCTCCCGGGAGACATCTTCGCTACCCGACAGCCCGACCCGGTGCTGCAGCAGATCGAGACACCCTGGGACGGAACGGTCAATGCCAACGACGCCTTCCGCCCGGTCAGCCGCTACTGGGATCGGATCCAGCGTCCGGAGCAGCTGATGCCTGCCGCGATGAACGCTCTCCGGGTCCTTACCGATCCAGTGGAGACCGGTGCGGTGACCCTGTGCCTGCCTCAGGACACCCAGGCCGAGGCCTACGACTATCCGGCAGAGTTCTTTGAGAAGCGCGTCTGGCACCTGGACCGCCGCCCGCTCTCGGAGCGTGCTGTCGCAGAGGCTGTGCAGGCGCTTCAGGCGGCCCAAAAACCGTTGATTGTGGCCGGAGGAGGCGTCCACTACGCGTTGGCCACCGAGACCTTGCGAGACTTTGCCCGGGATTTCGGCATCCCGGTTGCCGAGACGCAGGCCGGAAAGAGCGCCATGAGCTGGAAGGACCCGATGGGCATGGGCGGTGTCGGAGTCACTGGGACCTCCGCAGCGAACGCGCTGGCTGCCGAGGCAGACCTGGTGCTTGCCGTCGGCACCCGCTTGGGAGACTTCACCACCATGTCCAAGCTGGCCTTCAAGAATCCGGAGATGCGACTGCTCGGACTGAACGTCGCTTCATTTGACGCGATCAAGATGAACGGCACGATTCTCCAAGGCGACGCCAAGGTTGGGCTGGAGCAACTGCGCGACGCCCTGCAGGGGGTGAACTACCAGACCTCTTCTGACTACCGAGAGCGCATCGCCGGACTGCAGTCCGAGTGGAATGCCGAGGTGGACCGTCTTTACGCCTCCAGCAGCCCGGAGGGGAATCACCAGATGGCCGTGGTGGGTGCCGTCAACGCCGCGCTGGGTCCGGACGATGTGATCCTCTGTGCCGCAGGGTCTCTTCCGGGAGACCTTCACCGTGTCTGGCGTTGCGAGACTCCGAAGAGCTATCACATGGAGTACGGGTTCTCCTGCATGGGCTACGAGATCGCTGGGGCGCTGGGGGCGCAGATGGCTCAGGGGCGCGGGCAGGTCTATGCCATCGTCGGAGACGGGAGCTTCCTGATGCTCCACTCGGAGCTGCTCACCAGCCTCAAGGAGGGGGTGAAGCTGACAGTGGTGCTGCTCGACAACCACGGATACCAGTGCATCAAGAACCTGCAGATGGCTCACGGCAGCGTCGGCTTCGGCAATGAGTTCCGGGAGCGCGAGGCCCACACCAACCGCCTGACCGGGGACGTGACCGCGGTCGATTTTCGCCAATACGCCGAGGCCCTCGGGGCAAAAGCCTTCCGTGCCGAGAACGTGGAGGAGCTGAAGGCCTGCCTGGAAGCCGCCAAGCAGGAGACCCGCTCCACCGTGATCGAGATCAAGGTCCTCCCGGGAACCATGACCGGCGGCTACGACGCCTGGTGGCGTGTGGGAGTCCCCGAGGTCTCCGAGTGCGAGGCCACCCGACGCTCGCATGAAAACATGGAGGCGACTGTCCGGAAGGCTCGGCCCTACTGACATTCCTGCTCAGTAGGCTGGGTGGAGGAACAATACCCGGCATCATCGTCTTTTCTCGAGGCTCTCTCCTGAGCCTCAAGACTGAAAACTGAAAACTGAAAACTGAAATATGTTCGCTGAAAACACCATCAAGCTGGGCATCGCCCCAATCAACTGGACCAACGACGACCTCCCGGAGCTTGGTGGTCACATCCCCTTTGAGCAGTGCATCGCTGAAATGGCTCAGGCCGGCTTCGGCGGCACCGAGGTGGGGAACAAGTATCCCAAGGATCCGGCAGTCCTGAAGCCTGCACTGGACCAGCACGGACTGCAGGTCGCCAGCGCCTGGTTCAGCACCTTCTTCAGCGAGTCCGGGCTGACCCGGGAGACGGTGGAAGGCTTCATCGCCCACATGAACTTTCTCAAGGCCTGCGGCGCGGACCGCGTGAACGTCTGCGAGTGCGGAAGCTGTGTCCAGGGAGGCCCGAAGCACGTGTTCGACCGCCCTGCCTACAGCGATGCCCAGTGGAGCCGTGTCGCCGAAGGGCTGAATGTGCTCGGGCGCATCGCTCGGGAAAACGGAATGTTCATGGCCTATCACTACCACATGGGGACCATGGTCCAGACTGCCGCCGAGACCGATCGGCTGATGGCAATGACCGACCCGGAGGCCGTGTTTTTGTTGATGGACTCCGGACATGCCTACTACGCCGGAGACGACCCGGTGGCCCTGACGAAGAAGTATGCCCCGCGCATCAAGCACGTGCACCTCAAGGACATCCGGCAGGACGTCCTCGACCGGGTACATGCGGAGAAGATGAACTTCCTCGACTCGGTGAAGGCTGGAGCCTTTACCGTCCCCGGAGACGGCTGCATCGACTTCGACCCGATCTTTGCCGAGCTGGCCCGCAGCGGCTACGCTGGGTGGATGGTCGTCGAGGCCGAGCAGGATCCGGACAAGGCCAACCCGCTGGAGTATGCCCAGATTGCCCGAAAATACATTCGAGAACACGCGGGGGTCTGATGCACAATCAATTTCGCAAGGTACGCCCGCTCCGCTACGGGATGATTGGAGGCGGGGCCACCAGTCAGATTGGAGACAGCCACCGGGTCGCCCTGGCCTGGGACCACTGCTACGACCTGGTCGCCGGAGCCTTTGACATCAACCCGGAACAGGGCAAGGACTTTGGGGCGAAGCTGGGTCTGGACGCCGAGCGAGTCTATGTAGACTATCAGGAGATGGCAAAGGCCGAGGCCGCGCGTCCGGATGGTGTTGAGGTGGTGGGCATCATGACACCGAACTTCACGCATCACACGATCGCCCGGGCGTTCCTTGAGGCCGGGGTGCATGTGATCCTGGAGAAGCCCATCACGACCAACCTGCAGGATGCCCGGGACCTGATCGCCCTGGCCCGCAAGCAGGACCTGATCTGTGCCTCCATGTACGGCTACAGCGGCTACCCGATGATCCGGCAGGCCCGGGCGATGGTTCGAAACGGCGACTTGGGAGCCGTCCGGGTGGTTCAGACCGAGTTTGCCCACGGGAACTGTGCGGTGGCTGTAGAGCAGCACAGCGCCGGTGCGAAGTGGCGCAACGACCCGGCGCAGTCCGGGGCGACTTTTGTGCTTGGCGACATTGGCACCCACGCCCTGCACCTGGCAACCTACATCACCGGGCAGACCCTCACCGAGGTCTCCTGTGATCGGCAGTGTTTTGTCGAGGGACGGACGCTGGAGGACAACGCCCACGTCCTGATGCACTTCTCCGGAGGAGCTTCGGGATTCCTTTGGGCCAGCGGTGTGGCGGTGGGACATCGGCACGGGCTGGCCATCCGGGTCTACGGCTCCGACGCGGGGATCGAGTGGCATCAGGAGCGGCCCAACCAGTTGCACTACGCCCGGCTTGGAGAGAGCCCGCGTCTTCTTGAACTGGACTCTCCGGAACTGTATCCCGAAACCCGGCGCCTCCTGCGTGTGGGGGCTGGGCATCCGGAGGGATACTTCGAAGCCTTCACCAATGTCTATTCTGACGTTGCCGAGTCCATCCTGGCACGCAACGAGGGGCGTGCTCCGGAGGCGCTCTCCACCGACTTTCCCACCCTGGAACAAGGCGCCGAGGGGGTCCGCTTTCTCGAAGCCTGTGTGGAGTCTTCCACCCAGGGCGGTCGCTGGGTCGATGCCTCACTGAAGCTCTGAAACCTTCCGGGCTCTCCCGCCCGGCTCCACCAGCCCAACGCCTGTTCTCTCGGCTCCGGACGCAAAACTCTGGGGCCTGAGAGGCAGATGTGCTAGCATCAGGCTCTTTCGGCTCGGGAACTCGGAGTTCAGGGAGCCCGAGCCTGGTGGCATCAACGCACAACGGGGAGAGTGAACGGATGGGGACCGCGTCCCATTCTCGCCTTCAGGGAGGATGGATCAAGCATGCCTTGGCGCTGGGCGTCCTCCTGCTCGGAGGCGGGGTGCTCCCCCGCGAGGCCTCCCCTCCAGAGGTGCTGTACACCTTCCCGGAGCGCAGTCAGGGCGTGTACCCCAAGCCTGCGGAAGAGTTTTTGGACTGGACCCGCACACCCACCCGGCCGAGCCTGCCGACCTCCCGAATCCGTCTCCAGTCTCCCATCTCCAGCCAGCGCCTGCTCCAGGAGGTTGCTGGGCGAAGTGACCCATTGCTAAGCGAGTTTCCGGAGTGGCCGCACAGCACGCTCACTCGCCAGTTTCTGGAGGTCTGGCTGGGGTACGACACCTTCTCCCGCCTGCGCTACGACAGAGGGGTCGGGCGACTGATCCCTCAGAAAGACCGGGACCAATTGGGACGCTACCTGATGGAGCACCGCTGGACCCTGGAGGCGCTGGATCGCTTCGCGAATGACCCGGACCTGGCCCACCGACCGGATTACCTCTTCCGCATCCTGATCTCCATCCACACGGCGGCCCACTTCTTTGACCTCCCCTATCCCAGCCTCTTCTGCCTCTTCTTCCAGGAATCCAAGCTCGACTACCGGCTGGTCAGTCGGACCGGAGCCCGGGGCGTCGGGCAACTCACCTCAATCGCGCTGGAACAGATCCGCACCTTGCGCAAGGACCCGGAGAACGAGCAACTGCTCCAACTGGCCTCACGGCACTTGGCTCAGGTCTATGGGGATCCGTTGCTCCAAGACTGGTTTGAACACCTGGAACTGCAGGTCACCCTCCCTCGTCCCGAAGCCCCCCGGAATGAGTTGCGGACCTCTACCCCCACGCTCTACTCGTTGGTCACCCAGACGGCCAAGTTGCTCCGGAGCGAGAAGAACCGGCTGGGGCGCGATGAGGCGCTGATCTGGATTCTGGCCCGCAAGATCCGACGTGGGGAGATCCTCCCGGAGCGCTACAGCCGGGTGCACTGGGCCTACGACCAGATCGCCGAAAAGCAACTGGCCTCCGACCGGCGCAGCGTCTTCCACATTGAAACCAACATCCTGCTCTCCTCCTTGCTGTTTCAGCATTACTACCGCTACCACTGGAAGAACAACAGCCAGGAGACCATCGAACTGCGCCCGGAGGTGCGGGCGATGATGGCCGTGGCCTCCTACAACAATGGACAGAGCGGCATCCGACGCCTGCTCTCCAACCTTGAGCATGAGTTTCAGCAAGACCTGAAGGAGGTCTCTTCGGAGTGGATTGCGAGCAGGTTCACGGCACGCCGTCTGGCCAAGGCCCTGCGTCGTCCCTATCAGAAGATTCGGGAGGTCACCCGGCACGTGCGTCGGGCCACCGCCTGCTCGGAGGCCATGTTCCCGTTTCGCTAAGCCAGGGAAAGAGGCTTGGGGGAGGGAGACCCTGTGCTCAAGGCGTCCCGCGGGGGATCTCGTAGCGGACAAAGTCGCCAAGACGTCGGACCAGCCGGACCCGGGGGTGATCTCGAAGGAGGCTCTCCTCGTGCTTGAGCTGTGTGATCACGGCCAGATCGACCTCTTGCGGAAGGTCGAGGACCTCCGGGTTCCCGGGAAACTTGTCCGTGTGCAGCATCTCGATTGGCTGGTCTCCATAGAAGAGCGCGGCAAAGGAGACATAGCGGTAGAAGACGACGCGCTGATTCTGCCGGTGGGCTTCCTCAAGCAACGTGAGCATCGGGGTCTGCACAAACCCGAGGACCTGTGGCATGTGGAACAGCCAGAGCGCCTGGGTCCACAGCAGCATCGACACTGCCAGCACCGCCACCCCCTGAAGCACCTGCCGTCGGAGCAGTAGCAACGCCGCGATCAGGACCCCTGTTGCAAACCCGATCCCAAACGTCTGTACTTGGGGATCCCAACTCAGGCCCAGGTCCGGTACTCGCTCCTGCAGGAAGCGGTTGCCCTCTTGTGGAAGGACGTAAAAGCTCAGGACCGCCAGTCCGCCCATGAGCACCAGCACCCCCCATCCGACCGAGGTTGGGAAGCGGCGTCTCCGCTCCAGACTGCGGTCGGTGAGCATCGCAGCCACCAGCGTCAAGGGAACGTAGAACGAGGCGGAGTAGTGCGGGAGCTTGGTCTGCACCACGGAGAAGAGCACCAGCACAAACACAAACCAACCCAGGCTCATCCGCAACAGCGCGCGATCGTGAGGACGTCCGGAGTTCCAGAGGAGGCG
Source organism: Deltaproteobacteria bacterium (assembly GCA_038133845.1). GTDB lineage: Bacteria > SAR324 > SAR324 > SAR324 > NAC60-12 > JAYPUA01. The sequence continues at coordinate 17,695 of JAYPUA010000020.1, forward strand.
GGGGTTTTGGAGCAGGAACGCGGTCCACGGCAAGAGCCCAAACACGGCCACGCCCAGGTGGTAGAACCAGGGTCCGGAGTGACTCTCCAGCGGGCGGGTGAACAGATTCAGCTGAAACTGGATGAACCCCTGGATGAACTCGGTTCCATAGATCACCCAGTTCATCAAGTACCACGAACTGGCGATGGTCAGCGACACGGCACCGCAGACGAGAAAGTGCAACCAGGGAACCCGAGGGTTTCCGGAGAAGAGCTTGTAGCTGGCGAAGGCCACAAGCGGGATCACGCCGCCGAGCGGCCCCTTTGTCATCACCGCCACTCCCATTGCCACGCTCGCTCCCAACAGAGGCACCCAGGGAGAGGGCAGGACCTTCAGCGGGCTCTGCTGCTGCAGGATGCGGTCGTAGGCATAGAGCAAAAAGGTCGCGACCGAGATCCAGAGGTTGAAGGTGTGGTCGATCACCGCCGAGCGCGCGAGGATCGAGGGCATCAGCGCGGTCAGGTACATCACCGCCCACAGCATCCCCAGACGCGGTCCGGAAAGTCGCCGTCCCACCGCATAACACCAAAGGATCATCAGCATCCCGGAGACGGCCGAAGGAAAGCGGGCGGCGAACTCGCTCACTCCCCAGAGGTGGTAGCTCAGGGCCTGCATCCAGAAGAAGAACGGAGGCTTCTCTGCAAACGGGTAGTCGTTGATGAAGACGTTCAGGTAGTCTCCCCGGAGGACCATCTGACGACTGGCCTCGGCATAGATGTTCTCGTCCCAGTCGATCAGAGGCAATGTCCCCAGGCTGGGAAACAGAAACGCGGCGCCGAAGAGCAGCAGGACAAGAGGGAGCGATCGCATGGCTTGGGCTGTTGAGGTTGGAGTCTGTGGGTTGAGCGCGTGGGCGATCCGGACGGGTCAGGAGGTACTGGGGAGCAGAGATCGCAAGAAAGCTAGCGCGCCCCCGTCCGAGGGGCAAGCCATTCCTGCGCTCGCTTTGTGCTTGACCCCGACGGGGCTTTCTCGGATTCTGATCCCGAATCGCCTCCTGAATGAACTCCGGGAGGTCGCCTTCTCAACCTTCCTTTCGACTTTCATGCCTGCATCGCCTCCGCTTCCCATCATTTTCGGCATCCCCGGCCTTGAGCTTGAGCCGGAGTGGACCCGGTTTTTCCAAAAGGTGACTCCGTTCGGGTTCATCCTCTTCGCCCGGAATCTCCGGGATCCGGAGCAGGCACGACGCCTGGTGGGGCAGCTCCGGGAGGTCTGTGATCGTGAAGAGGTCGCCATCCTGATTGATGAAGAAGGCGGCCGGGTTCAGCGGCTGCCCAAGCCCCCCTGGCCGACCTTTCCTGCAGCCCGGGCTCTGGCTCAGGAAGCGGAAGCACAAGGAGCGTCTGCCAGCGAACGCGTGCGGGACAACTACCTGCGGTTGGGAGGCGAGCTGCAGCAACTGGGCATCACCGTCAACGCCGCGCCGGTGGCGGACCTCGCCCTTCCGGGAGCACATCAGGTCATTGGAGACCGCGCCTTCTCCTCCGACCCTCTGCAGGTCGCCGAGCTGGCGCGAGCCTGTGCCGAGGGGCTCCGCGACGCCGGGGTGATGCCGATCGTCAAGCACCTCCCGGGATACGGTCGGGCGCAGGTGGACCCTCACGAAGAGCTTCCGGTCGTTCGAGAGGCCGAGGCTTTCCTGCAGCAGAGCGACTTCCTCCCGTTTCAGCACTTGGCCGACCTGCCCTGGGGCATGACCAGCCACCTGCTCTTTCCTCAACTCGACCCCGAGTGGCCGGTGACGCTCTCTCCCACAATCATCTCCCGGGTCATCCGCGAGTGGATTGGGTTCGATGGACTCCTCGTCACCGACTGCCTGTTCATGAAGGCGCTCTCCGGGACGGTTCCGGAGCGGGTCCAGCGCTGTCTGGAAGCCGGCTGCGACTTGGCCTTGCACAGCCACGGAGAGCTCCCCGAACTGCAGGAAGCAGCCTTGGGACTGCAGCCCATCTCCGACCGCTCCTGGGAACGCTGGGAACGGGCGCGGGCTTGGCTCAAGGAGCAGAGCTAGCGGGTTGACTGCGAGGCACGAAGCCGCACTTCCCGGAAGCGGTTGGGAGACTCCCCGTAGAACTGGGAGAAGGTCTTGGTAAAGTGCGCACAGTCTGAAAACCCGCAGTCGTAGGCAATCTGCGTTACCGTCTGGGTGGTGTTGAGCAGGTACCAGCGGGCGCGCTGCAGACGCAACTGGCGCCAGAACTTGTTGGGGGAGGTCTGGACATGCTTCTGAAAGGAACGCTCGAGTTGACGCAGGCTGCATCCCAGCTGATGGGCCAACTCCTTGACTGAGAAGGGGAAGGTGGTGTTCTGACGCATCAGGCGCACCGCCTGTACGATCAGCGAGTCCTTGCAGTGGACAAGGTCCTCGTAGGGATGTCGGGGCGTGTGTCCGCCCTCCCGGTAGTTGTCCACCATCATGTGCGAGAGCCCCTTCATCGCCCGCGCCTTGCTGCAGTGCCGCATCAGGATCGTCACGGCCAGGTCGATCGAGGCGGTTCCTCCGGGACAGGTCAGCCGGTCTCGGTCCACCACAAACAATTCATCCACCACTGGGACCACCTCCGGGTAGCGCTGCAACAACTCTTCGTAGTGCCTCGAGTGCACTGCGCAGCGGCGCCCTCTCATCAACCCGGCCTCCGCCAGCGCGAAGACCCCAACACACAGTCCGATCAGCGGGACCTGAAGCTCATCCGCCTGGCGCAGAAACTCCAGGCTCGGCTGCAGGTGAGGTCCGACCTCTCCGGTCTGCCCGCCCACGACCACGATGTAGTCGAATTCGCCGGGGTCCCCATACACCTCCCAAGGCTCGATTGCCACTCCGCTGCTTGCATGAATCGGATCTCGCGTCGGCCCCAGAACGGTCCACTTGCAGTACACCTGCCGGCTGTGGTCCGACTCATCGGCTGCGTGCCGCAAGGTGTCCATGAAGCTCGCGAAGGAGAGCATCGTGAAGCCCGGAAGCAACACAAAACCGACCTTCAGGTCTGGCTGAATCGTGCGGCCGTCCAGGTCCAGGTACTGCCGATTGTATTCGCTGAGGCCATGCATGAAGTCCTATCGGATTCAGGGAAATCGAGAGGTTGGAGCCGGAGAGCCTTCCCTCAGGCTTTGGCATTGTCTAACCCGGCCTGCTGCAAATCTACAACAATTTGTCGCTTTTGTAAAAGCCAAATCCCCCGATTCCCCCTAGTTTAGTCAGCTTTGGTGGAAGCGGACTTGATCCGGCTTCCGGATCTCTGTTGCTGTTCACTGTCGGGATGTCCGAGAGATGTGAACGGGACCCATTCGATTCATGAGGAGTTCAGAATGAAGACCAAGAACTTGGTGAAATGGCTGGCAGCCGCCACGCTCTCCCTGATGCCCCTGGCTCCGGCCTGGGCCGCAGACTGTGTTCACAAGGTGGGCGGGCTCGCGCCGCTTTCGGCTCCGGGGTCTGTGACTGGAGGAGAGGCCATGCGTGACGCCATGCTGCTGGCCGAGCGTGACATCAACGCCGCAGGAGGTGTTCTGGGGTGTGACCTCAAGGTAGTCATCACGGATACGGAAGGCCTCCCGGAGAAGGCGACGGCCATGATGGAGAAATTGATCACCCAGGAAGGTGTCGTTGCCGTGGGGGGCGGCTATCACAGTTCTGTAGGTGTGGCCTCCAAGGACGTGGCCAACGCTCGTGAAATTCCGGTGGTCTTTGCTGAGACCTGGAACGACACCATCACCGGCGACAAGCAGAAGTACATCTTCCGCATCGCCCCGCTGAGCTCTTGGGCCTCCGGAGTGATCTGGCAGTTTGCCGCACAGGCTCCGGGCGTGAAGAAGGTGGCCATCGTCACCGAGAACACCGACTACGGAATTCCGGCAGCCAAGGAGTGCGAGCAGGGGCTGGGTTCCAAGGGCATCAAGTCGGTGACCTTCGGGGTGGACATTGGCACGCAGGACTTTGCCGGGATCGTGGAGCGGGTCAAGGCTGAGCGACCGGACTACATCATCGTGCTGCTCACCGGCGAGGCCGGCTACAACTTCACGCAGCAGGCTGCAGATGCCGGAGTTGGCCCGCAGGACATCAAGTTCCATGCGAACCAGGCAGGGCTGGAGAGCAAGGCCTGGTGGGAAAACGTTCCGGATGGCAACATGGCCTTCATGGCTCGCGTTGGAGTCCCGGAGTCCATGTACAACGCGCAGGCGTTGAAGTTTGCCCAGGACTACAAGGCCCGCACCGGCAAGAGCGGTGTGGAGAGCTACGCGCTGGAAGCCTATGACTCGATCGGCATCCTCGCCCAGGCGATCAATGAGGCTGGTTCGACCAATGGAGCAGCCATTGTCGACGCTCTGGAGAAGATCTCCTACGACGGTGTCCTCGGACGCATCTTCTTCCCCTACGGCACCAGGAAGGACCCTTCTGCTGATGGCAAGGGAGACGAATGGTGGCACCAGTGGCCTGATGTCGCCATCACGATGGTCCAGTACCAGAAGGAAGGGGAGCCTTCCAACACGATGACCATCGTCTACCCGGACACCTACAAGACCGGTGATCCGGTCTATGTGGACTGATCCACCCAACTCCCGGAGGTTTTCCTCCGGGAGTGTCCTGGAATGACTTCCACCTCATCCTGAATCTATGGAATATTCCTCCATCTTCTGGTGGACGACTCTCTGGCTGGTGTTCTGGGGAATTGCCGGAAGCATTGGCACCCGCAGGATCTACTTGAAGAAGGACCTGGACACCTCCAACGCGGTCCTCATGGGATCGCTGATTGGAGCTTCACTGGGGCCGGTCGGGCTGGTTCCACTCTGGATCAAGACTCCGGAGGCGAACTCCCGGCTGATCCTGCTCCCCTCTCTCCTGACCGTGGGCATCCTGATGGTTGCCTTCGGATTGGCCGACCCTCAGAACAACTGTGTGTCCAACGGGTCGTTCGTCATGTCTCAGATCACCAACGGCCTGATCATCGGAACCATCTACGGCCTGATGGCCCTCGGGTTGACGTTGATCTTCTCGATCCTGGGAATCGTCAGTTTCTCCCATGGAGAGTTCTACATGATCGGAGGGATGATCACCTACTATGTGACCGCTGTCTGGTTTCCGGGGATCTCGCCCATCCTGGGAATCCTGGCTGCCTGTGTGGGAACTCTCATCCTTGGAGCGGCATTCGAGCGGCTCTTCCTCACCCCGATGTACGATGGGCGCATCGAGCGTCCGGTCGAGTACGGGATCCTGGTCACCTTTGGGCTGGCGTTCACGCTGCAGTATTTTGTGCAGGCCGTGGTCGGCTCCAACCCAGTCAAGGCCAAGCGGTTCTTTGACTTCCCCCGGATTCGGTTCCCCTCCAAGGAGGATCCGTGGCTGATCAAGACCAGCCGTGGCAACATGGAGCTGTTCGACACGATCTCCATCTCCAACCCACGCTTTGTCGCTGCGGTCATCTCCGTGCTGGTCCTCCTGAGCCTGCTCTTCTTCCTCTACAAGACCTGGACGGGGAAGGCCTTGCGGGCAGTGAGTCAGGACCGGGAAGCGGCCGCGATTGCCGGGATCAATCCCCACCAGATGAACATGCTCGCCTTTGCCTTGGGTGGCATGATCGCAGCGCTCTCCGGAGCGACCCTGGTACAGGCCTTCTCCTGGCTTCCCCAAGTGGGCATGATCCCGGCGATGCGCTCCTTTGTGATCGTTGTCCTTGGAGGCCTGGGCTCGCTGCCGGGAGCCTTCCTTGGGGGCATCATCATCGGGTTGGTGGAGGCTGCCGGGACCGGGTGCATCCCAGATCCCCAGAAGGCCTCTTCGTACATCCCGGCATATGGCATGATCGTGCTGACCCTGACGCTGCTCTTGCGCCCCACCGGGCTGATGGGGCGTCGGTTTGCCAGCGGAACCCACGGGAAAGTATGAGCCGACAGCAGACTCTCTGGATCATCAGCCTGGGCCTTGTAGGCTTCTTCCTCGTCTTCCCTTTCATCTACGGAGGACAGGATTACGACTACATCATGCACATCTGCATCACCGGGTTCTTCTATGCGATCCTCGCCTCCAGCTGGTCGATGCTGGCCGGATACGGAGGGCAGTTCTCCTTTGGCCACATGGGGTTTATGGGCCTGGGGGCCTACGGAACGGCGCTCTTCAGCCACTATTTCTACCTCTCTCCCCAGCCCACGGGTCTCTGTACGGAGTATGCCTGGGGCGATCAATACCTGGTGATCAAGAATCCGGTGGGAGTCACCTCCAGTACCCTCGCTCAGGACTGCCTGACCAAGGCGATGGAAAACTGGGGCGACACGGTTCAGGTCACCCCGATGCCCATTCTGATCGGGATCCTGATCGGGATGTCTCTTGGAGCACTCTTTGGATTGCTGATCGGGATGCTGGTGCTGCGCTTGCGGGCTGCGTATCTGGCCCTCTTCACCCTCGGATTCTCCGAAATTCTCCGGGCAGCCATCAGCGCCGAGATCGAGATCACCCGAGGTCAGGCCGGGATCGAACTGCCGCACCTGTTTGAGAGCGGAGTGGTGCTCTTCGGCCGTGAGTTTGACAAGACGGACAAGCTTCCGCCCTACTTCGTGATGTTTTTCCTCCTCTTGGTCTGTCTCGCTGTACTGGCCTGGCTGGCACAGTCGCGTTTTGGACTGTTTGTCCGGGCCCTGCGTGAGGACGAGGACGCCGCGGCGGCACTTGGGATCAATATCGTGCGCTACAAGATCCTGGTGTTCGTGATTACGGCTACCATGGCCGCGCTTGCCGGGGCCGTACAAGCCCATTACATCGGCATCATCACTCCCAACAACCTGATCATTCTGCAGATGAGCCTGGTCGTCGCCATGGCCGTCATCGGAGGGTTGGAGAACTTCGCGGCCGCAGCCATCGGGGCGATCATCATCGAGTTCATCCTCGAACTGCTGCGAAACAGCTTCGTCATCGGGGGGGTGGAGATCGACATGACCCTCTGGCGGCTTGTGTTCTTCGGAGTGCTGCTGATGATCACCCTGCGCTTTTACCGCAACGGCCTGATCACCCCCATCATCGAATACTTCACCCGCGCTCACGTGGCCTCGGAGACTGTGGCCAAGCGCAGGCAAGAGCCCCCTCCCCCCTCTGCAGCCTCATGATTGAACTGTCGGTTCGGAACCTGAACAAACGCTTCGGCGGCAATCACGTCCTCAAAGGAGTCTCCTTTGAGGTCCGGGGACCGGAGCTGGTCGGGCTGATTGGCCCCAACGGAGCCGGGAAGACCACCTTGACGAATATCCTTGACGGTGCGATCAAGCCCAACAGCGGCACGGTCTACCTCAACGGAACCCGCATCGACCAGCTTCCGCCTTTCGAGGTCGCCAAGGCCGGACTTGGGCGGACCTTTCAGGTGACTCGGTCCTTCCGAAGAATGACGGTGCTGGAGAACCTCTTTGTCCCGGCTTTGGCCAAGGACCTGACGGTTAGCCGCGAAGAGATCCTGCCCAAGGCCATGGAGGTGCTGGAGTTCCTCACCATCGAGCACCTGCGCAACGAGTACGCCCAGGCTCTCTCCGGAGGACAGCAGAAGCTGTTGGAGTTGGGGCGGCTGCTGATGCTGGATCCGGACATCATCATCCTCGATGAACCCTTTGCTGGCGTGCACCCCAGGCTGATGGAGATCATTTACGACTACATCCGGCGGGTGAACGAGGCCGGAAAGGCCATCATCCTCATCAGCCACCAGATGGACTCGATCTTTTCCCTCTGCCGAAGGCTGCTCGTGCTGAACTATGGAGACCTGATCGCCGACGACACTCCGGAAGCGGTCAAGCGCGACCCGGCGGTGATTGAGGCCTACCTGGGCAGCGATGAGGATGAAGAGCCCGAGGCGGCGGATCCGGCCTCCTCCCAGACGGAGGAGGCATGAGCGAGCACAGCGCAGCCGAGGCGGTCCTTGAGCTTCGGGACCTCGATGTGGGGTACTACCGGGACCTGAACATCCTGCAGGATCTGAACGTGGTGGCGCGCCGCAACAGCATCACCACGATTCTTGGGGCAAATGGGGTGGGCAAGTCCACAGCGCTCAAGGCCGCCTTTGGGTTCCTGCGTCCAAATCGAGGAGACATCCTGCTCGAAGGAGAGAGCATTCTGAACATCCCCACCCACCGCAGGATCCTCAAGGGGCTGGCCTACATCCCGCAGCAACCCGGGATCTTCAAGGACATGACGGTTGAGGAAAACCTCGAGCTGGGCGGCTGGACCTTCCGCAACGACAAGAGGCAGGTCCAGGACAAAATTGAGGCGAACTACGAGCGTTTTCCGGTTCTCCGGGAGAAGCGGCGCCAGGTCGCCGGCGAACTTTCCGGAGGTCAGCAGCGCATGGTGGAGATTGGGCGGACCCTGATGGCCGAGCCCAAGGTGCTGCTGGTGGACGAGCCCACGGCAGGGCTCTCCAAGATGTTGGCCGAGGAAGTCTACGAGATGCTGAAGATGCTGGCCACCGTGGACCGGTTAACGATCTTGCTTGTGGACCAGGAAATTCGGCATGCTCTGAAGATCGCGGACTACGTGTATGTGCTCGAGCTGGGGCGCAACAAGTTCGAAGGTCCGGCATCTCAATTCACCGATCTGGAAAAGGCGTTCTGGGTCGGAGGCTGACTTCTCCACCCCTCTCTCCCTGCAGGACCTCCATGTCTTCTCTGTCGAAGGCGTCTCACCTGTTCTACCAGACCCGCAACCACAAGCCGCGTGTTGACCGCTCTTCCGGAGTGTACCTCTGGGACCAGGCGGGCAACCGCTACCTCGATGGCTCTTCCGGAGCCATGGTCTCCAACATCGGACACAGCCACCCCAGGGTGATTGCTGCGATGCAGGAGCAACTGGCTCAGGCCGCGTTTGCCTACCGGCTGCACTTTGAGAACGACGCCGCTGAGGAGTTTGCCGCCCACCTCGCCGATGTCATGCCTCCGGGACTGAATCGGGTGTTCTTCGCCTCCGGAGGCTCTGAGACGGTGGAGTCCTGCCTCAAGCTCGCGCGGCAGTACGCCCTGGCCCGGGGGGACGATGCGCGGGCCAAGATCATCTCGCTCAGCCCCTCGTATCATGGGTGTACCCTGGGCCTGCTCGGAGTCACGGAATACGGCCCGCTCAACGATCCGTTTATGCCCATGTACCAGGCGATGCCCTCAATCGCCGCTCCCACCGCCTATCGGGATCGTGACGAGCTGAGCCTGAACGAGCGGGGACGCCGCTACGCCGATCTGCTGGAACAGGAGATTCAGGCGCAAGGTCCGGAGACCGTGCTGGCCTTTCTGGCAGAGCCCGTTGGTGGCGCCTCTACCGGAGCGCTGGTTGCTCCAGACTCCTACTATCCTCGGATTCGGGAAATCTGCGATCGCTATGGGGTGTTGCTGATTGCGGACGAGGTGCTCAGTGGCGCTGGCAGGACTGGGGAGTACCTGGCGCTTTCCCACTGGGGGGTGCAGGCAGACCTGGTCGCTCTGGCCAAGGGGCTCGCTGCGGGATACTGTCCGTTGGGCGCCGTGATTGCCCGTGAAGATCTGGTGGAGTCGGTCCTGGATGACGGAGGCTTCATGCACGGATACACCTATGCCGGGAACCCGTTGGCCTGTGCTGCCGGAAAGGCGGTCCTTGAGGTGATGCTTGAAGAGGACCTGATGACCCGGGCCACTCGGCAAGGCGCCGAGCTTCGGGCCGGACTGCAGGAGCTGCAGGCGCGCTTTCCCTTCATTGGAGATGTCCGGGGCAAGGGCCTCCTCCTTGCCTTTGAGCTGGTCGCCGATCGGGAAACCTGGGAGGTCCTCCCGCCGGAATGGAATGCTCACTCCCGCATCGTGGAACTGGCTTACGAAGAGTACTTGATCCTCTACTCCCGCCGCACCCGGGGAGGCTACTCCGGGGATCACTTGATGGTCTGCCCTCCCCTCTGTATTTCCGACTCGGAAGTTGCGGAACTTCTCGACAAACTCAATCGGACCCTGGAGCGGTTTGCGCTGGAGCGCCAACTGGACTTCGACAGTTCCCTAATTCTCTGACCTCCGGAAGTGCCATGTCTCGAAAAGTGATCATCACCTGTGCCGTCACAGGCTCCATCCACACCCCCAGCATGAGCCCGCACCTGCCGGTGACTCCGGAAGAGATTGCGGAGCAGGCTCTGGGCGCCGCAGAGGCTGGAGCGGCCATCCTGCACCTGCATGCCCGCAACCCGCAGGATGGCTCGCCCACCCCGGATCCAGAGGTCTTCCTGCAGTTCCTTCCGGCCATCCACCAGCAGTCGGACGCGGTGATCAACATCACCACCGGAGGCGGACAGTACATGTCTGTGGAGGAGCGGCTGCAGGCTCCGTTGCGCGTCAGCCCGGAGATGTGCTCGTTGAACATGGGGTCGATCAACTTCGGGCTCTTTCCCATCCTGGAGAAGCGTCAGGAGTGGCAGCACGAGTGGGAGCCAAAGTTTCTTGAGGACACCCGCGACTTTGTCTTCCGGAACACCTTCAAGGACATCGAGTTCATTTTGCATGAGTTGGGCGAGAAGGGCGGGACGCGCTTTGAGTTCGAGTGCTACGACGTGGGGCACCTCTACAACCTCAAGCACTTCTGGGATCGCGGGCTGGTGAAGGGACCGTTGTTCATCCAGTTCATCTTTGGCATCCTCGGAGGGATCGGCCCTGATCCCGCACACCTGGCACACATGAAGGAGACGGCGGACAAACTCTTTGGCGAGAACTACCTGTTCTCCGTGCTTGCTGCCGGGAAGCATCAGATGTCGATGATCACCAATTCGGCGACGCTGGGAGGCAGCGTGCGGGTCGGGCTGGAGGACAGCCTCTACCTCGGCAAGGGACAACTCGCTCCGGACAACGCCTCACAGGTGCGCAAGATCCGGGAGATCCTGGAGCGCCTGTCGCTGGAGGTCGCCACTCCGGAGGAAGCCCGTCAACTGCTCGCGCTCAAGGGCAAGGATCAGGTGCGGCTGTAGATGATCGCCTACTTCGATCCGGCTCAACTGCAGCATGAGCCGCGGTTTTTTCTCTCTAGCGGAGCCCCGCAGCCCAACCCGGAAGTGGCTGCTCGTGCGCAGGTCCTCCAGGCTGCCCTGCGGCTGCTTGAGGTCCCCCTCAAGGCGCCCGGAGCCTGGGGGCTTGGACCCGTGGCCGCAGTGCATACGGCAGAGTACCTGAACTTCCTCAAGCACATCTACCGGCGTTGGCAGTACATTCCGGGAGGAAGCGAGGAGGTGATCCCGAACATCCACCCAAACCGTCAGACCGGAGGCTATCCGGACTCTGCTGTGGGACAGGCCGGGTGGCACCTGTTCGACACGGCCTGTCCGATCGGTCCCGAGACCTGGGAGTCAGCCTTGGCCAGCGCGAACACGGCCGTTGCCGCTGCCCGGGAGGTGTGCCAACATCACGGAGTCGCCTACGCGCTCTGTCGCCCGCCCGGACACCACGCTCATGCAGACATGGCCGGAGGCTTCTGCTACCTCAACAACACCGCGATTGCCGCCCGAGCTTTGAGCGCCCACTTTGCGCGGGTTGCCATTGTGGACATCGACCTCCACCACGGCAACGGCACCCAGAGCATCTTCTACCACACCTCCGAGGTGCTGACCATCTCCCTGCACGCCGACCCGGCACGCTTCTATCCGTTCTACTGGGGACACGCCCACGAGCGCGGCAGCGGCCCCGGGGAGGGCTTCAACCTGAACCTCCCGCTCCCCCGGGGCACTGCGGATGCCGAGTACCTGAAGGCTCTGGACAAGGCGTTGGATCGGCTGGAGGTCTTCGCTCCGGAGTCGCTGGTGGTCGCCTTGGGCCTGGATGCTCATGAAGGCGACCCGCTGGCCGGGCTCGCGGTCACCACGGACGGGTTCCGTCAGATCGGGCAGCGCCTGGGGGCCCTCAAGCTCCCTACCGTGCTGGTCCAGGAGGGAGGCTACCTCTCAGATGCCCTGGGAGACAACCTGATCCATTTTCTGAAAGGATTCTCCTGCTGAGGTGACGCGGCCTGCCACGGGCTCTGCGCCTCGTCCTCGGTGTTGTTGTTCCACTCAACCATTCAGACACAGGATTCGTTCATGCAGAACGCTTTGGTGCTTGCACCACACACCTTCAACTTTGAACGCGCAAAGACTGCGTTTGGCCTGATCCGAGGGAGCGACCGCTTCCGCATCGTCGGAGTGATTGACCCCGAGCAGGCCGGTCAGGATGCCGGCATAGTGGTTGACGGGACGGCCCGGGGCATTCCGGTGTTTGCCTCGATTGCCGAGGCCTGCGAGCAGGCGCCGGCCCGCCCGGAAGTGGCGATTGTCGGGATTACGACCTCTGGAGGCAAGCTGCTTCCGGAACTGTTGAGCTTCATTGAAGACTCCGTTGAACACGGGCTGGGCGTTGTCAATGGCCTGCATGAGTTCCTCACGGACAAGCCAGACCTGGTCGCTGCTGCCAAGCGCAAGGGGACCACGCTGCTCGACATCCGGAAGCCGCGCTCCAAGATGGAGCTGAATTTCTGGACCGGCGAGATTACCAAGGTCCGGGCTCCACGGCTGGCCGTTCTGGGAACCGACTGTGCCGTGGGCAAGCGCACGACCACCCGCTGGCTCTGGGAGGCCTGCAACACAGCCGGGATCAAGACGGAGATGATCTTCACCGGACAGACGGGCTGGATGCAGTCCGAGCATGACTACGGGTTCATCTTCGACTCGACTCCAAACGACTTTGTCTCCGGAGAGTTGGAAAGCGCGATTGTGCGTTGCGACCGCGAGCGTGCCCCGGACCTGATTCTTCTTGAAGGACAGTCTTCGCTGAGAAACCCCTCTGGACCGTGTGGCTCCGAGTACCTTTGCTCGGCGATGGCCCGAGGCGTCATCCTGCAGCATGCTCCTGGACGCAAGGTCTTCCGGGCACAGGCGGCGGAATTGCCGATCCCGGATATTTCCGGTGACCTGGACCTCATCCGGATCTACGGCTCCCGCACGCTGGCCGTCACCTTGAGCACGGAGTGTCTGAACCCGGTGGAGGTCCCAAGAATTCAGGCTGAGCATCAGCAGCGGTTGGGCCTCCCGGTCCTGCTGCCCAAGGAGCACGGTGTGGAGGCGCTCGTGCCGCTGGTCCGCGAGTTTCTGGAACAAGAGAGGTCCCAATGAAGATCACTGCCGTTCGCTCCTGGAGCGAGACGATCGCCCTGACCCAGTCGTTCACCATCTCCTATCACACGAGCGACGACGTCACCCTGCATTTTCTGGAAATCGAGGCCGAGGGAAAGGTGCTTGGTTACGGCTCGGCATCGCCCGGAGAACGGGTCACCGGAGAGACCGATGAGGCCTGTGCCCAGGCGCTTCAGGCCCTGAGTGCGCTTCAGGGAGAAGACCTCCGCCACCTGCTGCGCCTCCTCCGGGAAGCACAGGCCCGGATGCAGAAGACCCCGGCGGCGCTCGCGGCCCTGGACATGGCCCTGCACGATCTGCTCGCACGTCACCTAGGCGTCCCGCTGGTAGAGATGCTTGGGCGAGCACATCAGGCCTTGCCGACGTCCAACACGCTGGGACTGCGTACCATTCCGGAGACCTTGGACGAGGCGTTGCGCAAATCCGGAGAAGGGTTCTCCGTACTCAAGGTCAAGCTGGGCAAGAGCCTGGAAGAGGACCTGGAACGCCTGGCCAAGCTGCGGGAGGTACTCCCCCTGGAGACCGTGCTCCGAGTAGACCCCAACCAAGGCTACACGCTGGAGGAGTTGCGACAGCTGCTGGATCACTCCAAGCGCCTGCGCCTCGAGTTTGTCGAGCAGCCTCTGAAGGTTGTCGACACCGAGCAGCTGCGGCAGCTGTCTCCGGAGCAGCGACAACAGATCGCCTTGGACGAGAGCCTCAAGTCCGAAGCGGACGCGTTGCGCTACGGACATCCAGAGCGCTACTGCGGGATCTACAACATTAAGCTGATGAAGTCCGGAGGTCTCGAACCGGCCCGCCGCATTGCTCACCTTGCAGCGGTTTCGGACATCGAGTTGATGTGGGGCTGCAATGACGAGAGCCGCATCAGCCTTGCCGCTGCCCTGCACCAGGCGCTGGCCTGTCCGAATACCCGCTATCTGGACCTGGATGGGAACCTGGACCTCGTCCGAGATCCTGCTTCCGGAGGCTATTCACTGAAGGAGGGGGTGCTGATTCCGTCAGACGCTCCGGGTCTGGGGATCACGATGGGGTGAGGGTGAGGGGCTGACTTTCCTGAAAGGGAGCCTCGAGAAATCCGGGAGCCTTTGTGGACAAGAACCTCCGGGAGAGAGCTTTCTGGGCTTGGCCATGTGTTGCCCAAGCGGCAACAATGAAAAAGAGATGAGGCTCTTTAAACTTAGAACTGGTCGTCTGGAACTGGCCGTTCAAAGAAGCCCGATTTGGGCTTGCCCACATCTTCATTGGTTCCCAAGGCCTTTTCCTTCGGAATTTCGCGGGCGAAGAATTTGGTCTGTGCATCGAGCTTGGCGCTCTTCTTCTCTTCGGGGGCAGGAGCTTCTTCCTCCTTCGTCTCATAACTGCGGAACGTCTTGATGCTGGAGATCAGTTTCTTTTGAATATCGCCCAGCAGGCGGTCCTGAGGGAGCATCCCGGAAAGCTTGACGGCCAACTCCATCAACTCCACATGCTCCGGACGGATCGTGTTGGCCGTCATCGGGAAGTACTGACTGATGGAGTGGCAGAGGATCGTGAACTCCCGGATGCACATGGCCTGCTCCGGCTTGGAGCTGCCCATCTTCATGATCTTGATGGAGTGCTGCATCTTGTCTTTCGCCTCGTCCATCATCGCCAGGATTTCCGGGCCTCGCTCTTGGCGTCCGGCAATGTACTGAAGCACCAGCATCCGGGCATCTCGACGAAGCATCACTCCCTGCAGGCAGGACGCCAGCGCGTGTTTGGAGGCAATGCGTCCCAAGACATCGTTGATGCGTTTGCGAGTCCCTACAGCAGCCGGGAGGTTGGCTACGGATTCAATCAGCGGAGCAATCTTCACCCCTACGTCTTCGCGCCGCACTCGGCCGCTCTGTAAGATCTCATTGACCCCGAACTCTGTATCCTCCGTGAAGGTCCGGTACTTGAGGACCTTGGAGACCTCACTGACGTAGCGCATCCTCCGGTTGGCCTCCTTGATCTGGTCCAGGTTGCTTGAGGAGCCTTCCTCAACCGTCTTTTCGGAGAGCAGAAACTTCTCGAGTTTTTCCAGGTAGCGTTTCTGAGCCAGAGTCGCGATTCGGAGAATGTGGGTAGAGGGGTTGTTCAATTCCACCTCCATCAAGGCCAGCAGGTAGGCGTCCCGGTTGAGCAGGAGGTGATCATCGCCACTATTTTGCAAGAACTTCTCGACCAATCCGAGACGAGCGTGAGTATTGAAGGGATCCGCCTCCAACTCGCGCACGTGCTGTTCCCCGGAGTTGAGAGAAGAGAGGGCTGCGAGACGTGCTCCGGTAATCTCCAACTCCTCAATCTTCGCGTTGCCGCTTCCTGCATCTGTACGCATGGCGTTTCGAAGCAAAGAACTCTTGATCGCGTTGCGTTTTTGGCTACGGATTTGGGCCAACAGCTTTTCCTTGGCCGCATGCACCACATCGAACAGCTTGAGCGGGTCTTCGATTTCACCAAGCTTGCGGATTTGTTGTCGTTCTTGTTCTGAAAGCATTCTGCCCTACGAATTACGCGAGATCTTGCAGTAGTAGGTAAGATAAAACTGTTCTAGAATAGCGCCGGGTTTCATAAAGTGTAAAGGCCCAAGCGCACCTCAGGTGAGATTCTTTCTCAAACCCGTCGCTCCTGTGCCAGGTAGCTGATCAGTTCAGCCAGCAAGTTCCGCACCTGATGCGGAGGGAGGGTGTCCAGAAGCTGTTGGGCCTCATGGGCTCTGGCCTCACAGGTCTCGTACACAGCCTGTAGGGCCCCACACTGCTCAGCTTGCTCAATGGCCCAGCGGATCTCCTCGGGGGCGCTCGTTTCCGGCGAGGCCAGCAGCAAACGCTGCAGACGCTCCACCTCAGCCTTGGGGAGCCGCTCCAGCATCTCCAGGACGATCAAGGTTCGCTTGCCCTCCGCAAAGTCTCCGCCCTGCTCCTTTCCGTATCCACCACCGCCACCTTGAGGAGCTTCGTGAGTGGAGGATTCGGTCAGGTTGAGGAGGTCATCACGCATCTGAAACCCAATACCGATTGCCCGCCCAAGGCGGCCGACCTGCTCGAGAAGCGGCTCGGCAGTCTCCGCGATCATCGCTCCTGCCTGACACGGCCCGGTTCCGGAATACCATCCTGTCTTGCGCTCAATCATCGCCTCATACTCCTCCCGGGTTGGGATTCGGTTCTGATGAACCCAGGCGATGTCCATCGACTGGCCCTCGAAGGTCCGACGCATGACCAAGTGAAAGTGTCGCTGCAGGCGAACCGCCAAGGCCAGAGGAAGGTGTTCGAAGTTTTCCAGCAGGGTTTCGTGGACCACATTGAGCAAGGCATCTCCCGCATTGAGCGCCAAGGGGATACCATGCAACTGATGAAGCGTGGGGAGCCCGCGCCGAAAGAGCGAAGAGTCCTCGATGTCGTCGTGGACCAGTGCGAAGTTGTGAAACAACTCCAACGCCACTGCCGAAGGGACCGCTTGTTCTGGAGATCCCTGAAACCACTCACAGCACATCAGCACCAGCGCTGGGCGAAAGCCCTTCCCTCCGCGCTGCAGGTAGTCACGCATCAACGGGTACAGATGCTCGCCATGCGGCTGGTCCTCCAGGCGGCAGAGAGCTTCCGTGCGAATCCACCGTCCGGTCTGCTCCAGGTAAGGAGTGAGCTGCGAGAAGTCTTCGGTTCTTGGAGGGAGTGGAGAGGTCACAGATTTTCCAGCTCAGGAATTTGGTAATTGCTCTGAAGACGACGGTGCGCCTCCGGAAGCTCCGAGACGGGGAGCACCACCATGTGACGAGATGCCCCGGTCATGAACTCGATTTGGTGAAAGGCTCCGGGAGGCTGCTGCATCGCCTCCACCAGGTCTTCCAGACGGTGCACTGGAGTCCCATTGACCGCCGCCACGATCTCATGCTCCAAGTCCTCGTAGCCGATGTTGACTGCATCCGGGAGAACCTGGGAGAGGAGCACGATGCGCTGATCCGGATTTCCTGGACGGGCTTCGTCGAGTAGCGGGAACAAGCGCAAGCGGATTGGGGCGTGCTCGGCCCAGCGCTTTCCCCAGATCTGGAGGTAGTCTCGGGACAGCTCCTGAAAGAGCAGCCCCCCTCGAATCACGTAGCGCGGAGGGACGTTGTAGGTCTGTCGCGGGATGTGCTGTTCGGCTTGCCTGATGGAAACCCGGGTGCTTACCATGAAGGGCTTCCCGTCTCGATATCCTTGGAAGGTCAGGGGATCTCCGGAGTGGAACTCCAAGATCAGCATCACATCCAGCGGTACCCGTCCCCAGAGCGGATGCTGAATCTGCCCTTCGTCATCAACACCCCAGCCGTTCAAGTGGGTCAAGACATCTTGAGGTCGCAGGGCCTCGGACCCGGTCCCGCTTTCCCAGACCTGTGGGATCCAGACCCCCTGAAGTCCAGGGGGCAGCCCAAGGTATTCTCCCACACTTGGATGAGGCAAAGGACGCCAATCAAACCCCCGTTGCGGGAGCAGGGAAGCGCTTTCTTCTCCGGAGAGATTGATGAGACGCTGCAAAAGTTGCGCGGGCAACAAGTGAGGCGTTCCGGAGCCTCGATGGACCAGCATCCCAACCAGCGCCTTGCCTTGAAACAGAGGGGTTCCAGAAGGTGGCGGTTCCTGCCCGAGGCTTCCCACATACACGGGAACCCAGGTTTCGGTTCGCTCGCGGAGACCAAGAATCAGGCGCTCCAGTTTGACCTCTTGAAGCTCGGGTCCCTGGTGGCCAATCACCAGGGCTTCTGCCGTCCCCGGGCGAGCCTCCCCCCATGTCACAGGGCTGGTGTTGTTGTCCGGAGGTTCGGTTTGAAGCAGGGCGAGGTTGGCCGAGTCATTCAGCAGGCGTACCTGGGCCTGCAATGCCCCTGAATGCCGAGGGATCTTGAGTTGCACCAGCGAGGCGTTCCCGACGAGGTCTGCGGTGGTCATCCACCATCCGGGGCGTACCTGCCAGGCGCGTCCGGTTTCAGACTCCACCGGTTTGCGGTTCCAGGGAATCAGCCAGTCGAACTCCTGACGGTACACCTCCAACTCTGCGACCACCACCGGCGGTGGTGGTTCTGGGGCAGACCAGAGCGTGCTTGCCCAGAGCAGCGCCAGGGCAACAAGCCTCCCCCTCACGGAGCCCTCCGGGAAAGCCGCTTGGCCTCGCGGATGCCATAGCGCTCCAGCAAATCAGCCTCTCCTCGCTCCACCGTCTGGCGGTCCAAGATCACCGGTGTGGGATCCCACTCGCTCTCCAGCGAGACAAAACGGACCGAATCCTCCAAGGTCGAGAGCAGTTGATCAAGGTGCCGCAGCGAAGAGACCCGGACCCCGTTGACTCGATCGACCACAAAGTTTTGATGTCCGGTGTACCCGGAGTTGAAAGCCGCCGGCAGCACGCTGGAGATCACCACCGTCTGCTCTCGCTTGGTCCCGGGCTGTTCGGATTCACGGAACCAGTGTTCATAGGCCAGAATCGGCGAGAACCCCTGGGTCTGCACATAGTTTCGGGAGAGCGCGACGAAGACCAGACCCCCGTAGATCAGGTACTCCGGGAGGCGGTCGTAGCTGTTGCGCATCTCTTCGCTGAAGGGCGGAGGCTCGAGACGGAGCGTCAGGTGCTGCTCTTGGCCTTCACGCCAGATCGAGAAACTCAGCGGGTCTCCCACTTGCCGCCCCTCGGCCTCGATGTAAAAGTCCACAACTTGCCCGCCGTACTGGACCATCCCGGCCAAGTCCAGGTCACGCTCCCCAACCCGGAGCAGCACGTCTCCGGGCCGCAACCACCCGTCGGCTGAGGAGTTGGGCATCACATGCTCGACGATCACCCCACCCCGGCCTTCCGGAAGCCCCAGAAAGTCACGCAGGTGCGGGTTCAACAGGGAGCTGGTCTGTACTCCGATTTCCGGGACACCATCGTATCGCCCATCCCTCATGTCCTCCAGGAAACGCTGGACTACGGGCATGGGGATGAAGTAGCCCACATCGTTCAGGCGCAGGTTGGACTGAAAGGCTACGCCCATGACCACCTCCTCGGCCATCACTGGTCCGCCGCTGTTGCCTGGGTTGATCGCGGTGTCGGTCTGCACCAGCAGGTGAGAGTCGACACCAGGGTGCACGTAGGTGCCGAACTCAATCCGGGAGACGACGCCTTCTGTGCGGGAGAGGTCCTGGCCTCCCTGAGGGTAACCATATGCTCGCACCCGGCTCTGCAACGGGGGCAAGCCTGTGCCCAACCGGAGCAGCTCCAGATCCTGGTAGAACTTCGGGTCGTCAATCTGCAGCAGCGCCAGGTCAGAGTCGTGGGCAACGGCGACCACGGCCGCGATGAAGGGTTCAGGTGTGGAGAATTTGTTCACCAGCAGCATCCGGGAGTTGCTCACCACGTGGGCATTGGTCAGGATCCACCGGTTCTCAATCAGGAAGCCGCTACCGGTGCTGGAGGCTGTGGGCGACATCCGCCACGGCTCCTGCCAGTCCGGAGCTTGCTGATAGTTGGTGATCCGGACCACAGAGCGCTCGATCTGCATGGCCTGCACCGTGGCCCCCTGAACTATTAGGAGCCCCCAGATCCCCCAGATCACCCGGGCCACGCCAACCCCCCGATCCAGGCCCCCAAGGCGATCCGATAGGCCACAAAGGCCAAGGTCCCGTAACGCCTGAGAAAGCGTAGCAGAAATTCAATCGAGACATAGCCGCTGATGAAGGCCATCCCGATGCCCACGGCCAGTTGGCTCGCACCCACTCCGCCAAGGCCCAGTTGCATCAACTCGTAAAGTTCAAACAGCCCGCTTCCCAAAATCGCCGGGAGCCCGAGCAGGAAGGAGAACCGCGCCGCCTCCGCACGGTTCAGCCCCACGAGCAGTCCCCCCATGATGGTCGATCCGGATCGCGAGGAACCTGGGATCAGAGCCAGTGCCTGACAGAGCCCGATCCAGAGAATCGGCATGAACCCGAGGTCCTCAGCGGTCTTGTCCTCCTTTGAGCGCTGCTCTGCCCACCACAGCAGGACCGCAAGCCCGATCAGAGCCGCACTGATCACCCACAACTCGCGGGCCTCGTTCTTGATGAAGTCCTTGAAAGTCAGGCCGAGCACCACCACCGGGATGGTCCCCAGCGCGATGCCCCACGCCATCCGGGCCTCCGTATCGACCTGAAGGTCTCGCTTCACCAGGCCCCGGATTCCTCCGGCGATCAGCTTTAGAACGTCACGCCAGAAATAGATCAGCACCGCGATCAAGGTCCCCAACTGGATGACTGCCGAAAACTCTGCTCCGGGGTCATGCCATCCCAGAAAGTAGGGGACCACACGCAGGTGGGCAGTGCTGCTGATCGGCAGAAACTCTGTCAGCCCCTGAACCACGCCAAGCACGGCGGCCTGGGTCAGGGTCAGCGGTTCAGCGGCAGGGTGCATCTTTGAGGAGAGATGTGGAAAGAAGCAGGAAAGTCGTACTTTGCAGGGACGCTAGAGTGCGCCACGCTTGGCAGCGATGACCTCCGAGATCATGCTCAGAGCAATTTCAGCAGCGGTTTCGGCGTTGATCGACAAGCCGGCGGGCCCCTTGATGCGCGCGATCTCTGCTTCTGAAAATCCGGCCTCACGCAGACGATCGCAGCGCTTGGCGTGCGTCTTCCGCGAACCGAGTGCGCCGATGTAGCGCAGGGGCTGCCTCAGCAGCAGGTGAAGCGCCGGATCGTCGATTTTGGGGTCATGCGTGAGCAGGATCGCGTAGGTGTCTTCGTTGAGAGGGCGCTGTGGCAGCGCATCCTGCGGCCACTCTGGGATGAGGACATCCGGAGGCGTGGGAAAGCGCTCTGCAGAGGCAAAGACTTTCCGGGGGTCAATGACGACTGTCTGAAAGTCGAGTGCTGCCGCAAATTGCACCAGCGGGACCGTCATGTGACCTGCCCCAATGATCAGCAGCTGGTCCCGGCGTGGGAAGACCTGCAGGAACACTTCCGATTCCCCAATGCGAGCCGTTTGATTCTCCCGGGCCTGGTAGGCCTGACGCGCTTCGGCCTCTGCGCTCTCTTGCTCCGTGCCCCAGTCGCCGACCGAGGTGCCCTCCGGAAGCACCAGCAGGTGCCGGGCTCCAGGACCGCTCATCCGAGAGAGCAGGACCGCAGGCTGGTTGTCTTCGAGAGCCTTCTGGAGTGCCTCCCAAATCTCTCGGGTGCCCGACTCCGGAGACTGTCCCCAGTGAGGCTCGATGAAGACTGAGACCTTGCCTCCGCACGAGAGCCCCACCGATAGGGCCAGTTCGTCCTCCACGCCATAGGTGACCTGACGCGACTCTCCGGATTTCAACGCCTCCAAGGCCTCCTCAATCACGGCACCCTCGATGCACCCCCCACTCACCGAACCAACCACCCGCATGTTCTCCGTGATCAGCATCCCGGCTCCGGAACTTCGCGGGGCCGAGCGCCAGGTCCCAACCACGCGCGCGATCGCAAACGGCGTACGAGCGGCATCCCACTCCAACAGGTCACTCCAAATGTCTCTCATGCTCTCTGCTCACAACAAGAAGGGTTTCCGGCCTCCCCAAAGGCCGGGCGACGGGAGGGGGCAGTTTCAGTTCAGATCAGGACGGCGCTTTAGAAAATCGGCAAGCCCCTGTACGTCTTTGCTAGCCTGCCGCAGACGCCGGACCCCCTCTTCCAGCACACCCAGCTCGGAGGCAGTGGAGAGCCGCAGAAAGTGCTTTCCGTCCGCACCAATCTGTCCGAACGAAGGGCGATCGAGCACCGCGACCTGGTGGCCGTAGAGGGCAAACATCTGGAACAGCCCGGACGGAGACTCCGCTCCGGAAGCGTCTGTCAGGCCCAGGGATTCACACACTCCAGCGATGTTCGGGAAGAGGTAGAAGGCCCCTCCCGGCTTCTGACACTGCACACCGGGAATCTCGTTGAGCTGCCTGTGGATCACATCACGCCGCTCCTGAAAGGTCTCGACCATCCGGGCAATTGCTGGGGGGGAGTCCGGGCTCTCCAAGGCCAACCGGGCGGCCTCTTGGTTATAGGGCGCCACGCATGAGAAGTAGTTGATGTTCAGCGTCTTGAAAACGTTGGCTTCCTCCACGGTAGGAAAAACCGCATACCCGATGCGTCCTCCGGTCCAGGCGTAGGTTTTGGAGAACCCGCTCGCAATGATCGTCCGTTCTGCCATCTCGGGCAGGGACGCGATCGAGGCGTGCTGCAGTCCATCGAAGAGGATGTTTTCGTAGATCTCATCCGAATACACTCGCACCTCTGGAGAGGCTTTGCGCAGGACCACCTCGGCGATGGCCTCCAACTGCTGTGCGGTGGCGACTCCGCCTGTCGGATTGGAAGGAAAATTCAAGTAGATCAGTTTGGTGCGAGGTGTGATCAGCGCTTCCAACTGCTCCGGAGTGAAGGTGAATCCGGACTCCTCGCTCAGGTGCAGCGGGACCGGGATGGCCTGCACGTAGCGGATGAAGGACTCGTAGATTGGGAACCCGGGGCTCGGATAGATGACCTCGTCGCCCGGGTCACAGTACACCTGCTGCGCCAAGCCGATAGAGGGCTTGCCTCCTGGAAAAACCACCACATGATCCGCAGTGGTCCGGAGTCCACGAGTTCGGTTGACCTGATCACTGATGGCTTTTCGGAGAGAGGGGATGCCCTTGGGGTCGCAGTAGTGTGTATTTCCCAGATCCAGCTGGCGCTTGACTTCTTCCCGGATGTGCTCCGGCAGGTCGAAGTCCGGCTCTCCCAGGTTGAGCTTGACGACCGGGCGGGAGCTCTGCTCCACCCGGACAATGTGAGGGCCGACCTTGAAGGCGTTTTCCGTATCGATTCGGGAGTTGCGAGCCGCAAACAGGGCCATGGTGAGATCGCTGGGCTGAAAGTTTCAGGAAGTTTCAGGGAAACGCCTCGGTCGCGTCGGAGTACAGGCTACTTCTTCTCCGGATCGGCCTTCTCGGTGTCTGGGGCCGGGAGCGCGGACTGCTGCTTGAGTGCCAGCAGTTGGGCCTCGATGTCCGGATCTCCACCGCTTCCGCCTTCCAACTCCTGGAACTTCTTCTCCAGCGAGTCCTTGTCACTGTCCATGCTCAACTCCTGCATCGCTTCTGCGCGAGCCTCCAAGTTGTCGATCTTCTCCTCCATGCGGTCGATTGTGTCCATCGCTCCGGAGGAGTCTCCAAACCCTTGGATCGTCTGATAGATCTGTTCCTGTGCCTCAGCGGTCTTCTGCTTGGCAACCAGCAGGCTCTTCTTGCGCTTGATCTCCTCGATCTTGTCTTCCATCTGCTGATAGCTGTCACGCAAGGCGTCCGTGTTTCGCTGGTGCACATCCAGTTGACGCTGCAGGTCCTGCGCACGGGTATCGAACTCCTTTTTGCGGACCAGCGCCTCCTTGGCCAGATCGTCCTTGGCATTCTGCACCGCCAAGATCGCCTTTTGTTCCCACTTCTTGGCCTCTTCCTGCTCTTTCTGCAGAGAGTGCTCCAGACGCTTTTGCTGAGCGAGCGCCTCGGCCACCTGAGTCTTGGCCTGACGTTGCTTGGTTTCCAGATCGGTAATCATCTGGTTGAGCATCAACTCCGGATCTTCAGCCTTGTCCAATGCGGAGTTCGAGTAGGCTCGGACGACGTTGACGAAGCGTGAAACGATTCCCATGACCGATTTTGCGTTTGAGGTTAAAAGAGCTGCTTGCGCTTGTTCGATGGAAGTATGTTAAGCGCTTCTCGGTATTTCGCAACTGTTCTCCGCGCCACCTTGATTCCACTGCGTCGGTGCAGGATTTCCGCAATCTGCAGATCGGTGTAGGGGTTGCGGAGGTTCTCGTTCTGAACCAGTTGCTGGATCATGTCCTTGATGCGCTTCGACGAGACGGCTTCGCCCTCGCCCTGGTCGATGCCGCTGGTGAAAAAGTACTTCAGCTCGAAGATCCCCTGGGGAGTGTGGACGTACTTGTTGGTCGTGATGCGGCTGACCGTGGACTCGTGCACCTGAATGTCCTCGGCCACATCCTTGAGGACCAGCGGCTTGAGGAAGTGGATCCCGCGCTCAAAGAACTCGCGCTGAAATTTGAGGATGCTCTTGGTGACGCGGTAGATTGTCTTCTGGCGTTGCTCAATGCTCTTCATCAGCCACTGCCCCGCCTTGATCTTCTCCTGGATGTACTCCTTGGTCAGGTTCCCATCTTCCTCCATCGTGTCGCAGAGGTCGCGATAGTAGCTGCTGATCCGCAACCGAGGGATCCCATTTCCGTTGAGCGCCACCTTGAGGTCACCATTTTGCTGGTAAATGTAAACATCCGGGATGATGTAGTGGTGTGCAGGGGGGGCGACAAAGGAGCGCCCAGGCTTGGGCTCCAAGGACATGATGAGCTTGTAGGCCTCGATCACCTGCTCCAGGTCTTCCTTCTGGCGCCGGGCAATGCGCTTGAGGTCCTTGGACTCCAGCAATTCCATGTCCTGCTCCACAACCCGGTAGGCCAGGCTCTCCTGCTCCCCACGCAGTCGGAGTTGAATCAGCAGACACTCCTGCAGGCTTCGGGCACCCACCCCGTTCGGATCGAACTCCTGCAGCCCCTGCAATACCCCTTCAACAAAGCAGGCCACCTCATGGACAACCTCCTGAGGATTTTCTGCTGGGGCTACGTTCTCGTCTTCTTCTTCCTCAAACACCGGGGGGGCCGGCGACTTTCCCTGTTTGCGTTCGCTGGCCACACGCTCACGCTGATACTTCTGGGCAAAGCGTTCGCTGGGATACTCCGTGACCTGAAAGTCGCCCTGCCGGATGCGGCTCAGGATCTCGTCATGCAGGTCCGGTTGAGACTCCAACAGCTCTTGGATGCTGGCGACCAGGTAGCCGTCCTCTTCGATGTTCCCAATCAGGTTGTACGCAATTCGGTATTCCAGCGGGTCCAGGTCCAGCATGTCCAACTGCCAGAGCAGGTGGTCCGCCAAGGTCTGCGTTTGGGCCAGAGTTGCTTCTAGAGAGGGAAGCTCCTCATCATCGCCGAGCGAAGCCGGGCGCGAGCCAAAACTCCCATACTGGTCCATCTGCTCCATGTAGTTCTGCCAGTCGATCTCCTCCGAATTGGAATTGGTCTCTTCTCGCTCCAACTCTCGTGCAGACTCAAAGCTTTCAGTGCTGCTGATGACTTCCGGGACCTCCTCTCCCTCGGCCACGGGCTCTGGAGCGGGCTCCTCCTGAGAAGGGAAGGTGTCGATGTCCATTGACTCCTCCAGGACCGGATTCTCAATCAGGGTCTGATCGATCAGTTCCTCCAGTTCAGCGCGGGAAAGTTGCAGCAGCTTGATCGCCTGCTGAAGCTGGGGGGTCATGATCAGCTGCTGCGACATGCGCATTTGCAGCTTCATTTGCATGGCCATGACGTTTACCTAAGAAAGTTCCGGTTGATCATCAACAAAAATGGCACTTTTATTGCTAAAGGTTATTGTCCCAAAAGTCAACCCTGTTCCCGTCTACAGCGAGAAGCGCTGCCCCAGATAGACCTGTCGAGCCTGCTCGTTCGACATCAACTCCTGAGGTTCCCCGTCCACCAGCAGATCCCCCTCGTTCATGATGTAGCCGTAATCGATGATCCCGAAGGTCTCCCGGACGTTGTGGTCTGTGATCAGGACGCCAATGTGGCGTTTTGCCAGTTGGCGGATGATCTCCTGAATGTCCGCAACGGCAATCGGGTCTACCCCGGCAAAGGGCTCGTCCAGCAGGATGAAGGCCGGGTCGAGGGCCAATGCCCGGGCAATTTCCGCCCGCCGGCTCTCTCCTCCGGAGAGCGCGTAGCCCTTGCTCCGGCGAACGTGCAGAATGCCCAGTTCGTCCAAGAGTCGCTCCAGCCGATCCTGCTTCTCCGAGGCGCTGATGGACAGAGGTTCCATCACGGCCTTGAGGTTGTCTTCCACAGAAAGTTTCCGGAAGATCGAGCGTTCCTGAGGAAGGTACCCCAGACCTGCACGGGCACGGCGGTGCATGGGATGCCGAGTGATGTCCCGATCTCCCAAGGAGATGCTCCCGGCGTCTGGACGGATCACCCCGACGATCATGTAGAAGGTCGTGGTCTTGCCTGCACCGTTGGGTCCAAGGAGCCCCACCACTTGTCCGCGCTGGACCTCGATCGAGATCCCCTTGACTGCGTGGCGACCACGGTAGGATTTCTGCAGTCCTGTGGCTTTGAGGATCTCGGCCTCAGGCGGGGAATTCATTGACATCCTTGGAGCTTTGCATTAAATTTTATCTGTTTTGCATAATTCATTGTTTTGCAAACCAAAACCTTATCAGGTCCAAGGAGAATATGCCAATTTACGAGTACGTCTGTCACACCTGTGGCAAGTCGTTTGAGGAAATGCAAAAATTCAGTGATCCTGTCTTGCAGGAATGCATCTGCGGAGAGGCAGGGCAGGTGGAGCGCAAGGTCTCCAAGAGCGCCTTTCATCTGAAGGGAGGAGGCTGGTACAAGGACGGTTACGGAAACAGCAACTCCAGTTCGGAAACGGCCAGTTCGGAGTCCAAAAATACCGGCACGGACAGTTCAAGCAAGGACACCCCGTCTTCGAGCAAGGACACCCCGTCTTCGAGCAAGGACACCCCGTCTTCGAGCAAGGACACTT
>JAYPUA010000020.1:44548-54545 GCA_038133845.1 Deltaproteobacteria bacterium
AGCAAGGACACCCCGTCTTCGAGCAAGGACACCCCGTCTTCGAGCAAGGACACTTCTTCCTCCAACTCCTCCTCTTCACCCAGCGCTCCCGCCTCCAGCGCTGCCTGAGATTCTCCCCAGATCGATCGCATGTTCCGTCAACTTGCCATCCTCGTGTGGAAGGATGTGCTGATCGATCTGCGCCGCAAGGAGAACCTGATCTCCCTGCTGCTCTTCTCCATCCTCACGCTGCTGATCTTCAACTTCGCCGCTGGTGATCCCCCGCAGGCCTTTCAGAAACTGATTCCTGGGCTGATTTGGGTTGTCTTCCTGATGAGCGGGACGCTGGCGCTAGGGAAGTCTTTTGTGCAGGAGATGGAGACTGGGTGCATCGGCGGGTTGCTGTTGGCCCCCATGGATCGAAGCCTCCTCTTTCTGGGAAAGACCCTGGCCAATTTGATCTTCTTGCTGATCTCGCAGTCGATCTTCATTGCTCTGAGTCTGTTTTTCTTTGCCATCCCTCCTCAATCTCTAGGGCACCTCTTCCTGGTTCTTCTGGCTGGAAGCCTCGGGTTCAGCGCCCTGGGCACCGTCCTCACCGCCATGACCGCTGCATTGCGCGGTCGAGAGGTCCTTCTCCCCATACTCTTGTTTCCTCTCATGGTCCCCTCGGTGATCAGCCTGGTCCACCTGAGCAGCTTTCTGCTCTTCGGAGAGTACTCGGAAGAGGTCGGCTCCTGGTGGAAGCTGCTGCTTGGCAACGACGCCCTCCTGATCATCGCCTCGACTCTAGGCTTCGAGCTGGTCACCGAAGAGTGATTTTTAAGCACCCGCTTATTTTTTTTTAAAATAAAAACAGATTATTAAATAATTTTTTGTGCAACTGCACAAAAAATGCTTGACCCTTCTCCGGGAGAGGTCCATCCTTGGCTGAGAATTTTAAACTCCCGCACTTAGGAGCCCCGGATGAACTATCAAGAAATGACACAAAAAGGAATCGAAGCTGGACTGAGCGCTCAGCAGAACTGGCTGGATCAGACGATGTCCTGGTACTTCCAGCAACTGGAAACACGCCAGAGCCAATACGAGCAGGCTCGCGAACGAGCCCTCAGGCTTCAAGAGAGCTTCACCGCCCAGTTCAGCACGCAGCAACTCAAGTTTCGGGAAGCGGCTTCCGAGATGATGTCGAGTTACTGGCCACAGGGCGTGCCGCAGATGAGCGCGGTCGAGCAGCGCGTTGAGGAAGGCTGGGCGCAAATCTACACCAATCTACGTAGATTTCAGGAGGCGCTGATGGCTCAAATGGATCAGAATGTAACCCGCTCGCTGAAGATGGAGCGGCAAGCTGCAGAGATGCTCCGTCAAGGCATGATGAAGCAACTGGGGCGAACTCAGGGGCAACTTCAGCCGGCAAAGAAAACTCCGGCCAGCGTTGCCAAGAATGCAGCTCAGCCAGCCACGCCGGCTGAGGCTCCGAAGCCCGTGAAGGCTGCCGAGAAGGTGACAACTCCGGTAGCTCGAAAGTCCGAGACAGCAGTAGCCCGGAAGAGCAGTACTGCTGCGAAGGCAAAAGCTGCGAAAGCACCGGCCAAGGCAAAGGCTCCGGCCAAAGCAGCAGAGCCAGCTCAAGCTCAAACCGTAGCCAAGGCGGCTCCAAAAGCAAAGACTCCGGAGGTACCGGCTTCAGAGGCAAAAACAGCTTCAACCCCTAAATAACGACTTCAATACTGGAGGCAGAATGGAAAAAGGAAAGATCACGCACGAAGCGATTGATGAGGCCATGGCGCGCTTCTTTGCCAAGGGTGGCAAGATCGACAAGATCGAGTCCGCATCAAACGGATTCACGTTTGAAAGCTACGAAGACATGCTGTTGGATGACTACATGGACTCCAACATGGAGTTGAAGGAGTTCACTCCACTCGTCTGAGTTTATGAAGGGTTGCCGGGCTTTCTCCCCCCCCTGTGGCTCGGCAGCCTCTTCTTGAGACCTATCGTTTTTTATCCCCCCACATAGTTTGGGAAGCTCGCGAAGACCGAGCCCATGTACGCTGAGGCCTGGGAGAGCATCCACGGAAACAGTGCCGCAAGCATGCCCAGAATTGCCGCCATCTTCGGAATGATTGCCAAGGTCTGCTCCTGAATCTGGGTGACCGCCTGAAAGATCGAAATCAGCAGACCGACCACCAGGGCCGACAGCAGCAACGGAGCGGCCAACAACGTGGTCATCCGCATTGCCTCCAACATCATGGACGTGACAAGAGCTTCAGTCATGGGACCTCGGAATCAAAAGGGGGTGATGCTCCGCACCAGTGAGCCAACAATCAGGTGCCAGCCGTCTACCAGGACAAAGAGCATGATCTTGAACGGCAGCGAGATCATGATGGGCGGCATCATCATCATGCCCATGGCCATCAACACCGCCGAGACGACCATGTCGATCACCAGGAACGGGATATACAGCAGGAAACCGATCTGGAAGGCGGTCTTCAACTCGCTGATCATGAACGCCGGGATCACGACCCAGACCGGTACGTCGTCAATGGTCCGCGGCCGCTCCAGCTTGGCAATACGGACAAACAGCGCCAGATCCTTCTCCCGCGTATACTTTTGCATGTAACGCTTGACCGGAGCAACAGCCGTATCCAGAAATTCCTGCTGCTCCATCTGGTCGTTCAGGTAGGGCTGCAGTGCGTCCCGGTTTACCTCTTCGTAGACCGGCATCATCACAAACAGCGTGAGGAACAGTGACATCCCGATGATGATCTGATTTGACGGAGTCTGCGGTGTCCCCAACGCCTGTCGGAGCAGCGAGAAGACAATCGCAAACCGTGTGAACGAGGTGGTCATGATCAACAATGCCGGAGCAAGCGTCAGGACAGTCAGCAGGAAGATGATCTGCAGTGTCGTCGCTACCTGCTGGGGGGTATCGGCCTGATCAACGGAGATGTTGATTCCTGGGATGGGAGACTGAGCCCAAACAGACGGAGAGAGCAGCCACAACACTCCGAAGGTGAGCAGGCAAAGGCTTGAGAATGCCCTGAGGGCCGTGGGGATGCGCACTGGTCAGCGGATCGGTTTAAGCGAGCGGAAGCGGTCTAAAAACTTTTCTGTGGCGTCGTCCTTGGTAGAGCCTGCTGCCTCCGTGTTGGCGGCCACGGTCTCTTTCAGCGGCGATCGTACCGGAGTCTTGAGAACTTCCGCGGCAACAGGTTTCGGGACCTTGGGTTGCGGTGCCGGTACAGACGGTGGCTCTGCGGAGGTGGGTTGCTCTGGTGCAGCCTGGGACACAGGCTCCGGAGGGGGCGCTGTGGTTTCCAACTCTGCCGGAGTGCCTGGGGCTGGGCTCTGTAGAGAACTGATGGTCTGAGATTGCTTCCTGGCAACCTCCAAGGCCTTGAAGAACTCTGCCTTGGAGCGCTCCACCGTGGGTTCCTTTTGCGGGGCCTGGGTGAGGAAGGACTGGTCTTTTTCGTCCCGTAGTACAGAGAGCAGGTTGATCGCCCCGGGAGTCATTCCGCACGCAAAGAGTTGCCCGTTGATGTCCAGCACCACGACCTTCTGCTTGGGAGCCAGGTGGTAGCTGGAGACCACACGAATCTGCACCTTCCCTCCTTGCAGGCTCCGGAAACGCGTCGCCAGGAAGCGATTGTAGGCCCAGGCCAACAGGTAGATCAGAACCAAGATGAACAACAGGGCCAACACCATGGTGAGCATGGTGGAAACCCAGTCATCCTCCGGGAGGTTGCTCAGGGGCGTCGTCGTCGAAGGAAATCCGGAGGTCGCCTCTTGTGAAAAGGTCGTCAGGAACGGATCGGAAGTCCGGACTCGCTGTCCCAACTCCTGGGCCAGGCCTTCCGTGTTGGCAGACGGGTTGGCAGAGAGGAACTTCGGGTGCTTCAGGTCCAGCGTCAGGCGCTGTTCAGAGATGGTGATTTCCGGAGTGGGGAGCTCTGATGAGGAGGGCTTGAGCAGGACATCCACTAGCGTACTCCCCTCCGACTCGGACACGCGAACGGCCCGGATCATCGGGTTTTCTGCTGGCCGGAGCATCTCCTCGACCCCTGCCGCAATCGCCGTCTCCGGGAAGCGCAACGAGAGGTTGCTGAGTTCGAAATTGACGATCGGGTCTTCGGCGACCTCGTCAGCAAACTCCAAAATCAGCGAGTCGGATTCGGCCTCAGATTGCAAGCCGAGGCCAATGAGCGTGTTGGCCTGCAGCGTTGCTGGTCCACAGAACCCAACCCAGAGTGCGAACAGGAGAAGGAGACTCCTCATGCACGACGCCAATTAGAGGGCTGCAAAACGGTCATCCGGGCTGACCACATCCGTCACCCGTACCGCAAACTTTTCATTGACGACAACAATCTCTCCTCGAGCAACCAGCTTGCTATTGACCCGAATGTCCAGCGGTTGCCCCACCGAACTCTTCAACTCCACTACAGAGCCCTGATCCAACTGGAGCAGATCGTCAATCACCATCTGGGTCCGTCCGACCTCCACACTGATGTCGAGCATCACGTCCAGCAGGAAGTCTATGTCGACATCCCCACTCATCTTCGGGCCTGCGATCGATGCCGATCCGCCTCCCCCAGAGGCTGCCGGAGCATCTCCTCCGGCCTCACCCTCAGATGCGATCTGCTCCCGGTTCGCCTTGAGTTCGCTCTCGACGTCGGACCAGTCCAGGTCGTCCAGGTTCTCGAAATTTTCTTCTTCAGCCATGGCTCACTTCAAAGCGGGGAGAGGGTGAAATCACTGTCGGTACAGCTCCAGGAAGAGGATCTTGCGTACGGGACTTTCATCCTCCCACGTGGGGTTGTTGGGAAACAGGGAGTTGATCCGGCTCTGCAGGCTGGCACGCAACAGGGGGCGGTTTTTCAGGTCGTCAAACTGCTCCACCGTCACCGACTGCAACTGGCGGATCACCAGGTCCTTGACCAAGGGCAAGCGGACGTCCAGCCAAGACTTCGCCGCCGGAGTCTCCAAGACCAACTGAATGCTGCCCTTGAGGTAGTACTTGTCTCCGGGCATGTTGACGATGAACGTCCCCAGATTGGTATAGAGGGGTTTGGCGATGGGAGGAGGTCCTTCACGAATCACCACGGGCGCCGGCGGAGCCTGCTCTTCCTCGGAAGAACATCCGCTGAGCCAGAGCAGGATTCCGAACACTCCATACCATCGTCTTAGACGCACGAACAATGCGATCGCCATGCTGTCTCCGCGCAGGCCGCTTCACGGTTCACTGGACGACAAACTCCTCGAAGAGGACCTTCTTGATCGGCTCCGGGTCTTCCCACTCCGGCTTGGGCGGGAACAGAGCACTGATGGCTGTGATCAGACGTTGCCTGAGCGCCTCTCGGGCGGAAGCCTGGTTGACATCCTCTGCAGAAAGCTCCTGGAGTTCGGAGAGGACCACGTCCTTCACCTCTACCAGTCGCCCTGTGAGGTAAGCGCTGGCCAGTGGGTCGCTGATCATCAGCTGCATCGTTGTCTTGAGGAAGCGTCGACCGTCCTTGAGGTTGACGACATAGCTGTCCAGAGACAAAAAGATGGGGGCCGCCAGCGGTTCAGCCTCGGAGGCTACCGGCTTTTCCTCCTCCGGAAGAGCTTCTTCCTCTTCTCCGCCAGAGAGCAGCAGGAACGCCACCACTCCAATGACGAGAAGCAGGACAACGGCGACGATGATGATGATCAGTTTCTTCTTACCGCCACCGCCGCCGCCTTCTCCGCCGCCGCCTTCTTCATCTGCCATTCGGTCTCCTTAAAGTATGAGTTTATGAGTTCCGGAACCGGCTCTGCCCGGGTCGAGGGAGAGCACGATCCGTGGTCATGGGGAACATCCGCTGAACCTATCAGGTGAATTTTTCACAATCAAGCCCAGTTTCCGGAACCTCAGCTTGCGTTGCGCCAAAAGCGCGGTCCCCCGGCATAATACAGCTCCGGGAATCGCTGTCGCGCAACATGCAGCATGGCAAGGAACTTGGGAACGTACTCTGCGGTTTCCTCACGAAGCTGCAGTTTCCAGAAGTTCCAGACACGCTGTTTCTTCATGGTACGGTCCAGGTAGTTCGGGCCTCCGTTGTAGGCTGCCAGCGCCAGCTCCCAGTTGTGATTGAAGCGCTCTCCGAGAACGCTGAGGTACTTTGCCGCAGAATGAGTGGACTTGCGCCAGTTCAGCCGGTCGTCGGTGAGCCAGTTCACCCGCAACCCGTAGTCTCCTGCGGTCGCCTTGGTGAACTGCCACATCCCGCGAGCACGTCCGGAGTCTGCCTCGGTGTCAAAGCATGACTCCAAAATAGGCAGCAGGGACAGTTCCGGAGGCAAACGATACTTGAAGAAGACCCGGTGGATGTAGGGCAGGTAGCCGTTGTCCTCAGCACGGCTCAGGCACACCTGCACGTGGTTGTTTGAACTGTAGGTCTGGATGTACTGGTTGATCTTCTGGTTGCGCTGGGTCCAGACATCCGGTTTGGGGTCCTTGATTCCGTACTGCTGGGCAGACTGCATGCGTGCGGGAGCACCACAGCTTGCCAACAGCCATCCCACAAGGAAAAGGCTCAGGAAAAAAGCTGGTTTCGGGAACGCCACGATCGACTCTAGGGTTCTTGAGGGTGCAAAAGAATTCGGCAACAGAACATCCGGCCCAAAGCCAGCCCCTGGAGCTGCGCAAAGGCCTGGTCTCTTGCCTGGTGATCAGGGAAGACTCCGAACACGGTGGAGCCGCTCCCGCTAACGGATGCACCAATTGCGCCATGTCCCCTCAGGAGCTTCTGCAGCCGCTCCAACTCCGGAAACTGGGGAATGAGGGACGCCTCAAACTGGTTCCGCAGGATCGACGCCAGCTCTGCAGTGCTCTGGGGGAGCGGAGGGGGCTCCTGAATCTTCGGGAGGCAACCCCGGTAAGCCTGGGCGGTCGAGATCGCAAACGGCGGCGTGATCAGCAACAGCTCCGCCTCCGGGTAGCCCTCCAGCGGGTCCACACGCTCTCCCCGCCCTCGCACGGCGCAGGGTCGAGGGTCGAGGAAAAACGGCACATCAGAGCCCAGCTTTTGTGCCAGCTGCCACAGTTCGGAGATGCCCAGCGGGCTCCTGTTGAGCTGGTTGAGCGCCTTGAGGGTCGCTGCAGCATCGGAGCTTCCACCTCCCAGGCCGGCTCCGGAGGGGATGGCTTTGCGCAAGACGACATGCCACGTCTGAGGTCTTCCGGAGGCCTCTTCGAAAGCCTTTAACGCCTGAAAGACCAGGTTCTCCTGCAACTCTCCGGAAAAGTCCGCGCCTGCAACCTCCAGGTGAGAGCTTGATGCCAGAGTGAACTCCAGCTCGTCAAACACGCTGACCGGCACCATGTGCATGAACAGCTCGTGGAACCCATCCGGACGTCGCGCCAGGATGTCCAGCACCGGGTTGATCTTCGCAGGGGTGCGAAGGGTCAGTTCAGGCATTCACAGTCCACACGCCTGCTGCAGCCAGTCCTGGTCCTCCGGAGACTCCAGCAGTGGCCCAATCTCCTGAAAGACCCGCTGGTGATAATCCGCAAGCCACGCCTGTTCCTGAACGCTGAGCAGGCTCTGGTCAATCAGCTTGAGGTCGTACGGGACCAAGGTCAGAGTCTCGAAGCTCAGCCAGCGCCGTCCTCCCGGGTGCTCTGGAAAGTCCGGTGACGCATGTGGCTGCACGACGCAGAGGTTCTCGATCCGGACTCCGCCCCATCCGGAGCGGTAGAATCCGGGCTCATTGGAGATGATCATTCCAGGTTTGAAAGGGACGTCATGGGCCATCGGGGAAATCCGCTGAGGTCCCTCATGCACACTGAGCATCGCTCCCACTCCATGTCCGGTCCCGTGTCCGAAGTCCAGCCCGGCGTTCCACAGCCCCGACCTGACAATCGCATCAAGCTGAGCCCCGTTGGTACCCTCCGGAAAGACCTGATTGCCCAGGCGCAGGTGGGCCTGCAGCACACGAGTGTAGGCCGCTCTTTGTGTCGCATCAGGGCGCCCGAGCGACAGCGTCCGGGTGCAGTCCGTGGTGCCGCCGCCGCATTGAATTCCGGAATCTACCAGCAGCATCTCCTCTGGAATCAATGAGGCGTCGGCGCTCGGAGTGCCGTAATGCACAATCGCGCCGTTGGCACCGGTTCCAGCGATGGTGTTGAAGCTCAGATCGACAAAGCCTTCTTCACGGGAGTATTCCTGCTGCAACCGGTCCGCAAAGTCCTGCTCGCTCAGGCGTGTTCCGGAAACGAGAGTGCGCTCCAGCCAGGCAAACGTTCGGACCAACCCACAAGCAGCGTGTCGATGGGCCTCTCGGCTGCAATTCATTTCGGCCTGGTTCTTCAGCGCCCGTGGCAGGATCACCGGGCTCTGTTTCTCCAGCACCTGCTCCTTGCTGAACTGCTGACGTGTTCCCATCGTCACCCCGGAGGGATCCAGCCACACCCGGGGTTCCCCGGAGATCTGCTTCAGAAAGCCGAGGTATTCGCCGTAGGGCCGAAACGTCCACCCGGGACACGCAGAGGCCGGCATCGACTCCGGGTGATGGCAGAAGCAGATGGCTTCACTTTGACTCACCGCGACGTAGGCCTCGAAAACCGGCGTGTGCAGGACATCGGAGCCACGCAAGTTGAGCAGCCAGGCAATTTCATCCAACGGCGTGAGCAAGAGCAGATCGGACTGCTGCTCCTGAAGTGCATTCCGGACCTGGGCGAGCTTTTCCTCAGCGCTCTGACCCGCCCATTCCAGAGGCAACGCGTAGGGGATGCTGCGAAGCGGTTCCGGACGCTCCGACCAGAGCGCGTCCACAGGGTTGGGATGAACCGGAATCAGAGCGTGACCGGTCTTCGCCAAGGCCTGCTCCAGTCGCTTCCAGCCACTCGGGCTGATCACGAACGGATCCACCCCAACGCGCAAGGTCCCCGGTTGCTGAGCCAACCACTCGTGCGGCTCCGGAACGCCTTCATTTCCCAGCTTCTGCACTGTGAAGTCTGCCGCACATTGCTGCTCAGCCTGAACGTGGTACCTGGAGTCCACAAAGAGCTGAGGCCGTCCTCCCCGGACGAAGATCACCGTCCCTGCGGAGCCATGAAAGCCGGTTGCTGCCTCCAGGCGGCGGCTGTGGCCCGGGGTGTACTCATTGAGGTGTTCGTCCATGGTGCTCAGCACAAACGCATCCAGATGCAACTCTGAGAGCCGCTCAGACGTCAAGAAGGCCTTGGTCTTCAAGGAAATTCTCGGAAGAAGATGGTCAGGAATGATTGACAGTACAACCGCAGATATCGAGCAACAGCTTGCACGAAGAAGCCTTTCAGTTCAAGTGGTGCTGAGTTTTTAAAGAAGGGTGCAACACCAAGAAAATGTTTGATCGAAGCTTGACAACGCTTATAAAATCCCACAATTTGGGAATGCGATTAGTTAACTCGCGGCATCCATTGGATTCAAATTCTTAAGGAGAGAAAAATGAACCGAAGAAAATTTCTGAAGAAAGCCACCGTCGCAGGAGGAGCCGCTACCGTTGCCGCTTCCAATTTCCCGGCCCCGGCTTTTGCCCAGAAACGAATGGACATCGTCATGGTCTCCACCTGGGGTCGGGACTTCCCCGGGCTGGGAACGGGAGCGCAACGCTTTGCGCAGCGTCTCTCGGACATGACCGATGGACGAATGAACGTGCAGTATTTCGCCGCAGGAGAGCGCGTGGGCGCGTTCGACTCGTTTGACGAGGTGGCCTCTGGCAACGCACAAATGTATCACGGTGCCGACTACTACTGGGTTGGCAAGCATCCGGCCTGGGGCTACTTCACCGCGGTGCCTTTTGGGTTGACCTACACCGAGATTAACGCCTGGATTCGCTTCGGTGGTGGTCAGGAACTGTGGGACGAGTTGGCCGGAAGCTTCGGCCTGAAGAACCTGATGTGCGGGAACACCGGCGTGCAGATGGGAGGGTGGTTCCGCAAGGAGATCAACTCTGCGGACGACCTCAAGGGGCTGAAGATGAGGATTCCGGGACTCGGCGGGAACGTGATGACCAA
>JAYPUA010000021.1:0-6602 GCA_038133845.1 Deltaproteobacteria bacterium
CGCGCCCTGCATCTGCAGGAAGCCAGATGAATCCGTCACTCTCACCCCAGCTCCCCCTCACTTCCAACCTGAACTTGACTTTCTTTGGGAGAAACTGTGGGATGACGAAGCTAAATCCTTTTAGTGTAGACCAACACCAGCAGCACAGGGAGGAGTCTTGAGTCAGAAAAGCAGGCACATCTATCGACAGCTTTTGCGCATTCGCACCTTTGAGGAGCGTGTGGGCGAGCTGTTTGTTCGTGGTGGGACCGCAGGGTCGATGCTCCATCTGTCGATCGGAGAGGAGTCCGGTGCGGTGGGTGTCGGAGAGGCGATGCGCCCCGGGGATTCGTTCACCACTCACCACCGGGGGCATGGGATCTTCCTGGCACGTGGGGCGGACCCGCAGCGGATGATGGCGGAAATTGGTGGAAAGCTGACCGGCTACTGCCGAGGCAAGGGCGGCTCGATGCACATCGCCGACATGGGGCTCGGGCACCTGGGGGCGAACGCGATCGTCGGGGGAGGCATCACGCATGTGGTGGGAGCGGGAATGTCGTACCGCAACCACCAGACTGGCGCCGTATCGGTGGCCTTCTTTGGAGATGGCGCGATGCAACAGGGAGGGTTCTACGAGAGCATGAACCTCGCCGCGCTCTGGAAGCTTCCGGTCATGTTTGTCTGCATCAACAACGAATATGGGATGGGCACGCGGCTGGACCGTGCCAGCGCTTCGCTGGAGTTTGTGCGCCGAGCCGAGACATTCGGGCTCGTTGGAGCCGAGGTGGATGGGCTGGACGCCGAGGCTGTTCAGGAGACCGCCTCGGGGCTGCTGGAGCAAGCGCGCTCCGGACAGCCTGCGTTTCTCAAGGTCAACTGCTACCGCTTCCATGGGCACGCCCGCATGGACAAGAGTCCGTATCGAGACGATGCGGAGGAGCAGCAAGGGCGTCAGAAGGACTGTGTGGTGTTTCAGCGCAAGCGTCTGCTGGGGCTGGGTGTCTCAGAGGCAGAGTGTGATCAGGTGGTCGCAGAGGTCGCTCAAGAGATGGATGCCGCGATGCAGTTTGCTCTGGATTCGGAGGCACCTCCGATGGAGTCGATCTATGATGACGTGTATGCCCCGGGACAGCCGAAGCCTGAATCTGTGGAGGCCCGCATGCGGCAGGCCATGCATTCCCCCATTCTTTCAGGAGAGGAGGCGTGATGGAGACAACGTATCGTGAGGCGCTCCGGCAGGCGCTGCAGGAGTCTATGCGGGCGGACACCTCCATCGTGGTGATGGGAGAAGAGGTCGGACGCTACGGAGGAGCATATGGAGTCACCAAAGGCATGCTTGAGGAGTTTGGAGAGCAGCGCATCATCGACACGCCGATCTCCGAAGAGAGCATCGTCGGAGCTGCCGTTGGCGCGGCCATGACCGGGCTGCGTCCGGTGGCAGAGCTGATGTATGTCGACTTTGTGACCCTGTCCATGGATCAGGTGGTCAATCAGGCGGCCAAGATTCGCTACATGTTCGGAGGACAGATCGGTGTGCCGATGATCCTGCGTGCTCAAGGGGGAACCGGACGTTCCGGGGCCGCCCAGCATTCGCAGAGTCTGGAAGCCTGGTTCATGCACACTCCCGGACTGCACGTGGCCATGCCGGCGACGGTCACCGACGCCTACGCCCTGCTCAAGCACGCGTTGACGCTGCCGGATCCGGTGGTCTTTCTGGAGCACAAGTCCCTTTACGTGCTCAAGGGCGAGCTGAATCCGGAGGCCGCTCCTGTCTGGGGCAAGGCGCAGGTGCGACGTCCCGGAGGAGACTTCACCCTGGTGACGTACTCCCGCATGGTGCACCGCTCGCTTGAAGCGGCAGAGGCGCTGGCTCAGCAGGGCATTCAGGCGGAGGTGATCGACCTCCGGACGCTGCATCCGCTGGACATGGAAACGGTGAACGCCTCCGTGGCGAAAACCGGACGGGCGCTGATCGTCACGGAGGATTGCCTCACTGCCGGAGTGAGCGCCGAGTTGGCTGCCCGGATCATGGAAGGCGCCTTCGACTATCTGGAGGAGCCGGTCCTTCGGCTGGCTGGAGAAGACATCCCGATTCCTGTGGCCGCCGATCTGGAGGCGGCGTCTGTTCCGAGCACAGAGCGCATTGTTGCTGCCGGGAAACTGCTCATGCGGAGGTAGCGCGATGGAAAAGATCCTCACCCTGCCGCGCCTGGGAGAGACCATGGAGCAAGGCACCGTGATTTCCTGGAACTTCCAGCCCGGAGACTCCTTTCAGCGCGGAGACGTGCTGTTGGAGATGGAGACCGACAAGATGATCGCCGAAGTCCCGGCCCTGGAAGCGGGGACCCTTCTGGAGATTCTGGCTGTCGAGAACGCGGAGGTGACCATCGGAGAGCCGTTGGCCCGTGTGGAGGTGGAGGGCGAAGCGGCCGCAGAGCCCGCCCCGGAAGTTGCTGCTGTCTCCGCGTCGAGTTCGTCAGCCCCCCCTCCTGTGACGGCTCCAGCGCCGTCGGCCGTGTCCTCGACAGACCGAATCCGCGCCACTCCAGCGGCGCGGCGGCTGGCGCAAAAGCGAGGTCTGTCATTGGAGGTCCTCGTTGGCTCTGGCCCCTTGGGACGCATTGAGAAACGAGACCTGCCCCAAGCCTCCGGAGTTCAGGGAGTGTCTGCCCAAGTGGCCAACTCAGGAGAGCTGACTTCCGTGTTGCAGGTTGCGGACGTGCGCCTGCGGCTCTTTCGACGTGGCTCCGGTGGAACGCCTGTGGTCTTCCTGCACGGATTTGGTGGGGACCTGTTCTCCTTCCGCTACCACCTGGTGCAACTGGCCAAGGAGCGCGAGGTGGTGGCGTTCGACTTCCCCGGACACGGGGGCTCTTCCGCTCCGCAACACCTCTCTGGGATCCCGGAGCTGTCACGACTGCTGGAACAGGTCCTGGTGGAGCTTGGGGTCGGAACGGCTCACTTGGTAGGACACTCAATGGGCGCCGGAGTCGCGCTGGAGTTTGCCTCCCGAATGCCTCAGCAGATCGCCTCCCTGACCATGCTGGCTCCGGCAGGACTGGGTCCGGAAATCAACGCGGAGTTTGTGGAAGGCATGGCACGGGCCGAGACCGCCTCTGAGCTCATTCCGGCACTGCATCGGCTCTTCTATCGTGCTTCCTGGGTGAACGAGGGCATGCTGAAGCCGATGCTGGAACAGCGGCAGGTTCCGGAGTTTTGTCAGGGGCTCCAGCAGACTGCCCGGGAGCTTCATGAGCGAGGAGTGCAGTGCTGGCAGGGGAGGGAAAAACTCGCTGGTCTGGGAATGCCAACTCGCATTCTCTGGGGGCGGGAAGATCAGGTCATTCCAGCGCAACACCTCAGCGGAATTCCCGGAACCGTGGCCACACACCTGTTCCCGGAATGTGGACACATGCCGCATGTGGAGGCAGCGCTGGATGTGCTGCGGGTGCTGAGAGAGGGGTTTTGTTAGGCTTGGTTGATCTCGCTCTCTATATTGGCCACAGCTCGGCTCAAATTTGCTTCGGGGAGGCTAGCCTCCAAGACAACGAGGGCTCGCTTGTCGTCTTGGTAAAGCGGGTAAACCAGAACCTCAATTGAAGGGAATACCTTGCGGGTCCGGAAGAAATTCTCGGAGCTTTTCTTGGGCAGGGACTCGAAGAGTTCGTTGAATTTGCCAAAATCGAAGCGCTTCAGTTGAATTGACATTTTATTGTCGATGTTGCGCTTGACGCGGTAAGTCAATTCCTCGTTGACGACTCCGTATTGGTCCTTCGCGCTGGCCCGGGACGTGTTGGAGATCAGCACGATCCCACCGGCTTTTCCCTGAATTGTCTTGACGTAGATCTGATCAAGAAAATATTCCCAATCCTCACGATCTACCTGGTGAAGAGGTTTCTTGGAGGATCCTTTTTTACCAAATAATCCGAGCATTTTTTTCCTTAAGGGTAAACCAACCATAAATCAGATACTATCATGCCCCATTGAGTAGAATACTCAAGCAACAAGCTTCTCATTATTTTTTTCAAAAAAATATTATTTTCAAAAAAAACTTGCAGCGGTCCAGAAGGTGTGATTTTATGCGCGCCGGTGCTTCTTTCAGAAGACATCTATTTTATTTGAATAATCAAATAATTTGTGTTAAGGTTCTTAGCCGCTAGACCGAGAAGAACCCGCAACCGATCGAGAGGAAACAATGAGAAAGATGCTGATCACCGGGATGGCGCTGCTTGTGGCAGGGACTCTCTGGGGGGAGTCACTGGAGGAGCGCATCAAGAAAGGGAAGGAGATTGCCTGGAATCGAAGCAAAGGTAACTGCTTGGCTTGCCACATGATGGATAACGGAGATTTGCCGGGAAACACGGCCCCTCCGCTAATGATGATGAGCCAACGCTATCCTTCAAAAGCTGCACTTCGTGCCCAAATCTGGGACCCCACCGTCAAAAACCCTAACACTTTCATGCCTCCGTTTGGCAAACACAAGATCCTTAGTGATCAGGAAGTCGACCTGGTGACTGATTACGTGTTTTCGCTTTGAATACTCATTTGACCCTCGCCGAGGGTTCCATTCACGATTAAGGAGAGACCCATGAATCGAAGATCCTTTCTGCAAAACGCCTTCCGGACGGGAGCCCTTGCCTCCTTGGTGACCGCTGGTCTAGCACTGCCCAAGCAGGTCTGGGCAGCCTGGAACCAGAAGGCCTTCAAATCCAAGAGCTATACCGATGCCGTTGGCGAGCTTTACGGCAACAACGCCCTGGCAGACTCGGACAATATCATCCTTAAAGCCCCAGACATTGCTGAGAACGGCGCCGTTGTGCCGATCACCGTAGAGAGTGAGCTCCCAAACATCGAGTCGATCTCCATTCTAGTGGAGGCCAATCCTTCCCCGCTGGCTGCAGAGTTCAAGCTTGCTCCAGGAATGCGAGGCTATGCGTCGACACGACTCAAGATGGGCAAGACCTCCAACGTCCATGCGGTGGTCAAGGCGGATGGCAAGCTCTACAAGGCCACAAAGGAAGTCAAAGTCACCATCGGTGGCTGCGGCGGCTGACCTCAACCTCAAACAATCTGGAGAAACCATTATGGCAAACCAAATCCGTATCCGGGCCAAGGCAACCGGAAATGTTGTGGAAGTGAAGGCGCTGATCAATCACCCGATGGACACTGGCCAAGCCAAGGATAAGAGCGGGAACCTGATCCCGGAGTACTTCATCCAAACCGTCGAGGCGAAGGTCAACGGCCAGACGATGATGAACGCTCAGTGGAGTGTCGCGGTTTCCAAAAACCCCTACCTTGCTTTCCAGTACAATGGAAAGAAGGGGGACACAGTAGACTTGGTCTGTGTGGACAACAAGGGCGAGACCTACGAGGGATCGGTCAAGGTCCGCTGATTCAAACCTGCTTCAGAGGCTCTGGTGCCTCTGGAATCCCGAAGAGGAAAAGATGAAGAAACTGATTATTCTCGCATGCACGGCTCTGCTGGCCGGGTGTGTAACCCAGAAGGCTGCTCCAGACGCTGCCCAGCCCAGTCCGGAGCAGGACCGACAGAGCTTTGTTGGCTACTTCCAGCAACGCTTCCCGGATGTACAGTTGGCCGACTATGCGGACGGAGCTTACGCATTGCCGGTGAACGCCGCCGCTCGAGAAGAGTGGCAGACGATCGAGGAGTTTCCTCCCTATGAGCTGGCGATTGGAGAGGGGGAGTCTCTGTGGAACACCCCGTTCAAGAACGGAAAGACCTACCAGGACTGCTTCCCCTACAAGCTTGAGGATGGGATCAAGCAGCACTACCCGCAGTGGAGCGAGGAGCGCAAGATGGTGCTCACCCTGGAGCTGGCGCTCAATGAGTGCCGCGAAGCCAACGGCGAGAAACCGCTCGGTTGGAAGAAGGGCAAGATCGCCTCGCTGAGTGCCTACGTCGGCTACATGTCCCGGGGCAAGGTGCAGAACATGCCGGCCCCGAACTCTTCGGGTGCCTTGGCGGCCTATGCAGCAGGGCGTCAGCACTACTACGCCAAGCGTGGTCAGCTGAACATGTCCTGTGCAGACTGCCATGTGTACAACTCCGGAATGCGGGTGCGTTCGGAAGTCCTCAGCCCGTCGCTGGGACACACCACGCACTTCCCGGTGTACCGCTCCAAGT
The DNA here is from genome assembly GCA_038133845.1 of Deltaproteobacteria bacterium. Taxonomy (GTDB): domain Bacteria; phylum SAR324; class SAR324; order SAR324; family NAC60-12; genus JAYPUA01. The sequence continues at coordinate 6,125 of JAYPUA010000021.1, forward strand.
GGGGCGAGATGGGCACGCTGCACCGCCGCTTCGGAGGATGCAACGAGCAGGTTCGGGCCAAGGCCTTCAAGCCCCAGGGAGCAGAGTACCGCAACCTGGAGTACTTCCTGGCCTACATGAACAACGGAATGGCGATCAATTCGCCAGGCGCTCGCAAATAACGGAGGTCTGATGAAACAATTCATTTCACTCCTGGGCGTGGCGTTTCTGACTTCAGGAGTCGCGTTTGCCCAGTGCAACAAGGAGACGTTTGCTCAGCACAAGGCTGAAGCCGAAGCCTCACGCAAGAAAGCATCTTCAGTGGGAGGAGAATGGTGGATGGCCTCGATGCCGAACCCCATGAAGAACGCGGACGAAGCAGCCAAGGCGGGCAAGTACGAGCAAGCCTGTGAACTGGTCCAGATGGTCAAGGACTGGGGGGAGCTGGGCTACGCTCAGGCGCTCCGGGAAAAAAACGCAGGACCTCGGTTCTGAGCCT
>JAYPUA010000021.1:6702-38932 GCA_038133845.1 Deltaproteobacteria bacterium
CAATCCAAACGCTACACCCAACTTTACAGAGACGATCGTCCATGCACGTATCGCGACGCGAATTCTTGAACCTGCTGGGGGCCGCGGCCTTTGCAGGGATGACTCCGTGGAGGCTTCAGGCTCAGGAGAACCCCTATCAAATTCAGCCTTTTGGCAATGTTTCGTTGTTGCACTACACGGACTGTCACGCCCAGCTGTTGCCGATCCACTTCAGGGAGCCGAGCATCAACTTGGGAATTGCCGGAATGCGAGGCAACCCGCCTCATTTGGTGGGGGAGCACTTCCTCAAACACTACGGGATCTCTCCGGGATCTCTGGAAGCACATGCCTTCACCTATCTGGACTTTGCCCGAGCGGCAGAGCGCTTCGGCCAAGTGGGCGGATTTGCGCATCTGAAAACGCTGGTGGATCAGGTCCGTGCCGACCGTCCGGGAGCGCTGCTCCTGGATGGCGGAGACACGTGGCAGGGCTCGGCGACCTCCTTGTGGACAAACGCTCAGGACATGGTGGACGCCCAGAAGTTGCTGGGAGTGAACGTCATGACAGGGCACTGGGAGTTCACTTTTGGAGCGGATCGGGTCCGCGAGGTGATTGAGAACGACTTTGCTGAAGCCGGGATTGATTTTGTCGCACAGAACGTGGTCGATACCGCTTTTGAAGACCCGGTGTTTGATCCCTACGTGATCCGGGAAATCAACGGTGTTCCGGTGGCGATTGTCGGGCAGGCCTTCCCGTACACTCCGATTGCCAACCCGCGCTACATGGTTCCGGAGTGGTCGTTCGGCATCCGCGATGACCGGATGCAGGAGATGGTTGATCAAGCCCGGGAAGAAGGGGCCCAGGTGGTCATCGTCCTCTCGCACAACGGGATGGATGTGGACCTGAAGATGGCCAGCCGGGTCTCTGGAGTGGACGCGATTCTGGGCGGACACACGCACGATGCCGTGCCTCGGGCCGTTGAGGTGGACAACCCGGGCGGAAAGACGTTGGTCATGAACTCCGGATCAAACAGCAAGTTCCTCTCGGTCCTCGACCTTGACGTGCGTGATGGCGCGGTGCGGGACTACCGCTACAAGCTGCTCCCGGTCTTCTCCGACCTGCTTCCTGCAGATCCGGAGATGCAGGCCTTCATCGAGAATCTGCGAGAACCCTACGCCGAACAACTCAACGAAGAGCTTGCGGTGACGGAGGCGTTGCTCTATCGTCGGGGAAATTTCAACGGGACCTTCGACCAGTTGATCTGCGATGCCTTGATGCAGGAACTGGATGCCCCCATCTCCTTTTCGCCCGGATTCCGCTGGGGGGTGAGCGTGCTCCCCGGGCAGCCGATCACCTTCGATGCGCTGATGACCCAGACCTCGATGACCTATGCGACGGTGACCCGGAACCTGATCTCCGGAGAGCAGCTGAAGGTCATTTTGGAGGACATCGCCGACAACCTCTTCAACGAGGACCCCTACTATCAGCAGGGAGGAGACATGGTCCGCGTTGGCGGGTTGAACTACGAGATCGACCCGAATGCCGAAATGGGGAAGCGCATCAGCAAGATGGAACTGGATGGCAAGCCGGTTGACGCATCGAAGGAGTATCCGGTCGGAGGTTGGGCGAGCGTTGCTCAGCCGCTTGAGGGAGAGCAGATCTGGGATCTGGTGGCCCGGAACCTGAGGTCCCGCAAGGTCATTTCGTCCATCGAGACCAACGTGCCAAAGATCAAGGGGATGGACGCCAACCCCGGATATGCGAAGGGCTGAGCCGGCCAGACCCTTTGTCGTGCAGCCAAAAATTCACGTGATCCGGCGGGCCTCCCGCCTTCAACGCCAACTCAGGGAAAGCACATGAAAGAGATTCGTCCAGAAGTCGAGCAGCAGATTGAGCAAGACTACGCAGAGATGATGGATCGGCGCAAATTCTTCAAGCGCACACTGGTGACCGGAGGGGCACTGGCCGCCGGAGCCACCTCGGCGCTGGCTGAAGCCCAGACGGCCAACCTGCCTCCGAACATTCCCAGGTGGTCACGCTACCTCGGTCCGGGGGTGACCTCTCGAGGATACGGCCAGCCTTCAGAGTTCGAGGCCCACGTCAAGCGGGGAAACGTCAGCTGGCTGACGGCATCTCCAAACTCCTCCATCAGCTTCACGCCGTTGCAGCACCTGCATGGCATCATCACGCCGAACGGGCTGCACTTTGAGCGCCACCACGGAGGCATGCCTTCCATCAGCCCCGAAGAGCACCGCCTGGTGATTCACGGCGGGCAGGATGAGAACGGAAAAGACCTGCTCTCGCGACCGCTGATGTTCACCATGGACGATCTCCAGCGCTTCCCCAGCGAGAGTCGGATTCACTTCATCGAGTGTCCGGCCAACTCCGGAATGGAGTGGAAGGGGGTGCAGATGAGCTCTGTTCAGTTCACCCACGGGATGATCAGCTGCTGCGAGTGGACTGGGGTGAAGGTCTCTACCTTGCTGCAGGAGGCCGGGATTGATCCGGAGTTCGTCAAACAGGCGCTTTATGCCAAGGACAAGACGCATCAGGAACTCGCAGATGAAGGCAAGGACGCTGCAAACGGAGCCTGGTGTCTCGCAGAGGGTGCGGATGCTGGAGCGATGGACCGAAGCATTCCGCTCTGGAAGTTGCTGGATGACGCGATGATTGTCTATGCCCAAAACGGCGAGGCCCTGCGTCCGGAGCAGGGATATCCGATCCGGCTGCTTGTTCCCGGATTCGAGGGGAACATGAACATCAAGTGGATCCGGCGCCTCAAGCTGGGCATTCATCCGTGGCGCACACGGGAGGAGACCTCGAAGTACACGGACCTGCTGGAAGATGGCCAGGCCCGGGAGTTTACCTGGATGCAGGACACCAACTCCGTGATCACCTCCCCCTCGGTGGGACAGAAGCTGGAGAAGCCCGGACGCTACGAGCTGCGAGGGCTGGCCTGGACCGGACGAGGGACCATCCGTCGGGTCGATGTCTCGCTGGATGGCGGACGCAACTGGACCACCGCCGAGCTGCAATCTCCGGTGCTCTCCAAGTGCCTGACGCGCTTCCGGATGCCCTTCGACTGGAGCCCCGGCCAGACCATGATGCTCCAGAGCCGTGCCATGGACGAGACCGGTTTCGTTCAACCGACGCTGGCGCAACTTCGGGATGCCCGCGGGGTGAACTCGATCTACCACAAAAATGCCATCTACACTTGGAAACTCGACGAGAAAGGAGATTTGCACAATGTTCAGATGGGTTGAACTGCTCAAGAAGACCCTGCTGGTCGGGGCATTGATGGGGCTCTCCGGAGTCGCATCTGCAGGGGATGGGCTGGTGTTCGGCTACGGAACGGCCATCTCTCCAGGAGAGCTTGCCGGGTGGGACATCAGCATCAATCAGGTTGGTGAGGAGCTTCCGGAGGGGGTCACAACCCCTGAGGAGGGCGAGAACCTCTACCTGATGCGCTGTGCTCAGTGCCATGGGGAGTTCGGTGAGGCGGTCGGGCGCTGGCCGGTGCTGGCCTCTCCAGGGGCTGAGGAGACGCTGGCGACGCTGGAGCCGATCAAGACGGTGGGAAGCTACTGGCCTTACGCCACGACGCTGTTCAGCTACATCCGCCGGGCGATGCCCTTCTATGAGCCTCAGTCCCTCTCTGCGGAAGAGACCTACGCGATCACCGCCTACGTGCTGCACCTGAACGATCTGCTGGAATATGACGAGGAGTTGAACCGGGAGAAACTGATCTCCATGGAGATGCCGAACCAAGGCAACTTCATCCCGGACAACCGCCCCGACACTCAGAACGCAGCCTGCATGAGCGGCTGTCCAGAGATGAAGGCGCTGCCAGTGATTCGCTGAGCCTTCCGGACAGTCCATGTTTTTCAACCTGCCGAGACGCACCGAGCTGGAGGTGTCCGACTCCGTGAGCTTTTGGCAGCCTTCGGGGCGTTGAAGCCCCATCTTCAAACCCGCCATTGAGGAGGCATTGATGAAGCTACTCAAGAAGCATTTGCTCAGCGCCCTGATCCTGGGATCCGGGATGCTGGTCGCCACCGCGGCTCAGGCCGAGGACAAGCGAGGCATGGTCCTGGCGCTCTCCTGCGCCTCATGCCATGGAACCAACGGCAACAGCCCGGGATCGATTCCGGCGATTGCCGGGAAGTCGGCCAATTACATCGAATCCGCGATGAAGCAATTTCGAGATGGAGCACGGTACGCCACGGTGATGAACCGCATCGCCAAGGGGTATACGGATGAAGAGATCAAACTGCTTGCCGGGTATCTCGGCAACTCTAAGAAATAACGGAGGCTCCATGTCACAAGTCACCCGAAGACAGTTCGGAAAACTGATTGTTGCTGCAGGAGCAACGACACTGGCCGGCTGCAACGTTGCCTCCAAGGGCGCGGCCGTAGGCGGCGTCTCCTCCGGAAAGGTCGTCGTTGTCGGCGGTGGATTCGGCGGGGCCACCGCGGCCAAGTACCTCAAGATGATGGACAGCAACCTGGAGGTCACGCTCATTGAGCCGAACCGGACCTTCTACACCTGCCCCTTCAGCAATCTGGTGATTGGTGGGGTCAAGCAGATGGGCGACATCGCTCACAGCTATGACAAGCTGCAGAGCATGTACGGCGTGAAGGTCATCCATGCGCGCGCCTCGAAGGTCGAAGCCGGAGTCGTGGTGCTGGAGGATGGATCCCGGATTCCCTATGACCGGGCCGTGGTCTCTCCGGGGATCGATGTGCGCTACGACAAGATGCCAGGGCACAGTCAGGCCATTGAAGAGAACATGCCTCACGCGTGGAAGGCTGGCGGCCAGACGGTGCGGCTCCGCAACCAACTGCAGGCCATGCCGGATGGCGGGACCGTAATCATTTGCCCCCCGGACAACCCCTTCCGCTGCCCTCCGGGTCCTTATGAGCGGGCGAGCATGATCGCGCACTACCTGACCCAGAACAAGCCCAAGTCCAAGGTGCTGATTCTGGACATGAAGGAAAAGTTTTCCAAACAGCCGCTGTTCACCGACGGCTGGAACCTGCACTATCGCGAGATGATCGAGTGGCGTCAGGGCAGTGCCGGAGGCAAGGTGTTGCAGGTCGACGCGAAGAACATGCAGGTCGAGACGGAGTTCGGCTGGGAGCAGGGCGATGTGATCAACTTCATCCCGGCTCAGTGGGCTGGAAAGATCGCTCGCGACTCCGGGCTGACCAACGAGGCCGGATGGTGTCCGGTGGATCAGGTGACCTTCGAGTCGCAGAAGCTTCGCGGGGTGCACGTTATTGGAGATGCCAGCATTGCTGGGGCGATGCCCAAGTCCGGATTCTCGGCCAACAGTCAGGCCAAGGTCTGTGCTGCCGCGATCGTCTCGATGATGAAGGGCGAGCAACCCGTGTCACCGTCATTCGCAAACACCTGCTACAGTTTAGTCACGCCGAACTACAGCATCTCGGTGGCGGCGGTGTATCGCTACACGGAGGGCAAAATCTCTGGAGTCGCTGGTGCCGGCGGTGTCAGCCCGAAAGATGCGGACGCTGCGGCAAGGGCGCAGGAAGCCGTCTACGCACAAGGCTGGTACGACAGCATCACTCAGGACATGTTCGCCTGAGCCTCTGTCTGACGGAAGAGGCCGGCTCGCGTTGTGAGCCCGCCTCCGAAAGCCTGTTTCACAAGAGCACCTCTTCTCCCCTCTCGCCTCTGCGGCCGGGGGAGAGGTTTCTGAGAACCCTGAGTTCAACTCAACCCCTGCGAGGAGTCAAGAATGCACACATGGATGAGATTGGGAATGCTGCTGCTGGTCGGCCTGAGTCTGGCGACCTTTGCTCACGCCAAGGGTGATCCGGAGCGTGGACAGTGGCATTACGCAACCTGCGGAGGGTGCCACGCCTCCAACGGGAACGGCATGCCCAAGCTGCAAACCCCTGCTCTCGCAGGACAGGAGGACTGGTACCTCAAGCGTCAGATCCTCAACTTCAAGAAGGGCATTCGCGGCTATCACGATCAGGACGAACTGGGCCGGTGGATGCGCCCCATGGCGGACATGCTGATCGATGAGCAGGTAATCGACGACGTGGTGGCCTACCTGACGACGCTGGAGGCCTACAACCCGCCCAAGACGGTCAAGGGCGACCTGGTGCTGGGGAAGAAGCAGTACGACACCAGCTGTGCTGCCTGTCACGGAGCCCAGGGTGAAGGCAATGAGGCCTTGCACGCGCCTCAAGTTGCGGGGCAGCAGGACTGGTACGTCGTGCGTCAGCTCAAGAACTTCTACACAGGAGTCCGGGGAGCACATCCGGAAGACCAGTACGGCGCGATGATGCGCGGGATTTCCCTGACACTGCCCGATGAGAATGTCATCAACAGCATTGCAGCCTATGTGGCAACCTTTGAGCGCCAGCCCTGAGTGGTGGGGCAGAGCGCTCAAACGCTTCTCACTCCTCCTCTTCTTTCTGGGGCTTGGACCGGCGCTGGTCTGGTCTGAAGCCCTCACTCCCCTCACAGACCTCCAATCCGACGGCCGTCAGTCCCGGCAACAGCGAATCCCGCTGCTGTTGGTCTTCACCGCAGAGAACTGTCTGTACTGCCACCGGCTCAAGAAGGCCTTCCTGCTTCCCATGGAACGTAGCGGAGACTACACGACCCGCGTGCTGATCCGGGAGGTCCCGCACGATCAGCCGATGAGCCCCGTGACCGGATTCGAGGGGGAAGCCCTCGCAGTGGAGGACCTCTCGACACGCTACCGGATTCGCGTCACCCCGACGATGGTGTTTCTGGATGCCGCAGGCCAGGAGGTTGCCGAGCGCATGGTGGGCCTGTCAGGCGAGGACTTCTTTGGCTACTATCTCGAAGAGAACATCGACACCGCGAACCTCGCGCTGCAACAGCGCTGAGCTCCACAGGCGTCTTTGCCTTCACGAGGAGGCCACCTCGGGGAGCAGCTTCCGGAGGGCTTCCAACAGCAATTGCGCCTCCTCAGGCGTGTTGTAGCCTTGAACAGAGATGCGCGCAAAGCAGCGGTCTTGCCAGCGGAAGACCGGAATCTCGATCCGGAACTCCTCGTACAGGCGATGCTTGAGCGTGTTGACATCACAATCCGGGAGGGGCAGCGAGACCATCTGCAGGCCAGAGCGCAGCTCCGGAGCGACCAGAGGCTCCAGCCCGGTTTCAGCACACAGCGTCTCTGCAGTTTCCCAGGCAAGCTGATGGCAGGCCTGCTGGACTGTCGGCCAGTCACGTTCCTGCAGAAAGCGAATGGCTTCCGGAATGGCCAGCACCGCCGCCAAATCCCGGGTCCCTTGAAACTCCAGGCTGTCGATGAACGCAGAGTTCCCAAAGGCTCCATCGTCAGAGTCCGGATCCCATCCGTGGCTGACGACCAAGGGCTCGATCAGGGGCTGCACCCGAGGGTGAACATAAAGGAGCGCGGACCCTTTGGGCGTGAGCATCCACTTGTGGCAGTTTCCGGAATAGAAGTCGGCATCCAAGGCGGACAGGTCCAAGGGCACCTGTCCGGGAGCGTGGGCTCCATCAATCACGGTCCAGATTCCGGCCTCTCGAGCCCTTCGGACCAACTCCTCGATGGGAAAGAGCAGCGCAGTGGCCGAGGTCAGGTGGCTGAGGAACAGCACCTTGGTCCGGGAGGTGACCTGCGACCAGATGGCCTCGGTGAACACTTCGGCAGAGTTCAGCGGGAGCGGCACCTCTGCGTGCACATAGCGCGCCCCGGTTTTTTGTGTGATGAAGGTCCAGGTCTTCTCCAAGGCTCCGTATTCCTGGTTCGTGGTCAGGATCTCATCTCCAGGCTGAAGCGGGAGCGATCGCGCCACAACGTTCAGCCCGGTCGTGGCGTTGGTGACGGTGACCAGATTCTCCGGAGGCGAACCCAGGTACCGGCCCAACTCTTCCCGGACCGTGCGCATCAGCTTCAGGCTCCGGCGATGCTGATCCAGAAACTCCACTGGCTGACGCTCCAGTTCCAGTTGCCACTCCTGGTAGACGGAGAACACCTGCCGGGGGCACGCGCCAAACGAGCCGTGATTGAGGAAGACCACATCCTCACGAAGGAGGAAGAGGTCGCGGAGTCCGAGGGCCATAAGCGTGCCAGTTTCAGGAGTAGAGGTGACAGGCGGTCCAGTGACCGGGTTTGACTTCGGTGAGGGCTGGCGGTGAGACGTCGCAGTCGATCTGCTTCGCGTCCCTGACGTCCTGCTTGCGCGGGCAGCGTGTGCAGAAGCCACATCCGGAGGGGGGATCTTCCGGGCTGGGCACTTCGCCTTGCAAGAGCGTTCGGTTGGCCTCGCGCTCGCGCTCTTTTTCCGGGTCCGGGATGGGGACCGCTGAGAGCAGCGACTGGGTATAGGGATGCAGCGGCTCTTCATAGATGGAACTGCTGTCCGTCAACTCGACCACCTTGCCCAGGTACATGACGGCCATCCGGTCGCTGATGTGCCGGACCACGGCGAGGTCATGAGCGATGAAGAGGTAGGTCAGCTTGAGCTGCTGCTGCAGCTCGCGCATCAGGTTGATGATCTGGGCCTGGATGGAGACATCAAGCGCTGAAATGGGCTCATCGGCGACGATGAAGTCCGGCTCCGCCGCCAAGGCACGGGCGATGCCGATGCGCTGTCGCTGCCCCCCGGAGAACTCGTGGGGATAGCGATCCGCAAAAGCGGGAGTCAGGCCGACCATCTCCAGGGTCTGCTCCACCCTCTTCCGGATCTCCGAAGGCGGACACAGCTTGTGGATCTGCATCGGCTCGCCGACGATATCCGCGATCTTCATCCGGGGATTGAGCGAGGCATAGGGGTCCTGGTAGATCATCTGGAAGCGTCGGCGCATTTCCCGCAGCGCCTTGCCTTCCAACTCGACCAGGTTGACGTCCCGGTAGTGCACACTCCCGGAGGTCGGTCGGTAAAGCTGCAGAATGGCTCGGCCCAGGGTGCTCTTTCCGCAACCGCTCTCTCCAACCAGCCCGAGGGTCTCTCCCTCCTGAATCTCCAAGGTCACGCCGTCCACGGCCTTTACGACCGATGGAGGCCCCTGAAACAGACTGGCTTCACCCGTGAAGTGCATGCACAGACGATGGACTCGAACAAGCGGTTGAGCAGCCATCATCCTCCCTCTGCGAGGTGGCAGCAGACCTGGTGCTCTTCTGCAATCCGGCGCATCTCCGGAGGCGACAGGCAGACGTTGGCGCGTGCCGCACAGCGCGCCATGAACGGGCACGAGGAGGGGTAGTCGATCAGGTTCGGAGGAAGGCCTTCGATGGCCTCCAGAGGCTCCTCGGTGCGCGAGTCAAGCCGGGGAAGTGAGTTGAGCAGACCCTTGGTGTAAGGATGCCGAGGCGACTGAAACAGCTGCATGACCGGAGCAAACTCCACGATTTTTCCGGCATACATGACGGCCACCCGGTCGGCGAGTCCAGCAACAATTCCGAGGTCGTGGGTGATCCAGATCACCGACATCCCGATCTCCTTCCTGAGCTTCTTGACCAGGTCGATGATCTGCGCCTGAATGGTGACGTCCAGTGCGGTAGTTGGTTCATCGGCGATCAGCACCGTGGGCTCGCAGGCCAGCCCCATGGCAATCATGATCCGCTGCCGCATCCCGCCTGAAAACTGGTGGGGGTAGTGGCGGTAGCGCTTGGACGGCTCCGGAATTCCCACCAGCTCCAGCAACTCCAGGGTCCTGCCCCGGGCCACCCGCTCCGTGACCCCCTGGTGCTCCATGATGGATTCCTGGATCTGATCACCAATCCGGAGCACCGGGTTGAGCGAGGTCATCGGGTCCTGAAAGACCATCGAGATGCGGTCGCCTCGCACCCCGCGCATTTCCGCCTCGCTGAGCCGCAACAGGTCCTGCCCCTCAAACAGCACCTTCCCCCGAACCTCACAGTCCCGGGAGGGGATGAGCCGCAGCAAGGAGAGGACCCCCACACTTTTCCCGGAGCCGCTTTCTCCCACAAGGGCCAAGATCTCCTGCCGGGCCAGACTGTAGCTGATTCCGTTGACCGCCTTCACCCGACCTTCCGGAGTGGGAAAGTGCACATGGAGGTCCTGCACCTCAAGCAAAAGCTCTCCCATGTTCAGACCCGGATCTTTTGCTTGGGGTCGAGCGCATCGCGGAGCCCATCGCCGAGGAAGGAAAAGCCCAGCATGGTCAAGGCGATGGCCAGCGTCGGGAAGACCGCGAGGTGCCAGTAGACCCGAACGTACGCGTTGCTCGATCCGACCATCTTTCCCCAACTGGCGATCGGGTCGTTGACTCCCAGACCAAGGAAACTGAGCCCGGCCTCGGCAAAGATGACCGTGGGGATCCCAAAGCTCAACGCGATCAGGATGGGGCTCATGGCGTTCGGGAGCAGATGCCGGAAGAGGATGCGCCACTCGGAAGCCCCGATTCCTCTTGCGGCGGTGCAGTACTCCTGCTCCCTGAGCGTCAGGATCTGAGCCCGCGTGATGCGAGCGATGATGATCCAACTGGTGATGCTCAAGGCCACGATGATTGTCGGAATGCCTCCTCCGAGCACAGAGATGATGAGGATAGTGAACAGGAGCGCCGGAAAGGCGGTCATGATGTCGATGATCCGCGAGACGACAAAATCGAAGGCACCGCCGAAGTATCCGGCTAGCGCTCCAATAGGCAGGCCGATCAGCAAGGCGATCATCTGCACGGAGAGGCTGACCAGCATGGAGGTCCGGGCACCAAAGATCAGTCGGCTCAGGTAGTCTCTGCCAACCTCGTCCGTTCCCAGCGGATGTTCCGGATGCTGAAAGGGCATCAGCAGAACGCGGTCAAAGTAGACCTGGTCGTAGGGGAAGGGGGAGAGCAGCTCGGCAAAGACTGCCAGGAACAGGATGAAGCTCACCAGGATCAGCCCCAGCACGGCCAGGCGGTTCTGGGTGAAACGCTTGAGGGCATCCGTCAGAAAGCTCCGTCCGGGAGGTGGTGTCACGGAGCGGCTCAGGAGAGCGATTTGGCCCCCAGACGCACTCTGGGGTCGATCAGGGTGTAGGCGATGTCCGTAAGCAGATAGAGGACTCCCCAGAGGAAGGCCACGAGCAGAAAAGTCGCCATGATCATCGGGTAGTCCCGGTTGAGGGTACTGGTCACAAAGTACTTCCCGAGCCCGTTGATGCGAAAGGTCGATTCGATGAAGATGCTCCCCGTGATCAGGTTGGGGATCTCGGTCCCCAGCGCAGTGACCATGGGGATTTGTGCGTTGCGAAGGACGTGCTTGCGCATCACCTTCACCTCAGAGAGTCCCTTGGCCCGCGCGGTCCGGACAAAGTCCTCCCCCATCACCTCCACGATGCTGGCCCGGGTGTAGCGGGCAACCACCGACATCGGTGCGATGGCATAGGCCACGACGGGGAGGATCCAGTCCGTGCAGAAGTAGCGGTCCACCAGACACTGTCCGGAACTCCCCCACCCGCCCATCGGGAGCAAGCCCAGCGAGACGGAGAAGATCAGGATCAGCCACATGGCGACCACGAAATTCGGGACAGTCACTCCCAGGCTGGAGATGAACGTGACGACCGTGTCGACCCACGAGTTCTGATGATAGGCGGCGTAGATCCCGAGCAGGATTCCGAGTGTGAAGGCCAGCGCAATGGTACACAGGCCCACCTGCACTGTGACCGCCCAGGACTTGCCGATCAGTTTGGCCACGGTGGTGTGAGGCCGCTGGAAGGGAATGCCGAAGTCAAACCGGAGCGCATGGCTCATGTAGTTGACGTACTGCTTCCAGACCGGCTGATCGAGGCCGTACTTTTTGAGGATGTTGGCTTTGGCCGCAGGCGGGAGGCGGCCCTTTCGCTCATCAAAAGGGCCTCCCGGAACAGAATGCATCAGGGCAAAGACAATCACCGAGACTGCCAGCAGAATCATCGCGAGCGAAAAGATCCTGCCCAGAAGGTAGCTCAGCATGGTCTTAAACCCTGATCAGGGCAAAGGCACCAGAGTTACTTCTTGTTGCTGATGTAGACATTGCTCCAGTACCAGTCGTTGCCCCAGTGCTTTCCGGAGATTCCATTCGAGTCCGGTGTCCGGAAGCTGTCGCCCTGGACGTAAGGCTTGAACAGATCCCCTTGCCAGCGGTGAGCAATGAAGACTCCGCCAACCTCATCGACGAGGATCTTCTGGGCATCCCGGAACATCTGCTCGCGCTTGCGATCGTCACCCACCAAGTTGCTGGCCTTGGCGACCAGGCTGTCAAACTCGTCGTTCTTCCAGGAATGCCGACCACTGGAGACCCAGATGCCAAGCAGGTTGGACGGGTCAAGGAAGTCCATTCCGTAGGAAACCGCTCCGAGCGTCAACTGGGTTGGCTTGGCGTTGAGGGCATCCATGTAGACTTTTCCGTCCTTGTTGGAGACCTCGATCTTGATGTTGAGGCACTGGGCAATCGAGGCCGCAGAGGCTTGATAGACCGCGCTCATGGCCGGGCCCTCTCCACGCAGCCACATCTCCTGGGCCGGGAACCCTTTCCCGTTCGGAAACCCTGCATCGGCGAGGTATTGCTTCGCCTTGTTGCAGTCATAGGTCTGGTACTGCTTCAGGGCACCCTTGGTGTCCGAAGCCGGATACCCAGGCATCAGCATGGAGTGTGCGGGCATCGCCTTGATCTCGCCGTACACGTTCTTGACGATCGATTCTCGGTCCAGCGCATAGGCAAAGGCCTTGCGAACCTTGACGTCATTGAAGGGAGCCGTGTAGGTGTCGAAGAGGAGGTAGTCCGTCCGGAAGTCTCCAAAGTGCCGCAGGTAGTTGTCCTTGAGCACCGGATCGCTCTGGATCACCTTGAAGTCCGCAGGAGTCAGGCGCTCGTAGGGCACGGTGTCGACCTCACCTTGCTGGAAGGCGGTGAAGAAGGTCGCCGGAGACATGTAGATGCCCTCGATGCGCTTCAGCCGTGCAGGGCGGTAGCCGGTGTAGTTCGGGTTGGCCTCGACCACAATGCGGTTGCCCGGATCAAACTCCTTCAGCACGTAGGGACCTGCCGAGACTGAAGTGTCCGGATCGTTGTTGTAGTAGGGACCATGCTCTTCCAGGGCCTTCTTCGAGAGCAGGAAAGCGAACTTCATCACTCCGGGAAGCGGGGGGAAGACGCCTTCGGTTTCCACTTCCAGCGTCCGGTCGTCCACGGCACGGATGCCCAAGGCCGACGGCGGCATGTCTCCCGCGATGACCTTGCTCCAGTTCTTGATGCCCCCGGCTCCGATGAACGAGTAGAACCAGGTGAAGTCCCAGGCGCTCGAAGGACTTGCCGAGTAGCGGAAGGTCGCCTCGTAGTCGTAGGCGGTCAGCGCGCTGCCGTCGCTCCATTTCAGCCCCGGACGCAGCTTGAAGGTCCAGACCTTTCCGGAGGCGTCCACCGACCAGCTCTCTGCAGAGGCCGGAATCACGTTGAAGTCCTTGTCCAGGTCCACCAGAGTGTCCTGGAAGAGGTCCGGGACACACTCGTAGCGCTGATAGACAGAGACGGCGAAGTCGAAGGTGACCTCGTTTCTCGTGTTGTCACAAGGCACGCGCAGAACCTGCTGGCTTGCCGGAGCCGCATCCGAAGGAAGCGACTGAGCCGAGACTCCCGTTGGCGCGACCCAGAAGGCCGAGAGCAGCATCGCGCCGCTCACCAGCCAACGGTTCCTGCAACGAACACGGCTCCAGAGAGACATGGGGTTGGATTTTGGGTGTTTCATGTTTTTCCTCCTGTGGTTGGGTTGTGGACCGTTTGGCCCGGCTAAGGAGGAGTTAATATACAACCCTTTGGGGAAAGGCAATCTTTTTTTGTATTTTGTTATCGTTATCAACCGGATGACTTCTCGAGGTGAAGTCTCAGGAAGCCGGCAGTTCCGAAGAGGGTGATGACCGAACCGTAAAGCCAGATCAGCGAGGGGTCGATCAGGTCATTGATCAAGCCTCCTGCAAGCGGGCTGACCCCCAGTGCAAAGCGGTAGACCATCTCCAGCATCCCCATGTACCGCGCACGCATGTGCTCCGGAGCCAGGTTGGAGGCGTAGTTGGTCACGGTCGGGTTGATGATCATCTCTCCTGCAGTCAGCACGACCATGGCGATCACAAAATGCGAGAAGGTGCCCAGGTAGGTGATGCTCCCGAGGGCGCAGGCATAGACGAAGGATCCGAGGGCCATCATCAGTAGGGGCGGGAGGCGCTCGGTGGTCCGGGTCGTCAGATACTGAAAGGCGACCACGATCAGGGCGTTGACGCTGAAGAGGAGGCTCGACTGATCCTCCAGGATCTGAAAGTGCTGCTTGAGGTAGATGGGGAGCAGGAAGAACATCTCGATGAACCCCATTACCGAGAGCGTGTAGAACCCCAGAACCTTGACAAACACCCGATCCTTCCAGACGCTCTCACGTGCCTGATCCGGCCTGGGGGCGATTTGCGGACGGGTCTCCCTCAAAAAGAACCCCGCCAGTCCGGCCAGCAAGAGCAGCAGCAGGGCCGTGGACCAGTAGGTGGTCTGGAAGGAGTAGCGGGAGATGATCCACCCTCCGATCATCGGGCCGACGACAATCCCCAGGTTCATGGCGGTGCGCAGCAGCGCGTAGGCTCCGGACCTCTGCTCTCCGGGAAGCAGATCGGCCACCATCGCATTCCCCCCGACGGAAAACAGGGGACTGACCACCCCCATCAGGGCCATCAGGACGCCCCAGGTGATGAGGGAGGTCGCATCGCTCATCAGCAGCAGCGTGCCGGCGTGGAGCACCAGTCCGGCCACCATCAGCCGCTTCCTCCCGTACAGGTCCATCAGCTTGCTCGTGTATCCCACGGAGAGCCCGCTGGCGCAGGCCTGGATGGTGAACATGAAGGCTGTCAGGCTGAGCCCCGATTGCGTCTGCTCCGCGATGAAGATGGTCGCAAACGGCCAGATGAAGCTGTTGCAGGTCATGCTGAACAGCACCCCGGCAAAGAGCAGCCAGAAGCGAGCCGGATAGGGATTGGAGAGAGGGTGCAGGCGGCTCAATCGGCGGCCCACCAGTAGGAAGCCCGGGGAGATTCGGGAGGCGGCACGTAGTCGGTTTTGAGAAAGTTCAGGGTGGCCTCTTCGAGCAAGGAAAGGTCCGGGAGGCTCCGGTCAAGCCTCAAGGGCTCCTTGAGCACCACCGGCGGGTTGCTCATTACCCGTGGAATCCCGGAGTGATTGGAAGAGGAGGCGTGTAGCATGTACGGATGGATGATGAACAGGTCTCCGGCCTTGCCCGTCAGTTCCCTGAAGTCATGGCACTGGGAGATCATGTCCGGAAAATCAAAATCCCCGGGCTCGATGCCTTCAGGGTGATCCAGCAGGGTCTGCCCCACGTGGAAGAGCGAGTCTGCGGCGATGAAGGTTCCTCCGCCTTGAGGGGCCACATCGCTCCACAGCAGGACGAGCAGCAAGGCCTGCTCTCTGCTGTCGCAGAAGTGCCGGAAGTAGCTGCCGTCTTTGTGCCAGTTGAACCCCTCTGCCTGAGGAGCGCGCCAAGGCTGATCGGCCCCCAGACAGAAGTTGATGATGAACGCATCCGACCAGATCTTGCTGTTGATCCGGGTAAAGTGCTTGGACTCGATGGCCATGACCTGCGATTCGATCCGGTCCTCTCCGCCGACCACCTCACACAGCGCGTCCCAGGCCTCCGGCGCGATCTTGCTGATCGGCTCCTCCCGGAAGTGGTTCATCCAGATGATGGGCTCCGGACCGGTCTTTTGGACGGGGTCGTATCCGACTCGCTGGAGCGCCTCACGGGCCCAGGTCTCCATCAGTTCTGGGGCCAGTCCGGAGGAGAGCTTCAGAAAGCCGTCTTGAAGAAACCGGGCTCTTTGTTCGGAGGACAGCGGCATGGGCTCCTGTAGGGGGCAAGAGAGTGAGTGAGAGGTGCCTTCGGAAGAACACGCAGGCTCGGAAAAACCGTCCGGAGGCAATCAGGTCCAAAAGCTAAAATGCGCTCCGGAGTGCTGAAGATCAAGGTGTATTTCTGCAGCGCCCCGCAAACCCGGAAGCCCAGGAACATTTTGCCGGAGCGATCATGTGGCCCCCCTTGGGCGACGGGTATCCGAGATCAGATCCGTGACTGAAACCGCACACACCAGAGGGGGCCGCGGTCCGTTTGGGGTGGGCCCTGACGTTTTGACAAACGAGTTGACACGGAGAGCGGTTTACAGATAATAGCCCAGATTGATCGCAAGCGAGGCGAACTTCTCAACCCCATCACCCTCAACTGGCTGTGCAAAGCTCTGACGAATTCTGGCTATACGACCTGCAGGTCGAGACGGTCCTTGACGGACGCACCCCCGTGTGTCGACACATTGAAGGCGAGCGCTTTCGAGTCGAAGGGGAGAGCCTCGTCTTTGAAGCAGGACAGCGGGTCTCGATGTACGCCTTGGCCGCGCTGCTCCCCTTGCTTCCGGCAAAGCAGCGGGAGACCTCGCCGCATGACTGGATGTCCACCGATGCCGAGGTCGCTTGTCCGGATCCGCACTGTGGAGGACGCTTTCGCGTCACTCGCCTTGAGAAGCGTCGCTTTACCCTGACAGAGACCTCTGGGCTTCCAGAGCACCGGGAGGTCCCCTACTGGCAGAAGGAGCGCTCCGCATGACTCCTGAAACGGCAACACTCCGGGAAGGACACCAGATCTCCCGTGTCCTCAAGGGCGGATGGCAGCTCGCAGGAGATCATGGGACGGTGGATCGCTCCGCTGCGATCAAGGACATGGAGGCGTTTTTGGAAGCCGGGATCACGACCTTTGACTGCGCGGACATCTACACGGGCGTTGAGGAAATGATCGGTGACTTCGTCGCCTCTGTCAGGAAGAACCGAGGCTCCGAGGTCGCAGATCGAATCTGTGTGCACACCAAGCTGGTCCCGGATCTGTCGCGGCTGGAGGCGCTGCAACCTCACGAGGTGGAAGCCATTGTGGACCGCTCGCTCAAGCGGCTGCGGCTTGACTGCCTCCACCTGGTCCAGTTCTTCTGGTGGGATCTGAATTTGGGAAACGCGGTGGCCTCGCTGGAGGTGCTGAAACGGCTGCAGGAAAAGGGGAAAATCCGCAACCTGGGAGTGACCAATTGGGAGTGCGACCGGATCGATCCGTTTGTCAAGGCTGGCTTTGATGTCGTCTCCGCTCAGGTGCAGTACTCCGTGCTGGATCAGCGTCCGGAGCAGGCGCTGGTTCCGTGGTCGTCAGAGCACCGTGTACAGCTGCTCTGCTACGGCACCCTGGCCGGAGGGTTCATCACCGAAGCCTGGCTGAACCAGCCGGATCCGGGCTTCCAGTTCAGCAACCGCTCGCTGGTCAAGTATCGGTTGATCATCGACGAATTTGGGCCGTGGGAGCAGTTTCAGGTGCTGCTTCAAACCCTCGATCAGATCGGAAAGCGGCATGGGGTCTCCCTGTCTTCCGTGGCCACGCGCTATGTGCTTGACCGCCCTCAGGTCGCCGGCGCGATCGTCGGAGCCCGCTACGCCCGCCATCTTCCACAGACGCTCGAGGTTTTCCAGTTTGCCCTTGATGATGAAGATCGAGCGCAACTGAATGCCGTCATCCGGACAGCAAAAGGGCCCTCCGGTCCGGTGTACGGGTTGGAAGGTGATCGCACGAGCCGGCATGGTCGGATCATGAAGTACAACCTGAACACCTCCCCGGATGCCAAGATCTTTGCGGAGGAATCCGGAGGTGCCTGAAAGCATTCTTTCCACCGAGAACCTCATCCGGGATTTTGGAGAGTTTCGTGCGGTGGATCACGTCAGTCTGGAGATCCGTCGCGGTTCGATCACCGGACTGATCGGTCCCAACGGAGCAGGAAAGTCCACCCTCTTCCATACCCTGACCGGGGGACTGCGTCCTACTGCCGGGAGGGTGTTCTTTGAGTCTCAGGAAATTAGTGGCCTCTCTCCCGACCAGTTGTTTCAGCGCCGGCTGGCTTCGACCTCCCAACTGCCACGACCGTTTCGGCGGATGACCGTGCTGGAGAACGTGATGCTCAGCCCGCTCCACCAGGTGGGAGAGAGTCTGACTGGGGCTCTGTTCCAGAGACGTCGGGTGAAGGCGCAAGAGGAAGAGATCCGGGAGCGCGCCTTGAAAATTCTGAGCTTTGTCACGCTGGAGCCTCTGGCGGATCAGGCGGCTGGAAAGATCTCGGGAGGGCAGATGAAACTGCTGGAGCTGGCCCGGGTGCTGATGGGAAGCCCGTCGCTGATCTTGCTTGACGAGCCGGCTGCCGGGGTCAATCCGATGCTGACCCGGGTGCTGATCGAGCGCATCGAAGAACTCAACCGGCAGGGGACGACCTTCCTGATCATCGAGCACGACATGGACTTCATCATGAGGCACTGCAACCCGGTGATTGCGATGGCTCAGGGGCGGCTGATCTTTCAGGGAACGGCAGAAGAGGCACAGTCGAATCCTGTTCTGCTGGAGGCGTATCTGGGAGCACCCGTGGATGTCTGATCCGGTACTGAGAGTGGAAAAACTGGTTGCCGGTTACGTCCGGGACCTGCCGATCCTGTGGGAGGTGGACCTGAAGTTGAATGCGGGTTCTATGACGGTGATCATTGGCCCCAACGGCGCAGGCAAGTCGACCTTGATCAAGGCCATCGCCGGGATTGTTCCGGTACACTCCGGCCTGATTCAGGTCGAAGGACGCTCTCTCCTCGGCATGCGCCCGGATCAGATGTCCCGGCATGGATTGGCCTATGTGCCCCAAACGGACAACATTTTCCGCAAGCTCACCATACGCCAGAACCTGGATCTGGTTCTGCGTCCACTGAGCTTGAGGCAGAGGGAGGAGCGCCGCGAGGTGCTGCTGGTACGTTTCCCGACCCTCCGGGAGAAGCAGGAGATCCGCGCGGGGGCGCTCTCCGGAGGGCAACGTCAGATGCTGGCGATCGCCATGGCGCTGGCGGGCGAACCCCGAATTTTGCTGATGGACGAACCCTCTGCAGGACTCTCTCCCAAAGTGGCGCAGGAGGTGTTGGAACAAGCGCACGCTCTCACTTCACAGGGAGTGTCCGTGCTCTTGGTCGAGCAGAACGTCAAGCAGGCTCTCCGCTTTGCCGACTACTGCTACTTGCTTGCCGATGGGCGCAACCAGCTCAGCGGTCCGGCGACCACAATACTCCAAAGTCCGCTCATCGGAGAGATCTACCTCGGCGGCAATCGGATTCCGGAAGTGGCCTCGTGATCCAGAACCTGGTCGATGGATTTCTCGTGGGCTCGATCCTGTCTCTGGGAGCAATTGGGCTGACGATGGTGATGCACGTGCTGCGCTTTGCGAACTTCTCGCAGGCGGAGCTGCTCTCGATCGGCGCCTATGCGGCCCTGGTGTTTGACGGGGTGTTTGGCCAGATGCTTCCGCTGTTCCAGAGCACGCTTGAGCCTCTGAGCCTGACCGGAGCCCTGGTGCTCTCGATGTTGGCGTCCATGCTCCTTACCGGACTCTCTGCCGTGGTCATCGACCAGCTCGTCTTCAGGCGAATCCGGGACAGTGGGGAAGAGCTTTCGATGGTGTTTGCCTCCTTTGGCGTCGCCTTGATCATCAGGAATGGAATTTCGCTGCTCTTTGGGTTGAAGTCCCATTTGTACTCCAACGAGATCGTCTTTGCCATCGTGGTCAGTCGAGACCCGCTGCTGCTGATCAAGCCCGACCAGGTCTTCATCCTGATCGCTGCGCTGGTGCTCATGGTCCTGCTGCACCTGGTCCTCTCCAGAACCACCTTTGGCTATGCTCTGCAGGCGGTTGCCGAGAACCCGGTCCTGGCTCAGGTTTCCGGAGTTCGACTCTCCTTCATGGTGGCGATGATCTGGATGATTGGTGGCGCCTTGGCGGCAACGGCCGGAGTGTTTTACGGGCTCAACAATCAGATCAACCCGGTGATGGGACGCGACTTGGTGCTGCCGATCTTTGCGGCAACCATTGTCGGAGGAATCGGCTCGATTTACGGGGCCGTCCTTGGCGGCTTCATCGTCGGCATTGCCTCCAACCTTGCCCTGGTGGTGCTTCCCTCCGGTTACAGCCCTGCCGTTCCCTTCCTGATTATTCTGCTGGTGCTGATCTTTCGTCCACATGGAGTGCTCGGAGAGGCCCGGACATGATTGGCTGGCTCTCGTATCCGATCTTTTTTGCGACGGTCGCCTCCATCCTGGCCATCGCTGTCCTCGGGCTGAATCTGCAGTGGGGCATCACAGGGCTTTTCAACGGCGGAGTGGCGGCGTTCTTTGGTGCAGGCGCCTACGGCTTGCTGATTCTTGGGGGAACTCCTCAACCCGATCACATGGGAGGCTTTGAGTGGTTCTATCCTGTTGCACTCTTGGGCGGAGTCCTGTTTTCCGGGCTGCTTGCCTGGATTGTTGGGCTGTTGACGCTCAAGCTCCGGCATGACTATCTGGCGATTGCCACCTTTGGCGTGGCTGTCGCTTTTGAGAACTTTGTCCGGAATGCGGAGTGGTTTTCCGGAGGAGCGAAAGGCATGCGTGGCTTTGAGCGCCCTCTGGAGTCCTGGATTGCAGACCCATTCTGGTTCAACCTGGCGTTCCTTGGGGTGGTCTTGATGGCCTTGATGGGAGTGTATGCCCTCCTGGAACGCTTGCTCCGCTCTCCCTTTGGACGCCTGCTCCGTGCAATTCGCGAAGATGAGCACGCGGCCCAGTCCCTGGGCAAAACGCCATCCCGCGTCCGCTTGACCGCGTTTGTGACAGGCTCGATGATCATGGGCCTCGCGGGGGGGCTCTATGCGACGTTTTACGCCTTCGTCAGTCCGCAGGATGTGGTCCCGACGCTGACGTTTCAGGTCTGGGCGATGCTGATCGTTGGGGGGGCGGGCAACAATCGAGGAGGAGTTCTGGGAGCGTTTCTGATCTGGGCGGCCTGGACCGCCAGCGGCTGGGGGCTTTCCCGGTTTGCCCCGGTTGAGCTGCAACTGTACACCGGAACCCTGCAGTACATCCTCATTGGGCTGATCATTGTGGGCATGCTCTTGTGGCGCCCGCAGGGGCTGCTTCCGGAAAAGCTGATCATGTCGCAGTAGGAAGATGACGCGCCTTCCAGACTGTGACTTTTTTCATGCGCGTCTCGTGAAAGGGGAACTATGAACTTGAAACACCTCAACCGCTTCCGTTGCGGATTGCCGATCCTGCTCCTGGGGCTGCTCGGTTTTGCCGGATCAGCGAGCGCCCAGAACTGCACGACCAAGATCGGGGCCGTGCTGCCGACCTCCGTGGACTGGGGGCGACCGATTGCTGCCACGGCTCAGTTTGCTGTGGATCTGGTGAATGAGGCCGGAGGGGCCGGAGGGTGCAAGATCGAGATGGTGTTGCGCGACACGCAGGTCGATCCCAAGGTCGGTGTGGATGCCGCCAAGGCGCTGGTCGACCTGGAGAAGGTCCCTGTGCTGCTTGGTGCCGTTTCCAGTGGAGTGACTGTGCCGATCCTGACCTCGGTGGCCGTTCCTGCAGGGGTGATGGAGATCTCCTGCTGCTCGTCTTCCACGGCAATCACCGCGTTGGCCAAGGAGGGCAAAACCAAGGGCCTCTGGTTCCGGACCTTTGCCACCTCCGGAGTCCAGGCGGCTGTGGGAACCATGCTCGCCAAGGACAAGGGGTACAAATCGGTCGCCGTCCTCTACAAGAATGATGACTGGGGGCAGGATATTTCGAAGCTGACGGCCGAAGCCTTGCGGGCCGTGGGGATCACCGTCACAGGCTCGATCGCCATCAACGATGGTCAGGCCTCCTACCGGGCAGAGGTGACAGAGGCGCTCAAGGGAAACCCGGAGGCCATCTACATGGCGCTTTACCCCAAAGAGGGAATCTCCGTGGTTCGCGAGTGGCTCTCGCTGGGAGGCACCCAAAACATGATCATGGCCAATTCGTTGAAGTCTGACGAGTTTCGGGACAGCGTCGGGGTAAAGTACCTGAAGAATGCTCTTGGGACAGACACAGCGTCTCCACGGGTTGCCTCAGCCAGCCGTTTCGTCGAGATGTACAAGGCCCGGTTCAACTCTGAACCGAACGGTCCGGGGCTGTCCAACAGCTTTGACGCCACGATGATTGCCCTGCTGGCCATGGAAGCCGCAGGGCCGAACGCCTCCGGAGCACAGATCGCCGCTCAGGTCCGACGCGTGACCGACCCGAAGGGCACCCCGGTGACTGCAGATACCGCAGGATTCCGTCAGGCCAAGGAGGTCCTGAAGAGTGGAGGCACCGTGATGTATCAGGGAGCTACCGGAAATGTAAGCTTTGACGCAAACGGGGACGTCTCGGCCCCGGCGGTCTCTTGGAGCTTCACGGAAACCGGGATCAAGGAGGAGCGCTACATCTCTCTTGAGGAGGTCAACGCGTTCATGAACTCCCTCAACTGAGCCGCTGGCAGGCGTCAGGCGTCAGGTTCTGGCCCTGGCCCTGACGCCACTCACCGCCCCGCGGTTTCAACGCAGCAGGGCCTCGGCTTCAATCTCGACCAGGTAGCCCTCTCCGATCAGGGCTCCCACAACAACGAGGGTATTGGCGGGCATGATGGCTCCGAACACCCGCCCGTGCGCTTGAGAGACCGCCAAGGCGTCTGAAGGATTGACCAGGTACACGCGTGTCCGGACAACATCCTCAAGGGTCCCACCGAGAGCTTGCAGGGCTGAAGCAATCTTGTCCAGGATGAAGGTGGTCTGCGCCGCAGCATCTCCGGGAGCTACCACGCGACTCAAGCCTGCCGTAGCCGTGGTTCCGGAGACCAGAATCCGATTTCCCGTCCGCTGGGCACGACAGTATCCGGCGATGCTCTCCCACTCACTCCCCGAGAGGACTCGCTGCTGATCGGGACGTCCCGGAACAGCAGCTGCCTGCAAGGCCTTGGGCATTTCATTCAGGTGGTGTGAGAGGTCTCCGCTTGCGGTCAAGAAAGGAGGTCGACGGTATTCGTCACCACAGTCTCCGGGAATGGGGGAGGTCTGGGAGAACGCTTCATCGAGCGCAAGCAGGTCTTCCTGATCCAGCGCGAACTCGAAGAGACGAGCGTTGTCCTGGCGATGCTCGCTCTCTCCAAGACGCGCCCCGATGATCACTCCGGCCACGCTCGGCTGATCCAGAACCCAGCGAGTTGCTACGTTGGCCACGGAAACCTCATGTTTTTGTGCAATCGCATGGGTGGCCCGGAGCAGGCCCTGAAATACCTCCCAGCCTCCGGCGGCATCAACGAACCGCTTGTACTTCATCTTGCTCCAGTCCTTGAGTCCCAACGGCTCCGGTTGTCCCAGCCAGCGCTCGGAGAGGAATCCGCCACACAAGGTTCCGTAGGCCAGCAACTGAACTCCTTGGCCGAGGCACACGTCGTTCAGCGCCTCGGTGGCGCGACGATCGACCAGTGAGCAGCTCACCTGGTTGGTCCGCAACGGGATCCCGTCTGCCAGCGCCAGGTGCAGATGGGCGGCATCGAAATTTGTCACTCCCAACTCCCGGATCCAGCCCTGCTCACGCAACTCTGCCAGCTCATGCAAGGCCTCGAGCCAGCCTGGATGCGCAAAGCTCCACCAGTGGAATTGCAGCAGGTCCACCTGCTCAACGCCCAGCCGCTCCAGCCGCTCCTGCACTCCCGCGCGAACGGTTTTTGCCACCATTGGCCCAGGCTTCGGACACCATTTGGTCAAGGCCTGGGGACGTCCGGGGCCTTTTGCGAAGCGCTTTAGCAACTCCCCGGCGATCAACTCTGCGCTTCCATAATGGTCAGCCATGTCGAAGGTATGAAAGCCGGCGTGTACATACTCCTGCAGAGCGTTTGCGGCCTGCTTCAGGTCAAGCGCCTGACCCCCCTTTTCCATATCTGCGACCTGCCAGAGACCGGTGAGAATGCGGCTGATCTCAAAGTCAGGGGCGATTTCCTTGGTTTTTAGGGGGGACTTCAGCATGGGGACGACTCGAGGCAAAGTAAAACGGTTGCTGCAGAAGGCTCGTGGCCTCTCCCGTCAAGAACGAGAGTGGACAGTCTCTCATGAAACCGCAGGAGGTGCATGATGAAAGATCGGGGACCGTCTCGGCAGGCCGGTGCAACTTCCGATTGCCTCCGGTTTTGGGGGTGATATAACGTTGAAATGCAAATTGCACAAGCGCTCTCAACCCTTGTTTCCGGAGGTCCTCATGCACACTGCTCCCGTTCGTGTCTTCCTTGTGACCTCGTGTCTTTGGGTGGGCCTGCTCCTGGTCCTGACTGGGGGACCCCTCCCGGCGGAGGTTCAGGCCGGGCCTCTGGACGCTGCTGTGCGTCTGGAGGCAGAGATTCCGGCGAATGCGCGCACGGCCCCCACCCTTGGGGAGCGCCGCGAAGGAGTGGGCATCGTCTTTGATGACGAGCAGCGCATCCTGACCATTGGCTATCTGATTCTGGAAGCTCGGACCGTGCGAGTGATCGATGTCGATGGGCGGGTGATTCCGGCCGCCATTTTGGGCTATGACGGAGATACTGGACTGGGCGTCCTGCAGGCCTTGGCTCCGCTGAGAGCGCAGCCGATTGCCCTCGGAGATTCCGAGCCGATTGAGCCAAGCACGCGCCTGCAGGTGCTCAGCCGCAACCTCGATTCGATGATGCAGGAGGTCGTGGTGCTGGAGCGAAGCAATTTTGCCGGATACTGGGAATACCTGCTGGAGAACGCCATCTTCACCACCCCGGCCATCCCGGACTTTGCCGGAGCCGGCCTGGTCAATGAGCAGGGAGAACTGGTTGGCGTCGGCTCGCTCTTTGTGCGCCGCCCTTATCAGGACATGCTGGTTCCCGGAAACATGTTTGTGCCGACCGAGGTGCTCTTTCCCATCCTGGAGGATCTGATCCGAGAGGGACGCCCCAACCGGCCTGCGAAGCCCTGGATGGGCATCACCGTGGCTGATCAACTGGGACGCATTCTGGTCCAGAGGGTCAGCCCCAACGGTCCGGCGAGCAACTCCGGATTGCAGGCTGGAGACTTGATCCTGAAAGTTGGAGAATATCCGGTGGAAGACTTGGAGACCTTCTTTCGGCGGGTCTGGGATCGGGGAGAAGCCGGCATCCGGGTGCCGCTCACGGTTCTCAAGGGTACGGAGATCCGGGAGGTGGAGGTCGAGACCGCAGACCGGAGCCGCTTCTACCAGTCCCTGCAGTACGATTGAGCCCGTTTCCGGCTTCTTCCAGCCTCGTGCGCGGGGATTCGAGCCCTCGAAACCGCCGCACTTCCTGAACACGACCTCCCGGGGACCCTTCCGAGAGAGATCCTGAGCTTGTTGAATTGATGACTGAATTTCCTTTGGAGGAACTCCTGCCGCTGCTGGGAGTGCTGTTGGTTTCCGGAGCGGCCGCCGGAATCATTGCCGGACTGTTGGGCGTCGGAGGTGGCGTGGTGATTGTCCCGGCCCTGCTGTATGCGTTCGACCTCCTGCACTATGACCCGACGGTGACCACGCACCTGGCGGTGGGCACCTCGCTGGCCACCATCGTGCCGACGGCCATTTCAGCGACCCGCGCGCACCACAAGCGCGGGTCGGTGGACTGGGAGCTGCTGAAACGCCTCGCTCCCGCGGTGATGGTTGGATCGATCCTTGGAGCGCTTGTTGCCGGAGAGGTCGGGGGAAACGTCCTCAAGGGCGTCTTTGGCGTGATCGCGCTGTTGATGGCGGCGAACCTGTTCCGAACCCGTGAGCTGGTATTGGGAGAGCAGCTGCCCTCGGTGCCGGTGACCTCTTCCAGCATGGGACTGATTGGCTTTCTCTCTGCCATGATGGGCATTGGAGGCGGGACGCTGTTTGTTCCGTTTCTGAACGCGTTCAGCGTTCCCATTCAGCGCGCGGTCGGGACCTCTTCCAGCCTGGGGATCATGATCGCGTTGCCGGGTGCGCTGGGCTTCATGTGGGTTGGGGGCGAAGTCTCCGGGCTCCCTCCACTGAGCCTGGGGTATGTCAGCGGAGTCGGATTGGCCTGCATGGTGCCGATGACTGTCCTCTTCGCTCCCCAAGGAGCCAAACTGGCCCATCGGCTGGAGAAGAAAACGCTCAAGCGCTTCTTCGCGCTGTTTCTTGTCGTGATGGCGCTCCGGATGTTCTGGAAGATGTTCAGCGCCTGAGGTGTGCTCCGGCACCGTGCCCAAGGGGATGGTGTGGGCTCACGCCGCCTGGGCCTGAGGCTTGCGGTTCACCTGAACGAGAGGGGGCGGCCACTGGAGGTAGTCCTGCCACTGAAGGTCCGGAATGCGGAGTGGCATGGACTTGGCGATGCGCACCATCTGCCAGTAGCTCGGCTCGGCCGGACTGTTGAGCGGCTCGATGGCGTCGGCTCCCTTGTCCGTGTTGCACGGATAGCAGGCCGCGACGACGTTGTCCCAACTGGTCGCACCTCCCCGGCTTTTGGGGACCACGTGGTCGATGGTCAGCTGCTCGTGAGAGCAGTTCTTGCCACAGTACTGGCAAAGAAAGCGGTCGCGGAGGTAGATGTTCCTGCGGGTGAAGTGGACCCGGTTGGTCCGCCGAACATAGCGGCTCATCACCACAATGCTTGGCATGGGCATCGAGAAGCGAGGCGAGCGACACTCCCAGTCCGGATAAGAGCGCAGGATGACCACCTTTTCCAGAAAGTAGGCCTTGACGGCCTGCTGCCAGGTCAACACACTCAGTGGCGCCAGTGTCAGGGGCTGGTGATCCTGATTGAGGAGCAACACATCGCTCATGGACAGCAAGCTCTCTTGGAAGAGACTGCATCCTGCAAGACGGAGGAGGACTCCTCCGCCTGAGGGTGTTTAGCGGCTCTCGCGCATGAAGTTGCGGAGGACCGTGTGCAGGATGCCGCCGTTACGGTAGTATTCGATCTCAACCTTGTTGTCGAGACGACAGAGGACCGGAATCTCCCGGTCGTTGGCCTTCAGGATGACTTCCTGCATTGGCTGGAGGTCGTCACTCAGGCCGAGCACGGAGAAGACCTCTTCTCCGGTGAGCCCCAGCGACTCGTGGGTCTGGCCTGCCTTGAACTGCAGGGGCAGCACCCCCATTCCCACCAGGTTGGAGCGGTGAATGCGCTCAAAGCTTGCAGCCACCACGGCCCTCACTCCCAACAGGAAGGTCCCCTTGGCCGCCCAGTCCCGAGAAGAACCCGTGCCATACTCCGTTCCTGCCAGCACGATGAGCGGCGTTCCGGAGGCCTTGTAGTCCATCGCCGCGTCGTAGACGGTGGTCACCTCTCCCGTGGGGAAGTACTTGGTGAACCCGCCCTCCGTTCCCGGAGCGATCTGGTTGCGGATGCGTACGTTGGCAAACGTCCCCCGAGTCATCACCCGGTCATTTCCCCGCCGTGAACCGTAGGAGTTGAAGTCTGCCGACTGAACCCCCTTGTCCACCAGGAACTTTCCTGCCGGAGTGTCCGGCTTGAAGGAGCCTGCCGGTGAGATGTGGTCCGTGGTCACCGAGTCGGCCAGCTTCAGCAAAACCCGGGCGTTCTCGATGTTTCGGATCGGGTGGACGTCCGTCCCCATTCCGGTAAAGAACGGCGGATTCTGAATGTAGGTGGAGCCTTCGTCCCACCGATAGACCTGCCCAGTCGCTGCCTCGATCTCATTCCACATGGGCGTGATGTTGTCCACCCGTCCGTACTCCTGCTCGTACATTTCGCTAGTGATGACCTTCTCCACCTCGGCGATCTCCTCATGCGAGGGCCAGATGTCCTTGAGGAACACGTCGTTGCCGTCCTGATCCTTGCCGAGCGAATCGTTCTGCAGATCCGTGTTGACGGTCCCGGCTAGCGCATAGGCGACCACCAGCGGAGGGCTGGCGAGGTAGTTGGCCTTGATGTTTGGGCTGATCCGGCCTTCGAAGTTGCGGTTTCCGGAGAGCACTGAGGCGACCACCAGGTTTCCGGCGTTGATCGCAGAAACGATGTTGTCCGGGAGCGGACCAGAGTTGCCGATGCAGGTGGTGCACCCGTATCCGACGGTCTGGAACCCAAGGGCGTCGAGGTGCGGCTGCAGCCCGGACTTTTCCAGGTAGGCCGTGACCACCCGGGAGCCTGGCCCCAGAGAGGTCTTCACCCACGGCTTGGACTGCAAGCCGCGCTCGTTGGCTTTCTTCGCCAGCAGCCCGGCGGCGATCATCACCGATGGATTGCTGGTGTTGGTACAGGAAGTGATGGCCGCAATGGTCACGTCTCCGTGTGCCAGGGTCTGGCCGTCCATTCCGGGAATCGGAGCGGAGGCGCCCACCTCGCCGGCCTTGAGCTCGAAGCCGCGCTCCTTGATGGGCGCCTGCAAGGTGCGCTGCCAGGTCTGCTGCATCTCGGAGAGGTTGACCCGATCCTGCGGGCGCTTCGGACCTGCCAGCGCCGGCTCGACAGTGGAGAGGTCCAACTCCAGTGTATCCGAGAACATCGGGTCCGGAGTCTCGTTGGTGCGGAACATCCCCTGTGCCTTGTGGTAGGCCTCCACCCGCTTGACCAAGGCTTCCGGACGTCCAGTGGCCCTCAGGTAATTCAGGGTTTCGTCATCGACCGGGAAGAAGCCCATGGTCGCTCCGTATTCCGGACCCATGTTGGCGATGGTGGCCCGGTCAGCCAGCTTCAGGTTGCTCAGTCCGGGACCGTAGAACTCGACGAACTTCTCGACCACGCCCTTCTTGCGCAGCATCTCGACGACTCGCAGAACGAGGTCGGTGGCCGTTGCTCCAGCGGGCAGTTGCCCGGTCAGTTTGAAGCCCACAACTTGCGGCATCAGCATGTACACGGGCTGTCCGAGCATCACGGACTCGGCCTCGATGCCGCCGACACCCCAGCCCATCACGCCGAGGCCGTTGATCATCGTGGTGTGCGAGTCTGTTCCCACACAGGTGTCCGGGAAACATACGCCGTTCACGTCCTGCACGACCTGAGCGATGTGCTCCAGGTTCACCTGATGCACGATCCCGACGCCCGGAGGGAAGGCTCGGAACTGCTTGAAGGCCTTCTGACCCCATTTGAGGAACTCGTAACGCTCACGGTTGCGCTCGAACTCGATGGCCATGTTCCGGGAGAGCGCATCTGCGGTGCCGAAGTGGTCCACCTGCACCGAGTGGTCGATCACCAGATCCACAGGAACCCGCGGGTTGATGACCTCCGGGTCTCCCCCCATCTCCGCCATCGCAGTACGCAAGGAGGCGAGGTCCACGACGGCTGGGACTCCGGTGAAGTCTTGCAGGATCACCCGGGTCGGCTTGTGCGGAATCTCCTTGTCCGAGACGCTGCCATCCCAGTTTGCCAGGGTGTGGACATGCTCCTCGAGCACCTGAAAGTCATCGTAATTCCGGAGCGCCTGCTCCAGCAGAATCTTGATCGATACGGGCAGTTTGCTGATGTTGCCACCAATTTTTTGCTCCAGCTTTTCCAAGCTGTAGTACGTTGCCGTGCCTTCACCGCTGTCGAGCTGAGCTTGGCAGCCGAACTTGTTGTCGGTCATTTCGCCTCATTGAAGAAGTCAGATGGTTGCCTCCGGTCCCCGGAAACAGGATGTGGAATTCCAACAGGGAAAACGGATGAATCATAAATAGACTGCTGAAATTCACAAGTTTTTCGGGGTGCCCGCAGACGTCCTTGGAAAACGAAACGCGGGAATTTGCTTTTTTTCAGCCCGGGGTTCTCCTACACTTTTGAATCGGAAGCCCGAAACGATTCTTCTGAACGCTTGACTGACGCCTTTTCCTGTACATGCTCTCCTCCAGCCCTTTGATGCAGCGGCGCCTGCAGGTCTTTCGTCGAAACCGCCGCAGCGTCTGGTCCTTGTGGCTGTTTGCGCTCCTCTTTCTGGGAACTCTGTTTGCCGAGCTGCTGGCAAACGACAAGCCGATCTTCCTCCGCTTTGACAACCAGTGGTACTTTCCGGCGTTTGCTGCATATGCCGAGACGGAGTTTGGCGGAGAGTTTGCCACCGAGGCAGACTACCGCGATCCATACGTGCAGGAGCTGATCGAGGCAAAGTCAGGCTGGATGTTTTGGCCGCTCATTCCCTTCAGCTACGACACGGTCAGTTACGACCTCCCTTCGCCTGCGCCCTCTCCTCCGACGTCCACCAACTGGCTGGGAACGGACGATCAGGGGCGGGATGTTCTGGCCCGGCTGATCTACGGCTTCCGGATCTCGGTTTTGTTCGGGCTGATCCTCACGATCCTCAGTTCGATCATTGGCATCGCCGTGGGCGCGGTGCAGGGCTTTTACGGTGGGGTAGTCGATCTGGCCGGACAGCGCTTCATCGAGATCTGGTCCGGGCTGCCCCAGCTGTTTCTACTGATCATTCTGGCCAACTTCGTTCAGCCCAGCTTCAGCTGGTTGCTGGGGCTGATGCTGCTTTTCAGCTGGATGGGACTCGTCGGTGTGGTCCGTGCGGAGTTCCTCCGAGGGCGAAACTTCGAGTACGTCCGGGCCGCACGTGCGCTGGGGATGGGAGACGCCCGGATCATGACCCGCCACATCCTGCCTAACGCGATGGTGGCCACCTTGACCTTCATGCCCTTCATCCTGGCCGGGTCGATTACGACCCTGACGGCGCTCGACTTCCTGGGCTTTGGGCTGCCTCCGGGGTCTCCATCACTCGGGGAGCTGCTGGCTCAGGGCAAGGCCAATCTGCATGCTCCCTGGCTTGGGATCACTGCCTTCGTCGTCCTGGCGCTCCAGCTGAGCCTGCTGATTTTCATTGGCGAAGGCGTCCGGGATGCGCTGGACCCCCGCCATCAGCCGGGAGCCTGAGCATGACCGAGTCCTTGCTGCAGATCGAAAACCTGTCCGTGGCCTTCCGTCAGGGGGAACAGGAGGTCCGGGCGGTTCAGGGGGTGTCGCTGTCGCTCGCTCCGGGCGAGACGCTGGCGCTGGTGGGGGAAAGCGGCTCCGGGAAATCGGTCACTGCCCACTCCATTCTCCAGTTGCTCCCTGCCTCTGCGCATCACCCTTCTGGACGCATCCTCTTTCAGGGAGAGGACCTGCTGCATGCCTCCGAACGGCGCATCCGTCAGGTTCGAGGAGACCACATCGGCATGATCTTTCAAGAGCCGATGACCAGCCTCAACCCGCTGCACACGATCGAAAAACAACTGGGCGAAATGCTGCTCCTGCATCAGGGACTCAGCCGGATGCAGACCCGTCGTCGTGTGATTGAGCTGCTTGAACAGGTGGAGATTCCCCATCCGGAGCAACGGCTGAACTCCTACCCGCATCAGCTCTCCGGAGGGCAGCGGCAGCGGGTGATGATTGCCATGGCGCTGGCCAATGAGCCGGAGCTGCTGATTGCCGACGAGCCGACCACGGCCTTGGATGTGACGGTGCAAGAGCAGGTGCTCCAACTCATTCGTCGGCTGCAGGAACGCATGGGGATGGCGTTGCTGCTGATCACCCACGACCTGGGCATTGTGCGAGAGTACGCCAACCGGGTGGCCGTGATGACCCAAGGTGAGTTGGTGGAAACGGCAGACGCGGAGGTGCTCTTTGCCAGCCCCCGGCATGCCTATACGAAGAAGCTGCTGGATGCCGAGCCCAGCGGTGTTCCGGTTGAAGTTTCTGCAGAGGCGGAGTCTCTGGTCCGGACCGAACAACTCCGGGTCTGGTTCCCAATCCAGCGGGGCGTCCTCAAACGGACGGTGGGCCATGTAAAGGCGGTGGACGGGATCTCCCTGAACCTGCGTCAAGGGCACAGCGTGGGGGTGGTTGGAGAGAGCGGGTCTGGAAAATCGACCCTGGGCCTGGCGATCCTCAAGCTGCTGGAGAGCCAGGGACACCTGGAGTTCGCCGGGAACGTCCTGTCCGGAATCAGTCAACAGCAGATGAAGCCGCTGCGTCGGGAGATGCAGGTCGTCTTTCAGGATCCCTACGGCAGCCTGAGCCCCCGGATGTCAGTCGCGCAGATTGTCGCGGAGGGATTGGAAGTCCACGGACTCGGGACGCCAGAGGCGCGGGACCAGCGTGTCGTTCAGGCCCTGCAGGAGGTGGACATTGACCCGCAGGCGCGGCATCGCTACCCTCACGAGTTCTCCGGAGGCCAGCGTCAACGCATCGCCATCGCTCGGGCGTTGGTGCTTGAGCCCCGGTTCCTGCTCCTGGACGAGCCAACCTCCTCGCTGGATCGCTCGGTCCAGTCGCAGGTGATCGACCTGCTTCGGAACCTGCAGGCGCGGAGGGGCTTGGCGTACCTGTTCATCAGCCACGACCTGAAGGTTGTCCGGGCGCTCTGTCACGAGATTCTGGTGATGAAAGATGGTGTGGTGGTGGAGTCCGGACCGACAGAGGCGCTCTTGGCAAATCCTCAGCAGC
>JAYPUA010000021.1:39032-53675 GCA_038133845.1 Deltaproteobacteria bacterium
GCTCCCGCGGTTGGGAGGAGGCTTCATCGCCGCTTGCTTTTTGGCGACACGGAGCACCTGTTGAGAAAGCAAGGAGCGGTTGTCGGGCAGCAGAACGGCCTCCTGCTGCTCCTGAGCCTCAGTAGGCTTGGGGCCCCAGAGTGGGGTGGTCAGAATGGCGAGTAGCAGAAACAGGGAGAGCAGACTGGGTGTCGAAGGCATGAGGGATACGAGATCGCTTCGGAGTTGAAAGGCTGAAGACCGTCCCGGGAAACGGCCTGCGGACAAGGTCGCGGGACCGGAAGAGAGAGCCGCAAGGCATACCCGCCTTCCCAGTGTGCCTACAGACAGTCACTGTTCAGTCAAGGAGGCTGCATGGTGCTTTCTCGCGCGAGCAGTAAATAGTACCCTTGAACATCGGTTGGAGGCAAGAGGAAAGATTGCCAGCCTGGGACCAAATCCTGCCCAGTCAGCGGTTGAAGACGGCATCAGAACTGCCAGTCTCCAGTAATTCGTTCACAAGCAATATTAAGAACTTGATCTTCCCAGCCATGGTCATCCCAGATAGACCACATCAACTGCATTTCGGCATCTGCAATCTCCCAATCCACCTCTTCTACCGTTGCTTCTTTTCGAGCTTTGCACGATTCAAAGAAGGTTTGCAGCAGGTCGGTTTTTCTCATTTTCGTAACATTCATTGTACTTCTCCTGCAAGGACATGATGTTTTTTATTCGCCATTTAAAATAAAAACAATATTAATATTAAAATTTCCAAGTGCGGAAAGCCAGCACTTTTTTTCCTTGAGGGAGGTCATTCATGATTCTTGGAGCCCAAAGAAAACTCTATCGCACCAAGGTGCAGCAGTTCATCACGAGGCTTGAACGCCGGATTCTCGGAATCTCTGTTCCGCTGGAGGGACGCTATGTGAGCACGAAGGATCCAGTCCCATTTTCGGAGCGCCTGTCGCTGGACTATGCTCCGATTAAAGAAGGACAGGAGTGGGGGCAGGCCTGGGACAGCGCCTGGTTTCATCTGCAAGGCCGCATCCCGGAGGCGTGGTCCGGGACGGAGGTCGTAGCGCATCTGGACTTCAACGGAGAGGCCCTGGTGTTTTCGGCAGAGGGACATCCTCGGCAAGGGCTGACAAACGGGAGCGTGTTGGGGCGGGTCACTCGCCACACCTACCGGCTTGCCTCCAAGGCACAGGGCGGGCAGGCGGTGGACCTCTGGGTGGAGACGGCAGCCAACTCGATTATGGGAATTCACCGGCCGCGTGATCCGCAAAGGGGGGAGGACGCACTGGATCGGTTCGACACCGACGTGGTGACGATGCTCTCGGCGGCAGGTCCGGGAGCCTCCATCGGCCGCCACGGAAGCTATGTGGGACGCGTCAACCGGATGCGCCTCGCGGTCTTCAATCGAGCGCTGTACGACCTGTGGATGGACCTGGATGTTTTGGACGGGCTGCTGGACACGGTTCCGGAATCGGAGGCTCGGTACGCTCGGATTCTGGAGGCAGCCGTCCAGGTGAGCAACGTGTTTCAGGATCAGGAGGCAAACGCCTCCCGGTGTCGAGAACTCCTCAAGCCGTTGTTGCAGATGCCCGCGCATGCCAGCGCTCCGACCCTCAACGCTGTCGGACACGCACACATTGACACGGGGTGGCTCTGGCCAGTTCGAGAGACCATCCGGAAGTCGGCACGGACCTTTGCCAACCAACTGGACCTGCTCGAACGCTATCCGGACTATGTGTTCGGGGCATCGCAGCCGCAGCACTATCAGTTTGTCAAGGAACACTATCCGGAACTGTATGAGCGCGTCCGTCAGGCGGTTGCCGAAGGTCGCTGGGAGCTGCAGGGCGGAATGTGGGTGGAGCCGGACTGCAACCTGATCAGTGGCGAGTCAATGGTCCGCCAAATCCTGCACGGCAAGAACTTCTTCAAAGACGAGTTTGGGGTGAAGGTCGACAACTGCTGGATTCCGGACGTCTTTGGCTACTCTGCGTCGATGCCGCAAATTCTGCGGCTGGCAGGTCTGGAGTTCTTCCTGACGCAGAAGATGAGCTGGAGCCAGTTCAACCGCTTCCCCTACACCACCTTTCGCTGGCGAGGCATCGACGGCTCCGAGGTGCTTACCCACTTCCCTCCGGAGGATACCTACAATAGCCTCTTGCAGACCGAGAGTCTGAAGCGTGCGGAGCGCAACTTTGTGGAGAAGGGGGTTCTGGACGAGATGATGTGCCTCTTTGGCGTGGGAGACGGCGGTGGCGGGCCCACAGCAGAAATGATTGAGCGTGGAATGCGCCAAGGCGATCTGGAGGGTGTTCCGAAGGTCCGCTTCGGACGGGCAGATCAGTTCTTCGAGCGCCTCTCCTCACGGCGTAAGGAGCTGCCGTTGTGGGTCGGAGAGCTTTATCTGGAGCTGCACCGGGGAACCCTGACCACTCAGGCTCGAACGAAGCGCAACAACCGCATGCTCGAGCAAAGCTTGCGTGCCACGGAGTATCTGCTCTCCCTCGGGCCCCTGGACGACTACCCTCTCGAAGACCTGGACCGCCTCTGGAAAGTTCTGCTGATCAACCAGTTTCACGACATCCTCCCGGGGTCCAGCATCCGCTGGGTCTACGAGGTGACCGAGCGTGAGCACACAGAGGCCTTGGAGGCTTGCACCAAACTGTGTGCTCAGGGGGCCGAGCGCCTGATGGAGGAAGACCCGGATGCCCTGACCTTGATCAATACCCTTAACGTCCCCTATGAGCGGGAACTTCCGCTTCCGGAAACCTGGACCGGACTGCAGAACGAACAGGGGGAGCCTGTTCCGGTTCAGCAGGAGGCCGACGGTACGCTCACAGCTTGGGTCCCGCTTGCCCCCCAGGAGATCAAGGTCCTGAGGCGCGGGACTCCTGGACCCCGGCTTACGGCCACGGAGTCGCTGGTCCTGGAGAACCTGTGGGTGCGCTACGAGTTCAACGAG
Organism: Deltaproteobacteria bacterium; assembly: GCA_038133845.1. Lineage (GTDB taxonomy): Bacteria > SAR324 > SAR324 > SAR324 > NAC60-12 > JAYPUA01. Next base: position 41,986 of record JAYPUA010000021.1, read on the forward strand.
CACGCCCAGCTCATTTCAGCCACAGATCTTCACACGGGCGCGGACATTCTGCCTCCGGGAGCCTCCGGGAACGTCCTGACGCTCTACGAGGACCGTCCGCACAGCTGGGATGCCTGGGAGATTGACATCTCCTACGAAGAGATGGCTCTGGAGAACGCAACGGGCGAAAGCTGGGAGAGCCTGGGGCAAGGAGCGGTTCGACAGGGGTTGTCTTTTCACCTCCGGATCGGGAACTCCACAATTCAGCAGAGGATCACGCTGTCGGCACACTCCCGGGCCTTGGAGTTCTCGACGCAGGTGGATTGGCAAGAGTGCCACCGGATGCTGCGGACGGCATTCCCGGTTAACGTGAACACGAACTCGGCGACCTGTGACATCCAGTATGGCTACCTGGAGCGCCCAACCCATCGAAACACCAGCTGGGACATGGCGCGCTTTGAGGTGGCGGCTCAGAAGTATGTGGACCTCTCGGATCACGAAAAGGGAGTGGCGCTGCTCAACGACTGCAAGTATGGGCATCGGCTTCACGAAAACGTGATCGATCTGAACCTGCTTCGCGCTCCGACCCATCCGGATCCGGATGCAGACCTGGGGAGCCACGAGTTCTGCTATGTGCTGTATCCGCACCCGAACGCGTTCCTCACCTCCGATGTGATTGAAAAAGCCCAGCAGCTCAATCAGCCTCCGCTGCTCTTTGAAGGCAAGCGAGCAGAGCGTCTGCAGCCGCCCGTTTGGGTGCAAGGTTCTGGAGTGGGACTGGAGGTGCTCAAGCGTGCAGAGAAGGAGCCGTGCCTGATTCTCAGGGTGGTGGAACGACGTGGGAGGCACAGCGAAGCCCGGATTCAGGCACGCGACGCAGGAACCGTGCTTCAGCCGGTGGACTTGATGGAGTGGAACGCCCTTGGCGATCCACTGCCCACTCCAGCGGCTCTGACGCTCAAACCGTTCGAGATCCGGACCTTCAAACTCCAGCGATCCTAGCCGGCAGCAGAGAGTCGGGCATCCGGAGCGAGGAGCACCTGCGCCTCGGCTGAGCGCTGGAGGGCCTCAATCTGCCTCTCCAGTTCCCGAACGGCATCACGCCCTTCATGAACGGCAAGGGTCAGCGCGTAGTTGCGGGTCTCTCCACCTTGAAGCACAACGACTCGTCCCTGCTCACGTTCGAAGCGCTTGGGGTTGGGATAGTTCGTCCCAGGTTCCAGCCCGGTCACGTATCCGTTCTCCTGAGAAGCGGTGTTCTTCCAGAGGGAGAAGCAGGGCATTTGCTCCAGCGAAAAATGTAGGGACGTCCCCAGGCTTCCGGAGGCATTCTTCAGCAGCACCTGCGTCTGCTGCGTTTGTGGAGAGCCCAGCAGTTCATAGAAATAGACCTGCTCCACGTACCCCTCGGTGGGAGCCCGGAAGCGGTCGTAGGTGGTCAGGTCCTCCTGAGCCCTGGCGTCTCTTGGCGACAGGGTTCGCGTGGGCGCGAGAACTGCCGCATCCTGCTCCAGAAAGGGTGGGCCGTAGTTGCAGTGGTACAGCAACTCCAGCTCCTCGGGGGTGCTGTTCAGGTTGGTGACCTGGTCCGAGAGGTGCAGCGCGTTGGACCCCAGCTCCGTGGAGATTTCGGAGGTGAGCCGCAGGGCTGGGCCAAAGAGCATGCTCTCCTCCACGACCCCCCGTACGGTGATCTGAAACGGAGGCTCCTGCTGGATCTGCACCTCCACAAAGCGGGCTGGGGTGTTGGCGATCTTTCCGTGAAGCGGCAGAAACACCTGGGCTTCATTGCCGTTGTTGTCGATCACCACATCTGTCCCGGGAGCGCCGTTGCTGCTCAACCCGCAGCGTACGATCCACTCATTGAACCCCTTCAGCCAGCCCAGCCCTCCCCGATCGTTCAACTCTACAAACGCCGGGTGGACGAGGTCGCGGACCGGAGAGTCCCAGCCCAGGGCATGTCCTCGATACGAGCCTCGCCCGATCCCCATGCCGCGCGTTGGAATCACGGAAAATGAAAAGACTCCGTTGTCGACCTCAATCAGGTCCACGCCGTCCTGTAGCCCACCGTGGAGGCGGGTTTTGCGGATCTTCCAAGGCTGCGAAGTTTTCAGCGGCAAGGTCTCGGAATCCAGGCTCCAGTCGGAGACCCAGTGATTCCGGCTGACGTCGGTCAGGATGAAGCGAAAGGGGTTCATAAAGGCGTGAGGCAAGAGGTTGAAAGGGCATCCCCGGATTGGAAACCCAAGGGCACCCTACCTCCATCGCAGCAGAGAATCGAGCCTCAAATGAGCCGCGACTGCCTTGTTCGTGGTCCGGAGGGGAACTTTCTGAAACGGGTCCATGACCCCCGGACCTTTGAGGGGTGGAGTTCTGGCTGGCGCCTTTGACCTGGAGGCTTCATGCTTCCCGGAAGGTCGGGACCGAGCGTTGCTTGGTCTTCGGGATCTGTGACGTGTGCCCTGATCAGAGGATGTGATGCCGAAATTCTGTGCCAATCTTTCAATGATGTTCAACGAGTTCGACTTCCCGGACCGCTTTGCCGAGGCGTCTCGTGCAGGATTTGAGGGAGTGGAGTTCCTGTTTCCTTACGCCTATCCGGCAGAGCAGATTGCAGAGTGGCTGGGGCAGCACGAACTCAAGCAGGTGCTCTTCAACATGCCTCCGGGAGATTGGGAGGCCGGGGAGCGTGGCCTCACCTGTCATCCGGACCGTGTGGGGGAGTTTCAGGAGAACGTTGGACGGACGCTGGAGTATGCGACCCGGCTGGGCTGCCCTCGAGTGCACGCAATGGCCGGGATCGTGCCGGAGGGGGTCAATCTGGAGCAGTGCCACCAGACGTTTGTGGAGAACCTGAAGTTCGCAGCCCGTGCCTGCGAGCAATCCGGAGTGCAACTGCTGATTGAGCCGATCAATACCCGGGACATGCCAGGCTACTTTTTGAACACTTCCCGACAGGCGGTGCAGGTGCTGGAAGAAGTCTGCGCTCCTGCGCTCCGGCTGCAATACGACATCTACCACATGCAGATCATGGAGGGCGACCTCGCCCCGACCATCGAGAGGCTGCAGGGACAGATCGGCCACATGCAACTCGCCGACACTCCGGGACGCCATGAGCCAGGAACGGGGGAGATTCACTACCCTTTCCTCCTTGAGCACATCGACCGCCTGGGGTATTCCGGCTGGATTGGGTGTGAATACCGACCCCACGCCGGGACGCACGAAGGGCTGGGTTGGATTCGACCGTGGCTTCCACCTCGCTCTTGATCACCCGGTTTCTGCTTCGGATCATCCGCTCGAAATGTGGAGCCGTCCAGGAGTTTTCAGATACTTGAATTTTCGATATCTTGTTCCAGATGTTTTTTGATCACGACGTCGCGTGGTCACAGCCTTGAATCCGAAAGTCAGGAGGACTCATGCCCTTTGCACCTTCCATCCGTCAGCAGCTTGACCGCATCTGCGGCAAGGAGTGGGTCAAGGATGACCCGATCACGCTTTACGCCTACCGCAGCGACGGGCTGACGCTTTACACCGCGCCGCCGATGGGAGTGGTCTATCCGGGCTCTACTGAAGAACTGATCCGGGTCGTCAAGCTCTTCCATGCGGAAGGCATCACGTTTTTGCCCCGTGGCGCAGGCACCGGACTCTCCGGAGGAGCTGTGCCGCATGAAGGGAGCGCGATCCTCGAGATGGCTCGGTTCAAGGACATCTCTGATGTCGATCTGGTGAACCGGACCATCACGCTAGGTCCGGGAGTGGTCAACCTGCGCATCTCGGAACACGTCAAACCCCACGGTTATCACTTCGTCCCGGACCCCTCCTCGCAGAAGGCCTGCACGATCGGCGGAAACGTTGCCGAGAACTCCGGAGGACCGCACACCCTCAAGTACGGTGTGACGGTCAACCATGTGCTCGGGCTGGAAATGGTGCTCCCAGATGGAGAATTGGTGACGCTGGGAGGAAAGTTTCACAACATGCCGGGGCCTGACCTGCTGGGGCTGGTGATTGGTTCGGAAGGGACGTTTGGCATCGTGACCAAGGTGATCTGCCGGCTGACGCCCAATCCGGAGAAGGCCGTCACGCTTCTTGGGGTCTTTGGCTCGGTCCGAGGGGCCTGCGACGCGGTCTCGGCGATCATCCGCAACGGTACGGTCCCGGCGGCGATGGAGTTGATCGACAAGACCGTCATCCGAGCAGTGGAGGCCGCGCTCAAGCCCGGGTTCCCACAAGACGCGGAGGCGGTGCTGATTGTCGAGCTGGAAGATCTCCAGGACGGCATCGAGGTGGAGGCCGGATTGGTGGAGCAGATGCTCCGCGAGAACGGGGCGCAGTCGGTAAGCCGCGCCCGTGACGATGCCGAGCGGGCCCGGATCTGGCGCGCTCGCAAGGAGAGCTTCGGGGCGATCGGCCAGATCTCTCCGAGCTACTACGTTCAGGATGGCGTAATCCCGCGGAGCAAGCTCCCGGAGGTGATCGGCAAGATTGAGGAGATCGGGAAAAAGTACAACCTGATCGTCGCCAACGTCTTCCACGCCGGAGACGGGAACCTGCACCCACTCATTCTCTTCAATTACGAAAATGAGGAGGAGATTGAGAACACGCACCACGCCGGAGAAGAGATCCTGCGAGCCTGCCTGGGATACGGCGGCGCGCTCTCCGGAGAGCACGGGATCGGCCTGGAGAAGCGCAAGCTGATGACGGAGAACTATCAGGAGCTTGATCTGGAGAACATGAGCTGGGTTCGTGAGTTCTTCAATCCGGAAGGCAAGCTCAATCCGGGCAAGGTCCTTCCCACGCCAGGGCGCTGCGCAGAGTCGAAAATCAAGACCGCTGAAGGCGAGCTGCAAGGCTCCAAGCTGGTGGCCCGTAAGTCGGGGATTGCCGTATGACCGTGTTCGCCCCGGAAACCATTGAGCAGGCCCAGGAGTGGGTTCAGGCTCGGATCTCTGCTCAGGAACCCTTCTGCGTGCGAGGCGTGGGCCGTCACTTCTCTTCACAGGAGCCAACAACCTCACTCGAGTCCACACGCCTCACCCGGACCAACTTCTTTGATCCGGACGACATGGTGGTCGGCGTGGAGTCCGGGATGCGAGTGAATGCGCTACAGGGTCTGTTGAGCGAGAAGGACATGGTGCTCCCGGTCAATCCCTGGTTTGAAGACTCAACGGTCGGGGGCCTGCTGGCCGCGAACGACATCGGCCCAAACCGGCTCAACATGGGCGGTCTGCGCGACTGCATCATCGGCATCGAGTACCTCAACGGCCAGGGGGAACGGGTGCATGCCGGCGGGAAGGTGGTCAAGAACGTGACCGGCTATGACCTGTGCCGGATGATGCTTGGGAGCCTCGGCGGGCTGGGTGTGATCACCTCTGCGAATTTCAAGATGATGCCCCAGCCGGTCGCTCCGCACGGGCTGTATGGGCGCTTTTCGGACAGCACCTGGCTCCAGAACGTCGCGGCCCTGCACACCGGACGCCTGCCGATCGACTGGCTTCAGGCACTCTCTCCGGCAGAGTCCGGAACCTCGGACTGGCTGCTGGGGATCGGGTTCTCCGGAAACAAGGAGCGGCGAAGTCGGTTGGAGCGGGAAATCCGGGCGCTCTTTGAGGTGCCCCTCCACCTGCTGGCTGATGGCGAATCTCACCCGGACCTGCCTTACCTCCCGGGAAGTGCACGCTTCACCGGATGGGTCTCCGGCCTGCGACGGTTCTGGAAGCTTCCACCGGCACACCTGCACCTGATGGCGCTGATGCCCACCTCGGAGGCGCTCAATCCGATGCACTTCGAGACCCTGCGGACCGACTCCCTGCGGATGGCGATTCATCCGATTGGCGGGGACCTGCACTTCTTCCTCGACTCCGAGGAGGCAGACTCGCAGAAGGCCCTGATCAACGCGCTTCAGCCGATCCTCCGAAGGGTTCAGGGAAAGCTGGTGCTGGGAAACGCGGTCCCGGGGATTGGTTACGAGACGCTGGGCGACTTTGCCAAACCTCCGGGATACTCGGTGGCAAAACGGCTCAAGCAGCACCTCGATCCGGCAGGAGTGTTTCACTCGGCATTCTACGACCTCTGAAGGAGCCGGACCCTAGATTCATCGCTGACCTCTAACGCATTCCGACTATGGAAACCTCTTCAAGTGCCGTCCTGGACTCCGGAACGGCCCCGCTGAAATTTGGAGAATCCCAGAAAACGGCCAAGCAGCTCTTCCGGGAAGCCGAGTTTGACAACATCCTCAAGTGCGTCCACTGTGGCCTGTGCTTGGACAACTGCCCGACGTATCGTGAGTTGGGAGACGAGAAGGACTCTCCCCGGGGGCGCCTGTACCTGATGCGCGGGGTCTGGGAGGGCGAACTGGACTTGACCTCCGAGGTCACGGATCCACTCAGTCGTTGCCTGGACTGCCGCGCCTGCGAGACCGCATGTCCCTCCGGAGTGCCCTATGGCGAGTTGCTGGAGAAAGCGCGGGGTGTGGTCCATGAAGTCCAGCCGCAGTCGCTTCAGGAGAAGACCCTCCGGACGCTGTTGCTCAAGGGGCTGTTTCGCTCCACCTTCCTGCTCTCCACGGCAAGCAAGCTGCTCAAGCTCTACGCCTGGACCGGCCTTCCTCAACTGATCACCAACACGCCTCTGGGCAAGCTGCTCCCCCAGTCGTTTGTCTTCCAACAGCACCTGCTCCCGGACTGCTCCGGACGCTCCTTCAAGCAAAAGCATGCGGACCGTCCGCTTGAGGCCACCCACACGGCTGAGCCTTTGGGAACGGTGGGGCTCTTCTCGGGATGCATCATGGACGTCTCCGAGGCTGCGGTGCACGAGTCGACAATGAGGCTGCTGCGCGCGGTTGGCTACCGGGTGATGATCCCCGGAAGTCAGGGGTGCTGCGGCGCTCTGCACGTGCACAGCGGGGACCGGGAAACCGCACGCGAGCTGGCTCTGAAGAATCTGGACGCCTTCGAGGGACACAAGCTCGACGCAATCATCACGAATGCGGCTGGATGCAGCGCACAGCTGCGGGAGTATCACCACCTGTTCCCAAAGTCCGACAAGAACCACTTGCGCAACTGGGACGCGGTCGAGGGGCGCATTGTGGACGTGCTGGAGTTTCTCGCACGCCATCCGGAGCAGATTCAGAGGCTGGACTGGCGCACCGATGAGGATGTGGTGCTCTACGACGCCCCCTGCCACCTGATGCATGCACAAAAGGTCGACGCCAACCCGCGGGCACTGGTCAACAGCCTCCCGGGGGTGACCTTGGTTCCGCTGACAGAATCGAACTGGTGCTGTGGCTCGGCAGGGATCTACAACCTGCTTCAGCCGGAGTTGTCGAGCGCCGTGCTGGCCCGGAAGATTCAGTCGGTCCGAGAGACGCTGGAGGCTCACCCGAAGGCGCTCACGATCGTCACGGGCAATCCGGGGTGCCTCTATCAGATCCGTGCAGGCATTCGCGCCGAAGGCATTCCGCTGAGGGTGATCCACCCGGCGGTCTACCTGGCCGAGCGTTTGCGAAGCTGAGCCACCGTCATGAGTGAGGGCTTGACCAACTCTCCGGAGCAATTCCTGCGGCACCTGTTTGATGTCGCGGTGGCCAGCGCGCAGCCGCTGCAGTGCCTGCCTCCTTACCTGTCTCACCTTGTGGAGCATCCCCCTTCCGGGAGGTTACGGGTGATCGGAGCCGGAAAGGCTTCTGCCGCCATGGCCCAAGCGGTGGAGCACACGCTGCGTGAGCAGGCTCCGGAGCTGGCAAAGAAGCTGGAGGGGTTGGTGCTGACACGCTACGGACACGGGGTGCCCTGTGAGCAGATCGAGATTGTGGAAGCCGCCCACCCGGTTCCGGACGAGGCCGGACGTCAGGCCGCTCAGCGGATGCTGGACTCCGTTCAGGGGCTGGGAACGGACGACCTGGTGCTGTGCCTGATCTCCGGAGGCGGGTCGGCGTTGCTGGCGCTGCCGGCACCCGGAATTTCGCTGGAGGACAAGCAGAACCTCAGCAAGGCGCTGCTGCGCTCTGGGGCAACGATCCACGAGATGAACTGCGTCCGCAAGCACCTCTCGGCGATCAAGGGCGGACGGCTCGCGCTGGCCTGCCACCCGGCTCGGGTGCTCACGCTGGCGATTTCCGATGTGCCCGGAGACGACCTCTCCGTGATCGCCTCCGGGCCAACGGTTCCGGATGAGTCTACCTTTGCTGAAGCACGAGACGTGCTGGTGCGTTACGAGATCACGCCCCCGGAATCCATCCGCATGCACTTGGAGCAGGCTCAGGAGGAAACTCCCAAGCCTGGAGACTCTCGGCTGGCCCGGTGTGAGACTCGCCTGATCGCCACGCCGCAGCAGATGCTGGAGGCGGTGGCGCGGGCGGTCCAAGAGGCCGGGCTGAACGTGCTGATCCTGAGCGACCGCATCGAAGGAGAGACCCGGGAAGTCGCCAAGGTCCACGCTGCGATTGCCCAGCAGATTCAGACCCACGGACAGCCTCTTGAGGCCCCTGCAGTGCTGCTCTCCGGAGGAGAAACGACCGTGACCGTCCGGGGACAGGGCCGGGGAGGACGCAACGCCGAGTTCGTGCTGGCCTTGCTGGAGCAACTCAAGGATACTCCCGGAGTTGCTGCGATTGCCTGTGATACTGACGGCATCGACGGCACGCAAGACAACGCCGGCGCCTACGTCATCCCAGGAACGTTTCTGCGCGCTCAGGAGCTTGGGCGCAAGCCGCGCGAGTTTTTGGCAAACAACGACGCCTACACGTTCTTCGAGCATCTTGATCAACTGGTGATCTCCGGACCCTCGTTCACCAACGTGAACGACTTCCGCGCGATCTGGATTCAGGGCTGAGGGCGCTCCTCCCGGACAGCGAGCGCATTCAGGCGCGGGCGATGGCAATCAGCGCCGTTCCGACCACCGCAACCGCCGCTCCGGACCAGGCAATGCCCGGAGGACGAACTCCGGTTCGCCACCAGAGCAGGGGCAGGATTAAAACCGGCGTGGTTGCGGAGAGCGTCGCCACGACCCCGGCGTCGCCTTGACTGAGAGCGAAGAGCAGCAACGTCATCCCCAGCCCCATTCCCAAAAAGCCGCTGAGCACGATTCTCCCCACCAGCTGGCGTGTGAAGGGCACTTTCGCGTGGAAGATTGGGTTAGGCAGGAACCCCAGAGCCAGCAGCCCCAGCGCCGCCGTTCCGACTCGCAGAGCGGAGGCCGTTGCGGGGTCCATCCCGGAGGCCATGACGGGGCGGGCGATGATCGAACCGACCGCCTGACCGAGAGCCGCCAGCAGCCCCAGCGCGATGCCGTGCCACAGGCGACCTTCCGGAGAGTCGAGGTTCTGCTGAGCCTCCACTCGACTCCGTCCCAGAATTGCCAGCATCACGCCCAGCGGGACGAGCAGGCACCCAAACAGCGTGAGCGGCTGCAGGTGTTCCTCCAGCACGACCCACCCCAGGATCACCGTCATCGGAGCGTTGAGGGCAAAGACCACCGCCGAACGGCTTGGCCCCAGCCGTTGCAGCGAAGCAAACAGCGCGGTGTCGCCCAGAAAGATCCCGACCAGCCCCGAGAGCATCAAGGCTTTCAGGGAGGCCTCCGAGACCTCCCTCCAGCCGCCAGTAAAGAGTGCCGTCGTAGCAAGCATCAAGAAGACCAGTGCCATCCGGACGCGGTTGAAGGGAAGCGGGCCAAGCTGCCGAATGGGGGTGACCGCGACCACTCCGCCCAAGGCCCAGCAGAGCGCAGCCCCCAGCGCGGCAAGTTCACCCAGAAGCATGGGAAAGCCTTACGGAGAAGTGCGAAAAGAAAAAGGGTAGATTTTCTAGGAGAGAAGCTTTTGCCTTCGTGGAAAAGCGAGCGCTCATGCAATCCGAACCTTGAGTTTTGATTTCCAAAGCCCGTATTCTTGCAGGTGCTCCGGGGTGAAATGGATGATCCCGTTACTGGCTAAGGGTACGAGATTGGTTCATGGGTTCGTCTGAACTCAAGCAGCAGGAAGCCGCTCCCCGGAGTTTCTTCATAACCTGCGAAAACTGTGCCTCACTAAAGTTTCAGTCTCCGTTCGACATCGGTCTCATGGCCAAGTTGTACTTCTACTATTCAGCAATGAATGCTGGAAAAACAACGACTTTGCTCCAGTCCAACTACAACTACCGCGAGCGAGGCATGAACACCCTCGTCCTCAAGCCCCGGCTGGACGATCGCTACGGATCGGTGGTCCGCTCCCGGATTGGGCTGGAGGCTGCGGCACACAACTTTGTCGATGCCGATTCGCTCTTTCAGGTCGTCGATCAGGCGTTGCAACAGGCTCCCCTGCACTGCGTGCTGGTCGATGAGGCGCAGTTCCTGACCCGACAGCAGGTGGTCGATCTTGCCCGGGTGGTTGATCAACTCCGTATCCCGGTGCTGGCCTACGGGCTCCGGACGGATTTTCAGGGAGAGCTGTTCCCGGGAAGCCGTTTCCTCTTGGCCTGGGCGGATGAACTCCGGGAGATCAAGACCATCTGCCACTGCGGGAGCAAGGCGACGATGGTCCTGCGCCTGGATGCCCAGGGGCAGCCCGTGAAGGCTGGAGCCCAAATCGAGATCGGTGGAAACGATCGCTACATTTCTGTCTGCCGGAAGCACTACAAGGAGAGCCTTCCGGATTCCCCAACCTTTCCTGTTGCCTGAAACTGCATGAACCCCAATGTTGCCATTGCCGGCGCTACCGGTGCGGTAGGTGCCGAGTTCCTCAAACTGCTTGAAGCCCGGGATTTCCCGATCCGTCAACTGCGCTTGCTGGCCTCTGCTCGCTCGGTGGGCAAGACGCTGCGTTTTCGCGGAGAAGACCTCCCGGTGGAGGAGTTGACCCCGAATGCGTTTGAGGGCATCGACATCGCCTTTTTCTCTGCCGGCGGGGACCGCAGCAAGGAGTTTGCGCCTCACGCAGTCAAGGCTGGAGCGGTGGTGATTGACAACTCCAGCGCCTTCCGGATGGACGCCTCCGTTCCACTGGTGGTCCCAGAGATCAATCCGGAGGAGGCCTTCGGGCATCAAGGCATCATCGCCAACCCGAACTGCTCGACCATCCAGATGGTCGTGGCCCTCAACCCGCTGCATCAGGCGGCCGGGCTCAAAAGGGTAGTGGTGTCGACCTATCAGGCGGTCTCCGGAGCTGGAGCCAAGGGAATGGAGGAGCTGCAACAGCAGATCCGTGCCTGGGCCAGGGACGAGCCGATGCAGGTGCAGGCGTTTCCGGCACAGATTGCCTTCAACCTGTTCCCACACATCGACGTCTTCCAGGACAACGGCTACACCAAGGAAGAGATGAAGATGGTTCTGGAGACGCAAAAGATCATGTCTCTTCCGGGGCTCCCAGTGTCTGCAACCTGTGTGCGTGTCCCGGTGCTGCGTGCACACTCGGAGGCCATCTGGATTGAAACCGAGCGCCCGCTCTCTCCGGAAGAGGCCCGCAGCATCCTGCAGCAGGCCGAAGGGATTCAGGTGGTTGACGAACCCAAAGCCGGAGGATATCCGATGCCCTGGGATGTCGCCGAGACCTTGGACACCTACGTGGGACGCATCCGCAAGGATCTGTCTCATCCAAACGGCTTGACCTTCTGGGTGGTTGCAGATCAACTCTACAAAGGTGCGGCGCTCAACGCGATTCAGATCGGGGAACTCCTCCTGTCCCGCCACACCGCTTGATCCAGTGGCTCTGATGGCGATGGAGCCCTTGAGCCCCCTGT
>JAYPUA010000022.1:0-43634 GCA_038133845.1 Deltaproteobacteria bacterium
GGTCTGAGCCCTGAGCCCTTCTGATCAACTTCTGATCCAATCCTTACCAGATCTTTGAGGGGCCGGGTTAAGGTCTGTCGAGTTCTTGCGGTTTTGACCAAAGTGAACTAACCTTCGCGAATCGTGACTTCAAAGTGTCACTTTAAATGGCTACTGGCTGGCTCCCCTCTGATTCGATTTTTCTGAGCGGCTCAGGTTTCAGGCAGTGCAACCCCTTCTCTCTCAAAGGATGCCCATGCGGTTTTTAGAGTTCGGTAAAAAAGTTCAAACGGCGCTGGTAGCCGGAGCCTTGCTGTCTTGCAGCGCCAGCCTTCATGCGGTGGAGCTGTCTTTCTTCTTTCCGGTCGCAGTCGGCGGTCCGGTCACGAAAATTGTGGATGGCCTGGCTGCAGATTTTGAGAAGGAGCACCCTGGGATCACGGTCAAGCCCATCTATGCCGGGAGCTACCAGGACACGGTGGCCAAGGCGTTGACTGCCATCAAGGGCGGAGATGCACCACAACTCTCGGTGATCCTCTCCACAGACACCTTCACGCTAATTGATGAAGACGCGATCGTGGCCTTTGACGAGCTGGTCTCCTCTCCGGAGGATCGTGCCTGGCTGAAGAGTTTCTTTCCGGCATTCATGGAGAATGGCCAGGTCGGTGGAAAGACCTGGGGGGTCCCCTTCCAGCGGTCGACTCCGGTCCTGTACTACAACAAGGACGCTTTTCGGGAAGCCGGGCTTGACCCGGAGAAGGCCCCGGCAACGTGGGATGAGATGGTCTCGATGGGACAGAAACTGACCAAGCGGGATGCCTCCGGGAACGTGACCCAGTGGGGCGTGCAGATTCCTTCTTCAGGCTTCCCCTACTGGCTCTTCCAGGGACTGGCAACACAGAACGATGTGCGCCTGATGAACTCTGAAGGCAACGAGACCTACTTTGATGACCCTCGAGTGATCGAAGCGCTCCAGTACTGGGTGGACCTGAGCATGAAGCACAAGGTGCACCCTCCAGGAATTGTCGAGTGGGGAACCACGCCGAAGGACTTCTTCGAGCGCAAGGTGGCGATGATGTGGACGACGACCGGAAACCTGACCAACGTCCGGAAGAACGCTCCGTTTGACTTCGGGGTCGCGATGCTCCCGGCAAACAAGCGCCGCGGTGCTCCCACGGGCGGGGGGAACTTCTTCATCTTCAAGAACTCGACCGCAGAGCAAAAGGCCGCCGCACTCAAACTGGTTCGCTGGATGACTTCTCCCGAGCGGGCGGCCGAGTGGTCGATCAAGACCGGATACGTGGCGACCAGTCCGGATGCCTGGCAGACCCCGGTGATGAAGGAGTATGTTGCCGGATTCTCTGCTGCTGCAGTTGCACGAGATCAGCTCCAGCACGCTGTGGCCGAGTTGTCGACCCATGAGAACCAGCGCGTGGTCAAGGCCTTCAACGATGGGCTGCAGGCTGCACTGACGGGCTCAAAATCTGCGGAAGACGCGATGAAGGAGGCCCAGCGCACGGCGAGCCGCATCCTGCGCTCCTACCGTTAATCCCTGAACCGTGAAGAGGTGGCCCCGCTCCACCTCTTCTACCCTATGCACAAATTCCGTCCACATATCGAAGGCTGGCTGCTCTTGCTTCCAGCCGCGGTCTTGCTGGGAACGTTTACCCACTTCCCGGCAATACGCTCCTTCATCAACAGCCTCTACACCACTCCTCGCAGGAATCGTCCGGCCAAGTTCATCGGCTGGGAAAACTACCAGATCCTGTTGGAGGACGACATCTTCCTGCAGTCTCTGTGGAACAACATCCTGTTTGCCCTCTGGACGATCCCGCTCTCCATCATCCTGGCCCTCCTCATGGCGCTCGCCGTCAACTCCAACCTGCGGGGACGCGGGCTGCTCCGGCTGATCTTCTTCTCGCCGACCATCTTGCCCATGATCGCCGTGGCCAATATCTGGCTCTTTTTCTACACCCCGGGCTACGGACTGCTGGATCAGATCCGCTCGCTGTTCGGTGGATCAGCCTTCAACTGGTTGGGGTCCAAGGAGACGGTTCTGGAGTGCCTGATGGTGGTCACCATCTGGAAAGAGGCGGGCTTCTTCATGATCTTCTACCTCGCCGCGCTCCAGCAGATGCCGGAGGATCTTCGCGAGGCCGCCTTGATTGAAGGGGCGAACCGTTGGCAGATCTTTTGGAAGATCATGTTCCCTCTGCTCATGCCAACGACCCTGTTTGTGCTGATCAACGCGATCATCAACGCCTTCAGGATGGTGGACCACGTTGTCGTCATGACCCGGGGAGGCCCGGACAACGCCTCATCACTCCTGCTCTTCTACATCTACGAGGTCGCGTTCAAGTTCTGGGATACCGGCTACGCGGCCACGCTCACCGTCGTTCTGCTCTTGATCCTGACGGTGGTTGCCATCGGACAGTTTTTCTTCATGGATCGCAAGGTCCACTACCAGTAGCTCCACAATGACTCGCTTGGAAAAAGTCGGCTCCTGGCTGCTCGGAGTCATTTGGGTTCTCCCTCTGGCCTACGCGATCTGGACTGCGTTTCACCCCGGGGAATACTCCACACGTTTTGAGCTGTTTGCCCCACTGACACTGGAAAACTTTCACAAGGCGTGGCAGGCCGCTCCGTTTGCCCAGTACTTTTTCAATACAGTGGTCCTGGTGACCGTGATCCTGGCCGGACAGCTGGTGTTGTGTACCTTGGCGGCCTATGCCTTTGCGCGCAAGCAGTTTTTTGGCAGCGACGTGCTGTTTGTCCTGGTGCTCGTGCAGCTGATGATCATGCCGGACGTCCTGATCGTGGAGAACTACCAGACCATGAACTTCCTGGGGCTGGTCGATACGACCGGGGCGATGGCGCTCCCCTACATGGCCTCGGCCTTCGGGATCTTCCTGCTTCGACAAACCTTCAAGACGATCCCCAAAGACCTGGAGGAGGCGGCCAAGCTCGAAGGAGCAAACACCCTGCAGATCCTCCTCTATGTGTTCGTGCCGCTGGCACGACCGATCTATGTTGCCTACGGGCTGGTCTCCATCAGCCACCATTGGAACAACTTTCTCTGGCCGCTGATTGTCACCAACTCGGTCTCTACGCGCCCGCTGACAGTGGGGCTGTCCGTGTTTGCCTCGACAGACCAGGGCATCGACTGGTCCATCATCACGGCGGCGACGTTGATGACGTCAGCGCCGCTGCTGGTGGCCTTCCTGATCTTTCAGCGACAGTTTGTGCAATCGTTCATGCAGGCGGGCATCCGCTGAGAGGGTTCCGGAAATGTTGATGAAGAGTTCCTCTCGCTGACACGCTTGGGCTGCATCCGATCTCCCGGGTCCAAAGACATCGGTCTCGCTTGGGAACGAGCCCTCCGGCGGCCCACGTCAGGAGGGGATCGGCTCCTGGCGTAGGCAACTCTTCCGGACAGACCGGTCAGGAGAGCAGCTTGAAGTGGTAGCTCTTGGGGCGGGTGAGGTGCTCGAAGCCGACCTGAGAGAGCGTGCAGCCTCGTCCGGAGTCCTTCACACCGGTCCAGGCCAGTGCCGGATCCAGATAGTCACAGCGGTTGAGGAAGACGGTCCCGGTCTCCAGACGATCCGCCAGCGCACGTGCATTCTCAAGATCCTTGCTGAAGATGGAGGCCGTCAGACCATAGGGACTGTCGTTCATCAGGGCGATCGCCTCGTCATCTCCAGAGACCTTCATCACTCCAACAACCGGACCAAAGGTTTCCTCCCACATCACCGCCATCTGGTGGTTGACCTCGGTGAGCAGCTGAGGAGCACAGTAGGCGCTCCCGGGCTGTGCGAGCGGGAAGCGGCTCTCGTCGACATGGGCCACCGCTCCCCGCTCCAGCGCCTCTTGGACGTGCCGACGGACCTTGTCTGCAGCGCTGGGGTTGACCAGCGGGCCGAGGTTGGTCTGAGCCTCCTGGGGATCTCCCAACTGGTAGGACTCCATCAGCGCCTTGGCCTGGGTGACGAACTCGTCAAACAGCGACTCGTGGACATAGATGCGCTCGATGCCGCAGCAGGACTGTCCGGAGTTGAAGCATGCCCCATCCACCAGCGTTTCCACTGCATGGGACAGGTCGGCATCGGCACGGACGTAGGCCGGATCCTTGCCTCCCAACTCCAGCCCGCACCCCTTGAAGGACTCTGCGATCGCCTGGGTCACCGCGTGCCCGCCCTGAACCGATCCGGTGAAGGCGACAAAGTTGATCCGTTTATCCTGAAGCATGGAGAGGGTGTCCTGGGGGCTGAGGTGCAGGTGCTGGAAGACGCCTTCCGGTAGCCCGGCCTCCGTGAGTACCTGCTGATAGCGCTCGGCACACAGCGGTGTTTGCGGTGAGTGCTTGAGGAGCACGGCGTTTCCGCTGAGCAAGGCGGTCCAGACCGCGTTCACCGAGGTCAGGTAGGGGTAGTTCCAGGGGGCAATCACGGCCACAACCCCCAGCGGGACTCTGCGGATCCAGCGCTCGAACCCCTCCTTGGAGCCCACGTCCAGGTCGGCCAGCGCCGTCTCGGCGATAGAGATCAGGTAGCGCGCACGCTCTTCAAATCCGCTCACCTCTCCCGGGCTTTGCGAGATGGGACGCCCCATCTGCAGGGTGATCTCCTGGGCAATCTCGCTCTTTTGCGAGACCATCAGGTCTACGGCCCGGGTGAGGATGGCCTTGCGTGACGCAAGCGGTGTGGCGGCCCAGGACTGCTGAGCGCTCTGCGCCTGTTTCAAGGCCTGATCGATTTCAGAGGTGCTGGCAAACGGACGTTCAACCACGACCCGGCCATCCACGGGAGACAGGGTCCGAACTGAGGATTCCATGAGGTGTTTCCTAAGGTAGAGAGGAGTGAGATGGGGTGTGTCCTCCACAGAGGACGCTCCCCGGTTCCATCAAGGTCTGGCAGGAGTGCAGCAAGCCGCCCGCCGGTCGCTCTCCGAGGCATCCGGGCCTGCGAAAGAGCGGCAGCATGGGAGGCCTGACGCCTTAATTGTACTTTTTTCGGTAGTTCTTGATCAACTCCAGAATGCTCCGGACCACCTCATCCGGGCGGTCGAGGTGCATGTAGTGCCCGGAGTCCTTGACGATCTGGTATCCGGGCAATCCGGCAGCGGAGGCGATCTCCTGTTGCAGTCCCAGCCAAATGGCCTCGGTCTCGGGAGTCATGCTGTAGCGCCCGGCGACCAGCACGCGGACGGGAACATCAGTCAGGTCGTTCAGGCGCTCCTCGTCCTTGAGGGTCTCGGAGACGTGGAGCCACTCCTGGGTGTTGGCCAGCAGTGACTTGGGAATCAGCGCCTGTGTGGCCTTGAGTGCCGAGAGAGGGAAACGGTCCGGGACTTCCGGGCCAAAGAGCCACTGATACAGACGCTCTGCCCCGGACTTGCTCAAGAGCCAGGACTGGACCAGCCAGCGCATCGAGTCCTCTTTGGAAACCTCCGAGCCGAAGTAGTCCTCCTGCTGCGGATGCGTGGAGTCGAGGAAGACCAGTCCGGCAACCTGGGTGGGCTGCTCCCTGTAGAACAGACGCACCAGAGTGGCTCCGATGCCATGTCCCACCATCAGGTAGGGGCCGACCTCTCCGCTCTGGGCCAGCAGACGCTGCAGCTCCAGCACCATGTTGCGTCCCTGTCGGTCCAGCGGGCTGGGGTCGCTCCAGTTGTGCCCGGCCCGGTCGTAGATGCAGACACGAGAGCTCTTGGCCAACTCGGCCTGCACATCGGCCCAGACCAAAGAGCCCTGAACGCCAATTCCGGATTCCAGCAGGATGGTGGGCTTGCCTCGCCCCACACAGTGCAGGTGCAGCCGATAGCTTCCCACCGGAACCCGCTTGCCCGGAGCCGGGATGCGGACCTCGACCTGCTGCTGCAGCCGCCACTCGGCCACGGCCCCCACCAGGACGATTCCCAGCAGAAAGAAGGACGCGAAAAGTAAGATCAAAAACACTTTCCGGAAGATCCGGAGAATCCACATGCGCTTTCCTGATTCAAAGTCTCCAAGAGGCCTCCCTGCTCAAGGCAGGAGGGTTTTTCCGAAAAATTGCAGGATTCGGGCAATTTTTTCACCAATGGCAGAATTCTGGAATTTCAAAGGAAATTCTTCCACGAGGTCTGGAGGGAGAAAGATTTTTCTGGAGTCTGTGCCCGAGGCTCTCCACAATCGTGGGGCCAGGGGGTTCATGAATTGCATGGCTCCGGGGGTCTGACGTCGATCACGCTTTTCATTCGTTTTTGAGGATTGCATGTTCCGTAAATTGTTTTTGGCCCTGACCGGCCTGCTCTTCATTGCCGCACCAGCCTTCTCGGAAACCATCCACCTCAACAGTGGCGAATCGCTCAAGGGCAAGATTCAGGGCATGGACGAGCAGCGCCTGATCCTGGAATCCAACATCACCGGAAACGAGATCCGGATCGAGCGTCCAGACCTGCGCATGGTGGAGTTCGAGGCTGGAAGCCGCAGCCTCTCCCGCCGCATGGGGTTTGGCCTGCACTACCGCCCGGCCGGAGCGGAAGAGGCCCTCTCGCTCAAGAACTGGGTCTCTCCCCTGGACTCGATAGAGCTCCTGCTGGGTTACGAGAAGGGCGGCCGGGACCGCCTGCTGGTGGAAGGCCGGTTTGCCCGGGTCTTTGCCAAGGAGGGCATCCAGGACCTCTTCTTTGGCGTGGGCGCGGGACTGGTGAACGAGAACGACCAGCGCGGCACCACGATGCGGGTCTTTGGTGGCGGAGAGTTCTTCCCGATCTCTACGCCCAACTTCGGGTTCTCCTTTGAACTCGGTGCCCTGAGCCGCCAAGGGGTGGATCCTGCCACTCAGGTGATCTACAACGCAGTCTCGGCGCGTTACTACTTCTGAGAGCATGGGCCGTCGTCCAGCAGAGACTCATTTCGAGGAGTCCGAGGGCGATGCCTTTCTGATGGATCAGGCGTTCCAGCAACTCAGGGAGCGCCCTGCGGAGGCAGAGCCTCCAGCCCCTCCTACTCTCCCCCCTTCCCCCAAGCCCAAGTCGAAGCGTCGTGTCGCGGCCCCGGAGCGTCCGGATGATGAGATCGACCTGCACGGCAAGACCCGGGAGGAGGCGATCCACATGGTCCAGAATTTCATCCTCTCTTCACATCGTGCCGGTTTCCGCCACGTCCTGATCATCACCGGGCGGGGGAAACGTTCGGCCCAAGGACCGATCCTCAAAAAGGCGGTGGAGCAGTGGCTGGAGCGAAACGGGACGCCCTACCTGCATGAGTTTGCCGATGCGCCTCCGGGGCTCGGAGGTGCCGGAGCCCTGCTGGTGTTCCTCAAGAACTGAGAGCAATTCTTTGTTCAGGTCCGCTGCAGCAGCAACCCCTTGAGGTAGTCCCCTTCCGGAAAGCGGAGCGAGCCCGAATGGTCCGGAGCCGCCTGCAGCTCTTCGATCACCCGCACCTCCACACCGGCATCCTGTGCGGCACCGGCGAGGATCTTGCGGAAGAACTCCCTGCCCACCGCGCCGGAGCACGAGCAGGTCATCAGGCGTCCTCCCGGTCGCAGCAGCTTGAGCGCGAGCAGGTTGATGTCCTTGTAGGCCCGCGCGGCTCGCTCCACGTGGCGGGCGGTTGGAGCGAACTTGGGCGGATCGAGGACGATCAGGTCGAAGCTCCGGGCTCGGTCCCTGAGTTCACGCAGCTGCTGAAACACATCGGCCTCACGCAGCTCCACCTCCCGGTCGCTGAAGCCGTTGCCCTCCAGGTTCTTTTGCGCCCACTGCAGAGCCGTCTCGGAGGAGTCGAGGGTCAGCACCGATCGTGCCCCTCCCGCGAGGGCCGAGCAGGTGAACCCTCCGCTGAAGGAAAAAGCATCCAGTACGTCGGCCTCCGAAGCCAGCTCCCGGAAACGCCTTCGGTTGTCGCGCTGGTCCAGATAGAACCCGGTCTTCTGTCCGCCGGCCACATCGACCTGAAACCACAGCCCGTTTTCGTGAATTCTGACCTGCCCAGGAGCCTCGCCACGGAGGGGCTCAAGCCGGGGAGGGAGCCCTTCGAGCTTGCGGACCTCGGCGTCGGAGCGCTCCTGGATGGTGGCGCAACCGCTGACCTCCAGCAGCAAATCAGCGAGCGTCTCACGCCAGAACTCGGTCCCGGCGCTGAGAAATTGAGCGACCAGCACCTGGTCGTACTGATCGACCACCAGTCCGGGGAGACCGTCCGCTTCTCCATGCACCCTGCGGAGGGCGTTGGTGGACTCTGCGGGGATCCAGCTCTGCCGCAATTGCCATGCTGCAGTCAACTTCTTGCGGAACCAGTCTGTATCGACGCTCTCCTCCTCCTTCCAGCTCCAGACCCGCGCCCGGAGGCGGGACTCGGGGCTCCAGGCAGCCCAGGCCCAAAAGCTTCCGGAGGCGTCCTCAATCCGTACGGTCTCTCCCGGTTGGGGGTCGCCCTGCAGATGCTTGAGTGAGGAAGCGTAGATCCAGGGGTGCTGACGTTGCGAGAGCTTCTTGCGGTCTTGGGCCAACTGGGCACGTGCGGGGTTCATGTCTCAGATCAGGATTGAAGGTGAGGAAAAGCAGAGGCAAAATTTTGGGTGAGCGCAACAGTATGTCGCCCGGTCGAAACGGACACAAGCGCTTTGCGCCAACGCTCTCCGGAGCGTGCCTCTTCCAAGGAACCGATGGCTCCAAAACACTCACGCCTTGCCCCTACCCCAAGTGGCCTGCTGCACCTGGGAAACGCCTTCAGCTTCTGGGAGACGTGGCTTGCAGTGCGTGCTTCTGGCGGAACCCTGCGGCTCCGGGTGGACGACCTGGACGCGTCTCGGAGCAAACCGGAGTGGGTTGAGGCGCTGTTCAGGGACCTGGAGTGGCTGCAGCTGGACTGGGATCTCGGACCGGAGGGACCGGAGGCTCTCGCCGCCTTGCACTCTCAGCAACTGCGGCTGGAACGCTATCGGCAATTGCTGAAGCGCTTGAGGGACCACGGGCTCCTCTATGCCTGTGACTGCACGCGTCGGCAGTTCCGGGAGGCCTCGCCCACCGGGAACTATCCGGGGACCTGCCGCCGCCGCAATCTGCCTCTTGAAGACCCTGAGGTTGCCTGGCGAGTTCGGATGGCGGATGCCCAAGAGGAGCGGATCCTGCGCTATCAGGATGAGGCGGGAGCTTCCCGGACAGCGTCGGCGCCCGCAGAGGACTTCGTCGTCCGGCGAAGAGACGGGATCCCCGCATACCAGATCGCGTCGCTGGCAGATGATGAGGCGGACGGGATCAACTGGATCGTCCGGGGGCAGGACCTGGAAGAGTCGACCGGGCGGCAGCTGTGGCTCGCGCAGCGCGCCGGGTGCTCCGGGTTTCTGCAGGCCCGGTTTCACCACCACGCGCTCCTGCTTGATGACTCCGGGAGCAAGCTCTCCAAGTCAAAGGGAGCGTTGGCTCTGTCCTCGCTGAGAGAATCCGGTGTGACACTGGCCGAGCTGCGCCGACGGTTCGCCCGCTGGTCCGGACTCCCTGACGAGGCTGCAGAGTCCCGGGAGTTGCTGCTGCAGGCGTTCTCCTGTAAAACCGGGCTCCCGTTTTCACGGGAATGACGTGTGGGGCTGCTCAATCCGCCATGCCGGCGAAGGCGGGTATCCAGCCATTCAGGGGCATCCGGTCGGAATCTTTGCGAAATGCGCTCAGGGTCTGCAGAGTCACGTGTTTCTTGATTTCCCGCAACGCTCCCCATACACTTCACCTCAAATTCGGTGCTGCACGTCGGCAGCGCTCAAGGCCGCTCATCTTTTCCCAAGGAGGTACATGAGGATGCTGTCAACGGTCAGGCCGTTCTGGGGACTGTGTTTGGGAAGCTGCCTGCTGCTTTGGGGGTGTGCGACCTCTTCGGATCTGGAGCAGATGGCCGAGACGCTGCGTCAGGAGCAGGCGGCGTGGAAGACGGAGCTGGAGACGCAGCGGGAGCAGGAGCGGCAGTCGAACCAGGAGCAGCTCCAGCAGGCTGCGCAGGAGCGTCAGACCCTTCGGGAGGAGGTTCAGGCCAGCGAAGATCGGCTCTCCGGGCAGTTGAGGGAGACGCAGGGACAGCTGGAGAGCTCCCGCCAAGAGCTGGCGATGCAGCAGGACACGCTGAAAACCCAGCAGGCCGAGCTGCAAAAATCCGTCGCGTCGATCCAGAAGGAGTTGGCCTCCATCAACCAGGCGATCGACCTCTCCCGTCGGGTGCAGAACGTTCAGGTCACGTTTACCGGGCTGCGTTCCCGGATCGAACAGTCGCAGAACCGGCTGCAATCACAAGGCGATCTGCTCCGGAACCTGGAGTCGCAGATCCTGCAGTCCCAGAAGGCGAACCTGGGCGTGGAGCAGGACCTGAAGAACCTGGAGTCGCAGATCCAGGAATTGACCACTCTGCTGGAACAGAGCGCCGCGGCCAACCCTTCGGGCTCCGAGACGCCCTCGAATTGAGCTGCGGCTGCGGGCGTCTTTTCTTGCCTCGCGGAACCGGTTTGGCATACTGCTGCCAGGTTGAATGCACTCTCTCTACTTTCTGAAAGGACCCATGACTGAATCCTTCTCGACCACAAACCCTCCGGCCTCCTTCAAGTACCTCGGGAAGCCGCGGGGGACGATTGATGCTCCGGAGAAACTTCAGGGGCAGGCGCGCTACACGGCAGACCTCAAGCTCCCGGGGATGCTTCACGCGCGTCTGATCCTCAGCCCTCATGCACACGCTCGGGTGGTCTCGGTTGACAAGCAGCGGGCGCTGGCCTGTCCGGGAGTCCGGGCGGTCCTGACGGCAGCAGACCTCACCCGCTGGAAGAAGAACCCGGCCTCTCGAGTCGGAGCGCTGCTTGCCCGGGACGAGGTGATGTTTCAGGGCCACCCGGTTGCCGTGGTGCTGGGAGAGACACCGGAAGCCGCTTGGGATGGAGCCTCCGTGGTGGACGTTGAATACGAGCCGCTGGAGGTCGTCCCGGACCTGACCACCGCTCTCGCTCCGGGAGCTCCTCTGGTGTGGGCCAACGGAATCCCCCGGGACGAGAGCGACGTCAGCAGCGACCACGCGGCGGTGGACCGGGGGGCATCGAAGAATGATGCCCTGCCCCCCAACGTGCACTCCACCAACGCGTACTCCCGAGGAAACATTGATCAGGGCTTCGCCGAAGCCAAGGTCGTGCTGGAGCGCACCTACCGGACGGGGATCGTGCACCAAGGCTACCTGGAGCCGCAGGTCTGCATGGCTTCGCCCGAGCCGCTTGACGGGCTGACCCTTTACACCAGCACCCAGGGACCCCGGACGGTACACGACGACGTTTCCCGGCTTCTGGGGGTGCCCCACTCTCAGATCCGGGTGATCCCGATGACCATCGGAGGTGGGTTTGGAGGCAAGCACGGACTGCTGGAACCGCTGGTCGCTGCGTTGGCTCTGGAGGTTCAGGCTCCGGTGAAGATGGAGCTGTCGCGCACCGAGGACTTCATGACCGCCATGCCGGCCCCGGCGTGTGAGGTGCGCCTGAAGATGGGGGTGCGTGAAAACGGGGAGATCTGCGCGGTTGAGGCCCAGATCGACGTGGACAATGGCGTGTTTGCTGCTGCCTGGTGGAGTGGGCTGATGGCTCAGCTGCTGGTCAGCGGCTACCGCAGCCCGCATCTGCAGGTCGACTGCCGTGAGGTGGTCACGCACAAGCCGATGGCCGGGGCGTATCGGGCGCCCACCGCACAGACCGCGAGCTTTGTGATGGAGTCCCATATGGACGACCTGGCCCGGATGCTTCAACTCGATCCGCTGGAGTTCCGGCTGCAGAACGCCGCCGGTCCGGGTGACCCGATGACCAACGGCAGCCCGTGGCCTAGTCTGGGGCTGAAGGAGTGCCTGAACGCGCTGAAGGGACATCCGCTCTGGAAGACCCGGGAGTCTCGGGAAAACGAGGGTTGGGGACTGGCCGTGGGCCTCTGGCCCTGCGCCGTCTCACCGGCCTCGGCGATCTGCCGGATGCTTCCCAACGGGATGGTGCAGGTGCAGGTGGGATCGGTGGACATCTCCGGGATCAACAGCGGGTTCGTCCAGGTGGTCGCCGAAGTCCTCTCGATCGATCCTTCCAAGGTGGAGGTCGTGCAGGTGGATTCGCACTCCGGACCCGTCTCTCCTCCCAGCGGAGGCAGTCAGGTCAGCTACAGCCTCGCAGGCGCGATCTCGGAGGCCACCCGAAACGTGCGCTCTCAGCTGGCGAAGCTTGCCGCCGAGCACTTCGAGGCTGCCGAGGAAGACCTGGTGTTTGAAGACGGCGAGGTGCACGTCTCCGGGCTCCCCGGACGCACAGTCGCTCTCGCGGAGCTGGCCAAACAGGCCGAGTCACGCAAGGGGGGAGCCGGACCGGTCATTGCCACGGCGAGCAATTCTGTTCCCGAGAACGCTCCCGCAGTTGCCGTGCATGCCATCCAGGTGGAGATCGACCCGGAAACCGGGACGGTCACGCCCAAGCGCTACATTGCGGTGCAGGACGTCGGCTTTGCCATCAACCCGATGCTGATCGAGGGACAGGTGCACGGAGGGGTGCTGCAGGGGCTCGGCTGGGGCCTCTGGGAGGAGATGCCCTACGATGCACAGGGACAGCTTCTGGCCTCCAACTTTTTGGACTACGTGATCCCCCGGGCCGACGACGCCCTGGGCGTCGAGACGGTCCTGGTCGAGAACCCCTCACCCCACGGTCCGCTGGGAATTCGCGGGGTCGGCGAGCCGCCGATTGTTCCCGGAGGCGCCGCAATCGCCAACGCGGTCTGCGAGATCACCGGGGTGCGCTTCGAGCAGCTGCCGATCCGGCCTCAGGCGCTCTGGAAGGCCCTGCAGGGCTGAGGGTTCAGGAGTGCAGAGCAGCCGTGATGGCTGCTCCCAACTCCGCGCAGTTGGCCGTTCCTCCCAGGTCCGGAGTGCGTACGTCTCCGGACTCCAGCACCGTCTCGATCGCCTGAACCACGGCCTCTGCTGCCTCCGGATGCCCCAGGTGGTCGAGCATCATCGCTCCCGACCAGATCTGTCCGATCGGGTTGGCGATGCCTTTGCCAGCAATGTCCGGGGCCGAGCCGTGGACCGGTTCGAACATTGACGGATGCTGTCGCTCCGGGTTGAGGTTTGCCGATGGAGCAATCCCGATCGAACCTGCCACCGCCGGCCCCAGATCCGAGAGGATGTCCCCAAACAGGTTCGAACCCACCACCACGTCAAACCAGTCCGGATGCAGCACAAAGTGGGCGGTGAGGATGTCCACGTGGAACTGATCGGTCTGGACATTCGGGTACTCCTGGGCGATCTCCCGGAAGACCTCGTCCCAGTAGGGCATGGTGATGGTGATTCCGTTGGACTTGGTGGCCGACGTGACCTTGCCTCGGCATCCGGGACGCTGGGCAAGCTCGAACGCGTAGCGCATCACGCGCTCGCAGCCAATCCGCGTGAACACGCTCTCCTGGACCGCCATCTCCTGCGGCGTCCCGGAATACAGCCGCCCGCCAATGCTCGAATATTCCCCCTCGTTGTTCTCCCGGACCACCCAGAAGTTGATGTCCTCCGGGCCACGATCGGCCAGCGGAGTGCGCATCCCCTTGAACATGCGGACCGGGCGGAGGTTGACGTACTGCTGCATCTCCCGGCGGATCGGAATCAGCAGCTGCCAGAGCGAGATGTGGTCCGGAACCGTGGGCCAGCCCACCGCTCCCAGGAAGATCGCGTCGTGCTGCCGAAGCCGGTCCATGCCATCTTCCGGCATGAAGGCTCCCGTGCTGGTGTAGCGGTCGCAGGACCAGTCGTACTCGGTGAAGCGCAGGTCCAGCTGAAAGCGTCGGGCCGCCTGCTCAAGAACCCGTACCCCCTCCGGAACCACTTCACGGCCAATGCCGTCTCCGGGAATCAGGGCAATCGAATGGGAGGTCATGGAGATACCACGTCACAAGGTCACTGAAATGAGACCCAGGCGGCCGAGGCCGCCTCCGGTCCACTGCCCGACAGCATATCCCAGCCCCCTCCAGCTCCCAAGGCAATTTCCCTGACTTTCCTGCACCTGGCAGGTCACGGACCCTCGTGAACGGGCCTCCCCCTTCCCGCAGGGCTCCCAGAAAAGCGGACTGTGCCGCGTGCCAGAGGTCGCCTTGGAGGCTCCCGTCCTCAGCGCAAACGCGCTTTGGGCAGCAGGCTGCCCAAAGATTCAGCCTTGGGAACTCGCAGATTTTCATTGAACCTTTGCGAACATTTGAGTAACCATAAGCGCTGCTGTCTTGTCTGGGAAGTGGCCCCAGGCGACTTTTGTGCTTCGCTTTACGTGAATTGAGCATCCCTCACTCTCATCAGGAGAACCCAATGAAGAAACTGCTCTCCACCCTGCTCTGTGCAGGGGCTTTGGCTCTGTCTGCGTCTCAGGCTTTTGCGATCAAGCCTGCGGTGGTTTTCGACATGGGCGGAAAGTTCGACAAGTCCTTCAACGAAGGCATCTGGAACGGCGTTGAGCAGTTCCGCAAGGAGACCGGGATCAAGTACCGTGAGTTCGAGGTCCAGCAGGAGGCCCAGCGTGAGCAGTTCCTGCGCCGCATGGCCGAGCGTTCGGACATCGTGATTGCCGTCGGTTTTGCCCAGGCTCCGGCCGTGGAGAAGGTTGCCCAGGAGTTCCCGAACGTCAAGTTCAGCATCATCGAC
This sequence comes from Deltaproteobacteria bacterium, assembly GCA_038133845.1. Classification (GTDB taxonomy): domain Bacteria; phylum SAR324; class SAR324; order SAR324; family NAC60-12; genus JAYPUA01. Next base: position 14,627 of record JAYPUA010000022.1, read on the forward strand.
GTTGACTGGCTGGATCTGCCGAACGTGCAGGGCATTGCCTTCAAGGAGCATGAGGGCTCCTTCCTCGTGGGGGCGCTTGCAGCGCTGAAGAGCGGAACGGGCAAGGTGGGCTTTGTGGGAGGGATGGACATCCCGCTGATCCGCAAGTTTGCCTGCGGCTACGCCCAGGGCGTCAAGCACATCAACTCCGGAGCCACGGTGTACTCCAAGATGACCGGAACCACCCCGGCAGCGTGGAATGACCCGACCCGAGGCGGAGAGTTGGCCAAGAGCATGTACGACAGCGGAGCGGACATCGTCTACGCGGCAGCCGGAGGAACCGGGCTGGGCGTGCTGCAGGCTGCGGCGGACAACAACAAGCTCGCCATCGGCGTGGACAGCAACCAGAACTACCTGCAGCCGGGATTCGTGCTGACCTCCATGCTCAAGCGCGTGGATGTCGCGGCCTACGAGGTCTTCAAGTCTGCGCAGGACGGCACCTGGAAGCCCGGGACCAAGATCCTTGGGCTCGCCGAGGACGGCGTGGGCTGGGCGCTGGATGAGTTCAATGCAGACTTGGTCACCGACTCCATGCGCAATCAGGTCGAGCAGATCCGCAAGGACATCATCGCGGGCAAGATCAAGGTTCATGACTACATGACCGACAACAGCTGCCCTGCCTCGATGCAGTAATGCTCATCCGGGCCGGAATCCTCCGGCCCAACTCTCCTCCCCGGCCTCCATGCCTCGTCAAATCATCATCGACACCGATCCTGGCCAGGACGACGCCTTGGCGATCCTGCTGGCCCTCGCCTGCCCCGAGGAGCTTGAGGTCCTGGGGATCGTCACCGTGGCCGGAAACGTCCCGCTTCCGCTGACCACCCGCAACGCGCGTGCGTTGGTGGAGCTGGCCCAACGTCCAGAGGTCCCGGTCTTTGCCGGATGCCCTCGTCCGTTGATGCGCAGCCTGGTCACTGCCGAGCACGTCCACGGGAAGACCGGGCTCGATGGCTGGGACGTCCCGGACCCTCAGGTGCCGCTGCAGGAGGAGCATGGGGTGGACTGGATGATCCGCACGCTGCGGCAGGCAGAGGACGACTCCGTGACCCTCTGCACCCTCGCCCCACTGACCAATGTGGGGATGGCCTTTGCCAAGGCTCCGGACATCCTCCCGAAGATCCGCGAGATCGTGATGATGGGAGGGGCGTATTTCGAGGGGGGCAACATCACCCCCTCTGCGGAGTTCAACATCTACGTGGACCCGCACGCGGCCCAGACCGTATTCTCCTGCGGACGCCCCCTGACCGTGATGCCGCTGGATGTGACCCACCAGGCGCTGATGCCCCGGCCATGGATTCAGAGCCTGGCAGAGCTGGGCACTCCGGTGGGCCTCGCCTCTGCCGGGATGCTCGGATTCTACGAACGTTACGATGTGGAGAAGTACGGCTCCTCCGGAGGACCGCTGCACGATCCGACAGTGATCGCCTACCTGCTTCAGCCCGAGCTGTTCTCCGGGAAGTTCGTCAATGTCACCGTTGAGACGCACTCGGAGCTGACGATGGGAATGACGGTGATGGACTGGTGGAAGGTGACGCAGCGTGTCCCCAACGCTACGGTCATGAACCGCCTCGACGCTGAGGGGTTCTTCCAACTCCTGCGCGAACGGCTCGCCCGCCTCTGAGCTCATGCTGGCCATCGAACTGCGCAACATCAACAAGCGCTTTGGGCTGGTTCAGGCCAACCGACAGGTCAACCTGACCGTGGAAAACGGCACGATCCACGGAATCATCGGGGAGAACGGCGCCGGCAAGTCCACGCTGATGAGCATCCTCTACGGCTTCTACCGCGCCGACTCCGGAGAGATCCTCATTCAGGGAAACCCCACCCGCATCTCCAGCTCACAGGACGCCATCCAGGCCGGAATCGGCATGGTCCACCAGCACTTCATGCTTGTTGACAACTTCACCGTTTTGGAGAACGTGGTCCTTGGAGCCGAGTCCGGGTTCAACCTGGAGCGCTCTCTGGACGAGGCGCGGCGCGAGCTGCTGCGGCTGGAGCAGGAATATCACCTCGAGGTCGACCTGAACGCCGTGGTCGAGAAGCTGCCCGTCGGCCTGCAGCAACGGGTCGAGATCCTCAAGGCCCTCTACCGGGGGGCGGACCTGCTGATCCTGGACGAACCGACCGGAGTGCTCACGCCGCAGGAGGCCGATGAGCTGTTCCGGATCTTGGCCGAGCTGCGTGTTCAGGGGAAGACCGTGGTGCTGATCACCCACAAGCTCCGGGAGATCATGGCGATCACGGACGCCGTCTCCGTGATGCGTCAGGGCGAGATGGTGGCTCATCGCAAGACCGCAGAAACCAGCCGCGAGGAATTGGCCGAGCTGATGGTGGGACGCAAAGTGCTGATGCAGCTGGACAAGAAACCGCCTCGCCCTCAGGCGCCGGTGCTGCAGGTGCAGGACCTCTCCGTGGTGGATGAAGATGGGGTGCGCCGGGTCAAGCAGGTTGGTTTTGACGTCCGGGCCGGAGAGATCGTTGGCATCGCCGGAGTCTCTGGAAATGGGCAGTCGGAGCTGCTCGCAGCCATCACGGGGATCACTCCCTTTCAGTCTGGACGCCTGGTGCTTGACGGACAGATCATCGACGCCTCTCACGGGAAGACCCCGGACGAGATGCGGGCTCTCGGCATGGCTCACGTCCCGGAGGACCGACAGCGCATGGGGCTGGTCACCGCGTTTGCCGCCTCCGAGAACGCCGTCCTCGGATACCACCGGGACCCCCGGTTCAACGGCTGGTTCGAGATGGACGAGGCCGCCTTGCTCCGTGAATGCACAGAGCAGATGGAGCGCTACGACGTCCGTCCCCGCAACCCGAACCTCAAGGTCAGCCTGATGTCCGGAGGAAATCAGCAAAAGCTGGTGGTTGCCCGGGAGATGGGGCGTGATCCCAGGCTCCTGGTGGTGGGACAGCCCACCCGGGGAGTGGACATTGGGGCGATCGAGTTCATCCACCGACGGATTCTGGAGATGCGTGATGCCGGCAAGGCGATCCTGCTGGTATCTGTGGAGCTGGACGAGATCCTCTCGCTGAGCGACCGGATCCTGGTGATGTTTGATGGACAGATCATGGGCGAGGTCGCCTCCGGAGAGGCGGATGAACGCCGGATCGGTCTCCTGATGGCCGGGGTGCGGGAAGAGGCGGCATGAGCGAACGCAACGCCAATCGGCTGCTGGTGACCCTGATCACGACAGCAAACCTCCTGCTTGCCTTCTTCGTCTCCGGGCTGGTGGTCTGGTCTGTCGGCGAGAATCCGTTCCGGGCGCTGGAGGTCCTGATCTATGGGGCCTTTGGCTACTCAAGTGGCCTGGGCTATACGCTGTACTACACAACCAACTACGTCTTCACCGGGCTGGCGTTTGCGATCGCCTTTCACGCCCGGCTGTTCAACATCGGCGCAGAAGGACAGGCCTACATTGGCGGACTCGGTGTCGGGCTGGCCTGCCTGGCGACAGACTCCCTGCCATTTCTGGTCATTTTCCCGCTGGCGCTGATCGGCGGAATGCTTTTTGGCGCCGTATGGGGGGCGATCCCGGGGTGGCTGCAGGCGCGCCGAGGGAGCCACATCGTCATCACCACCATCATGTTCAACTTCATCGCCAGCGCGGTGATGGTCTGGCTGCTGAGCGAGCTGCTGATCAAGCCCGGACAGATGTCTCCGGAGACCCGCGAGCTGCTGAAGAACGCCTGGCTCCCGCAGATGCACGAGCTGTTCGGCAGCTGGGGGGTTCAGCGTTCCCCGCTCAATGCCTCCTTCTTCCTGGCCCTGGCGTGCTGCGTCTTCGTCTGGCGCTTCATCTGGCACACTCGCTGGGGCTACGAACTGCGGACCGTAGGGGCGAACGAACAGGCTGCGGTGTATGGCGGGATCCACGTCTCCCGGAACCTGATCCTGGCCATGGCGCTCTCCGGAGCGCTGGCCGGGCTGGTGGGCATCAACGAGATCATGGGCGTCCAGCATCGGGTGCTGCTCAACTTCCAGTCCGGCTACGGCTTCACCGGAATCGCCGTGGCGCTCATCGGCAGGAACCACCCGCTGGGCATTCTGCTGGCGGCGATGCTGTTCGGTGCGCTGTATCAGGGCGGAGCCGAGCTGGCCTTTGAGATGGACCGCATCGACAACCACATGGTGATCCTGATTCAGGCGTTGGTGATCCTGTTCGCCGGAGCCCTGGAGAACCTCTTCAAACCGCAACTGGAAGCGCTGGTCAAGCGCCTCGCCTCCTCTGGAGAGCCCCGTGTGGCATGACCTGATCCTGCTGCTGGACGCCACGCTGCGGGTGGCGGTCCCGCTGGTCTTTGCCGCCATGGGAGGGATCTTTGCCGAACGCTCTGGGGTGATCGACTTTGGCCTGGAGGGGAAAATGCTGGCCGGGGCCTTCGTCGCCGGAGCCCTGGCCCACTGGACCCAATCTGCCTGGATCGGTGTTCTGGGGGCGATGGTTGTGGGCGTGATGCTCTCCATGGTGCACGGGCTGGTCAGCGTCACCAAGTCCGGAAATCAGGTCGTCTCTTGCGTGGCCATCAACGAGGTCGCCCGGGGGCTGACCGTTGTCCTGGCCGTCTCTTGGTTCACTCAGGGAGGGAAAACGCCCCAGCTGCCGCAGTCGGCACGATTCACGGCGATCGAACTCCCGTTTGCCGAAGAACTGCGCGGGGTCCCGATCCTTGGTGAGGTTTATGCGGAGCTGATCAGCGGACACAACATCCTGGTCTATCTGGCCTTTCTCGCTGTGCCCCTGACCGCCTGGATCCTCTATCGGACCCGCTTCGGGCTGCGACTTCGGGCGACTGGAGAGAACCCGCTGGCCGTGGACACCGCAGGCATCTCGGTCCAGCGCATGCGCTACCAGGCGCTGATGATCAACGGACTGCTGGGAGGCATCTCCGGAGCCTACCTCTCCACGGCGCAGATCGCCTTCTTCGTCAAGGACATGTCTGCCGGCAAGGGATACTTCGCGCTAGCGGCGATGATCTTCGGCAAGTGGCGCCCGGTCCCGGCCATGTTTGCCTGCCTGCTGTTTGCCTTCCTGGAGTCTGCCGGAAGCCGCATGCAGGGGACCCCGCTTCCGGTGCTGGGGACCGTCCCGGTTCCGCTGATTCAGTCACTGCCCTACCTGCTGACCGTGGTCCTGCTGGCCGGGTTTGTCGGCAAGGCCATCGCGCCCAAGGCCATTGGAGAACCCTTCGTGAAGGAACGCAAGTGAACACGACTTTGGGGATTGAGGCGATCGGGACCTACCTCCCGGAGAACCAGATCACGAATCTGGACCGGATGGAGGCCTTCGCCATGACCGAGCAGACGGTGCGCGAGAAGGTGGGCTTCCTGGCGCTCGCTCAAAAGGATCCCGAGCTGGAGACCTCGGACCTCTGCGTGAGGGCCTGGCAGTCGCTCCGGCAGAAGCGCCCGATCCAGACGGAGGAGGTCGATTGCCTCGTGGTCTGCACCCAGAATCCGGACGGCTCCGGACTCCCGCACACCTCGGCGATCGTGCATCGCAAGCTGGGACTTCCCCAAGGCTGCGCTGCGTTTGATGTCTCTCTGGGGTGCTCCGGGTTCGTCTATTCGCTCTCCATCATTCAGGCCTTCATGCAGGCCAACGGCATGCGCACCGGGATCCTGATGACCGCCGATCCGTACTCCAAGGTCATTGACCTGCAGGACAAGAAGACCAGCACGCTCTTTGGCGATGGTGCTACGGCGACGCTGATCAGCGACCGTCCCGTCTGGACAACCGGGGCCTTCGAGTTTGGCTCCGACGGTACGAAGTGGGACAGCATCATCGTGCGCGACCAGACGCTGCACATGAACGGCCGGGCAGTGTTCACCTTTTCTGTGCGCATGATCCCGGACAGCATCCGCGCCATGCTGCAAAAGAACGAGCGCTCGCTTGGAGACCTTGATCGGCTGATCCTGCATCAAGGCAGCCTCCACATCATCAACTCCATCGCCGACGAGTTGGGCGTGCCTCGTGAGAAGGCTCCGTTCTATGCAGAGTCCTACGGCAACACCGTCTCGTCCTCCATCCCCATGGCGCTTGCTCAGGAGCTTGAAAACGAGGACCTCCGAACCCTGCTGGTTGCCGGGTTTGGCGTGGGCCTCTCCTGGGCCAGCACCCTCCTCTTTCGGCAGCCGTGAAGCCGGGGGCCCTGCTGGGGATGGCTCCTCCACCCAGCCTGCGATTCCCACTGATGCGCTGGGGGTGCCTTCTGCTGGTCCTGCTGGGGCTTGGGACCTCCGTGGCCTTTGGGAGGGAGCAGGATCATCCGCAACTGGATGCGCGCCTGAGCAAGCTGGTGAGCGGAGGGTGCGTGCTGGTGGGCCATCAGGAAGCTGTGCTCTACCGCTACCCGCGCGGCTGCAATCCGGAGTTGATCCCCGCCTCCTTGCTCAAGATCGCCAACGCGCTGGCCGCCCTGGAGTTGCTGGGGCCGGAGTATCGCTTCCCGACCGAGGTCTATGCCGGAGCGGACGGGCGATTGGGCGTCCGGGGCTACGGTGACCCCTTCCTGGTTTCGGAGACCTGGGAAGATCTGGCCGATCAGCTTGCCACCCGATCGGACGTCTCTCGAAGCTGGTCGGGCCTGTTCCTTGACCCCAGCGCCTTCGATCCGGAACTGAACATCCCCGGGCTGGAGAGCTCCCTCGATCCCTACAACGCGAAGATTGGCTCCTTGGCCTCCAACTTCAACACCGTGTTTGTGGAGGTGAATGCTCAGGGGGAGATCCGCTCGGCAGAGCCTCAGACGCCGCTGACCAATGTCGCGATCGAGCTGGCCCGGGAGCTGGAGCCCGGGAAGCACCGGATCAACATCACCCAGCAGCCTGGGCGCTCGCTGGAGTTCACCGCGGAGCTGGCCCGTGCGTTTCTGCAGCAGGCCGGTCTGCGCTTCGAGGAGCCTGGGTTCACCACGCGTCCGGTGTCCGCTGCGGACGTGCTCCTTCTGCGCTACGAGAACCCTCGGCCGCTGCATGAGGTGGTGGCCGGGATGCTCCAGTATTCCAACAACTTTATCGCCAATCAGCTGCTGCTTGCCATGGGTCGCAGCTCCGGAAGCCGCGAGCCTGCCAGCCTGGGGCGCGGCCTGCGCCAGATCAACACGTTTCTGCAGACGCGGATGGGCTGGGCCGCAGACTCGTTCCGGGTTGTGGAAGGCTCCGGGATCGCGAGAGACAACCGGATGACTCCGGAGATGGTGCTGGATCTGCTGCGGGCCTTCTCGCCCTACCGCAAGCTGATGCCCGTGGAAAAGGGGGTGCTGCTGAAGACCGGGACGCTCAAGGGCATCTACAACATCGCAGGGTACTTCCCGGAGCATGAAGACCTCTTCTTTGTCGTCATGCTCGAACAGCCCCGGAACTACCGGAATGCGGTGATGAAGCACCTGCTGCGGACGCCCTTCTCTTCTGCTGGGTATCGTTCCTCCACCCAGCCTACGGGTTCCTCCGCCCAGCCTACGGGTTCCTCCGCCCAGCCTACGGGTTCCTCGAGCCAGCCTACGGAATGACGGCTCCGCTCGTCTCCATTCTGATGCCGGTCCGGGACGACCTCCCGACCCTTTCCGACTGCCTGCAGAGCATCGCTGCCCAGACCCTGGAAGATTTCGAGGTGGTTGTTGTCGATGATGGCTCGAGCGATGCCAGCCCGGACCAGGTCGCGTCCTGGGCCAGGCAGGATCCTCGCTTCCGGCTGATCCGGACTCCTCCTCGCGGGATTGTCCCGGCCTTGAACGAGGGGCTTTCCGTCTGCCAGGGGGAGTGCGTTGCCCGCATGGACGCAGACGATCGGATGCGACCAACCCGGTTGGAGCGTCAGTGGAGCTTCCTGCAGAAACATCCGGACTGTGACGTGCTCGGTTCCCAGGCCCGGCTCTTTACCGAATCCGGAGAGGTCTCGGCCAGCATGCAACGCTATGAGGACTGGAGCAACGCGCTGCTCACTCACGACCAGATCCGAGGCGACCTCTTCGCGGAATCTCCCATCATGCACCCCACTTTCTTTGCACGCCGAGCGGTGTTCGAACAACTGCAGGGGTATCGCGTGCAGCCTTGGGCCGAGGACTACGACTTCTTGCTCCGGGCAGCACAGGCTGGTCTGCGCTTTGGGAAGGTCCCGGAGGTTCTGGTGGAGAAACGTCACGCTCCGGATCGGCTCTCACACGTGGACCCGATCTACAAGCGTCCGGCGATGTTTCAGGCGCGGGTGCACTACCTGCGCGAGTTTGGGCTGTTGGAAGGACGCTCCGGAGCACTGATCCTCGGCTCAGGCCCCTCCGGGAAGACGCTATGCCGGACGCTTCAGGCGCAGGACCTGCCGGTGCTCGGGTTTGTGGACCATCGCCCTCCGGCTCCAGGGCGTCGCCTGCTTGGAGTCCCGGCCTGGGGATTCCCGGAGCTGCCCCCGGTTTCCTTCCTGCAGGAGTTCCGGAACGCGTTGCTTCTCCTCACCATCGGAGATACGATGGGACGTCTTGCCATGCGACAACGCCTCAAGGAGGCTGACTTTCAGGAACACCTCGATTTTGTGAGAATGATCTGATGCTGCGATGGATTCCGCTGGTTCTTGTGGGAGGATGGCTGCTGGGGACCACAGCGCTTCATGCCGGAAAGCAGGTCCCTCTGAGTGACGGAGAGAAGGAGCTGCTCAAGGGGATGCGCGTGGAGGTGCCCAGCACCTACATTGAGGCTCACGACTTCCCGATGCGCCTGCTGGATGGCCGGGAGCTGCAGCTCAATCAGCTGCAGGGGCGGTTTGTGCTGCTCAACTTCTGGGCCACCTGGTGTGCCCCGTGTCTCAAGGAGATGCCGGACATGGACGCCCTGCAGGACACGGTCGGCACGGAGCAGCTCACGGTGCTCGCGGTCTCCATGGGAGAGACCGAGGAGCGGGTGCGCAAGTTCCTCAAGATGCACGGCTTCGGCTTCCCGATTGTGGCTGACACGGAGATGAGCATCGTGCAGATCTATGGCGTCAAGAACATCCCGATCACCTACCTGATTGATCCCCAAGGGGTGATTCTTGGGCGGGCGCTGGGGCCGAGAGAGTGGAACCGCAAGGCCTTCCAGGACTTTATCCAACAGCGGGTTCAGGGCTCATGAACGCGTTGGATGCCACGCCGCACCGCCGCAGAAACGCCCTCACCGGAGAGTGGGTGTTGGTCTCCCCGCATCGGGCCCGGCGTCCCTGGCAGGGACAGGAGGAGGTCCCGGTCCGCGAGAGGCGTCCGGCGCACGATCCGAGCTGCTACCTCTGTCCGGGAAACGCCCGTGCCGGAGAGCAACGCAACCCGAAGTATACCGGACCGTTTGTCTTCACCAACGACTTCGCCGCCCTTCTGCCGGAGCCTGTGGAGCTGGAACCTCTCGCAGACTCGCTGCTTGAGGCCCGTCCGGTCCACGGGACGTGTCGGGTGGTCTGCTTCTCTCCACGTCACGACCTGACTCTCCCCGAGATGTCACTTCCGGAGCTTGGGCAGGTGGTGGACGTCTGGGCCGATCAGGTCGAAGAGCTGGGCCGCGAGTATCGCTGGGTGCAGGTGTTTGAGAACAAGGGCGCGGCGATGGGGTGCTCCAACCCGCATCCGCACGGACAGATCTGGGCCAGCGACTTCCTCCCGAACGAGCTGGTCAAGGAGGAGGCCACCCAGCGTGCGTACTTCGAGCAAACGGGACGAACCCTGCTGGGAGATTACCTGGAGTTGGAGTTGAAGCAGTCGGAGCGGCTGGTGGAACAGAACGAGCACTGGGTGGCTCTGGTTCCATGGTGGGCGGTCTGGCCGTTTGAGCTGCTCTTGCTCCCCCGACGAGATGTCCGGCACCTCCCGGAACTGAATCCTGCCGAACGTGTGGCCCTTGCAGAGATCCTCAAACGCACGCTCACCCGTTACGACACCCTCTTCCAGACCTCCTTCCCCTACTCCATGGGGTGGCATGGTGCCCCCGGAGGAACTGAATCTCCGGAATCCTGGCGCCTGCACGCTCACTTCTATCCGCCTCTGCTGCGCTCCGCAACGGTCCGCAAGTTCATGGTCGGGTACGAGCTGCTGGCAGAGGCGCAGCGGGATCTGACTGCAGAGCAGGCGGCCGCACGTCTCAGAGCATGCGCTACGGAGTATCCGAGGTCTTGAACGAAGTGGGGAGTGGTGCTCAAGGAGTGATCCGGTGCCGGCTCTCAGACATCTTCAAGCCACAGCCTTCATCGATTTTCCTGGTACATGAAGCTTCGACTTTGTTTTAGGAGGTGTCGAAACCAGGATTACCCTTCAAGCCGGCACCGCTGTGCGCTTCTCCGAGAGGTTGATGGTGGAGAAGCTTCGGTGTCTTTTCCAAAAAATACCAACCGCTCGGGGAGGTGTCCAGCCTGAAATTGTAACTAAAGTGTTAAATTGATGTTTTGGAAGCTCACAGCAGCGAACCCACCCGGGAGAAGGCTCACCGGGAGAGCAGCAACTCCTGAAGGCGTTCGAACTCTTCCAGCGAGGAGTAATGCAGCTCGATGCGTCCCTTGCCGTTCTGGAAGTGGAGGGTGACCGGGGTGCGGAGCTGTCGGGACAGCTCGTCTTCCAGCAGGCGGAGGTGGTGGTCTTGCGCCTCTCGGGCAGGAGGGCGCGGGGAGGCTCCGGTCTCGTGAAACAGGTCCGCCCAGCGTGCCTGCTCGGCGCGGACGGCCTTCTCGGTCTGCCGGACACTCCATCCCTGGCGCAGCACCTGCTCACGCATCTGCTGCTGGGCCGCCTTGCTGGAGAGCCCCAGCAGCGCCCGGGCGTGTCCGGAGGTCAGCAGCCCGGTCTCGACATCTCGCTGAATGCTCTCCGGAAGCTGGAGCAAGCGCAGGGTGTTGGTGATTGTGGTCCGGTCCTTTCCCAGCTTGCGCGCCAGCTCGTGCTGCGTGCACTCGTAGAGCTGGAGTAGCTGCTGATAGGCCTGGGCCTCCTCGATCGCGCTCAGGTCCTCCCGCTGAATGTTTTCCAGCAGCGCGACCTCCAGCAGGTTCCAGTCGTCAACTTCCCGGACGATCACCGGGGCGGTGGGAGCCTCCAGCAGTTTCAGCGCCCGCCAGCGGCGTTCCCCCGCCACCAGCTCATATCCCCCTTCCGGACGAGGGCGCACCAGCAGAGGCTGAAGGATGCCCTGGTTCTCGATGGACTGAGCGAGCCCCTGAATCGACCGCTCATCAAAGTGTCGCCGGGGCTGACCCGGGTTGGGGTGCACCGTGTCCAGCGGGACCTGCAGTACCTGAGGTGCGGAATCGTTCATCGGCACAGCCACAGAAAGAACTCCTGATTTCCACTCTTCTTGCCCACCAGCGCCGACCCGGTCTCTCCCTGCACCCGGAAGCCCTGAGCCGCGGCGTCGGCCTGAAGTGCATCCAGCACCCGCCGGTGGGTCTGCTCGCTGGAGACCTTCCCTCGGCGCCCAACCTCCTCCGGACCCGCCTCGAACTGAGGCTTCACCAGCGCAAGGACGGAGCCTCCGGGCTTCAGAAACTCAACAATTTTGGGGAAAATCAGCTTCAAGGAGATGAAGGAGGCGTCGATCACCACCAGGTCGACGGCCTCTCCGAGGGCCTCTGGGGTCAGGTGCCGGATGTTTGTGCGCTCCAGCGAGACGACCCGCGGGTCCTGCCTCAAGACCCAGGCCAGCTGCCCGTACCCGACATCCACCGCATACACCCGGGCTGCGCCGTGCAGGAGCAGGCAGTGTGTGAAGCCTCCGGTCGAGGCCCCGACATCCAGAGCACTCCAGCCTGCAGGATCGATCCCGAAATCGCGCAACGCCCCCTCAAGCTTCAGCCCGCCTCGGCTCACGTATGGGTGATCCTGTCCGGTGACCTCCAGCGAAATCCCGTCCGGAAAGGTCTTTCCGGACTTGTCCACCCGGCGTCCCTCCACCCGGACCTGCCCGGCGAGGATGAGGGCCTGGGCCTTCTCCCGGGACGGCGCGAGCCCCTGCTCGACCAGCAGAACGTCCAGACGACGCTTGCGGGTGCGCATCGGCCGCGGGCTCAGCCCTTCTCGGTCAGGGTGTAGACCACATCCCAGCCGCTGGGGTCTTCGAGGTACTGCTGACAGCGCTGCAGCATCACCTGGGAGGGACCGTCCTCCGGAAGGATGGAGAGCGCCTTCTCGAAGTGCTGAACGGCGGCCTTGAAGTCGGCCTCCTGGTAGACTTTCAATCCTTGGGAGTAGGCCTCCACCGCGCCGGCCAGCGGACCGGTTGTCTGGTTCTTGCGCTCCAGGACCTCATACACCGGGACCGCGTCCTTCCGCCCAACCACTCGGATGATGTCCAGCATCCGGGCGTCCACGTCGGATTCGACCAGCTTGTAGGTGTCTCCAGAGACCATCGTGTAGTTCTTGTAGAACTTGTTGGCCCCTTCCAACCGGGCCGCCAGGTTCACTGCGTCGCCCATCATCGTGTAGTCCATGCGCTGAGCCGAGCCCATGTTCCCGACGACAATCGGGCCGCTGTTGACGCCCATCCGGGCATAGAGCTGATCGCGTCCCTGGGCCTTCCAGCCCTTGCGCATCTCCATGAGCGTCTTCTGCATGTCGATGGTTGCAAAGCAGGCCAGCTTGGCATGGTCCGGCTGCTCCAGCGGCGCGCCCCAGAAGGCAATGATCGCGTCGCCCTCGAACTTGTCGATGGTCCCGTTGTGCGAGGAGATGATGTCGCACATTGCGGTGAGGTACTCGTTGAGCAGCTGCACCAACTCCTCCGGAGTGAGCTTTTCAGAGATGGTGGAGAACTTCTGTACGTCGGAGAAGTAGGCCGTCATCTCCCGTCGCTCTCCCCCAAGCTTGAGCTTGCTGGGATCGTCCACGATCACGTCGATCACGGCGGGAGAGAGGTACTGGGAGAAGGCCCCCTTGATGAACGACTTCTGCCGACGCTCCAGCAGGAACTGGTAGAGGTTGATGGCAAAAATGCTCAGGATGCAGGCCAGCAGGGCGTAGCTCATGGAGAAGGCCACCCCGTGGTAGATGTAGGCATAGAAGGCCACCCCGACGTATCCGAGCGTAATCAGGAAGAACAGCGGGGTTGAGAAGTGATGGGCCTGGGCGGCCAGGATGAAGAGGACCAGCAGGATCAGCAGCACCGCGATCTCCATGCCTTCCGAGGCCGGTTGGATGGGACCGTTGTTGATGATCGTGTTGATCGTGTCGGCCAGGATCTCGATCCCGTAGACCTCTCCGATCGGGGTCTCGAAGATATCGTGAGAGACTTCCGAGGTGTCGCCGACCAGGACGATCTTGTTCTCCACCAGAGGTCGCAGGTCCTCGGTTTCCTCCTCAAACTCCTCCTCCGGGATGTCCTCAAGGTCCATCAGCACCATCGCGGCGGTGATGGCAGCCGGAGTGTTCTTGCTCAGGAAGTTGGTGTGTGGTGGCAGGCTGGGGAAGTCGATCCAGAGGTCGTTGTTGTGATCCAGCGGCACCCGGTAAGGTCCCACGACCAACTCGTTGCCCTCCAGCTGGGGCTTGACGTCCAGCGACATCGCGAGGGCCTGAACGGCAAAGGGCCAGATCTGGTGCTCCGCCTGAATCTCCGGATAGAAGCGCACCCGCGAGAGCATGCTCCCGATCAGCGTGTGGTTCGTGTATCCCATCTGAGTCGCCTCGGCCAGCACGTCGGTCGCGCCGTTGATCTTCTGCAACTCGCTCCCCTTGAGGTCCAGCTGCGCAACCACCATGGTGTCCTGAAGCCCCTCCTCTCCTGCAGAGAGCGCCTCGGCCAGGATGGGGTCCTCGCCATAGCCGTTCGGAAAGTCCATCAGCATGTCGAGCGCGATGACCTTTGCCCCGAGCTTGCGCAGGTTGACCACGATCTGGGCGATGTCGGCACGCCTCAGCGGCCAGCTGCCGTACTCTTCGAAGAACTGTTCCTCGGTGTCCACAATCAGGATTTGATCGTAGGGGAACTGAGTCTCTTCAATCGGGAGGGTGCTGTTGCGGAAGATGTGACGGATCCCCTGAAGCTGATTCTCCACCTGAGAAAACAACTCCAGGCGTTCGGCCGGAATCATCAGGAAAAACAGGAGGGCCACGATCCAGAAGTCCGGACGCCGGATGATCGAGTTCATGAGCTTACACGCTTGGAGTGGGCAAAGAGAAGCGGATGGCCATTCAAGGAAGCGCCAGCCTGCGGATTTGGGGATGCACTATGCCATACCCGGATCAAATGCACAAACATGGCTTTGACGGCTCCGATTTGAATGCGGGGTCTCGTTCTTCAACCGGGCCTCCGCTTTTGTTGCGGTGCCTGTTGCCGCAGCTCAGACCAGCACCTGCTTGGCAAACTGCTGCAGCTCATCTGCCGAGCGGTCACTGGCGCGGGGCGGCTTGAGGATTCCGGTCTGGCAGGCCGGGCGGGCGGCCAGGGTCTCCAGCCAACGCACCAGGTGCGGCAGGTCGGCGACCTCCACCCCGGCCCAGGCGTGAATCCGGACCCACGGCCAGGTGGCGATGTCGGCGATCGAGTACTCGTCTGCCAGAAACGCTCTCCCTTCCAGGCGGGTGTTGAGCACCTCGTAAAGCCTCCGGGTCTCCTTCTGGTAGCGCTCGATTGCGTATGGGATCTTCTCCGGGGCATAGCGGAGAAACACATGCGCCTGTCCCTGCATGGGGCCGACACCTCCCATCTGGAACATCAGCCACTGGATGACCTCCGAGCGACGTTTGGGCTCCGTGGGCAGGAGCCTCCCCGTCTTCTCTGCCAGGTAGAGCAGAATCGCTCCGGACTCGATCACCACAAAATCATCCTGATCGTGATCCACGATGGTCGGGATGCGGCCGTTCGGATTGAGCGCGAGGAACTCCGGAGCCTTTTGCTCCAGCTTCATCAGGTCGAACGGAACCAGCTCATAGGGCAACTCCAGTTCTTCCAGAGCAATGGAGATCTTGTGACCGTTGGGAGTGGGGGCGGTATACAGCGTAATCATGCAGCTCCTGAGCAAGCGAAACAGAGGGTTTTCCAAGGACGATCCACGTTAGCAACGAACCGCAGGAAAAGTCCATGCCCTGCGGTTGACATGCAGGGAACTTCCTGAATACTGTTGAAGTTCCTACCTGAAATCTCTGGGAGAGAGCCTCTTGCTTCCTTGCCCTGGAACCGCAACCTGCAACGCGTGACCTGAAATGTCCCGGACTCTGGCCAAGATCCCCCTGAATCTCCCCAACGGCCTGACGCTGTCCCGCGTCTTCCTGATCGCGCCGCTGCTGTGGCTGCTGGAGGCTCAGCTGTTTTTCGGAGCCTATGTGCTGGCCAGCTGGGTCTTCCTCACGGACTTTCTGGACGGCCGCCTGGCACGGGCCAACGGACAGACCACCTTTGCCGGCGCGATCCTGGACCCGGTGGCAGACAAGCTGGTGGCGCTCTCACTGTTCAGCTACCTCTTTGTGCTGCATCGGGTGGAACCCTGGTACTACGCCCTGATTGTGGTCAGGGACGTGGCCCAGCTGGCCTCCATCCCGATCCTGATCGGCTGGAGGCGCATCCTCTTCAAGGTCGCCCCCAAGCGGATTCCGAAGTGGGGCACCGCGCTCAACTTCACCCTCCTTGGAGTGCTGTTCGTGCAGCTGCACACCGACGCTGCAGGCCTTGACCTGTCCTATGCCTGGATCCTGCTGCCCCTGTACCTGATCTCCGGAGTCATCGAGGTCTACATCCTGGTGACCTATCTGCCTCGCTTCCGGCAGATCTACCTTGGGCAGCACGACACCTTCGAGTGAGCGTGTGCCCGGTTGTCCCATTCACCTCTTTCACCAAAGGAACCCTCATGCCTGTCTCTTCCTTCCTGCGCGCCCTGCTGCTCAGCCTGTTGCTCGGACTCCCGGGGTTGGCCTCGGCAGGTGATCCGCTCGTGATTGCCCACCGAGGAGCCTCCGGATACCTGCCGGAGCACACGCTCCCTGCCGCAACCCTCGCTCACGCCCAGGGGGCAGACTTTCTGGAGCTGGACCTGGTGATGACCCGCGACGGGCACCTGGTGGTCATCCACGACCTGACCCTCAACACCACCACCAACGTGCAGGAGGTCTTCCCGGAGCGTACCGGTGGCGGCTCCAAAGCCTGGGTCATGGACTTTGACCTCGCCGAGATCCGACAACTCTCGGCCCATGAGCGGAGAGGTCGCAGCGGGGACACCGCCGCCTTCCCGGAGCGCTTCCCCCTGTCCCGCCAGATCTTTCAGGTGCCAACGCTGGAGGAGATGCTGGACCTGGTGCAGGGCCTCAACCAGACCCTGCAGCGTGAAGTCGGAGTCTACATCGAGGTCAAGGGCTGGGAGGCGCATCAGTCTCGTGGACTCAATCCGGTGCTCAAGCTGATGGAAGTGCTGGACCGCTACGGCTACCGAGAATCCACCGATCCGGTGTGGATTCAGTCCTTTGATGACGTGGCGCTGCAGGAGCTTCGCCAGGCGGGGTCGCGGCTCAAGCGGGTCCAACTGCTTGGAGAGAACAACTGGCGGATGACCTCGACCGACTTCGACTTCCTCAAGACGCCTGAAGGCCTGCAGGCGATCTCCGGATATGCCGATGGCATCGGACCCTGGATCAACCAGGTGCTCACCGGGAGGTCATCCTCCGGAGAGGCTCAGGCGACGTCTCTGGTGGAGGAGGCCCACTCGCTGGGGTTGGCGGTCCATGTCTACACCCTGCGTCAGGACCGGCTGCCCCGCTACGTTGACACGTTCGAGGAGCTGCTGGAGCTGCTGCTGAACCAGGTCCGTGTGGACGGCGTGTTCACCGACCACCCGGATCAGGTCGTCCGATTTCTGAAGTGACCTTGGGGTTCTGATTTTGAATCGGAGCGCTGGGCATTCCCTGCTCGACAATACCGGGGCCTTCGCGCATGATCATTCCTTTGCTTCTCATTGGAACGATCAGCTCGGAAGCTCATGGAGTTTGAAATCTTGGTGCTGGTTCTGTCGGCTGCGCTGCTGCACGGAGCCTGGAATCTGCTGCTCAAGCGCAGCATCGACCGCTTGGTCAGCCTGGCCATTCTGCACACCGTCCCGGCTCTCCTGCTGCTGCCTCCCGCGCTCTTTTGGCTCCCGACTCCACACCTGGAGAGCTGGCCTCACATCTTCGCGTCGATGGTGCTGCACATCGGCTACAACCTGTTCCTCATTCAGGCCTATGCCCACGGAGATCTGGGGCAGGTCTACCCGATCGCCCGGGGATCGGCACCGCTGCTGACCAGCGTGCTAGCCGCGCTGGTCATCCAGGAGCCGCTAAGGCTGGAAGAGCAGTTGGGCATCCTGCTGATCTCGCTAGGCATCTTCAGCCTGATCTTCCGCCGAGGCAACGCCTCGGTCCTGAGCCGCCAAGGCGTCCTGTATGCGCTCGGGACCGGAGCCTTCATCGCCTCCTACACGGTGGTGGACGGCACAGGGGTGCGCCTGAGTGGCAACGAGTTCTCCTACATCGCGTGGCTCTGCATCTCGGAGAGCCCTCCGTCCCTCCTGCTGGCCTGGTGGGGACGGCGTCAGGAGCTGTGGCCTCAGATGCGCCAGGTGGGGCCTCAGGGAGCCCTGGCTGGAGTGATGTCTTCCACCGCCTACGGGATGGTGATCGTGGCCATGGCCCATGCGCCGGTGTCGCTGGTCGCTTCGGTAAGGGAGACCAGCGTGGTGCTCACCCCGCTGCTTGGAGTGCTGCTCCTCAAGGAACGCTTTGAGCCTCAGCGCCTGCTCGCCGCCGTGCTGGTCCTGCTGGGACTGCTGGCCATGCGCTTCCCGGTGGGGTAGATTCCCCGGCGTCCCCTTGGGCTGCGGCTCTCTTTTCGAGCTTCCGGGAGAGGCCCGGAGCGAGGTTGCGCATTGCATTGCGAGGCAGGGCTGCTAAAGTTTTGTCGTCTTTCCCCGCCTCGATCCTGCCTGATCGAAGGCACCACCTCCGAGCTGACCTGAGACCTCATGCATCCGATCTCTGCAGAGTCCTTCATCGAGGACACCACTGAAGCGTTGGCCAACCCTGAGCTGCGGCGGAACTTCCGTCGCGCGATGGATGGGCTGATGACCAAGCGAAGCGCCCAGTTCCCCGTTGATGACGAGACCGAGGCCTACCGTGAACTCAGCCACCGGGTTCGGCTGAAGGCTTTGCGGCAGCTGCCGGAGCTGCTGGAACGCCTGGAGGCCAACTGTGAGGCGAACGGCATCCGGGTTCATTGGGCCGAGACCGTGGAGGAGGCCAACGAGGTCGTCCTGCAGATTGCCCGCTCTCATGAGGCTCGGTATTTTGTGAAGGGCAAGTCGATGGTCTCCGAGGAGATGGAGCTCAATCACTACCTGGAAGCTCATGGCCTGGAGTCGCTGGAGTCGGACCTGGGAGAATACATTGTCCAGTTGCGCAAGGAGCTGCCGTCCCACATCATCATGCCGGCGATTCACCTGAACACGGAGCAGATCAACCAGACCTTTGTCCAGGAGGGCGTGAGCGCGAACGGAGAGGCCAGCGCCGAGGAGATGACCGGGCTGGCGCGTGAGGTCTTGCGGCGCAAGTTTCATGAAGCCCACATCGGCATCTCCGGAGTCAACTTTGCGGTCGCAGAGACGGGGACGCTCTGTTTGGTGGAGAACGAAGGCAACGGGCGCTACTGCACCACCCTGCCTCCGGTGCATGTGGCGCTGATGGGGATCGAGAAGGTGGTGGAACGTCTGGAGGAGGTCACGCCGCTGCTGCACATGCTGACCCGCTCGGCTACCGGGCAGCCGATCACCACGTACTTCAACATGATCTCCTCACCCCGGCGTAAAGGGGAGCTGGACGGGCCGAAGGAGGTGCACCTGGTGCTGCTGGACAACGGACGCTCCCGGATGCATCAGGACGCGTTGCTGCAGGAGACGCTGATGTGTATCCGCTGCGGCGCCTGCATGAACCACTGCCCGGTCTACACGCGCATTGGCGGACACGCATACAACTCGGTCTATCCCGGGCCGATCGGCAAGATCCTCACGCCGCAGATGAAGGGGTTGCACGATGCCGGACACCTGGCCTCGGCCTCAAGCCTCTGCGGAGCATGCGTGGAGGTCTGCCCGGTGAAGATTCCGATCACCGAGATCCTGCTGCGCCTCCGGGAGGACAAGGCGGAGGAGGGGCGCAAGGAGGCCTGGAGCACGGGGGCCGGAGCCAAGGCCCGCCTGGAGCAGTGGGTCTGGAAGGGCTGGGCGCAGCTGTTCTCCAGCCCCAGGCTGTACCGGATCAAGCTCCGCGCGCTGGGGCTGTTGGGGAATCGGATTCCGGAAAACGCGCCGCTCCTCAAGGCCTGGACCTCGGTCCGCAGGAAACCTCGATTTGCTCCGAAGTCCCTGCATCAATTGGCCGAAGAGGCGGGCATCCCGGAGCGTTGATCAGACCCCGTTTGCCTGAAACCACCGGAGCATCTCCCGCCAGCCCTCCTGGGCGCAGTCTGGAGCGTAGGAGGCGCGATAGTCGGCGTGGAAGCCATGCTCGGCTTCCGGATAGACGATGATCCGAGAGGCACTCTCCTCTCCCAGCCGTGCCTGCATCGCCTCCACGCTGTCCAGCGGAATTCCGGCATCCTGACCTCCATACAGCCCCAGCACCGGGGCGTTGAGCCGCGAGGCGACATCCACCGGGTACTCCGGCATCGCCTCGGTGTGCTCACCAGAGAGCTTCCCGTACCACGCGACGCCTGCGCAGAGCTGAGGGCGGTGTGCCGCGTACATCCACACCGCGCGCCCTCCCCAGCAAAAGCCGGTGACGGCCAGCCGCTCCACCTCTCCGCATCCGGAAGCCGCCCACTCCACGGCCGCATCCAGGTCCTGGCACATCTGGGCATCCGGGACGGCGTAGGCGATCTGCCGAATGGGCTCGATCTCGGTGTACTGAGTCACGTCGCCCTGCCGAATGAGCAGGTCGGGAGCGATTGCCAGATATCCGGACTTGGCCAGCCGCCGGCAGGTGTCCTGAATGTATTCGTGCAGACCGAAGATCTCCATCACCACCAGCACCACGGGAAATCGTCCGGGTCCTGCCGGGCGGGCATGGTAGGCGGGGATCGTTTCGTCACCGACCGGCAGGTCGAAGTGTCCACAGCCCAGCCCGATCGTGTCGGTGCGGATGGGAATGCGGCTCGCAGAGGCTGCGGCCGGGTGATGGGCGAGAGCGGTCAAGGGCCAGTTTGCGCTCATGTGTCCTCCTTGGGTTCAAGCGTGAGAGAGGCCGAGTTGATGCAGTATCGCAGACCTGTGGGCCGAGGTCCATCCTCGAAAACGTGTCCCAGGTGGGAGTCGCAGCGGCTGCAGTGCACCTCGGTACGGACCATGAAGAGGCTCCGGTCCGTCTCCGTCTCCACCGCCTCGGCCTCGGTCGGCTGCCAGAAGCTCGGCCACCCGCTTCCGGAGTCATACTTGTGCTCGGATGCGAAAAGCTCCTGCCCACAGCACACGCAGCGATAGGTCCCGGGGCGCTTCTCGTCATGGTACCTCCCGGTAAACGCCCGCTCGGTCCCCTGACGTCGGCAGATCTCGTACTGCTCCGGAGTCAGCTGCTCCTGCCATTCCGCATCGCTTCTGATGATCTTTTCTGTCATGGTCTCTTTGGCTCCTGTTTTTGTTACAAAATGACAAAACCCCCGGGTTCCTCTGCATGGAAGGCTGGTTTATGATCGAGAATTGTGAATCACCTCAACCGGCTTCCCGATCCTCTGATGTACAAGACCCTATGATGCGCCGCTCCCCCTTGTTCCGCAAGCTCTCCTTGCTCCTCGTGCTCTTCCTCCTCTGCGCCTTCACCCTCCAGGCGCTGGAACGGCGTCGGGAGCAGTTCTCGACCGACTTCGGCTACCTCGTCGCTCCGATCCCCTACATCCTCCCCGGAGCTGGAGCCGGACTGGGAGTCATCGGCGGGTTCAACAACATTCCCTTCGGCAGCATCGAGACCACGGTGGACGTCTTTGCCGTTGGTGTTGGCGGCGGGGACATCAGCGGAACGATCGCGGGTTTCACCGACATCCCCCTCTGGCCGGAGACGCTGCTGCTGGATCTGACGACCGTGAACTTCAACCGCGGAACGCAGAAGGTCTACCGCTCCCGAGGGATGGACGAGGACTCCGATCCAGAGGACTTCTTCTACACCGAACTGACGGACACGCAGCTCCAGGGCGGGCGGCTGATCCTGACGTTGGCCGATCGGATGTTCGAGATCTTCACCATCCAGTACGACATCAACGCAGCCACCAGCGGCATCCTGGACAACGAGGGCGAGCGTCTGGCGACCTACGATCCACCTCAGCGCTTCGAGTTCCAGAGCCGCACCTACGGTTCGCAGATCGACTGGACGGACGATCGCACGGACCCTCGAAAAGGCCTCCGACTGGTCTACACGCGCTCGGCCAATCCGGACATCGAGGCCGAAGCGGGCGCGCCGAAGCGCATCAA
This sequence comes from Deltaproteobacteria bacterium, assembly GCA_038133845.1. Classification (GTDB taxonomy): domain Bacteria; phylum SAR324; class SAR324; order SAR324; family NAC60-12; genus JAYPUA01. Next base: position 36,073 of record JAYPUA010000022.1, read on the forward strand.
GCTCGACACCCAGGACTACAACGCCACCGCCTACGTGCCTGTCCTCAGCAACAGCACCATCGCCTTCAACTGGTTTCGCTCCAGCGCCCTGGTCCGTGAGCAGGGGGAGACCGACGCGACCGTGATCTACAACTACCTCCTCTCACAGTCGCAGTGTACGGTCTCCGGAGCCTGCACGGCCACCGAACAGGCCACGGAGCAGGCGGCCCTGCAGGATCAGGCGAACGATCAGGCGACCTCCAACCGCTACGGCACCGCGGGCTCTCTGGGAGGCGCCTCCCGGCTGCGCTCCTTTGCCGGAGGACGCTTCACCGGTGCCGAGGTGGGCTTCCGGGCGGCCGAGCTTCGCTGGAATCTGACTGACGAGAACACCCCGTTCGACCTCTACTTCATCAAGGATGTCCGGACCGGAGTCCAGCTCGCGCTCTTCTATGAGGAGGGCTCGGTCTCGGACACCCCGTCCGATCTCTGGAAGGAGAAGCGCAGCTCCACCGGTGCCGGCGCCCGCCTGATCACCAGCTCCGGGTTCGTCTACCGCTTCGACGTGGCCACCGGTCAGGAGGGACGCGAGGTGATCCTCTTTGTCGACTACCCGTGGGGCACCATTGGCCAGTGAATCCTGCGCTGACAAATTGATACATCTCTATACGATTGGGAGATGCGCTCCCTGCGTTTTCCTGCGACGATGGGCAAGATTGCATCTTCTCTCCACCTCCGAGCGTCCATGAACCTGCGTCACCACCTCCTCCTCTCCCTGCTGCTCTGCAGCCTGCTCGCCCCCTTCAGCGTTCACGCCTTCACCGAGGCCGAGATCGAAGCCCTGCTGGAGCAGGCGGATCTGACGGAAATCGATGGGCGGCGCTATGCCAAGGTGCCCATGCAGCTGATCCTGCAGCTCGCCCAGGAGCGGGGAACGAACATCCAGAGCGCTCTCAAGGGCGTGGATGCCGCCCGGAGCGGCCTGCAGGCGGCCTCGGCAAAGTACGAATCCACCCTGACCGCCTCCGTGCAGCAGGGCAAGAGCGTGAGCTGGAGCAGCGGGGCCTCCTCCGGGCTCGACGCCTCCGGAGCACAGGTGAACTCGACCACGCTGGGAACCAGCTTCCGCAAGCCGACCTCCAGCGGCATCTCCTACAGCCTCAACTACAGCGACACCACCAGCACCAGCACGGGAATCACCCGGGCCGAGGCCGGAGGGAGCGTCACCGTCGGCTCTGCCTCGGATGCGGTGAACACGTCCCGGCTGACCGCCTCCGTGGACGTGCCGATCTTTCAGGACTGGGGAGACGAGGTGAACGACGCCTCCATTCACCTCGCCGAAATCGGGGTGGACCGCACCATGCTGGGGGCCCGGCTGACGGAGGACCAGACGCTCAAGCAGGTCGCCTCGATCTATTGGGACCTCGCGGGCATCGTGGAGTCGATCGAGGTGCAGAAGCAGGCGGTCAAGCTCTCGGAGCGGCTGCTGCAGGACAACAAGGCCCGACTCGGGGCCGGAATCGTCAAGCCGATCGACGTCTCCCAGTCGGAGCTGCAGCTGCTCCGGGATCAGCAGACGCTGCGCGGCTCCCGGAACAGCCAGCTTGGGGTGGAGGATCAGGTCCGTGCTGTGCTCAACCTCCCGGAACTCCCGGTGGGACTGCTTCCGGAAGATCGTCCCAAGGTGCGGCGGCTGACGTTGAGCAGCGAGGATCTGCTCAAGCGGGTCTATCAGGCGGACGTCCAGCTGCAGCAGCTGGACGCGGACGTGCGCACCAACCGCGTGGAGCTGACGCAGGCGCTCAACAAGGACCAGGCAAACCTCGACCTCAACCTCACCTACGTCCTCAACGGCTACTCCAGCAGCGGCAGCGCGACCTCGGACTTCAGCGAATCTGCGCTGCACGGCTACTCTGCAACCCTGACCTGGACGGTCCCGCTGGGGGGAACCTCTGCCGAGGAGGGGGTGCTGCAGAAACGCATCGCCTCGGAGCAGAATCAGCTCAGCATCGAGCAACGCCGCTCCGAGCTGCAGGTGACGTTGAACGCGCTGCTGCGGGCGCTGGAGCTGAGCGAGGTGGAGATCCGGACCAACCAGTCGCTGCTGAAGATCACCCAGGACCAGCTGCGCAACGAGATCGAGCGCTTCCGCCTCGGACAGAGCACCAGCTTTCAGGTCGCTCAGTTCCAGCAGGAGGTCGCCAAGGCTCAGCAGAATGAAATCCTCTCCCGAATCCGCTACGAAAAGAACTACCTGGACCTGCTGGTGCTCAGCGGAAGCCTCCACACCGAATACCAACTGAACCGCTAACCGGACATCTTGCTCATGAATGCTCTGAAGATCCTGCTCTCGCTGGGACTGGCCACCCTGCTCACCACACTCGTTGCCTGCCAGAGGGGAGGAGGCGGAGCCCAGTCCGCTCCTGCGGCAGCACGCGGAGAGGCCGCAGCCCAGAACGGTCCGGACGCAGAAGGCGGTCCGCAGGGAGCCGCGCCCGGTTCCGGGGGACCGGCTGCAGCTCAGAACACCAACGTCCGGGTCCAGGTCCTCGAGCCGCAGAGCATCGCCTCCGAGTCCACCTATGTGGGGAACCTGCTCCCGGAAGACCGGATCGTGGTCAAGTCCGAGATCGAAGGCATGGTCGAGGCCCTGCGCTTTGAGGAGAGCGACTCCGTCAAGCAGGGAGTGACGCTGGCCAACATCTCGACCAAGGAGTTTCAGGTGCGGCTGGAGATGGCCGAAGCCGACTACCGCCTCGCCCGGATCAACTTCGAACGGGACGAGCAGCTCTCTCAGCGCAGTTTGATCACCCAGGCGCAGTTCGACCAGAGCCTCGCCCGCCGCGACAGCGCCCGGCTGGCCGAACAGCTGGCCGACATCAGCCTCAAGAAGTCCATCGTCCGCGCGCCGCTCAAGGGCGCAGTGAAGACGAAATTCGTCCAGCTTGGAGAGTACGTGCGCAAGGGCGACCCCATCGCCGAGATCCTGGACCTCAGCCGCATCAAGGTCGAACTCAACATCCCGGAGCGGGAGATCATCGGACTGCGTGAAGGGATGCAGGTGGATGTGGAGTCCTATGCGGTGAAGGAGATCCGACTCACCGGCAAGATCACCCGGATCGGACTGGAGGCGGACGCTCGCAACCGGAGCTTCCCTGTGGAGGTGACGGTCAACAACTCCAACAACGACCTGCGCCCGGGGATGCTGGCCCGGGTCACCATCCGCAAGGCCAGTCAGGACAACCAGGTGGTCATTCCGCGCAACGCCATCATTGAACGCGACAACGGGCGCGTGGTCTTCCTGGAGGATTCCGGGAGGGCCCAGCAACGCCTCATCTCCACAGGCATCAGTCGCAGCGACCGGGTTCAGGTCGTCAGCGGGCTGGCCTTCGGAGATCGCCTGATTGTTGAAGGCCACACCAAACTGACTGATGGCGAGCCCGTCAACATTCGCTGAACCTGGAGCCTGAAGACCTCGGCGCTCCCTCCATCCCCTTTCCCTTTCGGGCCTATGCATCCCAGTCACATTGCCATTCGCAACCCGATCTTTGTCTATATCCTGATCCTGCTGATCGTGATTGCGGGGACCATCTCCTATCGCACCATCCCGCGGGAGGCGGCACCGGACATCCAGATCCCGCTGCTGATTGTCACCATCCCCTTCCCTGGAGCCTCTCCGGAGGACGTGGAGTCGCTGATCACGAACAAGGCGGAGCTGGAGCTGCAGACCCTGAAGAACCTCAAGGAGATCAAGTCGACCTCCTCGGAAGGGGTCTCGGCGATCACGATGGAGTTTACCTCCGACTTTGACATCAGCGAGGCGCGGACCAAGGTCCGCGAGGTGATGGACCAGATCAAGCCAGACTTCCCGGATGATGTGGAGGACTACGTGGTCACGGAGATCAACCTCTCCGAGCAGCCCCTGATGCTGGTCAACCTCTCCGGAAGCATGGGGACGCTGCGGCTGACCGAGATTGCGGATGAGTTGAAGGAGGACATCGAGTCGATCCCCGGAATCCTGGAGGTCCGCCGTGCCGGAGGGCTGGAGCGGGAGATCCGGGTCTACGTCAACCCGGACAAGCTGAGCAACTACCAGCTGGACCTCAACCAGGTCAACACGGCGATCAGCAATGAGAACATGAACCTCCCGGGCGGGACGGTGACGATGGGGCCGACGAAGTACCTGATCCGGGTTCCGGGAGAGTTCGAGACGCCTGCGGGGATCAACGACGCGCTGATCTCGGCCCCGGGGCAGGTCCCGGTGCGCGTGCGCGACGTGGCCAACGTCGTCTTCGGCTTCAAGGAGGTCACCAGCAAGTCGCGTCTGGACGGGCTGGAGTCGATCTCCCTGAGCGTGGTCAAGCGCAGCGGGGAGAACCTGCTGGCCATCCGGGACGAGGTCCGGGTACTGGTGCAACAGCTTGAGGCCGAGAATGGAGGGGCGGTCAAGGTCAGCATCCTCTCGGATCAGGGCAAGCGCGTTCAGCAGATCGTCCGGGACCTGGAGAACAACATCGTCACCGGCTTCATCCTGGTGTTCCTGGTGCTGCTGGTGGTGATGGGCGTGAGCAACGCGCTGCTGGTGGCCACGGCGATTCCGCTCTCCTTCCTGATGAGCATTGTGCTCATGAAGATCCTCGGGTTCACCTTGAACATCGTGGTCCTCTTCAGCCTGATCCTGGCCTTGGGGATGTTGGTGGACAACGCCATCGTGATGGTGGAGAACATCTTCCGTCATCGCCAGTCCGGGAAGAGGCGGCTGGAGGCCGCCATGATCGGTGCCAAGGAGGTCGCGGTCCCTGTGCTGACCTCGACGATCACGACCATCGGCGCCTTCTTCCCGCTGATCTTCATGCCCGGAATTGCCGGAGAGTTCATCAGCTACATCCCGAAGACCCTGATCATCACCCTGAGCTCCTCGCTGTTTGTTGCGGTGTTCATCAACCCGGTGCTGGCCTCCACGCTGATGCGGGTCAAGCGCCGCAAGGGCGTCCCTGAGGATCTGGAGGAGGACGACCTCAAGCAGATCGAATCCTCCCGCGGCCTGCAGGTCTACCAGCGCTTCCTCCGGAGGGCTCTGAAGATGCGGGCCATTGTGGTGGTCGGCTTCCTGGCCCTGTTTGTGGGCACCTTCTACGTCTACGGCAAGACCACGCTGCGGAGCAAGGGGGTGGAGTTCTTCCCCAAGACCGAACCCGAGGAGGCCGTGGTCAACATCACCGCCCCGATGGGCACCACGCTGGAGATCTCCGACGACTACGTCAAGCAGGTGGAGGGCTTTGTGCAGCCCCACCAGGGCGCGCTGGAGGCCACCGTGGCCAACATCGGCCAGCGCCGCGGATTCGGCGGCTCCTCTTCAGGCAGCACCACCACCTACCTGAGCCACGTGGTGCTGGCCTTCCCGGACTGGGAACACTGGACGGTCAAGCCCTCGCAGATCATCACCAACATCCGCGCGGAGCTGTCCGGGATGGTCGGGGTGGACGTCAAGCTCTCCGAGGCTCAGCAGGGTCCGCCCACCGGAGCCCCGCTGAACATCGAGGTGCGTGGAGATGACTATGTCGCGATGATGCAGGCCTCCGAGGAGATCAAGCGCCGGATCAAGGGGATCCGCGGACTGGTGGACCTGAACGACGACTTTGACCGCAGCCGCCCGGAGATCAAGGTCCTCATCGACCGGGAGAAGGCCTCTCGACTCGGACTGCGGGCCTCCGCGCTGGCGAGCACCGTCCGGACCGCCTTCAACGGCAAGAAGGTCTCCGTCTTCCGGGATGGCCAGGACGAGTACGACATCATCGTGCAACTCGATCAGAGCTTCCGCCGCAACGCAACGGACCTGGAGTCGCTGTTCATCACCACGCCTGCCGGAGAGCTGGTGCGCCTGAGCGAGATCGCCAGCGTGGACACCGGGCCCTCCTACGGCTCCATCCGCCACGTGGGGACCGACCGGGTGATCACCATCTCCGGGGACACCTCGGGCATCCCGGGACCGGTGATTGTCGCCCAGGCCGAGCGGTTGCTGCAGGATCTGCAGATGCCTCCCGGAGTCAGCTTCTCCTTCACCGGAGAGAACGAGGACCGGATGGAGACACAGCAGTTCATCGGTCAGGCGATGCTGATCGCGGTGTTCCTGATCTTCCTCACCATGGTCGCGCAGTTCAACTCGCTCGCCATCCCCTTGATCATCCTGAGCGCGGTGTTCATGTCCATCATGGGGGTGCTGATCGGCCTGATGGTTCACGACCGACCGTTTGGGATCATCATGACCGGCGTGGGGACGGTTTCGCTGGCCGGGATCGTGGTCAACAACGCGATCGTGATGCTCGACTTCGTCAAGGAGCTGCGGCGTCGCGGCTACGGACGCAACGAGGCGATGATCCTCGCGGCAGTGGTGCGCTTCCGTCCGGTGATGCTCACCGCGATCACCACGGTCCTGGGGCTGGTCCCCATGGCCATCGGGCTGGACATCAGCTTCCAGCGCGAGCAGATGGTGGTCATTGGCGCGGCAGGTGCGGTGTTCTGGCAGTCGATGGCCTATGCGATCATGTACGGCCTGGGAGTGTCGACCTTCCTGACGCTGGTGATTGTCCCGGTGCTCTACTCTCTGACGGAAGGCTTCAAGGAACGCTTTGCCCGCCTGTTGGCCCGGTTGAGCAAGCCGTCTTCTCCAGACCCTGAACTGACTCAGGCGGCATGACCATGAAAGTCGCCATCACTGGAGCGTCCGGACTGATCGGACGTGCGCTGTGCGAGCACTTGCGCGAGCAAGGTCACACGGTCTTTCGCCTGGTTCGCTCCAACCGGGACCTCTCCCCCGACACGATCTACTGGAACCCGGAGCTGCGTGAGATCGAGGCGGGACCGCTGGCCGGAATGGACGCAGTGGTACACCTCGCCGGAGAGACGGTGGATGGCCGCTGGAACATCTCCAAGAAGCGGCGCATCCGGGAGAGCCGGGTGGAGGCCACCCGCTTTCTGGCAGAGGCGCTGGTCAACCTCCCCAAACCTCCAAAGGCGCTGATTTGCGCCTCGGCCATCGGCTACTACGGCTCTCAGCGCACTGAAGACCTCACGGAGGAGAGCCCTGCCGGAGAGGGCTTCCTCTCGGAGGTGGTGCGGGGCTGGGAGGCGGCGGTCGAGCCGCTTCGGAAAAGCGCGACCTCCTCACCGGACGGAGCAGGGGTGCGGCTGGTGCACCTGCGCATTGGCGTCGTCCTGGATCCTGAAGGCGGCGCGCTGGCCAAGCTGCTGCTGCCCTTTCGGCTTGGGCTTGGTGGTCCCCTGGGGCGCGGCAGGCAGTTCATGAGCTGGATCTCGCGTCGGGACGTGGTCGCTGCCTTCATGGAGGCCATCGGAAATCCGGACTACTCCGGGGTCTACAACCTGGTGTCGCCAAGGCCGGTGAGCAACCAGGAGTTCACCCGGGCGCTGGCTTCGGCCCTCAGGCGTCCTGCGTTCCTGCCTGTTCCGGAGCTGGCGCTAAAGCTGGTCTTTGGCGAGATGGCGAAAGAGACGATCCTCACCAGCCTCAAGGTCCTCCCACAGCGCCTGCTCGCCGCCGGATTCACCTTCCAGGACCCCGA
>JAYPUA010000022.1:43734-53578 GCA_038133845.1 Deltaproteobacteria bacterium
CCTGAAAAATATGATTTTCGGCAAGTTGGCCTGAGCGCTGCTTGACCCGGAAAGAGAGTTCCGGCTAGAATGCGACACTTCTTTTTGGTAACGACTTTCGAGCTGGCACCGTGTTCCCTCAAGGTTTCTCACTTCGTAGACCTCCTGCCGAAGAGCAAAGAGCGGCTTACGCGCTGAGTTCCGAGATGAGCATCCCGGTGGTTCTGGCTCAGCTGCTGGTGCAGCGTCAGCTGGCAGACTCGCTCAAGGCCGACGCCTTCTTGCATCCGCACGTCGAGCAGTGTCACAGCCCGTGGCTGATGCGGGGCATGGACGCCGCGGTGCAGCGTCTGGATCAGGCTCTCTCGCAGCACGATCGGGTGGTGGTCTTTGGGGACTACGATGCCGACGGGACGGTTGGCGCCGTGCTGCTCTACCGCTTCTTCAAGCGCCTGGGCCTGCGCGCTCAGTACTTCATCCCGGATCGCTTCACCTGCGGCTACGGCCTGAACGAGCCGGTGCTGCAGCGGCTCCGAGAGCGGGGCACCGACCTGATCGTCACGGTGGACAACGGCTCCACCGCGGTGAGCGAGGTCGAGGTCGCCCGCCGTCTGGGGATGGACATCATCATCACCGATCATCACCAGCTGGGAGAGGAGCTTCCGGACTGTGCGGCGCTGGTCAACCCGAACCAGCCAGGCTGTCCCTACCCGTTCAAGGGGCTCTGCGGGACCGGGGTCGCCTACAAGCTCGCTCAGGCCTTCGACCAGCACCTGGAGGCCAACGACTACTGGAAGGAGAGCGGGTACCTGCGTCCGGAGCTGGAGCGGGACCTGGACCTGGTGGGGTTTGCGACCATTGCGGATCGGATGCCGCTGCTTGATGAAAACCGCTACCTGGTCAAGGAGGGCTTGCGGCTGATGAACCCCTGTCTGCGTCCGGGGATGCAGGCGTTGGTGCAGGCCAGCGGGGTCCGGGGCGCGGTGACCCCTTCGGTCCTCAGCCACAAGCTGGTCCCAAAGATCAACTCCGTGGGGCGCATGGACAACCCGGCGTTGGGAGCGAAGCTGTTCCTCGCCCGCTCGCTCTCCGAGGCCCGGCGCTACGCCAACCTGCTGCTGGAGCTGAACCGGGAGCGGCAGAATGTGGAGCAGGAGGTCTGGCGCAGCGCGCTGGATCAGGCCTACCGTCAGGCCAACAACGCCGCGCTGATTCTGATGGACCCGAGCTGGCATCCGGGCGTCATGGGCAGCATCGCCGCGCGCGCGGCTCACATGTTCAACAAGACGACCTTCGCCCTGACGCTCTCTCCGCTCTGCTCCGAAGGCCCGGACCGTCAGCTGGCCATCGGCTCGGCCCGGGTCAGCGGGAACCTGGACCTCTGCGAGATGCTCTCGGGAGTTGCCGATCTGCTGGAAAAATTCGGGGGACATCCGGCTGCCGCCGGGGTGAGCCTCTTCTGCGAGAACCTGACCCCCTTCCGAGAGCGCATGACTCAGGCTGTGGAGGAGAGGGAGAGTGCTCCGGATCAGGTCCCGCTCGAGGAGCCTGCCGTGGATGCCTGGCTGCGTCCGGAGGAGTTCAACGCCGACCTCGCCCAGGGGCTGCTGGACCTCTCTCCGTTCGGGATGAACAATCCGGAGCCGATCCTTGGGGTCCGGCATGCCCGGGTGGAGCGCTCCAAGATCTTCGGAGGGCAGCACGTCAAGTTCTGGTTCCGGGGAGCCCGTCAGGTCGAATGCATCGCCTGGAATCTGGCGGATTCGCTCTCGGACGTCAAGGGACCGGTGGACCTGATCATCTCCCCCCAGGTCTACGGGCGCACTTGCCAGGAGCAAATGATCCAGTTCCGCGCTCTGGAAGTGCGGCCTGCCGACTGACGGAGGCCTTTGACGGGTTGGTGGGAGCTTGGACTCTGGCTCAGTCTGAGCCTCTACCTGGTCAGCTGGTTTGCGGCACTCAGCCGGAGCAGCACCTCGCTGCGCGAAACGCTGGGGGCGCAGGGCCTCAAGGTCGCCTGGACCCTGCAGACGCTGCTGCTCGGGCTCGGGGTCCTCTGGTTCTCCCAGTGGCCTCAGACGCTGGCTCCGGACCTGCTCAACCTCACCGCGTGGCTCTGTGTGGGGTGGCTGCTGGTTCAGGGGACGCAGCTGCTGGAGCTGATGGCTCAGGCGGTCCTCCGGATCTTTGCCCTCGTCCTGCTCGGCATCTCCATCGCCATCTCCCACAATCACCTCCCGGGACTCGGGTTCCTCGACCAGGGCTCCTGGGTGCACTCGGGGCTGCTGATCCTGCACATCGTCGGCTTCATCGCCGGATACGTCCTCTTTGGCTGGGCCTGTGTGGCGAGCATCCTCTTCCTCTACCAGGAGCATCAGCTCAAGTCGAAGCTGGTGACGCTCTTTCAGCGGCGCTTCCCGTCGCTGGGGTCCCTGGAGCGCATGGGGCTGCGGGCGCTGCGGCTTGGGTTTGCCAGCCTGAGTGTCGGCCTGATCCTCGGGGCGGTGCTGGCCAACAGCGTGCGCTCCGGAGAGACCTCCTTGCGCCTGACCATCTCTCTGGTCGCCTGGGTGGTCTATGCGCTGATGCTGATCAACCTGCAGTTTCAGTTCACCAGCCGACGCTGGGTCCGCCTCTGGCCGATCTTCGGCTTCCTGCTCATCCTGATCCTTGTGGTCCTTGAGGTCCAGCACCTGACCCGTCCGGACCTGAACCCGACCCTGTCTGTCACTCAGTGATGCCTCACCTCATGCCATCCCCGGAGCTTCCATCCCTGCTCTCTGCAGAGGAGCAGCAGGCCACCGAGCAGGCGCTGCTCCAGAACCTGGGCGAGGACCTCCCGATGGTCCCGGAGACCGCCCGTCAGACCTTCCTGCGACAGCACGAACCGCTCCGCACGGCCCTGCTGCTGCGGACGCTGGAGGTGCTTGAGGGGCCGCTGGAGCGGCGCTTCGACCTCGCCGCGGTGCTCGAGTACCTGAGCTGTGCGACCGGGCTGCACCACCGGGTGCGCTCGATGAGCACCGTCCGTAGACAGGGGCTGAAGCTGGACCTGCAGGGGACGGAGACCAGTGTGCTGCTCGGCGACTACCTGCTCTCGGTCTCGTTCCACACGCTGACACAGTGGGGGCAGCTGGACCTGCTGGACACGGTCTCTGCGGCAACGCAGCAGATCTCCCGCGGTCAGGTGCTGGAGCTGAGCGAGTCGTGGCTGGACGCTTCGGTCGAGTTGTGGGAGGAGGTGGTGCGCTGCAAGTTCGCGGCGCTGTTTGGGGCCGCAGCGCGCATGGCGGCCATCAGCGCAGCGCGTCCGCAGTCCGAGTGGGAGGCCTGGACGACCTTTGGGGAGCGGCTTGGGCTGGCTGTTCGGGTCCGCCGGGAGCTGCGGCTCTGCCGGGACCCGGAGCGCCTGCGGAGCCGGATTCAGCGTCAGGACCTGCTCCTCCCGGTGCTCTGGCTGGCCCGCCGGGATCCGGAGGTTCGAGCGCGCCTGGAGGCTGCGGCCGAGGTGCAGGGGGAGGTCGACACCGAGGCGCTGGCGAAGGGTTTTGAGGACGCGGCCCTGGACGCGGCCCTGCGGGAACGTCGGGAGCGCTACTGGAGCCAGGGACTGAGCGCGCTCCCTGCGGCATATCTCAACGCCCCGCAGTGGAGGGGCCTGCACCAGAACCTTCAGGAGGAGTCATGAGCGACGTGCTGAAGTGGGAACTCCGCGACCAGGTCGCCTGGGTGACCCTCAACCGCCCGGAGAAGGCAAACGCCCTCAACGCGGAGCTGTGGGAGCGCATCGGGACGTGCTTTCAGGAGCTGGCCCGGACCCCCGAGGTCCGAGCCTGTGTGCTCGAAGGTGCGGGGAAGCACTTCTGCGCCGGGATCGACTTCTCGATGCTGCAGCAGATCTCGGCCCTGCAGCAGGAGTCGTGTCCCGGACGTCTGAGGGAGCAGCTCTTTGCCCAGATCCTGGAGATGCAGGAGGCCTTCACCCGCATCGAGGAGTGCCCCAAGCCGGTGATCGCCAGCATTCAGGGCGGATGCATCGGGGCAGGGCTCGACCTGGTGGCAGCCTGCGACCTCATCCACTGCACCCGGGACGCGCGCTTCCAGATCAAGGAGATCGACCTGGCGATTGCGGCAGACATCGGCTCCCTCCAGCGCCTGCAGCCCTGCCTGCCGCAAGGACGCCTGCGCGAGCTGGCCTACACCGGGGAGGCCTTCTCCGGAGTCCAGGCCTGTGAGTGGGGGCTGGCCAACGCGGCCCATGCGGACGAGGCGGCGCTGGGTGAGGCGGTGACCCGACTGGCCTGCACGCTGGCCGGGAAATCGCCGCTGGCCCTGCGGGGCACCAAGCAGTCGCTGCTCTACTCCCGGGACCACACGGTGTCCGAGGGGCTGCGGCACATCGCCCTGCGCAACGCGGCGATGCTCTTCTCCGACGACCTCAACCAGGCGGTGCAGGCCCTGCAGTCCGGAACCCCTCCCGAATTCCGGGACTGACCTCCCTCCGGCAGGTTCCGGGAAAGCGCTCCGTAACCAGGCCGGGTCTTGTTCCTCCACCCCGCCTACGCTTTTTCCGGGCTGTCGTTCGCGGGCATGACGAAAGAACAAAACGATACAAAGCGCAACATCCCTGAGATGCACTGAGCCTCAGGCAATCCTAAGCTGGTGTGTCTGCGCAGGCTTCTCTTGAACAACCGAACATGATCCCCCAACTCCAACAGACCCCCGCGGTCGCAAGCTCGGTCCGGGCCTACCTGGACGCGCTGAGCCAGGCTGGCTTCTCCGGAGAACTGCAGCACGACTTCGGCACCCGCCTCATCACCGCCACGGACAACAGCATCTACCAGGTCCTCCCGCAGGCGGTGGCCTTCCCCCAATCCCCTGCAGACGTGCAGTTGGCGCTGCGGGTGGCGAACGAGGCCCGCTTTGCCCACCTGAGCCTCACTCCGCGTGGAGGCGGGACGGGGACCAACGGGCAGTCCCTGAGCGAGGGGGTGATCCTGGACTGCTCCAGGCACCTGAACCAGATCCTCGAGGTCAACCTGGAGGAGGGCTGGGTCCGGGTGGAGCCGGGGGTGGTGCTCGATCAACTCAACGAGGAGCTGGCACCGCACGGGGTGTTCTTTGCCCCCAACCTCTCGCCCAGCAACCGGGCGACGCTTGGGGGGATGATCAGCACCGACGCCTGCGGCAAGGGCTCTCGGGTCTACGGACGCACCAGCGATCACGTGCTCGAGCTGCAGGGGGTGCTGTCCGACGGCTCGCTGCTGCACTCCAGACGCCTTGACGCGGAGGGGCTGGAGGTCTGCAAGCAGGCCCCCGGACTCTCCGGGACGGTCTTTCAGGAGGTCGACCGCCTGGTCACCGAGAAGGCCGAGGTGATTGAGAACACCTTCCCCCGCCTCAGCCGCTTCCTCACCGGATACAACCTGGCCAAGGTCTATGGGAACGACCACGGGCAGTTCGACCTGAACTACCTGCTCGCCGGCTCCGAGGGGACGCTGATGGTCCTCACGGAGGCGCGGCTGAAGCTCACGCCGTTGCCGAAGAGCAAGGAGCTGCTGGTGGTCAAGTACGAGCGCTTCAACGACGCGTTGGCCGCGGCACAGGTGCTGGTGGCGTCCGACCCGACGGCGATCGAGACGCTGGACGAGAAGATCCTCACGCTGGCCCGCGAGGACGAGATCTGGCTGCAGGTGCAGGAGTTCCTGGCCGACGAGGGAGGGCGTCCCACTCGGACGGTGAACCTGATCGAATTCTCCGGGGCGACCCCGGAGGAGGTGGCCGCCAAGGTGGATGCGCTCTGCGAGGTGATCGACCGGCACCGCGGCGAGGCGGGTCAGGCCAGCGGATACTTCCGGACCCGGAAGTCGGCAGAGATCGGGGCGTTGTGGAACCTGCGCAAGAAGGGCGTGGGGCTGCTGGGAAACATGAAGGGCGATCGCCGTCCGGTGGCCTTCCTCGAAGACACTGCGGTCCCTCCGGAACACCTGGCAGACTACATCCGCGAGTTTCAGCAGCTGCTGGAAGGCTACGGGCTGGAGTATGCGATGTACGGCCACGTGGATGTGGGGTGCATGCACGTCCGCCCGGCGCTGGACCTCAAGAACCCGCGTGAGGAGCGGTGGGTCCGGGAGCTTTCGGATGCCGTGGTCGCCCTGGTGCGCAAGTACGGCGGAGTGATGTGGGCCGAGCATGGCCGCGGCTTCCGCAGCGAGTACACGGAGCAGTTCTTTGGTGCAGAGCTGTATCAGGACCTGCGGCACCTCAAGGCGGTGTTTGATCCGCAGAACCGCCTGAACCCCGGGAAGATCGTCACCCCTTTGGGGCATCCGGACACGCCGGCCACGGTGGAGGGTCCGCTGCGTGGGCAGCAGGACCGGCAGATCCTCCCGGCGTTGCGTCAGGAGTTCGAGGCGGCGGTGACCTGCAACGGCAACGGCCTGTGCTTCAACTATGCCCCCAGCTCGGTGATGTGCCCCTCCTGGCGCGCGACCCGGGACCGTCGGCACTCGCCGAAGGGTCGGGCCGGGTTGATGCGCGAGTGGCTGCGTCAGCTCTCGGTCAGTCCGGAATCGGACACGCCTCGGGGCCTGGAGGCCTGGGGGCGGCGGATCTGGAACAGCTGGCGGCAGTGGCGCGGAGCCGAGGACTTCTCGCAAGAGGTCTACGAGGCGATGTCCGGATGCCTGGCCTGCAAGGCCTGCGCAACGCAGTGTCCGATCCACGTGGATGTCCCGGACTTTCGCTCGCGCTTCCTGAACCTGTACCACACGCGCTACCTGCGCCCGCTGAAGGACTACCTGGTGGCCTCCACCGAGTGGACCGGGCAGTGGATGTCCCGCAGGCCAGAAATCAGCAACCTGCTGCTCAACGCCGCGCCGAGCCGCTTCGCGCTCAAGCATGTGGGCGGCATGGTGGACGTCCCGGAGTTCAGCGGGGCACCGCTTGCGGTGGCCCTGCAGGAGCTGGGGGTGCGGCCGCTCCAGACTCCGGAGCCGCTGCAGCACCTCTCGTCCTCAGAGCGTCAGCGCAGCGCCGTGCTCGTCCCGGATGCGTTCACCGGGTTCTATGAATCGTCTGTGGTCGCCGACACCTGCGCCTTGCTGCAACAGCTGGGCTACACGGTCTGGGCCCTGCCGTTTCGCCCCAACGGGAAGCCGCTGCACGTCAAGGGCTTCAGCGAGCCGTTCCGCCGGACCGCGCAGGAGAACGTGGACTTCCTGAGGCCTTTTGCCCAAACCAAGGTGCCGCTCTTTGGCATCGACCCGAGCGTGGTGCTGACCTATCGCGACGAGTACCCCAAGGCGCTGCGCCAGCCGCGGCTGGAGCTGGAGGTGCTGCTGCCCCAGGAGCTGTTGCTGCGGACCCCCGAACGCCTGCAGGCGCGCCGCGGCTCTGGAGGAAAGACCTTCCGGCTGCTGGGACACTGCATGGAGAAGACCGGCGCGCTGCGCTCTCAGGAGGAGTGGCGGCAGGTCTTTGAACACCTCGGACACGACCTCCAGCTCGTCCCCGTGGGCTGCTGCGGGATGGCCGGAACCTTTGGACACGAGACCGCACATCAAGAGGAGTCCCGCACGATCTTCTCGCAGAGCTGGAAGCCCCGGATTCCGCAAGCCCCTCTGGAGCGTGCCACGCTGCTGGCCACCGGGTTCTCCTGCCGCAGCCAGGTGAAGCGCTACGAGGGCTTCCGCCCCCGGCATCCCGCTCAGGCGCTCCTCAGCGAGCTGCTCCGCACCCCGCAACCGTCGACCTCTCGCGAGGCCGATCATGCAAAGGCTGGGGAGCGTCCCTCCACCCAGCCTGCTGCAGGCCGGAACGTGCTTCCGGAAAGCCTGGAGGAGGTGAACTCTCCCCCGTCTCTCAACCCCTGACCTCATCAGAAAAGGAAACCCCATGTCTGTCAAAACCCTGCTCTTGACCTTCCTGGTCGCCCTCGCCTCCTCCGCCACCGCCCTGGTGACGGTCGCTCAGCAAACCGGAGGCTTCCGGACCCAGATCTCCCTGCCCGGAGTGATCCAGCCCTCCGAGACGATGCGCGTTCAGCCCACGGCCGGCGGACGGGTGATCGCCATCGAGGTGGATGAGAACGACCGGGTGCAAAAGGGCGATGTGCTGCTGACGATCAAGAACGACTCGATCCGCAACAACGTCCGGGACCTGGAGACCAGCCTCAAGGACGTGGAGCGTCGGCTCCGAGACGAGGAGACGCTCTTCAATCAGGGGACCTCGACCCGCTCGCAGCTCGACGCGATCAAGCTGCAGTACGACCGGAGCACCATCGCTCTGGAGAACGCCCGGATCGGGCTGGAGGAGACCTTCCTCAAGACGACGATCAGCGGCATTGTCAACCGACGGAACGTGGAGGTGGGCGAGGTCGTGGGCTCGGGCTCGGTCCTGTTTGAGATCATCAACATCGACGAGGTCGAGGTGGTCGTGGAGGTGGAGGAGGAGGACATCCCGAACCTCAAGATCGGCCAGCAGGTGGTCTTCACCACCCCGAGCGCTCCCGGAGAAACCTTCACCGGCACCCTGGACCGCATCAGCTGGGCCTCCAATGCCCAGTCCGGGCGCTTCCCGGTGTACCTCAAGGCGGGGAACACGGACCTCAAACTGCGCGCCGGAATGAGCGCCAAGGTCTACCTGATCCAGTGAGCCTTCAGCGGTCCGAGGCGCTCAAGCAGCGCATCCGGGAGAGCTTCGCCTCCCAGACGATGATGCAGACGCTCGGCGCAGAGGTCACCGACATCGCCTCGGGGAGCGTGGAGATCGGTGCTCCCATCGCCGCCCACCTCCGGCAGCAGCAGGGGTATGCTCACGCCGGGCTGGCCTTCTCGCTTGGAGACAGCGCCGCCGGCTATGCAGCTCTGTCGCTGCTGCCTGCCGATCAGGAGGTGGTGACCTCCGAGATCAAGATCAACCTGCTTGCTCCCGCACGGGGCGAGCGGCTGCGGGCTCGGGGGAAGGTGGTGAAGGCCGGGAAGCGCCTGCTGGTGGTCACGGCCGAGGTCTTTGCCGTGGATCAGGGGCAGGAGACGCTGATTGCGCTCTTGCAGGGGACGATGGTTCCGGTGCCAAGGAGCTGAGCCCCTCGTGCGGCCCCGAACGCTCCTCAGCGAGAGGTGGGGTCGACGTAGTTGAAGGAGAGCCGTGGACGCTGAAAGTCCATCAGCGACTTGTAGCGCACCTGAAACTCCTCCAGTTCTTCATACTCGCCGAACTCGGACATGTTGTACGCAATCCGCTTGCCGGAGGGGGTGCTCATGAACTTCGGGTCCGGCGTGATCCCCACCCGGATCAGGTCCAGCCGGTCCGCATCCCAGCAGATGCCGATCATCGGGTCTTCGGCCAGATCTCCCACCGTGTGCCGCTCGCAGGCCTGAGCCAGCGCCTCGAAGTCGAGGTAGGCCATCTCGGGAAACTGATCTCTGCGGATGCGCAGGAACTCTGCGGCCCGGGGGCCGTGTCCGGGGTCCTCGTTGTCGTTCTCGCGCAGGAAGTCGTGGAAGATGGCGAACATGCGCGGGACGAGCGTCTGGACGCCCTCGAGTCCGGCCAGGTGGACGGCGTTTGCCTCCACGTTGTGCCAGTGGGAGGGGCCGTGAATCGAGCGGCGGTTGACGGTTCCGTGCTCCTGAACCAGGCTCAGGGCGCGCATCAGCAGGCTGTGTTCCAGTTCTGGGGTCATTCGCTCAAGTTGCAATTCATTGAAAAAACGTCCGGATCTCTTCCGGAAGAGAGCGCGTGCCGTGAAGCCTCCAGGCCATACGCTCAGCCCTGCCAGTAAACCATTGCCCCGGACAGGCCTCAAGTCTTCATCGTGCCGGAGCCCAAATATTTGCCCCTGCTCCCGCTTCCCGAGCCT
>JAYPUA010000023.1:0-52048 GCA_038133845.1 Deltaproteobacteria bacterium
CTCTAGCCCCCAGGAAGCACATGCACAGGATTGCCGTCACCGGTGCCAACGGGCACTTCGGTAAAACGCTGGTCCGTTTTCTCAGAGAACAGGACTATGAGGTCCGATGCCTCGACCTCTACCAGGGGCCTCCGGAGCAGGAGTCTGCAATGAACTGCGACGTGCTGGACCTGGGTGCCTTGACCAGCGCCTTTCATGGATGTGACGGCGTGGTCCACCTGGCCGCCTTTCCCAGCCCTTACCGGCATCCGGACGCCCGGGTGTATCACGACAACACCACGGGCAGCTACAACGTGCTGCTGGCCTGCGAACTGTTGGGCATCGAGAAGGTCTGCCTGGCCTCCAGTATCAACGCCATCGGAGGAGTCTACTCCCGGGATCCACAGTACGACTACTTTCCGGTTGATGAAAAGCATCCGACCTACAGCGAGGACCCCTACAGCCTCTCCAAATGGATCCTGGAGATGCAGGGCGACTGCTTCGCCCGACGCCGGGAAAACGTCTCCATCAGCAGCATGCGGTTTCACTGGATCCAGACCCGCTCCTATGTGGAGCCTTACACAACCAACGGGATCTCCTACAAGCACCTGTGGGCGTACACCGACCCCATCGCTGCTGCCAAGGCCTGCCTGGCCAGCCTGCTTGTCGAATGGACCGGACACGAGGCGTTCTTCATTGTCGCTCCGGAGACGGCCAGCCCGACCGACTCCGAGGAGCTCATCCGCAAGCACTACCCCAAGGTGCAGGTGAACCGACCGATGCCCGGGAAGCATGGTTTCTATGACTGTTCCAAGGCCGAGCGCCTGTTGGGCTGGGTGCATGAGGACCACGAAGCTCCTCCCTCGAACGGGGCCTCGAACCTGGCCAGTGTTCCCGATGCCTGAGCTCCGGTGCCTCCTGCACAGGCTTTCCGGGTCCCTGACCCTTGAACCCTTCGATCCTCGAACGCTGTCATGTCCCAAGGTGAACTCAAGATAACCCGGCTGGAACTCCTGATGGTCAAGCCACGCTTCATGTTCTTGAAGGTGCACACCAACCAGGACCTGATCGGGCTGGGCGAGCCGATCCTCGAGGGACAGGCTCACGCCGTGGCCGGGGTGATCAAGATGATGGAGAACTACCTGCTGGGCAAGGATCCCCGGCGGATCGAGCATCACTGGCAAGCGCTTTACAAGGGGGGGTTCTATCGCGGAGGACCCATTCTCACCAGCGCGCTTTCCGGAGTTGAACAGGCCCTGTGGGACATCCTGGGGAAGTCGCTCAACGCCCCGGTGCATCAGCTACTGGGAGGGCGAGTCCGAGACCGCATTCGGATCTACTCGCATGCTCATGGGGCCGACACGGAGAGCCTGTGTGCCCGGGCCCGGGAATTGGTTGGAATGGGCTTCTCCGCGCTGAAAACCGGTTTTGAGGCCCCAGTCGCCTTTGTCGAAAACCAGCAGTTCCTCAGGGACTGTGTCAACCGATTTGCGGCGTTGCGCGAGGCCGTGGGGCCGGAGGTGGATCTGGCGCTGGATTTTCACGGACGGTTTTCTCCAACCATGTCCAAGCGGCTGATTCAGGAGCTGGAGCCTCTGTATCCGTACTTTGTGGAGGAACCGTGTCTGCCTGGGAATACCGGGGCGTTTGTCGAGCTGAAACGAGCTACCACCGTCCCGCTGGCCACAGGCGAGCGCCTCTTCACCAAGTGGGGATTCCGGGACCTGATCGAGCAGCGCGGTGTGGACATCCTGCAGCCGGACCTGTGTCATGCCGGAGGGATCATGGAGGTCAAGAAGATCGCAGCCATGGCCGAGGCCCAGGACCTCGCGGTCGCCCCACACAATCCGCTCGGACCCATCTCTCTGGCGTCCTGCCTTCAACTCGACGCCTGTACCCTGAACGCCATCATTCAAGAGCAGGTGACGCTGGGAGAAGGCTACCTGCGGCAGCCCTTTGTGATGGAGGACGGCTACATCAAGGTCCCGGAGGGGCCGGGCCTTGGGGTGGAGTTGGATGAAGAGAAGCTCCGGGAGTTGGCCCATGACGGCAACTGGGAGACTCCCCGGGTCATTGATGAACGAGATGGCTCTGTAGCCGAGTGGTAACCCTTAGCGAGAGATCAAATGGCGGCTCCAAAGATCAAGGACATTCAGGTCATCCTCACTGAGCCTGACGGAATACGGCTGGTGGTGGTCAAGGTGCTCACCGATCAGGACGGACTCTATGGGGTGGGGTGTGCAACCTTCACCCAGCGTCCGATCCCGGTGGCCAAGGCGATCACCGAATACCTGCGGCCCTTCTTGCTTGGACGCTCAGTGGTCGATATTGAGGACATCTGGCAGTCCTCCTACGTCTCCTCCTACTGGAGGAACGGACCGGTGCTCAACAACGCCCTCTGTGGAGTCGATCAGGCTCTTTGGGACATCAAGGGCAAGATGGCCAACATGCCGGTCCACGACCTGCTGGGAGGCAAGGCCCGGGAAGCTGCAGCGGTGTACGTTCACGCCTCCGGAGCCTCCCCCCAAGAGGTCGGCGACAAGATGCAGGCCTTCATGGAGCAAGGGTTTCACCACATCCGGGTGCAGGTCTCCACCCCCGGATATTCGACGTACGGCAACCAGTCGGCCAAGAGTGGCAAAGAGACCAGCGCCAACCGGGATGTCAGCCAGGGGCCGATCCCGATCACCTCCTGGCTCAGGGAGTACGACCCGCAGAAGAACTACGCACACCCCGGAGGCGTTTTTGAGCCCAAGCCCTACCTGCGCTCGGCGCTGGGGCTGTTCGAGTACATCCGCAACCGCTTCGGGTATGGCGTGGAGATCCTGCATGACGTTCACGAGCGCATCCCTCCCATCCTGGGAGTCTGGTTTGCCAAAGAGGTTGAGAAGTATCAGCTGTTTTTTCTGGAGGACCTCTTCAGCCCTGAAGACAACGAGTACTTCCGGATGGTGCGCGCTCAGTGTTCCACGCCCATTGCGATGGGCGAGCTGTATTCCTCTCCCCATGAAATCATCCCGATGATCAAGGACCGCCTGCTGGACTTCATCCGCATCCACATCTCGGACATGGGCGGCATCACGCCCTGCCGGAAGCTGGCGGCCATGGGAGAATTGTTCTCCGTGCGAACCGCGTGGCATGGTCCGGGAGACACCTCTCCCATCGGACACGCGGCCAACCTGATGCTGGACCTCAACTGCCACAACTTCGGGATCCAGGAGTATGCGTTCTTCGGCGAACGAACCCAGGAGGTCTTTCCAGGATGTCCAGAGATCCGCGATGGCATGATGTGGCCCAACGGCAAGCCGGGG
Source organism: Deltaproteobacteria bacterium (assembly GCA_038133845.1). Lineage (GTDB taxonomy): Bacteria > SAR324 > SAR324 > SAR324 > NAC60-12 > JAYPUA01. Next base: position 3,291 of record JAYPUA010000023.1, read on the forward strand.
CTGGGAATCGACATCGATGAGAAGCTGGCCCGCAAGTTTCCTCACCAGGAACGCGAGTTTGGAGGGGCTTGGGATACCGTGCGACGCGCCGACGGTTCCATGGTGAAACCCTGACACGCGCTCTCCTTTCGGGAAGGCGAGGCCGGCGAACGATTGAAGGAAATTCTCGGGAAAAGCAACTGAGGCCGTCAGGCCAGGGTCCGGGCGGTCTCAAACGCCAGCGACGGCAACGATGCGCTGGAAGGTGGTCTGCAGGTGCTGAGGGAGCAGGGTGTGACGTACCAGGGTCTGCTCGGATTCGACAGCCTGCCGCACCGCCTGCTCCGTGCCGATGAGGATCACCAGCTGTTTCCCCCGGGTCAGCGCCGTGTAGAGCAGGTTGCGCTGGAGCATCACGTAGTGCTGCATGGTCAGCGGAAGAACCACCGCCGGGTACTCGCTTCCCTGCGACTTGTGCACCGAGATCGCATAGGCCAGCAGCAGTTGGTCCAGATCCTTGGACTCATACGTCACCACCCCCTGGTCAAACTCCACATGCAGGGTGCGGGTGTCTGCATCCACCTCCAGAACCCGTCCCAGGTCTCCATTGAAGACCTCCTTGTCGTAGTCGTTCTGCTGCTGCATCACCTTGTCGCCAATGCGCAGGATCCGGTCTCGATGCTCCAGGCTCGGACCCTCCGGATTGAGCGTCTGCTGCAGGACCTCGTTCAGGCGCACAGAGCCGATGCTTCCGCGATGCATGGGGGTGAGCACCTGAATGTCCTGCATCGGATCCAGCCCGAAGCGCTGCGGAATGCGCTCCGAGACCAGCGCCGTGATCTTTGCTGTCACCTGTTCCGGATCCGGCTCTCGGATGAAGTAGAAGTCCCGCAGCTCAGAGCCCGAGTCCACCCGCTCCAGCTCCGGCAGAATGCCTCGCCTCACGCTGTGGGCATTGACCGTGATCCGGCTGTCCTGAGCCTGCCGGAAGATGCGTTCCAGCCGAGCCACCGGGATCAGGTTCGACTCGATGCAGTCCCGGAGCACTGACCCCGGACCGACGGAGGGCAACTGATCGACATCTCCAACGAGCAGAAGCCGGGAAGTCGGAGGAACGGCCTGAAGCAGCGCATCCATCAGCGGCGTGTCGATCATCGAGGACTCGTCGATGATCAGCAATTCCTGCTCCAGCGGGACCTCCTGGTTGCGCTGGAAGCCCAGATTGTTGGCCTCAAGCAGGCGATGAATCGTTGAGGCCGGGGCTCCGGTCGCTTCGGTCATCCGCTTGGCTGCGCGTCCCGTGGGCGCAGCGAGCGCCAGGTTCGGAACCCGGGAGCGCATCAGCGCGAGGATGAAGCGCACAATCGTGGTCTTTCCGGTTCCCGGCCCCCCGGTGATGATCAGCACCTTGTGCCGCAACGCCGCCTCCACCGCCTCCTGTTGGGCAGAGTCGAGCGTCAACTCCAGCAGCAACTCCTGCTCGCGAATCCACTGCAGCGACTCCGGGATGCTCGTCAGCGCCTCGCCGTGCAGAATGCGGAGCAGGTTTTCCGCGATCCGTCGCTCGGCCTGATACAGGCGATTCCGGGCAACTAGCGGCGGGTCTCCTTCAATCTCAACAATTTGGCGGGTGGTCTTCAGCGGGTCAAAGGCCGGCTCTGCAACCTCCGGAGCGATGTGGAACTCGCGCTCCAGCTGGGCAACCAACTCGGCACGGGGAAAGCAGGTGTGGCCACTGAGCGACTGCTGCTCGAGCATGTGCAGCAGCCCGGCCTGAGCCCGCTCCGGAGAATTCTCGTCAAACCCCAGCTTGCGAGCAATCGCGTCTGCGGTCAGAAAGCCGATTCCGGAGATCTCGGTGATCTGGTAGGGATTGGCCTGGAGGATGGCGATGCTGCTCATCCCATACTGCCCGTAGATCTTCTGGGCATAGGCCGGGGTCACGCCAAGCCCATGCAGGAAGGTCAGGACCTCCCGGACCTCGCGCTGCTCGCTCCAGCCTTCGCGCAGGCTCTTGTACTGAGTCTTGTTGACCCCCTTGACCCGGAGCAGAGACTCCGGAGAGCGGTCGATGATCTCAAAGGTGTCGGTGCCAAATTTTTCAACGATCTTCCGGGCGGTCGCTTCGCCGATGCCCTTGAAGAGCCCGGAGGAGAGAAAGCGGGTGATGCCCTCCAGGGTGGAAGGCTGGACAGGCATGAACTCTTCAACAACGAACTGCGGTCCGTAGACGCGGTGGTCCTCCCAGTGTCCCTTGAGGCGCAGGGTCTCGTGTTCGCCAACCTGAAACAGCGTCCCCTTGACCGTGACCAGCGTGTCGCCATCCTCCAGCAGAAACCGGGCGATCATGAAGCCACGCTCCGGCTGAGCATAAACTACGCGCTGCAGGGTCCCTGTCAGCACCGGGTCAAGGGCCTCGTGCTCAAGAGCCGGGAGTTCACCGCTCAAGAGAGGCGTGGGGGTTCAGGGGTTGGAAGCAACGGGGACATAGAACGGAGAGCGGATCATCTGCAGCAGGTCAAAGCGCCACTTGCCGTCCTCCTTGAGCAGCAAGAAGGCCTGGGAGCGTTCAAACTGAAGGTCCACCATGCTTTTGTGTCGGAAGACGATGGTGGCCTCGACGTAGAGCATCGTCTGGAAGCGGAAGGAGACCACCGGCGGCTTCTCCGGGGCCAGCTGGACCGGGACCCAATCCAACTCGACCATCCGGGTGGCATACTCCTCAAGCCCCAGCAGTTCCTTCGACTGCCGGCGTCCAAATTCGTACATCTCGAAGTAGCGCTCCTCCTGCCAGAGCTGCAGGAACTCCTCGAAGGCCTTCTGCGTCTCCACATGGATGGCCTCCATCTCCATCGGAGTCGGAGTCCGGGCCTGCACCTCGACAAGGAACGCGCCTCTGCCCGCAAGGAGCACGGCCACGATCAGGAGCGTGCGGAGGACTTGAGCAAGCATTGATTGAGTTCGATCCATAATCCTTCCAGGGCAAGGGTCTTGTTGGCGTTGAGGGAGATGGCCTGACGCACACGAGCGAGCCGGTCCAGCATCTGGTGTACCTGAACCGTTGAGAAGGCGCGAGCCCCTTCTTCGGTAGAACCGTGAAGTTCCGGGTGCAGCAACTGCTCTCTGGGAAGGTCGTGCTGGACCCATGCCACATCCCGGAACCAGCGCTCCAAAAAATCGAGCATCAGCCGCCACTCCTCGTTCCGGGCTCCACACCAGCCGGAGAGGGTCGTCAAGACTGACTCCAGCGTCGCGGAGCCGGGCTGACTCAGCCAGCGCAGGGTAGTCGACTGCACCTGCTCGATCGCCTCCACCTGATTCAGCAAATCCACCGGAACGCTTCCCATGGCCTGCGGCAACAGCGCGCTGATCTGAGCGTTGGAACACTCGGTGGTTTCGGAGAGGATCGCCCGAATGGCGGCCTCATCCAGGGGAGCAAACCGCAGCGTCTGACATCGCGAGACGATCGTCTCCAGCAGGCGCTCGGCGGCCGGAGCGATCAGCAGGATCAAGGTCCCCTCCGGAGGCTCTTCCAGCGTCTTGAGAAAGGCGTTCGAGGACTCTCGGTTGAGGGACTCGGCGCCGTCCAGAATCAGCGTCCGCCAGCGTGCACGGTCGGCATGCAGCTGCAACCAGCGCTGTGCCTGGTGCACCTGCTCCATCCGGATGTTCTTTCCGTCAGGCTTCAGGACAAGGAAGTCCGGATGCGTCCGTTCGGCAATCTGAAGGCAGGAGGGACAGCCTCCGCAGGCGTCCTCGTCTTCCAGGGTGTGGACCTCGCAGTTGAGCCACTGAGCCAGCGCCTCTGCAGTACGCGCCTTCCCGATGTGGGGTGCTCCGGTAAACAGCCACGCATGAGGCAAGCGTCCGTGCCGAGCCGCCTGACGCAGGGTAGCGAGGGCATGATCCTGCCCGGAAATTCCAGAAAATGGCATGCCCTCAGATCAGCCCGTAGTGTTGCGCCAGGCGCTCAAACGCGGGTCGGGAGCGCTCAATCTCGGCCTCCGTGCAGCAAAAGGAGATCCGGAAGTATCCGGGAGCACCAAATCCGGAACCCGGAACGAGCAGCAGGCGCTCCTGTTGGGCCCTGCGGACAAAGGCCACATCGTCAGCCTCCGGAGACTTCGGGAAGAGGTAGAAGGCACCTTGTGGACGGACCACCTCGAAATGGAGGTCGGCCAGCAGGTCCAAAAACCGGTTGCGCAGGTGTTCATAGACTGAGACGTCAACGCTCTCTCCGGCCAAACGGGGGAGCACTTTCTGCATCAGCCCGGGCGCATTCACGAATCCAAGGACCCGGTTTGCCAGCACCAGCGCGCCTTGCAGCAAGGGGCGCTCTTCGACACCAGGATGCACTGCGATGAAACCGATCCGCTCTCCAGGAAGCCCAAGATCCTTGGAGTGCGACGTCACCAGGACACTGTTCGGGTGACTGAGCAGCGCGTTTCCGGGAGCCACGCCGTCGTAGGCCAGGCGCCGGTAGATGTCGTCGGAGACCAGGTAGATCGCGTGCCCGACCTCCGCCTCCTTGCGGGCCAGCAGGTCACCCAGCGCATCCAGGGACTCCTGCGAGTAGACCACACCAGTCGGGTTGTTCGGAGAGTTGACCAGCACGATCTTGGTCTTCGGGCCGATGCTCGCGTCCAGTGCGTCCAGGTCGGGCTGAAAGGTCTCCGTCGTCGGTACAGGCTTCAGCACGCCTCCGTGGTTTTGTGCATAGAATCCATATTCGACAAAGTAGGGCGTCAGCGCGATCACCTCGTCGCCCGGATCCAGCAAGGCCTTGAGGACCACGTTCAGACCGCCTCCGGCGCCACAGCACATCACTACGTCCTCGGCAGCAAACTCCAGTCCGGTCTCCTCCTTCAGCCCGGAGGCCACATACGCCCGTGTCTCTGAAAACCCGGCGTTGGGCATGTAGCGATGCAGCCCCGGCTCCGGAGCATCCAGCAGGATCTTCAACTCGCGATGAAACGCGGCAGGAGGCTCCAGGATCGGATTTCCCAGGGAGAAGTCGAACACCTGCTCCGGACCATGAAGCGCCTTCAGGCGCGCTCCCTCTTCAAACATCTGGCGAATCCAGGAGGAGCGCTGCATGGACTCTCGAACACTTTGGGCAATGGGCATCAGGAGGTGGAGGTGGAGGTTGATGGATCGGGAACAAGATACTTCCGGGGAATGCTCAGACGAAAGCAGGCTCCGCCTGCCGAACGATTTTCTGCGGTAATGCTTCCTCCCAAGCGCTGGACCAGCCCTCCAATGATCTGAAGCCCGACGCCCATGCCCTTCTCCCCAAGGTTTCCTTCGCGACTGACCTGGGCTTCCTGGAAGAGCGTTGGGAGAATCTCAGGGTCGACTCCGGTCCCTTCGTCGGTGACCGCGACCTCGACACCTTGCTCGTCCTCCGTGGCCACCACCCGAACCTGAGTTTGGCAGTTTGTGTACTTGATGGCGTTGGAGATCAGATTGCGCAAGATGGCCCGGAACTCAAACTCTCTGGAAAACAGCTCCAGCGGCTCCGGAATCTCGGCGACCAACCTGACCTGGTTGTAGTCCTGAAGCGTGTGCTGCTCAGCAAAGATCTGCTCAACCAGCGCTTTCAGGCAGATCGAACGATCCCGGATGGTTTGTTCCTCAAGGAGGGCACCGGACTGCAACTGTGTCAAAACAGCACCCAGGGATCCTTGAATCCGACCAATGGCAACCTCGCACTTGGCAACATGAGCCGGTTCCTCCACAGCGTTCAGCGTTCTCTGGATGAGGTCGATGTTGAGTTGTACCAAGCCGATCGCGCTACGAGTGTCGTGGGAGATCGAACGCAAAAAGAGCCGCAGGTCCTGCACCGTCTGCTCCTGGTGCATCAGAGTCTCCTCCTGAATTCTCGCCCACATGCGGCTTTCGAGAGTGTGCTCCACGATCCGAGCCAGCCCCTGCAGGTGCTCTTGCTGCGCTGCAGTCAATGTTTTGGGCACACGATCGATCAGGCACAGTGTCCCAAGAGGGAGCCCGTCCTTGCTGAAGATCGGCTGTCCGGCATAAAAGCGGATCCTGGGTTCTCCCGTGACCAGCGGGTTGTCGTGAAAACGCTCATCCTTCAAGGCATCCGGAACAGTGAAGAGTTCCTGGTTGTCCTTGGCAATCGCGTGGGCACAGAAGGAGACATCCCGCGGGGTTTCCTCGGCCTCGAGCCCCACCCGAGACTTGAACCACTGACGCTCCTCATCAACGAGGCTGACGAGGGAGATCGGGACCTCGCACAGAGTTGCGGCCATGCGAGTCAGGTGATCCAGAGCCTCCTCGGCGCCGGTGTCCAGGATTCGATAGCGGCGCAGGGCATTGAGCCGCTGCTGCTCATTTTCAGGAAGTGGCGGAGTGATCATCAGTCTCCTGACGCTTGAGTGGTGTCCGGATCTTTCCAAACCTGATGCTCCTGAAGCAGCGCGATCAAGCGATCAACCGCCTGCTCCGAGGGGATATTGCGGGCCACCTGTGTTTGTCCCCGGTACAGGTGAACCTTCCCCGGACCCGCCCCAACATAGCCGAAATCGGCGTCGGCCATCTCGCCTGGGCCATTGACCACACATCCCATCACGGCAATCTTGACGCCCTTGAGGTGTCCGGTGCGCTCCTTGATCCGGGCGGTTGTGGTCTGCAAGTCAAAGAACGTTCGTCCGCAGGAAGGGCAGGAGATGAAGTCTGCCTTGTACAGCCGCACCCGGGTGGCCTGGAGCAGCATCCGGGCAAACTCCAGTTCAGGTGCCTGAGGAGCTGCGGTACGGCAGACCAGCGCCTGGATCATCCCATCCGCAATCAGCACGCCCAACTCGGCGGCAAGCCCAAGCGGAAGCTCTCCGGGCTGAAGTCGAGGCAACAGCACTGCCAGCGGAGCCGGGACCTCCTGCTGTTCCAGATCCTGATGCAGGGTGCGGATGGAGCTCAGTGGATGCGCTGCGTCCAGAAGGAGCAGTCCGGAGGCGTCTTCGAGAGACACCTCAACAGAGGTCGGGAGCAGCTTCAGGTTTGGATCTTCGGAAGAGATCAGGGCGTCGAACCCCTCCGGAGGAGGTAGCTCCGGGACCACGTAATCGCTCAGGGCCAGTAGGCGAAAGGGTGCCTCTCCGCCGACTGAAACTCCCGAGAGCGTGATCTCCCGGGGAGACCGCGTCGCGTGTCGAGCAGTCAGTTCGCCCTTGTGCAGGCGCCCCAGATCCTTCCCGGAGCGCCGGAACACACGACCTGGGGCGGCGGTTTGGCTTCGCTCAGCGTCCGCGCTCTGTTGTGGCTCTGCGTTTGTCTGATGCAAGGCTCCGGAGCCGGTGACCTCCTCGAGAATCTGCAGGGCGGCCGGGATCTCGTTTTCTGCAGGCTCCGTGAGCGACACCCGGATCGTGTCTCCCAGCCCATCGGCCAGCAACCCCCCAATGCCTACCGCGCTCTTGATGCGTCCATCTGCCCCAAACCCGGCCTCGGTCACCCCCAGATGCAGAGGGTAGTCCATCCCCTCTTCATCCATCCGCTGAACCAGCAGCCGGTACGCCTCCATCATGACCACGGGGTTGGACGACTTCATGGAGAGCACCATCTCGTGGTAGTCATGCCTGCGGAAGATCCTCAAGAACTCCATCGCTGACTGCACCATGCCTTCCGGAGAGTCTCCGTAGCGGTTCATCACTCGATCGGAGAGCGAGCCGTGGTTGGTTCCAATCCGCAACGCGCGACCGTAGCGCCGGAGGTTCCGGATCAGCGGCTGCAACGCTTCCTCAATGCGCTCCAGCTCCTCTGCATACTGCGCATCCGTGTACTCGCGCACCTCGAACTTCTTGCGGTCGGCATAGTTCCCGGGATTGATGCGGACTTTCTCGACAAACTCGCAAGCCGCGACTGCGAGCGCCGGGTTGAAGTGAATGTCGGCCACCAGCGGGCGTACAATGCCGCGCTCCCGCATGCCCTCGCGGATGTGTCCCAAAGCCTCCACCGATTTTTGGCTGGGAGCCGTGATCCGGATGATCTCACAGCCGGCAGCATCCAGGCGCTCGATCTCTGCCAAACAGGCGGGCACATCCGTAGTCTCCGAGGTCAGCATCGACTGCACTCGGATCGGCTCGTCTCCTCCGAGGGCAACGGTGCCCAGAGAAACTCTGCGGGTTGGTCTTCGTTTCAGAGGTGCAGGCATGGGATTGGGGGACAATTGTCAGGAAACACACAAAAAATCATCGTCGCAGTTTTGGAATCATTTTCAAGTAAAACACCACGAGGCTCCAAAGATTTCGAGGCTGAAGCCGAGGTCCATCTCGTGAGGGTTGCAGGAAAGTTTTTGCCCTGACGGATTCCGTGATAGAGTGTGGGCTTCATTCAAGCCGAACCCGGCACGGTCCCGCCCCACTCGGTCGAGGAATCTTCATGCGTCAAGCGTATCCTGAAAAACCTGAGGCAGTCTATCTCTTTGGCACCTGTCTGATTGACATGACCTACCCGGAGGCCGGGATGTCTGCGATCCACCTGCTGCAGCGCGAAGGCGTGCGGGTGCTGTTTCCCCAGGACCAGACCTGCTGTGGGCAGCCGGCCTACAACTCTGGGTTTGTCGAGGAGGCTCGGCAGGTTGCCTGGCGACAGGTGCAGGCCTTCGCCGGTTCGTATCCGGTGGTCATCCCTTCCGGATCCTGTGGCGGAATGATCCGCAAGCACTACCCGCATCTCTTTGAGGGCGACCCTCGCCTCTCCGAAGTCAGAGCCTTTGCCGAGCGGGTGTTTGAGTTCTCGGAATTCCTGGTACACGTCCTGAAGGTGCAGCTGAAGGATCTGGGTCCCCCGGTCACAGTCACCTGGCACACCTCGTGTCATGCCAAGCGGGAGATGGAGTTGGGAGACGAAGGCAAGCAGTTGGTGAGACAACTCAATCATGTGACGCTGGTTGAGCTGGAACGCGAGGCCGAGTGCTGTGGATTTGGGGGAACCTTTGCCGTGAAACAGCCTCAGCTTTCGGCGGCCATGGTTGAAGACAAGGTCCGGGATGTTCAAAACACGGGCTGTCGGGAGTTGCTCACCGGAGACTGCGGTTGCCTGCTCAACATCTCCGGTGTGATGCAGAAGCAAGAGCTTCCTGTTCAGGGTCGACACTTGGCCGACTTCCTTTGGGAGCGCACCCGCGGATGAGCGAGGCGGTCTCCCAGGCAAACCCCTCCGCTCCAGCTACCGGGTGGCTGATCGCCCCCGGATGGGACGCCTTCTGGCTCCTGAGCGGGCTCTGGCTTCCGTTACTCGTGGTGGCACTTCCGGAGGCGGTCTGGGATCCAATCTATCTGGGCGCGGTGCTGCTGCTGTGGCTCAGTCACCGCTTTGCCAGCGCCTGGGTGTTCTGGCTCACTCCGGAATATCAACCGGCCCGCACCCGGCACGGCTCGGCCTTGGGACTCAAGACGCTGCTCTTGCTGTTTCTCACGCTGGCCTGGATGCTGATTCCGCCCTCCTTGCTGCCCCTGCTTCCACGGCTGGGCCTGCTGGTGCTCATTGACTTCACCCTGGCCCTGCATCACTTTGCCGCTCAGCACTTTGGCGTCCTGCGGCTCTACGCCTCTCACTCTCCAACTCCTCCACCCTCCTCGCCCAAACGTCAGGCAGACTGGTGGTTTTGTCTGGGCCTGAGCGTTTTTCTGGTGGCCTTTGCAGAATTCCTGCATGGGGTCTCTCGGCTTCAGGAGCAGTGGCTGAATTTGCCGATTCCGGGGGTGCCGCACTCGGAGCTTTGGCTTCAGGGCGGGATGCTCTTGGCGTGCCTCTGGACGGCTCTGCATTGGCGACACCACCAGCACGGAAGCCTGCCCCAACAAGCCTACCTGCTGAGCATTGGGGGGCTCGGAGCGTCGGCGTTTGCGCTGCCTCCGGAGCAATTTCTGGCGGTCTGGACCATGCAGCACTGGATGGTCAGCGTCGGTTTGAAATCAGCTTTGGGAAACCGTTCCGCTTCCACCTCCGGGCGAGGGCACCTGCAGCAGCTTCCGGCCTTGCGCCGCGGAGTGCTCTGGGCGCTGCTGACGCTTCCGCTGGTTCCGCTGCTGGAATTTGACGCTGTCCCGGAGGCCGAGCGTCTGACCGAAGGCTGGTGGCCTTGGCTGGAACAGAGCATGACCAACCACTACGGATTGATGGGGGTCGTGGCGCTGGGGTTTGCCAGCGGCTGGGCTCATTACCTGCACGACCGGGCGGCCTTCCGCATGTCCGACCCGGTGACCCGGAATTGTCTGAATGACCTACTCACACCAAAAGACCAGGAATGTCCGCTGAAGAGAAACTCCCCCTGGAAGGCGTCAGTGAAGAGGAGATCCTGAGCCACTGGCCCAGCGCGGTCACAGGGCTGCTGGAGCACCCGGAATGGGGCGAGTTGAGCTACTGGATGGGAGAGCAGCGTGGGCGCATCGTGGTCCGCTTTCGCTACTCGGAGCAGGATGCCGACGAGAAGTCACGGGTGTTCTTTGTGGACGTGGCCCGTGAAGGCTGGGTCTTGCGGCAGATCTCCAGCTTCCAGTCCACCGAGCGCGGCCTGAAACTCGTCAAGAACCAATCCTTCCGCATCCTGGACTCCATGGAGCAAAAATACCGGGGTGCCATCGACCTGCTTCTGAAGGAGCGGCAGCGCTGGCAGACCCTCTGATCGGTCAGATCCCTTACCGAACAGGATCGCCCTCCTCCCAGAAGAAGAGCGCCTCCTTGAGTGCCATCGACAGCATCCGCACCCGCTGTGGCTGAAAAAACGTCACCAACTCTCCGAAAATCTCCAAAGCCGGAGTAAGCACCTGAGACTGGTGAGGCCGGAGGCTCCACCGCTCCATGCGTTCTTGCGGAGTTGTGGGCTGCAGCGCGGATTGCCCCTTGAGGAAGGCTTCCCCGGAGACCACCACCTCCATCTCTCCCTGCACCTGCACCTCCTCGGACCCCAGCAATTCCGGGAGCAGCGTTCCGAGGACCTTGGCATTCCCACCGGTCAGCAGCAGTTCGGGCACCGGCTGTTGTGCCGACTCCGGGAGCGCACGCAGCCGCTCGGAGAGCGTCCTGCCGCAAGGCCCCTGACGCAGCGTCCCGCAGTCCAGGCTGTACTGGGCAAGCACCACGCCATCCCGGAGGCAGGTCAGCTCCAAACTTCCCCCGCCCAGATCTGCGAGCACCGCATCGGTCTGCCTCAGATCGTAGTGATGCCGCACCCCCTCCAAGAGCGCACGGGCCTCTTCAGAGCCGCTCAGGATGCGCAGAGGCTGGTCGCTGAGCACGGAGGTCAGTGCTTCCACATCTCCACGGTTTCCCGCATCACGCACCGCACTGGTTGCATAGGCCTGCACCGAGACTCCGGGATGCGCCTGCATCAAGTCCTCCCGCAGCCCGGAGAGCATGCGATTCAGCTCTTCCAGCAGCTCTGGGGGGATGCTTCCATGTGCAAAAACCGCCTCTCCCAAGCGCAGGTGACGGCTCCACTTGCGAGACACCTGCAGCCTCCCGGCATCGTTGATGGATCCGACAACAAGGCGCATCGCGCTGCTGCCAAGTTCCAGGATTGCGCGTTCAGTCAAGGCACTCCCGGATCTGCTGTCCGTATCGGGACATCTCTCCTTCGGTGTAGGCCTCCTTGTTGCGGAATGGTCGGCTGCTCCCGGCAGGGCGTGGGATGATGTGAAAATGCACATGCGGCACCTCCTGACCGGCGTTTGTGCCATTGTTGAGGACGATGTTGTAATCCGAGTTGTCCAGAGAGCGGCTGACTGCGCGGGCGACACGCTGGAGCGTCTGCATCAGCGCCGTCGCATCTTCTGCAGGCAGCTCTTCGAGCCGAGCGACCTCGCACTTCGGGACGACCAGCGTGTGCCCCTTGCTGCTGGGGTTGATGTCGAGGAAGGCGATCTCCGAATTGGTTTGCAGAACCAACTCGCAGGGGATTTCTCCTTGAATGATCTTGGTGAAGATGGAGGCCATGAGAGTTGTGCCTTGAATAGGGTTGTGTGTTCCGGAGGAGGAGGCTAGGCTCTAACCCGAAACTGAAGTATTTCTTTGTGGCTCGCTCGTGAACCGATTTCCCCTGCCCCTCGTCCGGACAAGGACCTCGTCGTTTTCTGTCTCACGACGTCTGGCTTTGCTGTTCGCGATTCATGGGATGCTGCTCGTTGCGCCATTTCTGTCGAGGGCCACGGAGTGGGTCGAATATGACATCCGGGTGACGTACGATCACGATCAAAAACGGCTTGAGGGGAAAATGCAAGTTCGTTTGCCCGAGGAGGCCTTGGCGGGTTCGTCTGTGCCCCTGCTCCTGCCGATGAACCGGTTTCGGCAGCCAGATCCTCGAGGAGCACGGCGGCACCGGGTCGTTCCGGTCTTTGCCCAGGACCGCTATACGGACAACGACCAGGATCCGCTCTTTCCCAAAGGCTTCAGCCCCGGGAGAATGTCGGTCCACACCGTGCGGGATGCCTTGGGGAGTCCGGTCCCTTTTGAGCTTCGAGAGAACCCGGACCTGGAGGTGGGCTTCTCCACCGAGCAGGGAATCCTGCACGTTCTGCCCTCCACCACGCTCCCGGAGGGCCTGCTGGAGATCGAGTTCACCACAGAGTTTCCTCAACGCTACGAGGACGGAGTGGCGCAGGGGAGCCTGATCACCTCTCTCTGGCACCCGGTGCTCCCCCCCCAGGAGGCCTCTGGAAGATGGAACACGACGCTGGACCTCCGACGTCCGGCACGGTTTCAGGTCGAATGGCAAAGCAGCGCTACCGGCTGGCTCACGGTTCCGGACCAGGTGGGGCTGATCACGCCCGGGACGTTGATCCAGTCGCGTTCGCCTCAGCCCATGCTCAGCTTCCCGGTGTTTTTCTCCACCGAGGTCGCTCCTCCGTGGCGCGAGGGTTCGAGCGGCCAGCCCGTGCTCTCCATCCAGGCACGCGAAGGCGGCGGACGGCGGACGCTGCTGATGCTTGAGGAGGCAAAGCGTTTCCTGGACTTTCTGCAAACCGAGTACGGGCTGACTCCGAATTGGCCGGAAGTGCACCTGGTGGAGAGCCCCGCCGAGTTTGAGGAGATCCGGGTGCAGGGAAACCTCGTCCTCCTGCCCACCTTGAATCTTCAGCGCTCCTCCTTCCTCGATCGCCGCGCCGTTGCGTTCCTCTCCCGGTCGCTGGCCCAGCTCTGGTTCGGAGAGCAGGTGCATGCCGACGAAGACGCGGATCTCTGGCTCCGGCTCGGGCTGCCCGCCTTTCTCGGAATGCGCTACTTCGAGATGCGCTACGGCAAGGACGCCAATATCTTCGATACCGTGGACTGGCTCAACCCAAGGTACCGCGAGCATTTTTACGAGCAGATGACCCGAGGCATCCGGACTGAACTGCTCCAGCCCATCGAGAACCGTCTCCGCAACGCCGACTCCTCGCAGAGCCACCTCAAGGTGGTGACCTACAAGACCGCGCTCGTTCTGGCCATGCTGGAGCACTCTCTGGGACATTCCGCATTCCGCAGAGGCTTGGCACGCTTTGCCCACCGCACCCCTGCTCCGGTCAACCTGAAAACCCTGCAAGAGGACCTCACTCCCTCAAGCGGGGACTGGAGTTGGTTCTTCGATCAGTGGTTCCGCACCACCAAGGCTCTGGACTACGGGCTGGGAAGCGTCGAGATGCACTCTTCTCCGGATGGAAGGTTTCGGACTGAGGTGGAGATCCTGCGACTTGGAGAGGCCCGAATGCCGGTGGATGTTCAGGTCACGACAGCCTCCGGAGCCCAGCAGCGGCGGCGCATCTCCGGCAACCTGCCCAGCGAGACCGTGATCTTTCTCTCTGAACACGAACCGGAGTGGGTCTCGCTTGATCCAGACGAGACCCTGCTTGAAGAGTCCCGGATCAACAACCACTCCCGGAATTACTACCGGGTGCGCTTTGCCTTCGACTGGAAGAAACAGCGCGAGCAGCTGATCGCCCTGATCCCCGGAATTCAGAGCAACGCGATTGACGGCAACTCCTTCGGGGTCGGCATCCGGCAGCGGCTGGACGATACCGAGTTCCGGGCAATTCCAGGATACGGCACCCGCAACAAGCGGCTGGTCTACCTTGCAGAGGTCCTGCAGCGGAACTGGTTTCGCGAAGGTCTGGAGGCCTCTGCACTGGTCTCCGAATATGGCGGAATCCAGACCGTGGGGATCAACTTCGGGTACGCCTCCCCCAGCTACGAAGATCAGGTCCGGCACCAGTGGCAGATCACGGGGCTGCAGGAGCGCCTGCTGCAGGTGTCCGCCACCGTCTCAGACACTCCCGACGGGCCTCCGGAGACCGGGAATCTGAACGCCGTACGGCTGGGACACCAGGGACGCTGGTCTCCGTTCTCCGTACTGGAGCTGCGCTGGAGTTGGTCTCACGAGCGCACGCTGGAGGGGCTGTCTTCAGATTACGACTACCGCAGCTGGGGGACCTCCGGAGAGCAGCGCTGGCAACTGGGAAAGCTGTGGGAGTTTCACCTGGAGACCATCTGGGGGACTTCCGATGGTTCGATCCCGCTGCAAAAGCAGTTTCAGCTCGGCTCGCCCTCCGTGCTGCGCGGCTATCCGCAAAACACGGGGCTGCGTGATGACCACCTGCTGGCCTGGCGCAGTGACCTGCGCTTTCCGCTCAACAGCCTGGCCTGGATCTCGACAATCAGCGCCTACGACGTCCGAGGGAGCCTGTTCTACGATCAGGGGAAGATCTGGTCGCAAGGAGAGCGCCCGGAGAGCCGCCTGCAGCGTCAGAACGTTGGGGTGGGGCTGGAGTGGATGGTGGACACGGTCTCGCTCTTCCAGGTTCCGCTGAAGCTGGAGTTGGCCGTCCCGATCAATGACCCGGACTACCGGCGACCGCAGCTGGTGCTCCTCGGAACCCTCACGGGGAGTTGAGCTTCAGCCGGACCGGCTGCTGCTCTGGATCTTCGAGCAAGACCGAACCGGCACCAATCTCCAGAACCCGCCAGCGCGCCTCCACCGCCCCCACACGAACCCAGACCTGCTGATTTGCGGAGTGCAGGAGCGCATAGGGGCCTTCCTCGGTCTGCACAATCTCCTCAACCTTCCAGAACGAGGGACGCTCCGGAGCTGTTTGGGGTTCGGGCTGGGACACAGGAGCCGCCTGTGCTGCCACCCGCGGAGGAGGGCGGACCGCGGTTGTTTCGTGTTCCGGAGGCGGCTTTGGTCGCAGCAGAGTGGAGAACGGATTCCGGACCTCCTGCGCCCCAACCACAGTGGAGATCATCAGGCACAGCCCAAGGAGGGTCCGGTTCATCGCTTCCTCTGAAACGTGTGGAGTTCCAGCTCGATGCGCAGCTGCGGGTCTGCCTGGTCCAGACGGAGGCTCTGCATCCGCAGCGTCTGAGCAGAGAGCCCCGGTGTCTCCCGGAGCCGTTGCCAGAACTTCCAGAACTCTGTGTAGGTTCCGGAGATCACCAACTGCAGAGGAAATGTCACCCAATCGCCCTGAGTCCGCGGTGCTCCGGTAGTCTGTTCCAGAATTTCCAGCGAGGTGTCTTCCAGGATCTGCAAAAGCCGCAACTGGGCGTCCGCCGGAGAAAGCTCCGGGAGCGAGGTGCTCTCTGAGGAAGAGCGCGCAGCAGGTGCTGCTGGCGGCAGTGAGGGGAGGTTGCCGAGCTGCTTTTGCAGCTCTTCATGGCGAGACTGCAGGAGCTGCTGTCTGCGGAGTTGAGGCTGGATCCAGAAGTTCTGAAGGAGCAGCACTCCCAGGATGATGAGCAAAACCCCCAGCAAGCCGCGCTTGCGGAGCTCTGGATCCTGCCACCTCATCCTGGTGAAACTCATGGGGCAGGATTCCGCCGAGCCGGACGCAACCGGGTGCGGTAAAACACGAAGGCCAGCAATCCAAGAAGCACCAGGGTGAAGAGCGTGATCACATAGTACACCTGACTCTTCACCGGGATTCCTCCGACAGTCAGCTCAAGGGAGGTCTGTGATCCGGGCTTGCCATTCCAGACCCGAAAGGCCGTTCCCCCCAGAGTCTGCTTGCCCTTGAACTCCAACTGTTCGGAGCGAATCTCCAGGAGGTCGATGGCTGTGAAGACGCTCATCTGCTCCGGAGGATGCGTCAGCGGACGGCTGAACGAGAGGCTCCCAAGCCAGGCCGGGAGGCTGTACTGGTAGAGCAGTTGGATCCCGCCTTGTGGAAAGATCCGGGTGATCTCCAGCTTGCCCGGGCTGAGGCGGTAGTCCTGATCCGGCCGGGCCTCCATCATCTGAAACTCGCTCAGGTCCTCCGGCAAACGCACAACCAAGGGGCGTTCCCGGGTGTCGATCCTCTCGCGCAGCGGGTTGATCAGGCTGAGAACCTCCGTGACCCGCAGCTCTCCCAAGGCATTTTCCAGAACCAGGGAGGTCTGCTCCAGCTCCAGCTTTTCCGTCTCCTCGCTTACTCCGGGAACCGCCAGGTTGACCTCGAATACCGCCTGATCCGGGTGCATGAAGAAGATCTCCGAGCTGATCAGCTCTCCGCGAACACGCGATCCGACCCGATACGCCGCTCGGACCTCCCGGGGGACCTCCTGAAACTCGAAGTGTCCCTCGGGATCGCTCTTGATTCGGGCAACCGGGCCTGTGGTGTTGACCTGCCCCTCCGCATCCACCACGAACTTCAGGAGCACCACATCCAGCCCCCCTTCAGGCACCTCCGCTCCAGCAGGAATCTGCACGCTGCCCCGGACCGTCACGGTGGCGGAAGTGGGGGCTTCAGACGCTACAGGGGTGTTGGTTTGAGCGACGGTGAGCGTCACTCCCTGGGTAAACAACAGCCCGAGGAGCAACAAGGTGCGCAGGTGCAGGAAAGGGTTCATCCGTTATTTTGACTTGATGGAGGATTGAGGCTGTCCAGGTAGGCCTGGATTTCATCGGCTCTCTGCTTTGCGGTCGCTCGATAGGCCTGCGAGTTGGCATTCTCCGGAGCCTTCAGCACCAGCCGATACTGCTCCAGCGCCAGCTTCCATTCCTCTCTTCTCTGCAGCACCTCTGCATACTGGAAGTGCAGCTGAGGGAAGTAAGGTGACGTCTCTGCGACATCGCGATTAATGGTCTTCCGGAGCCGTCCTCCAGCATCATCCAGCTTTTGCTGCTGGATTTCAAAGGAAACCATCCCCAAGACAGCATACAACTCTTCGTCGGAGGTTCCCCCCTCATCAACCTTCTCCATCCACGCCATGCCCAGCTTTTCGCGCTTGAGGTCATTCAGCAGCAAGCTGGCAAGCTTGAAGGCATACGCCCGGCGGGACTTGGCGTACTCTTCGCTTCCTCCGAGCAGTTGGTGAGCCTGCTCGTAAAGCTCGGCTTTGCCCAGGGCATTGTTCTCCTCGCCATACAGCCGCTCCAGTTGCCCAACAATGTAGAGGCTGGTCTTGAGGTCGTTCTTCCCGGATTTTTCCAAGGCCCGCTCGTAGGCATCCTTGGCCTTGCGGCGTCCGCCCACAGACTCGGCCGCCTGCGCTTGCTCAATCAGCATCGGAACAGAGTTCGCCTTCTCCGGCTGCTTCTGAGCCAGGAGGGCATACGCCTCCAGGAGCCCCTCGCCCCGCGCCGTTCCGGCCTTCTGGTTTTCAGCAAAGAGCAGGGTCTGGAACAGAGAGTCGTCCAGCTTCTGACGTCCGGAGAGCACCTCCTCCCGGATGGTTCCACTGACAGCCTCCCAGTTTCCACTCTGAATTTCCGCATCGAGCAAGATCCGGACGTTGGCCTGAGTGCGCTCCCGCTTTCCAGAGTGAAAGTCTTCCCGAAGCATCTTGGCCACTCCGGGCCAGTCCTTGCGGTCGATCAGTTTCTGAAGCTCCTGGTCCGCCTGGTTCTTCTCCAGGATCGCAACCTGCGCCTGGGCCTCCTGCTTCAGTTCTGGAACCGGGGGCTCTGAAGCCGAGAGCTCCAGCACCTTGCGGTAGGAGGCCAGCGCCTGTTCCCAGAGCATCTTCCGCTGCTGCAGCGAGGCGGTCTGGAACCAGACCTTGGCCTGCCAGACACCGCTCAACGGGCGCTGCTCAAGGCTCTTCAGGGTCTTCAGGGCTTCATCCGTGCGGGCGCTGCGCTCCTGCAACTCGGCCAGCGTCCAGGCTGCCCAAAGCTCTTGCTCCGAAGTCCCCCCCTCATCGGTTCGCTGCAGCCAAACCTCTGCACATCCGGAAGACGGCAGATGTTCCAGGCAGAGTTGAGCGAGGGTAAACATGGTGTTCCGGCGCTCCTCCGGCCGTTTCTGCAGCGGCAGCAGCTCGTTTTCATAGAGCAGCGCCAAGCGATCGTAGCGTCCCATTTTGCCATAAAGCGTCTCCAGACGTCGCACAACCTCCACGCGCAGATCGGCGGCCTCCGAGCGGAGCAGCAGGTCGCGGTAGTGACGCTCCAGGCGATCCGTGTCCCCGATCTCCTCCAGGATGTTGGCCCAGTCCATCAGCACCTCCGGAGTGCCTACGGTCAGGGGGGCCAGACGCTGCCAGTTCTGATACACCAGATCGGCCTCCTTCCAGTGACGCGTCTGCACATGCGCAAAGATCCAGAGACGGTAGTCGTCTCCGGTGAGCGTGTCGATCCTGTCTCGGCGTGCCCTGGAGAACTCTTCCGCAAGCTCCTCCCAGCGTCCGAGCTGCCGGAGAGCAAAGACCCGCATCCGGAAGGATTCCCGAGCATGCTGAGCTTGCCCACGCAGAGGTCGGAGATCCTTCAGGGTCTCCTCCCAGCGCTTGGCCTTGAAGTGACAGTCTCCGCGCATGAACAGCAGCTCCACCCGCTGTGGGTGGTCGGCAGGGACCTCGGGCAGGCGCTGGAGCACCCCCTCACAGTCTCCCCGCTGATACAGCAGGGCCAGCAGCTTGTACTCGCTCTCAAGACGCTGCTCCGGAGAGCCCGAGGCAGAGACCTCCTCTTCGAGCAAGCGACGCTGGGCCTCCTGATCTCCAAGCCGCGTGTAGAGCGCCAGCAGCGTCGCCCGGAGCGTGGCATCCTGCCGATAGCCTGCATCCAGCTTGCGAGCCGACTCGTAGGCCAAGGTCGCCTCCTGAAGCTTTTCGGGAGAGCCGGTTTCCTGCTGGAGGATCCCAACCGCGTAGTAGGCCGCCGCACGGTGCGCCGGATCCCCAGACTTGAGGTAGGCTTGAAAGGTCTTCAGGGCCTGTGACGAGTCACCCACCTTCAGGTAGAGGTTGGCCACCCGAAAGCGAAGCGCTTCAGCCTCGGTGCCGGAAGCCTTCTTCAGGTAGGTCTCATAGATCCGGATCGCTGCAGCCGTCTCGCCAATGCTCTCGTAGAGTGCTCCAATGCGCAGCTGAGCCTTGGCGGCAAAGGACGCATCTCCCGTCTGCAGATATGCGTCGTAGTTCTTGATGATCCGGAGCGTTGTTTCACGATCCGGAGCCTGGGCTCCGGACTTGGTGAAGGCGAGGGAGTCCTCCAACTCAGCGTGGCGAAAGCGCGACTCGGCCGCGTAGCTGGATTTCGGATGCCTTGTGGCCACTTCCTGATACAGCTTGGAGGCCTTGGCCAGCTGAGGCCTTTGCTGCTGAGCAACGGCCAGGCGCCAGAGCTGATCGACCGCCTCTTTCGAATTCTCCGGAGCACCATCCAACGCCGCTCGCCAGGCCTCCCCGGCCTGGTCCGGATCTCCCGCACTCAGCCAGGCCCAGCCAGAGAGCGACTGACGCTCCACCTGCTGCTCTGCGGAGAGCAGCTTGGAGTCGGCCTGCTGCAGGCGACGGGCGGCATCCGTGTAGCCCTTGGCCGAACCCTTGGCCTGCACCGTCTGCAGATACCGGGAGCGCCCGCTGTGAAAGGAGGCCAGCGCCTCTTGCTCCGGAGTGGGCTGCTCTTTGGGATTGAGGAGCCGATCAAAGCTTTGGATGATCTCCGGATGTCGCTGAGCCTGAACGTGAATCATTGCTGACTGAAACAGGGCCTCTCTGCGCTGCTCGACCGGAACATCGGACTCCTTGAGCAAGGTCTGATAGTTCACCAGGGCTTGCTCAGGCTGATTGAGACGTCGGTAGCTGTCTGCCAACTGAAAGCGCAGTTCCACCCGGTTCGGATGCTTCGGCTCAGACTTCAACACACACGAAGCATCCTCCACAAACGCCGTCAGGTGCAGACCGTCCTCGTACATGCTCCGGAGCAGCTCTGCCTGCATTTCCGGAGGCAGGCCGCCGGTCATCGGACAGTTGGCCCAGATCGAGAGAGGGAGGGTCAGCGAGACAAAGAGAGGGGCAATCCGCATGGAGTTTGGTGAGTTATGATTGAGTCAGTGTGCTCAGTACCGCTTGAGCGTGTGTGGGGTCCGGATGCTCAATGAGCAGGGTCTTGACCCGGGCGTGCTGTCCACGCAGCACTCGTACCCGGGATTTGGGGACGTCAAAGGCTTTGGCCACAAACGCCTCGCAGGCGCGGTTGGCCCGGTTCTCCAAGGGTGGGGCCTGGAGTCGCAGGCGAAGACGCCCTTCGCTCCATCCGGCCCATTCGCTCCTTGCGGCTCGAGGCTGTACCTGGACCTCCAGCATCAGATCTTCCTGTTCCCAACGCCAACCGGCTTCCGACACCACTCCCCCAGAGTCCCTTCTGCAGAACGTCTTGAATCAAAACAGCAATATAGCGCCACCATGCTGCCAGCACAATCCCTACCACGCTTTCAGAATCCGTTCCTTCCGGGAAAAACGGGGGGATTTTCAAAAATTGCTTGATCTGAGACCCGATCTCTTCTATATAATTGTGTTTACTTTTGTTCTCGTACGGATCAGACAGGTTATCATGATCAAAGGATTGCTCGCCCGCAAGGTCGGGATGACTCAGATTTTCGAAGAAGATGGAACCGCGGTCCCCGTGACCGTTCTGGAGGCCGGCCCGGTGACCGTTGTCCAGAAGCGGACCTTGGAAAAGGACGGCGTCAATCACGCCCAGGTCGGCTTCGAGCCCATTCCGGAGCGCAAGCTCAACAAACCGCTCAAGGGGCACTTCAAGGGGCTCCCGGCAATGCGGTTTCTGCGCGACTTCGACGTTGAAGACATCGACCAGATCGAGGTGGGCCAGACCTTTGACGTCTCGCTTTTCAACGAAGGCGAGAAGGTGAAGGTGACGGGCAAGAGCAAGGGCCGCGGCTTCACGGGCGTGGTCAAGCGCCACGGCTTCGGAGGCTACCCGGCTTCGCACGGACACCGACGCGGAAAGCGCTCCACCGGCTCGATCGGTCAGTGCGCCTTCCCCGGACGCGTCTTCAAGAACAAGAAGATGGCCGGCCGCTACGGGAATGTTACCGTGACAGAGATTGGACTGCAGATTGTGCGTATCATGCCGGAGCACAACGCGATCCTGATCAAGGGCGCGGTTCCCGGGCCCAACGGAGGACTGATCACCCTGCGCAAGTCAGATCGCTGACCTCTTTACAGCTCTCCGTACCGCGGTGCGGAGAGTTTCCCTTCAGTTTGCCCTCTCTGTACACGCTCTTCCAGATTTGCCCCAGGAATCTTCCCGGGATCCCTGTTCCTGAGCTTTAGTCCCCCTTTTGATCCGGACCTCCGGAGACTCCCAGAATCCACCCCTCGATTCGGGCAACGCTCCGCTCTTCTTCGGAAAGACCCGGGTTGAAGGCACCTTCCAGGCCTGACTCCTGATCTGTCCGGGAAAGCCAGGCAGCCACACTGAACGCATCCTGCTGATCTCCTGTCCGACCTTCCTGGGGGAAGCTCCTGGACCACAGAGACGGATAGGCCTCAGCCACAACGGAGAACCCTTCCGGGATCTCCCATCCGTCAAATGGCCAGAAGTGCACATCCGGTCCGAGCCTGCCGCGCAGGAAAGCCAGCCACGGGAGCCCGGCATGAGTGGACTTTGCCACCTGCCCGGGCACATCGAAGTGGAAGACCGACTTCGCCGATGACCGCACTTCGGCCTTCCTCCTCCAGCGTGAACTTCCCTGACGAGCGCTTCCCAATCCGGCTACTCCTCGCCGCACGGCCTCCACCGTGGTATGGTCTTCTCCAGTCGGCCAGTGGTGCTGGAAGTCGGTCAGAAATTCCGGCCAGCTCCGGAGCCCATAGCTCTTGAAATAAGGGAGAGGAAAGGAGAACCCATGGTCAATTCCGACAACCGTTGGCCGGGCCCCAGAAAGCTGATGGACCAGCCACTCGGCAAGCCCCTTGCGGGTCCAATAGCGCTGGCGAGAGGAATCCGGGAGGAGTTCTTCCGGGGGGTTCTGACCGTCCGAAGCATACACGCGCAGTCCGGGAAGAGGCGTCGTCGGGGTGCTTGCTCCGGAGTAGTCAATCCCAATGTATCGTCTGAAGGCAGGCACGGTGTGGCTCCGGGAGAAGAGTGGAGGGCTCTGGGAGGAAACTCGCCTGAGCGGCTTTCCGCTCCGGAAATCTGTCGGTTTGCAGGAGGCTGAAGTGCGGCGCAAGCGCCTTGAGTCAGCGAATCCGCCTGCCGCTGAAGCGGTGCCCGATCATGGAGAGAATGATGATCAGCCCAAAGAAGAACTGGACATAGTAGCCGTCGAAGCCGATGCCGACAACTCCGGACTCGATGAACCCGACGATGAAGGCGCCCAAGGCTCCTCCAATGACCGTGCCGACACCTCCCCAGGTGGGAGTTCCTCCGACAAAGACCGCCGCCAGGGCGGGCAACAGAGAGCCGTCTCCGTTCGTAGGCCACCAGACAAAGTTCACGAAGATGCTGAAGACCCCAGCCAGCGCGGCGCCCAATCCGGAGAAGGCGAACACGCTCATCCGCACCCGGTTGACATCAATTCCCATCTGAGCCGCGCTCTCCGGATTGTCCCCCACACACTGCACCCGCACACCAAACTGATGGCTTCGGAAGAGGTACGCACAGAACAGAGTCCAGATCACCGCCCAGTACATCTGGTTGGGAAAGAGGAAGTAGCGTCCGGCAAAGACCTGATACACCAAGGTTTCCCGGATGTTTCCCGCCGAGATCGCGATCCCCTGGGCCCCGATGTTGATGATGCCCCGGATGAAGAAGTTCAGCCCGAGGGTCGCCACAAGCGAGGAGAGCTTTCCGTAAACCACCAGCGCTCCAATGGCTGTCCCCATGGCCACTCCGCTGAGCAGCGCCCCGCCCATGGCCAGGAACGGATCCCATCCGGCCTTGAGCGCGAGCACAAACATCCACCCGGAGAAGCCCATCACCGAAGGAAATGCCAGGTCCAACTCTCCGCTGACAATCACAAACACCAAGGTGGTCACGAGGAAGATCGTGATCGGCAGGGTCAGAAAGATGGCGTTGTAGGTGATCCAGTTGGTGAACAGCGTGGGATTGAAGGCTGTGAAGATGCCCCAGATCACAAAGAGGGCGATCAGGGTGCTGAGGGAGCGCTTGTGGTTGCGCCAGAGGCGGATGTGGAGCGGCAGCTGGAGCGAGGCGTTGTTCACGCAGCCTCCCCATCGGCTTCCGATTTGCCGTGCTGTGCCAACTCCTGCATGGTCCGGATCAGCGTCTCCGCATCAGGAATCTCCGCCTTGGATGCTTCCAGTGCGGTCTGCCCCCGGTCGATCACCACAAACCGGTCCGCGATGTCATAGACGTGGTAGATGTTGTGCCCGATGAAGATCACGGAACGTCCGCTCGCCTTGACCGCCTCCACAAAGCGGAAGACTTTCTGGGTCTCCATCAGCGAGAGGGCCGTGGTCGGCTCATCCAGAACGATCACGTCCGCCTCGTTGTAAAGCGCCCGGGCGATGGCCACCCCCTGACGTTCTCCTCCGGAGAGCAGTCCCACCGTGGAGTCCGGGCTGAAGACCTTGGAGGTGAAGCCGATTTCCCGCATCAGGCGCTCTGCTTCGGAAAACTGCCTGCGGTGGTCGATGAAGCCTCCGAAGCGTTTCAGTTCGCGCCCCATGAAGATGTTGGTGACGATCGAGTGCTGCGAGCACAGGGCGCGGTCCTGAAAGACCGTCTCGATCCCGTTTTCCCGCGAGATCGCGGCGTTCCACTTGCGCCGCACCTGGCCCCGCACCCGGATCTCCCCGGAGTCCGGAGCGTGCACTCCGGCGAGGACCTTGATCAGGGTCGACTTTCCGGCACCGTTGTCTCCAAGCAGCCCCAGCACCTCACCCGGGTACACCTTCAGGGACACTCCACGCAGGGCGGCCACGCTGCCAAACTGCTTGACGATGCCTTGGAGTTCAATGACGGGGTCGCTCATGCCATCAAGAGAAATTTGCCCGGAGTCGACCTCCGGGCTTGGGTGAGGTGCAGAAAAACGGGGCGTCCTGCGAGATCAGCGGAAACCCTTCTCGGCAAGAGAGGCCACGTCCTTGTAGTTGCTGCTGTTGACAAAGCCCGCACCGGTGTCCAGCACCATCGGAGAGAGTCCGTAGATCTTCTGCTGACAGATGCTCAGCACCGGCATGTAGCCTTGCAGGTAGGGCTGTTGGTCCGCCGTCACCAGCACGTAGCCCTTGTCGAAGGCTTCCATCACCTTCTGGCTCAGGTCGAACCCGACCCCGATGATGTCTCCAGGCTTCTTGTTCACCGCATCCATGAACGCCGGTGCAGTCCCCAGCCACGGGCCCCCCGGATATCCGATCAGCCTGGTGTCCGGGTTGTTCAGCAGTGTAGTCGACAAGACCGGGATCTGCAGCAACTGATCGCTGGAGGCACCTGGCGCTTCCTGAAGCTTGATCACCTTCATGCCGAACTCCTCCAGCACCTCCACCAGCCCCTGCTCCCGGAGCGCACGATTCTTCGACTCCCAGCGGCTCATCACGATCGCCTTGTCTCCCGGCTTCAGGCGACTCCCGGCCAGCCTCAGCGCCTCCCGACCCAGCGACTTGCCTTGCTCGTACAGGGTCGCGCCCACATAGCCGCTGTTGAAGCGAGCCCGGATCCTGGGGACGTCCACGTTCTGGTACATCATGAGGATCCCGGCCTCGTCCGCCTGCTCTGCCAACGGCATCAGCGCGTCGTCTCCCGGGTGCCCCATCATCGCAATTCCATCCGGACGCTGTGCAATCGCGTCCCGAAGCTGCAGGACCATCTTCTCAAAATCCCAGCCGGAGTAGACGATCTGAACATCTGCCCCCGTGTCAATTGCCGCCTGACGGACCCCTCGGTCGATGATCGAGTTGAAGGCTCCCCCCTCTGGTCCTCCAGAGAAGAAGCGGACCTTCACTCCGGAACACCAACCGGCCTGCTGGGCCAGCACCGGAGTGCTGGAGATGGCCAGTGCTGCGGCTGCCAACAGTGCGGATTTCAGTAGTTTTTGCATCTTCACCATGGTACCTCCTCCAAGATTGATTCAGGTTGGCTTTCCAAAAACGTTTTTGGAAATACTTGCATGTCGCGATCAAACGCGGTTATACCATTAACATCCGGATTCCGGGATGTCAAATGCCTTTTTTGAGAGCAGAATGCAGCAGGAATGGTGGCGGGGAGCCGTCCTCTACGAAGTGTATCCACGCAGTTTTCAAGATTCCAACGCCGATGGAGAGGGGGACCTTCCGGGCCTGACCCAGCGGCTGGAGTACCTTCAGGAGCTGGGGGTGGACGGTTTGTGGATCGGTCCCTTCTTCCGCTCCCCAATGAAGGATGGTGGCTACGACGTCGCGGATTATCAGAGCGTCGATCCTCGTTTTGGGACTCTGGAGGACTTCCGGGAGATGCTGGAGAAGGCGCACCGACTGGGGCTGAAGGTGATCATTGATCAGGTCTACTCGCACACCTCCAACAAGCACCCCTGGTTTCTGGAAAGCGCCCGTTCCCCAAGCAGTTCGAAGGCGGACTGGTACGTCTGGGCGGATGCGCAGCCCGACGGCTCTCCTCCCAACAACTGGCTGGGGCGCTTTGGTGGCGTGGCGTGGGAGTGGGGTTCGCAGCGACGGCAGTACTACCTGCACAACTTTATTGTGGAGCAGCCCGACCTCAATCTGCATCACCCGGAAGTCCAGGAGGCCATTCTCGAGGTCGCCCGGTTCTGGCTGAAGCTGGGGGTGGACGGGCTGCGTCTGGATGTCGCGAACTTCTTCATGCACGACCCCTTGCTGCGTGACAATCCGCCCCGCACGGAGGAGCACACGGAGGTGAATCCGTACTACTTCCAGCAGCACGTCTACGACCGCTCCCGCCCAGAGAACCTGGCGTTTCTGCGCCGCCTGCGGCAGGTCCTCGATGAGTTCCCAGAGCGCATGACCGTGGCAGAGATTGCCTGCGATCAGCAGCTCGAGCGCATGGCCGAGTACACCCGCCCGGGGCTGCTCCACACAGCTTACAGCTTTGCTCTGCTGGGGCCGGACCTGGACGGAGAGTTGATCGCCAGCGCGGTTCAGGAGGCCTCGCAGCATCAGGCCTGGCCCTCGTGGGCGTTCAGCAATCACGACGTCAAGCGTGTGGCCAGTCGCTGGGCCGGAGATCCACCGGAGCTGTCTCGGGTCCGGATGCTGCTGGCGCTCCTGCTGAGCCTGCGGGGAACGGTGTTTCTCTATCAGGGCGAAGAGTTGGGGCTGCCCCACTCCGAGGTCCCTCAGGAACGTCTGCAGGACCCAGAGGCCCTGCGCTTCTGGCCCGTGCACCGAGGGCGAGACGGTGCACGGACGCCAATGCCGTGGGATGTTCAGGGCGAGCAGGCCGGATTCTCGCGCCACGAGCCCTGGCTGCCGGTGGAGCCGGCGCACCTGCCCCGGAGTGTCAACTTGCAGGAAATGCAGCCGGGCTCACCTCTGCATTTCTCTCGAAAGGTGATAGGCTACCGCAGGCAAAGGAGTTCCCTGAAAGTCGGGGAGTTTGACCTCTTGCGTGCGGATCGAGGGTGGCTGGAGTTCCTCCGCAGTTCCGGCTTGGAGGTCACCTGGTGCGCCTTCAACCTCTCCGGAGACCGGCGTCCTCTTCCGTTGCCTGAAGGCTCTTGGGCGGCCGCGCCGGCAATCGAGCAAGGGCGCCTCTCTGGAGCGCGCCTGGGTCAGGAGTTCCTGCTGGAGCCGGGCGGGTTTGTCTTGTGGGAAAATCAAAAGGAGTGAGCGCGTTGAAACGAGGTACTGGACGTTTGGGCATCAAGGAGTTGGCAAGACACCTGAACCTGTCCGTCAGCACTGTCTCCCGGGCGCTCAACGGCTATGACGACGTCCGCCGGGAGACCCGAAGGCGGGTCGAGCAGGCCGCCCAGGATCTGGGATACTCGCCTCACCACGCCGCAGCCACGCTCCGGGGGCAATCGACCCAGACGGTCACCTTCATGCTCTCGTCGCCCTGGACCAAGTTTGCCGACCCCTTCTTTCTGGGGCTGCTGGACGGTGTGGAGATGGCGCTACAAGCCAACGGGTTTGACCTGCAGGTGGTCATGGCCCGGGGGCATGAGCGTGAGATGGACATCATTCTGCGGACCGTGGAGCGAAGGCGTTCGGACGCCATCATCTTCGCCCGGACCCGACCAGAGGACGAACGTGTGGAGTACCTGAAGCGCATCAGCTTTCCCTTCGCGACCCTTGGACGCTGCAACGACCCGGACTTCGACTGGGTCGACCTGGATCACAGCCAGACCGCCTGGGAGGCGACGACACGCCTGGCTTCGCTGGGGCATCAACGTATCGCTCTGCTCAACACCCCGATGCGCTATTCCTACAGCCACCACGCGCTGTCCGGCTACCGCCAGGCCCTGAAAGAGTGCGAGCTTCCGGAGCACGAGTCCCTGATTCAAGAATGCACGCTGGCCCAGGGGTCCGGAATGGGAGCCATGAAGCAGCTTCTGGCCCAGTCGCAGCGCCCTTCTGCCGTGGTTTGCGGAAACGACGTGATCGCCGTGGGGGCCATGGACGCCATCCGTCGGCTGGGGCTCACTCCCGGAGTTGAGGTGTCGGTGATTGGCTGCGACGACATCCCGGTGGCCAGCTATAGCTCCCCGCCCCTGACCACCTTCGGGATCGACCTGGAATCGGTTGGGCTGACTCTCGGGCGGGTGGTCCTGGATCGCCTGAACGGCAAACCGCGCGCTCCCCAGAACATCCTCCAAAACATGGAGCTGATCTCCCGGGGAACGGATCGCCCCGCCCCCAGATGAGCGGGCCCTGCCTGCGCCGAGCGCAGCGCGGCAGGCAGGTCAACGGCGCCAGTCACGCTTGGCCAGGATGTGACCAAAAACGTTTTTGGTCTTTGGTCGCAGCGCAGGTGCACGGCGTCATTTCAGCGTACGGATTCGGCTTTGGGGTTTCCTGGATGCGCTCCGGCCAGGTCCGGATCAACCCCTCCCTTGATCCTTTAACGAGGTAGGCATGTCTTCTCTGACAGAGCAGTATCAAAACGAGGGCTTCATCGTGCTTCCCGAGGTCTTCTCGGAGGAGCAGGTGCAGGCGCTGATCACGGAAACCGTCCGGCTCTGCCGCGAGGAAGGAGCACGCCTGCCGAAATCTCACCTGCTGCAGTCGGAAGCCGACGAGGCTCCGGACTTTCTCCAGCTCCCGGAAGAGGAGTTGATGTCCCACTTTCTTGCCCTGCATTTTCCTCACAAGATGTCAGCTCTGTTCCGGGGCATGCTCACCGCACCGGAGCTGGTCCCTGCCCTTCAAGAGGTCATTGGCCCGAACGTCAAGTGCATGCAGTCGATGCTCTTCATCAAGCAGTCCGGGAAGCCCGGGCAGGCCTGGCATCAGGACGAGCACTTCATCCCTACCCGAGATCGTTCGCTCACCGGGGTCTGGATTGCGCTGGATGACGCGAATGTGGAAAACGGATGCCTCTGGGTCATTCCCGGCTCGCACCTTCCGGGCGTGCTCTATCCGGTACGCCCTCCGCAAGGTGAGGAGTACGACGGTTCCCCGGAGGCCTTCGACTACCCTCACCCTCCGGAGGCTGCCGTTTCGGTGGAGGTGAAACGGGGGAGCGTCGTGGTCTTCCACGGCTACCTGCTTCACTCCTCACGACGCAATCGCTCGCCTTCCAGGTACCGCCGCGCACTGGTTCATCATTACATGAGTGCCGAGTCGCTCCTTCCCTGGAGCTGTGGCGGGCAGATTCCTCCCACTCAGGACAACCGGGACATCGTGATGGTTTGCGGCCAGGACCCTTACGCCTGGAAGGGCACCGAGGATTTGCTACGTCCCTATGTCCGGGCAGAGCAGCAGCCCAGCGCCTCCTGAACCTCAACCCTCTTCCCTCCGGGAGAACTCCATGCCGCGTCCAACCGTTCGTGAACTGCTCAACCTCAAGGGAAAGCGTCAGCTCTCGGAGGTCCTCGTCCGCTCCGCAGAGGAGGCCATGGCCTGTGAGGCCGCAGGCATCGACCTGCTGATCACCGTGGCCGGAGAGCGAGCCCGGCGCATCCGGGAGGCCGCTCCCGATACCTTCTTGACCATGGGGATCCTCTATGGCGACTGTGCCTCTCCCACGGAGGCGGTCCGGGCGGGATTCTCCGCGCTCAAGGATGGGGCGGATGCCGTCTATGCCTGCATGAGCCCGCCGTTCATTGCCGCCATGGCCCAAGAGGGCATCCCGGTGGTGGGACACGTCGGGCTGATTCCTCAGAAGCGGACCTGGACCGGAGGTTTCCGTGCCGTCGGCAAGACCGCTGCAGAGGCGCTGCAGGTCTATCGACAGACCCTCGCACACCAGGAGGCCGGGGCGTTTGCGGTGGAGATGGAGGTGGTGCCTCATGAGGTCGCCGCGGCGATCTCGCAGCGGCTGGAGCTGCTGGTGATCTCGATGGGCAGCGGTCCGGGATGCGACGCACAGTACCTGTTTGCCGAGGACATTCTGGGCACCAACCGGGGACACGTCCCGCGTCACGCCAAGGTCTACCGCAACCTCGCAGCGGAGCTGGACCGCCTGCAGCAGGAGCGCGTTGCCGCGTTCCGTGAGTATGCCGAAGACGTCTCCTCCGGGAACTTCCCAACCCCCGGAAATCTGGTTTCCATGAAGCCCCAGGAGTACGAGCAGTTCATGCGTCAGCTAGAGTCAGAGTGAGGCCTCTCCGGAAACGGAATCATCGACCGGGGCCGCCTTTGTCCGGGAACGACGCTTCAGGATGTCGGCCCAGGAGACCAGAGCCACGCCGCCCAGAATGCCCGCCCCGCCAAACCAGACCCGCGCTCCGGGAGTGTCTCCCCAGAAGATCACCGCCATCAGCACCCCGATCAGCGGCGTGAGCAGGTAGTAGGGGGTCACCCGGCTGATCGGTTGCCGCTGGAGCAGCCAAAAGTTCATGCCGTGTCCCAGGATGGAAGAGAACAGGATCACGTGCAGCACGGAGCCCCAGTTGATCCAGGTTGCCGAAACCAGCCGCTCCCACTGTCTCTCCTCGACCAAACACGAGAGCAGCAGAATCGGCAAAAATCCACACAGCCCAATCCACGCCTGCAGGGTCAGCGGATGAAGCTGCCCCAGGCGGCTGCGGATGATCAAGCTGCACACGGCCAGCACCAGCGCCGAGACGATCATGGCAAACAGGGAGTCCAGCTGGGTGAAGATCAGCGGGTCGAAGCTCATCACTGCAATCCCGGAGAAGGCCAGCGCCACGCCTGCAAGGGTCGGCCAGGTCACCTGCTCCTTGAGAAACCAGACGGCCAGCAGCGCGGCCAGCGGGATGTAGAGCTGAGCTGCAATCGCCAACGACGCCAAGTCTGCAGCCAGGTGGAATGCCGTCATCCCGAGCCCAAAATGAAACACCCCCATCAGCGTCCCCACCAGCACCAGCGGCTTCAAACTCCCGACAGGCACTCTTCCCAGAAACGGCAGTAGCGGGAGCGTCAGAACCAGATAGCGCAGAGCCAGCGAAAAATAGGGCCCGAAGTGAACGACGTTGTACTTGATGGTCAGGAAACTGGAGCCCCAGGAGAGGTTGATCAGGAGAATGATCAGGAGGTGAGCAAGGGGCACAGAGTCCGGTCCCGGGGAAGACTGCGTTCAGGGTTGAGTGATCGTCACTCAGAAGAAGGCTTTTTCCTGCAGACCGCAAGCTTTCCCTACAGCCTTGGGCCCACTCAACTCAACTCCACCCGGTAGCGGCATCCTTCGGTGAGAATCCGGGAACGGCGCCACTCCACCGGGGTGCTGTTGAGGTCGAAGGCCGTCCGGTCGATCTCCAGCAGCGGGACTCCGGGCTCCACCTCCAGCCGGCGCGCGTCGGCACGGGTCGCCTGCACCGCCCGGAGCGACTCCGTTGCCCGCTGTACAAAGATCCCAAACCGCGACTGATAGAAGGCGTAGAGGGTGTTGGGCAGAGTCGAGGCCAACTCGTTCAACCCCGGGAAGAGGCTCTGCGGAAGGACCAGGGTCTCGTTGATCATCGGCCGTTTCTCCAGGGTCCGGATGCGCTCCACCTTCCACACGCCCTCCTTTTCAGGCAGCCGAAGTGCCTCCTGCTGCCCCCGGGAAGGCTGCGCGAGGGCCACCCGGATCTTCTCGCTCCCCGGAATCAGCCGCTGTCCCCGAGCATCGACAATCTGGAAAAAGTGAAACAGCGAGCGGTCCGGAGTCTGCTCCGCAACAAAGGTCCCCCGCCCCTGACGGCGGATCACCACGCTCTGAGCGGCCAACTCATCCAGCGCCTTTCGCACCGTCCCTGCGCTCACCCCCAGCTCCTCCGCCAGGCGCGGCTCGGCCGGCAAGGCCGATCCCGGAGACCAGTGGCCTTCCGAAATCCGGGACAGCAGCAGGTCCTTGACTTGCGAGTAGAGCGGGCGGAAACCTTGAATCATCAGTTCTCTTGAGGGGAAACGTCTGTTGGACAGATTTCAAGCCTAGGGGCTTTGGAAGGAATTGTCCAATCAATTATGTCTTATATAAGACAGTAAATTTAGGTTGACATTGAGCCGACGGATGCCTAGAACTCTGGGGAGAGTTTTCAATTCATGCGAGGACGCACATGACAACGCACTTTATTGTTCACGAGCCCAAGGACACCGTCGGGGTCGTGGTAGTCGATCAGGTCCAGGCCGGTGAAGAGGCCACGGGCTGGATCATGGAGACGGACGAGACGATCACGATCCAGGCCCTGGAGGCGGTCCCGCTTGGCCACAAGCTGGCCCTGACGGACATTGCCTCGGGAGAGACGATCTTCAAGTATGGCAATGACATCGGGCGCTCGATTGCGGACATCCCGAAGGGCGGCTATGTCCATGTCCACAACGTCAAGACCAAGAGGTGGTAATGGCCAACTTCCCTCAATCCTTCTGGGGCTACCGCCGGGAAAACGGGCGTGTTGGGGTCCGAAATCACGTCGTCATCCTGCCCGTGGACGACATCTCGAATGCCTGCGCCGAGATGGTCGGGCACAACATCAAGGGCACGCTGGCCATCCCGCACAGCTACGGACGGCTGCAGTTCGGAGCCGACCTGGAGTTGTTCTTCCGGACCATTATCGGCACGGGACGCAACCCGAACGTCGCGGCGGTGGTTGTGATCGGGATCGAGCCGGGCTGGACCAAGCGGGTAGTCGACGGCATCGCCGAGACGGGGAAGCCGGTCTCCGGGTTCAGCATCGAAGGCAACGGTGACCTGATGACCACCGCGAAGGCGGCCCGCAAGGCTCAGGAGTATGTCCAATGGGCTACCGAGTTGCAGCGTGAGGAATGCCCGCTGAGCGACCTCTGGATTTCTGTCAAGTGTGGTGAATCGGACACCACCTCCGGGCTGGGCTCCAACCCGGCCGTCGGCAACCTGATGGACAAGCTGGACCCGCTCGGAGTACACCTGTGCTTCGGAGAGACCTCCGAGTTGACCGGAGCGGAGCAGGTCTGCGCGACCCGTGCGGCCCACCCGGAAGCCCGGGAGAAGTTCCTCCAGACCTGGAACGCCTACAACGACTTCATCCTGGAAAACAAGACCAACGACCTCTCCGAGTCGCAGCCGACGAAGGGCAACATCGCCGGAGGGTTGACGACGATTGAGGAGAAGGCCTTCGGGAACTTCCAGAAGATCGGCAAGCAGACAAACTTCATCGATGTCCTTGAGCCAGCCGAGGAGCCGCAGCGTGGTCCGGGGCTCTACTTCATGGACACTTCCTCCGCAGCGGCCGAGTGCGTCACGCTGCAGGCTGCCGCCGGATTCACCGTGCACCTCTTCCCCACCGGGCAAGGCAACGTGATCGGCAACCCGATCGAGCCGGTGATCAAGCTGACGGCGAACCCCAAGACCGCCGCCACGATGTCCGAGCACATCGACCTGGACGTCTCCGGGATCCTCAAGCGCGAGATGAACCTGGACGCGGCCGGAGACGCGCTGATCAACTGCACGGTGCGCACAGCCAACGGACGCTACACCTGCGCCGAGGCCCTCGGGCACCGAGAGTTTGTGATGACCAAGCTCTACCGGAGCGCCTGATTGCGGATCGGCATCACCGACTTTGCTCCGCCTCCCTTCGAGCTGGAGCGACAGGTGCTGGGCGCAGAGGCGGAGTTGGTCTTCTTCGGAACCCGGAACGAGCACGAGTTCCCCCAAGAGGTGCTTCCGGAGCTGGACGCGCTTCTGGTCTGGCGAGCCTCGGTCGGACCGGAGACCACGCGGCAGCTGAAGCGGTGCCGGATCGTCGTGCGCTATGGCGTCGGCTATGACGCGCTCGACTGGAAAGCCCTGGCCGAAGCCGGAATCCCGGCCTGCAACACGCCGGACTATGGCACAGAGGAGGTCGCCGACACCGCCGTCGCCATGATCCTCGCGCAGCAACGACGCGTCGTCCGCTACGACCAGGAGTGCCGGACGTACTCCTCCGGATGGCAAGAGCACACCCGCTTCACGCGGCGCAGCTCCGAGACGTCCATCGGCGTGGTTGGGGTCGGGCGCATCGGAACCGCTGTGGTCAACCGCCTCAAGCCCTTCGGGTTTCGCTTGCTCGGATACGACCCTCAGCAGCCTTCCGGACACGAGAAGGCCGTAGGCTATGAGCGGGTGCGCAAACTCGAGGAGTTGCTGGAACAGGCGGACGTCCTCACGTTTCACTGTCCGCTGACTCCGGAGACACACGGGATGATCAACCGGGAATTGCTCTCGCGGTGTCGCCCCGGAGTGATGCTGGTGAACACGGCACGAGGGGCGGTGCTGGAGAGCCTGGAAGTGCTGGAAGAGGCGCTGCGTTCCGGACGTGTGGAGAGTGCGGCGCTGGATGTTCTCCCCCAAGAACCTCCGGACACTCACCCGCTGATCACCGCCTGGCAGGGGCAGGATGACTGGATCCGAGGGCGGCTGTTGATCAATCCTCACTCGGCGTTCTATTCCGAAACCGCATGGCAGGAAATGCGGCTCAAGGCGGCAGAGACGGTGCGGCTCTACCTGATGGAAGGGGAGCTGCGCAACCAGGTTCCGGAGCAGTTCGCGCTGCTCCCTGCAGAGCGCATGCGCTGATGGCTTCCGTTGTTTGCCTGGGGATTGCGGTGCTGGACCACGTGTTCACGATGCCGGCGTTCCCCCAACGCCCGATCAAGCACTTCGCGCGCGAGTACCACATGGCCGGAGGCGGAAATGCCGGAACTGCCGCGATCGCGGTGACCCGTGCCGGAGGTTCAGCGACGTTCCTGGGGCGGCTGGGTGCCGATGAAAACGCCCGGGTTCTGCTGGCCGAGTTGAGCGAATTTGGTGTGGACGTCTCGCACGTGCGCCTGATTCCGGGAGCACAGTCGGGCGTTTCGGCGATCCTGATCGATCAGCAGGGAGAGCGGATCATCGTCAATTATGCCGATCCCCGTTTGGACCCGGACCCTTCGTGGTTGGAGGAGAAGCTGACGCTGCTGAAGCAGCCCAACGTTGCGGCACTGGGAGACCTGAGGTGGCAGCCGGGAACAGAAACCTTGCTGGCCTGTGCAAAAGCCTCGGGGCTTCCGGCGGTGCTGGATGCAGACCTGAGCCCGGATGCCTTCTCGGAAGGTGCTTTGCAGGCCGCCTCCCATGCGCTGTTTTCGGAGCCGGCTTTGCTGCAGTACGCGGAGACCTCGGACCGCGACGCGGCCCTGCGCTCGGTTCGACAACGACTGGGAAATTGGGTGGGCTTCACCGCCGGAGCCGAGGGAACCTTCTGGCTGGAAGAGGGCCGGGTGCAGCACCAGCAAGCCTTTCCGATTCAGCCGGTGGATACGCTCGGGGCAGGAGATGTGTTCCATGGCGTGTTTGCGCTTGGACTGGCCGAAGGGCTGGAGGTCCCGGGCGCGATCCGCCTGGCCTCGGCCTCTGCGGCCCTGAAATGTTCCCGGACTGGAGGTCGCTCGGCGATTCCGCTACGGGAGGAAATCGAAACCTTTATGGCACAACACGGATGAAGCTTTCCGCAGGAAAATGGCTGGGGTTGCGACGGCTCGCAGACGCAGACGGTCGGTTCAAGATCACCGCGGTTGATCAGCGCCCTCCGATCCAGAACCAGATCAAGGCCAGCCGGGGTGTTCCCGAGGCCTCCTGGGAAGACGTGGCCGACGTGAAGCAGGTCTTGGCCGAAGGGCTGGCCGCAGAGTCCACCGCGCTGCTCATGGATCCCCTGTTTGCCTGGCCTCGTGCCCACGAGGCGCTGCGGCACAATCAGGGGCTGATGCTCACGCTGGAGCATGCCGTCTTTGAGGAGACGACGGAAGGTCGAAGGTCCTGCACGATTCCGGACTGGGACGTGGCCAAGATCAAGCGTGTCGGCGCGGACGGAGTGAAGCTGCTGGCCTGGTATCGTCCAGACGCCTCCCCAGCCGTCTGCGAGCATCAGCAGCAGTTCGTCCAGGAGCTTGGGGCAGAGTGCGCCCGATACGACATCCCGTTCCTGCTGGAGTTGCTCGTCTACCCGCTCGCCGGAGAGGCGCCAGAAGCTCTGGCCGAGCGCAAGAGCGAGCTGGTCTTGGAGAGCGTCCGGGAGTTTGCCCGGCCGGAGTTTGCCGTTGATCTGTTCAAGTTGGAGAGCCCAGTCTCCGAGAAGGCCTTGAGTGAAGGCTCTGGAGTGCAGAAAACCTTCGATGAACTCGGGCGCCTTGCCGGACGTCCCTGGGTGATGCTCTCGGCCGGAGCCAGCGCAGAGAGCTTCCGTCAAGTGCTCGTGCACGCCTACCAGGCTGGTGCCAGCGGATTTCTGGCCGGGCGCGCGATCTGGTGGCCAGCCTTTGTGCAGAACTTCCCGGACCTGCAGGCCATGCGCCGCGACCTGCAGGAGCACGGGGTACGCTACATGCGGGAAATCAATGCCTTGACCGAGGCCTCCGCCGTGCCCTGGACCGCTCATCCGTGCTACGGAGACCGGATGCAGATGGCAGAAGCCGTTCCCGAATTTGCCCGGAATTATCCCGGATTTTGACTGACTGCAGGGGAGCACCCTCTGCAAAAATGCCCTCCGGGTGAACGTCACCCGGCCCTGATTTTCGAGGAGAAACATGAACGCCCTGCCGTCGCCCATGCGTGTCGGCGTGGTCACCCTGGCACGCCCCACCTTTGACGTCCCCTTTGCCGAGCAGACGGCTGAGCAGGCCTGGACGCTGCTGGAGCAGCTTCCCGTGGAGTTGGTCGGATCGCGCGAATTGCTCTTTGACGCCGCGGCCATTGAGGCTCAGCTTCCCGCGTTGCAGGCTCAGCCGCTGGACCTGCTGCTCGTGCTGCAGCTGACCTTCACCGATGCCACCATGACCGTCCGACTTGCGGAGACCTTTGACGCTCCGCTGCTCTTCTGGTCCTTTCCGGAAGACCGCACCGGTGGACGTCTGCGGCTGAACTCGCTCTGCGGCATCAACCTCGCCTCCCATGCTCTCGGGAAATCCGGACTGCGCTGCGACTACCTGCACCTGCGCCCAGATGACCCGGAGGCCCAAGCCGAGCTGCAGGCCTGGTTTCGAGCCTTTCAGGCCCGCAAGAACCTGGCTGCAACCCGGCTGGCGGTGGTCGGAAGGCATCCGGACGGATTCCATACCTGCGCCTACGATGCCCAAAAGCTTCAGGCGCTGACCGGAGTGACCGTGGAGCAACTGGAGCTTCCGGACCTGTTTGCCGAGGCCGAGCAGGTCCCTTCCGAGACCGTGCAGGCGCTCCGAGAAGAGCTGACACCTCAAATTCAAGGGCTGGATGCGGTCGAGCAACCTCCGCTGGAAAAGAGCCTCCGGGTGTTTGCGACCTTGCGGGAGAAGGCTCAACGCTGTGGCTACCAAGGCTACTCGGTGCGCTGCTGGCCGGAGTTCTTCACGGAATACGGTTGCGCCGCCTGCGGGGCAATGGGGCTGCTCAACTCGGAGCGCATCGCCGCCGGATGCGAGGCCGACGTCTACGGGACCCTGAGCACGCTGATCCTGAACTGGGTCGGCGAGGAGCCCTCCTTCATCGCCGACCTGGTGGACATCAACGCCAAAGAGGATAGCGGGGTGTTCTGGCACTGCGGACTCGCTCCGCTCAACATGGCCGATCCGGAGGCTCCCGTCGAGGCCGGAATCCACTCCAACCGCAAGAAGCCGCTGGTCAACGAGTTTCCGCTCAAGCCCGGACGAGTGACCCTCGCCCGGCTGAGTCAGGCCCGCAACGAGACCCGGCTGGTCGTCGGAGGGGGAACGATGCTCAAGGCCCCCAAGAGCTTCTCTGGGACCTCCGGGGTGATTCGCTTCGACAAGCCGGCCGCCCAGGTGCTCGACACGGTCATGAAGGAGGGGCTGGAGCATCACTACGCGATCACCTATGGGGACGTCCGCAAGTCGCTTCATGCGCTCGCCCGTCAACTGGATCTCCCCGTGCTGGAGCTGACCTGATGGCGTTGCGTTACGGATTCATCGGCTGCGGCATGATGGGGCAGGAACACCTGCGGAACCTGGCCATGATCCCGGACACGGAAGTCACCACGATCTTCGAGCCCGATGCAGGAATGCGTCAGGAGTCGGCGAGGCTGGTTGAGGCACGTTTTGTGGGATCCGAGGAGGCCGTCCTTCAGGCTCCGGACGTCGATGCCCTGGTCATCACCAGCCCCAATTTTCTGCATGCCGGGCAGCTTCAACAGATCGCCGAGGTCCGCCCGCTTCCCCTTTTGGTGGAGAAGCCTGTCTGCACCTCGCTCTCACAGCTTCGGACTCTTGAAGCCCTGAGCCGCAGTTACCCGGAGCCGATCTGGGTGGCCATGGAGTATCGCTACATGCCTCCGATTGCGCGGCTGGTGGAAGAGGTCCACTCCGGTGTTTCCCTGGGAAAAATCGTCTCCTTGAGCATCCGAGAACACCGCTACCCGTTTCTCTCGAAGGTGGGGGACTGGAACCGCTTCAACGAAAACACCGGAGGCACTCTGG
The DNA here is from genome assembly GCA_038133845.1 of Deltaproteobacteria bacterium. Classification (GTDB taxonomy): domain Bacteria; phylum SAR324; class SAR324; order SAR324; family NAC60-12; genus JAYPUA01. The sequence continues at coordinate 41,427 of JAYPUA010000023.1, forward strand.
TTGAGAAATGTTGCCACTTCTTCGACCTGATGCGCTTCATCCTGCAAAGCGAGCCGATCCGCATCTTTGGCTCCGGAGGCCAGGACGTGAACCACCTGGACGAAGAGTATGACGGGCGAATACCGGACATCCTGGACAACGCCTTTGTGGTCGTGGACTTTGCCTCCGGGCAGCGCGCAATGCTGGAGTTGAGCATGTTTGCCGACGGCTCGTGGTATCAGGAGTCCGTCGCCGTGGTCGGCTCGCAGGGCAAAGTGGAGTGCCAGGTTCCCGGGCCCACACGGTTCTGGCCCAGGTCCTCTCTGGGCGAGTCCCCAACGCCGCTGCTGACCCTGAGCCCCCGAGAACCCAAGGGTCCCCAGACGCTTGAAGTTCCGGTGGATCCCCAGCTGCTTGAGGCCGGAGATCACAACGGCTCCACCTTTTATCAGCATGAGCGCTTCGCCCGCGTCCTCCGCGGAGCCCAGGCGGTTGAGGTGACACTGCTCGATGGGCTCAAGGCGGTTCTGATGGGTCTGGCCGCACATCGCTCCATTGCAACCGGTCAGGTCGTGGATCTGACCCAGGGGGAATACCTCCTGCCTCAAGGCTAAGATGTACGATCACTCTGGAAAAACCATTGTAGTCACCGGCGCAACGGGTGGGATCGGGCGCGAGATGGTCGACCTCCTTGCGCAGGAGCACGCGGATCTGTTTCTGGTGGACCTGGAGCGCCCTGCACTCCAGGAGCTGGCTCTGCGCTACCCCGGAGTCTCTGTCCGCTGGATGGCCTCGGATTTGGGGAGTGTTGAGGAGTGCCGACGAGTCGCACAAGAAGCGGGTTCTACCGTCTATGGGCTGGTACATTTTGCCGGAGTGTTTGAGGCCGATCCGGAGGGAGTGGACGATCACGGGGTCTGGGACCGCGCGCTTCAGCATAACCTGACCAACGCGTACGACCTGATCGGTGCGTTATCGCCACACTTTGACACCAGCCAGATTGGGAGGATCGTGCTGACTTCGTCGCTGGCCTATCGGCGAGGTGCCTACGAACATGTCCCCTACACTGCAGCAAAGGGAGGAGTCACCGGGTTGGTGCGCGCCTTCTCTCGCAGGCTGGCTCCGGGCATTCTGGTCAACGGCCTGGCTCCGGGGATCATCGACACCCGCATGCCGGCTCAGATCATTGCCGAGCGTGGAGAGACCCTACGGAACCAGATTCCGCTCAAACGCTGGGGACATCCTCGCGAGGTGGCCACGGTTGCAGACTTTCTGCTCTCGGAAGGGGCCAGTTACATGACCGGACAAATTCTCAACGTCGACGGCGGAATCATCAACAGTTGATCATGATCCTCAAACTTCTGTCCCCCCTGCTGGCCCTCCTTAAGTGGTCTGCGATCATGCTCACTGCGGTGATGCTGGTGATCATGGTTGTGCAGGTGTTCTTTCGCTACGTCCTGAACGATTCCATTGTCTGGGCAGAGGAGCTTTCGACCTTCATGATGATGTGGGTCGCCTTTCTGGTCGCTCCGGTGCTCTACCGGGAGCGCCGGAACGTGACGATCACGTTGTTGGTGGAGAAGTTTCCCCCCCGGATGCAGCAGCTGCTTGCGATGGTAATGGAGGTTGCCATCCTGGCCGTGATTGTCTACTTCTTCAACGAGTCCCTGAACGTGGTACAGCGCGGCCACCTGACCAAGGTCACCTCTGTTCCGATCACCTTCTTCCATGTCAACCTGATCGTGCCGATCTCCATGGTCTTCATGTTCTGGGTCGGGTTGGTGAATTTCTGGGAGGCTCTGGTGGGTTTTCGGGAAAATCGGAAGCTGGACTTCGGCACCACCACTTCTGGAGCACTGGAGTAACCCATGGTTTCACCGCTGTTCATTGTCCTCTTCCTGGTGCTCATGTTCCTTGGGCTCCCCGTCCTGTTTGCCCTGCTGCTTGCTCCAGGGATCGGGCTGTTCCTGGACGGTCAGCCGCTGATGGCGACCCGGCTGGTCTCCAGAATGATCTCCGGAATCCAAGCCGGTCCATTGCTGGCGATCCCCTTCTTCATGCTCGCTGGCGAGTTGATGAACCGAGGCGGGATCACGAAGTCCTTGGTGGACTTCTCCGACACCATGATCGGACACTTTCGCGCCGGGCTGGCCCAGGTGAACATCCTCTCCAGCATCCTCTTCGCCGGACTCTCCGGATCTGCCGTTGCAGACACCTCGGCCATCGGCTCGATGCTCATTCCGGCGATGGAGAAGAACGGCTACTCGACCCGGTTTTCTGCAGCGATCACGGCGGCCTCTTCGGTGATTGGTCCGATCATTCCTCCCTCCGGGATCATGATCCTCTATGCTTTTGTCATGAACGTCTCCGTCGGAGGGTTGTTTGCCGCAGGGATCGTTCCGGGGCTGATGGTCGGGCTGTCGCTGATGCTGATCACGCGCTTCATCGCGGTCAAGCGTCACTATCCTCAAGGACGTCGCTATTCTTGGGGAGAGCGTGGGGTCGCTCTGCGCCAGGCCTTTCTGCCGCTGATGACTCCGATCCTGCTCCTTGGTGGAATCCTCAGCGGCATCTTCACGCCGACGGAGGCCTCGGCGTTCGCGGCTGCCTACGCTCTGGTGATCAGCCTGTTCATCCTGCGCACCATCTCGGTGAAGGAACTTCCGGACGTTCTGCTCAAATCGGCAATGACCTCCGGTGCCGTCCTGCTCCTGGTCGGAGCGGCCGTGGCGTTTTCCTTTGTCATCACCATCTCCGGAATTCCCAGGACGCTGACGGAGGCGCTGCTCTCCCTGACCCAGAACAAGTACCTGTTGCTCTTCCTGTTCAACGTGATCTTGCTGGTCACCGGAATGTTCCTTGATGCCGGTCCGGCCATCTTGATCCTGGGCCCCATCCTCGGCCCAACTTTTGTCAACTTGGGGATCGACCCCCTGCACTTTGCCATCATGATGTGCGTGAACCTGACCGTCGGGCTGGCTACGCCTCCAATGGGTTTGGTACTGTTTGTTGCCTCCAGTATCTCCGGCGAGAAGGTGGAGCGCATTGTCAAGGAAATGCTGCCGTTTCTGGCAGTAGAGATCGTGGTGATCCTTCTGATCACCTACGTTCCGGAGCTGTCGCTGACACTTCCCCGCTGGTTGGGGTTCATGCGATAGTTTCCGGGTTCCATTCGTGGGGACGGAAGCGGTTTTCGTTCCCGGGCGTTCTTTCAAATGAACAAGGAGTGTGTCATGAAAACAACATCCCTGCGCCGCTGGCTGACTGCACTTGTCGCAGGCACAGCCTTCCTCCTGCCTTCCGCTGCCAGCCTTTCTGCCAAGGAGGTCGTCAAAATCAACTTCTTTGCCAACGAAAACGATGAGGACTTTGACGGTTCCATGGTCTTCAAGGACTATGTGGAGTCGCGTTCCAACGGTGAGATTGAAGTCCAGGTCTATCCCAACGGGGGGTTCTGCTCGAAGGATGCCGAGTGTCTGGATGCGATCCAGTCCGGAGCCCTGGAGATCTACATCACCACCATCGGGGGCTTTGGAAACGTTTACGGTCCTGCCCAGGTGATGGACCTGCCCTACATGTTCCCGGATGACCGGGTCGCCGAGTGCGTCTTCGATGGTCCGTTCACGCACCAGCTACGAGTCGCCGTGCTGGATGAAGGCATCCCGATGCGTCTGATGGCCATCTCGAACACGGGGGGCTGGAGAAACATTGCCAACACCAAGCGTCAGATTCGCTCTCCACAGGATGTGAAGGGGCTGAAGGTCCGGACCATCAAGGCCGACGTCCAGATCGAGTTGGTCAAGGCAATGGGCGGAAACCCGACTCCGATTTCCTGGCCTGAGGTGTACACCTCCCTGGCAACCGGGGTTGTGGACGGGACCAAGAACGGGATCACAGACATTGTCGGCATGAAGTTCCATGAGCACCTCAAGCACATCACCCTCGACGGGCATGCGTATATGGGGGCCTTGTGGTTCTTCAGCGAGGCCCGCTGGCAGCAGTTCCCTGCCGCTCACCAGCGCATCCTCTTCGACGGATTCCAGCACCTGAAGAGCACGGCCCGAGCCTTCCCGATGCGCAAGCAGGTTCCTGCCTACGAAGACTTCAAGAAGGCCGGCGGTACGATCTACGTCCCAACTCCTGCAGAGAAAGAGGCCTTCAAGGCAGCGGCAGCACCGGTTTATGACTGGTACAAGGGCAAATTTGGTGACGAGTGGCTCATCAAGCTGGAAAACGCAGTTGCTCAGTGCAATGCCTCGGTGACCAACGAGTTCCTCATGGCCACCCAGCCCAAGCTTCGCAACTGACCTCCCTCCTCCGGAGCCGTTTCAGGCTCCGGACCTTCCTCCTCAATGAATGATCCCCACACCGTCTTGACGCCGCCCAATCCCTCTCGTCTCAGGAGACAGCTGTTTGAGCTGCTCGGAGATCTCCCGGATCGGGAGGCTCCGTTCCGCTCCACGCTGGTGCGCACCGTCGAGCATGCGGACTTCATCCAGGAAGACTGGCTGTTTGAGTGGAATCAGATAGAGCCGGTCCCCGGAGTGCTCCTCAAACCACGCCATGTGGAGCCTCCGTTTCCAGCGGTGCTCTATCATCATGCGCACGGCGGGGACTATGAGTTGGGCAAGGACGAGTTGCTGCAAGGACGCAAGGCGTTGCGGCGTCCCTACGGTCCGGAGTTGGTTCGCCTGGGATATGCCGTGTTGTGCGTGGACGCCTGGTGCTTTGGAGAGCGGCAGGGACGGAGCGAGTCGGAGGTCTTCAAGGAGATGCTCTGGAAGGGAGAGGTCCTGTGGGGCAGGATGGTCTTTGACGCCCTCAAGGCCTTTGACTTTCTGACTTCGCGCCCAGACATCAAGGCGGACTCGGTGGCCAGCATGGGGATCTCCATGGGAGGGACCATGGCTCTGTGGAGCACGGCGTTGGAGCCCCGAATTCGGGCCTGCGTCGATCTCTGCAGCCTCGCGGATTACGATGCCCTGATCGCCCAAAAAGCCTTGGACCGCCACGGCATCTATTACTACGTCCCGGACCTGCTGAAGCACACCTCGGCCTCAGAGTTGAACTCGCTCACCGCGCCTCGCCCGAGGATGTGCGTCGTCGGACGCCACGATGCCCTGACCCCGATCTCTGGAGTCGAAGGTATTGACAGGACCTTGAGTGACCTCTATTCTGCATCCGAAAATCCGGAAGGCTGGAACCTGCTTGTCACAGAGACCGGACATTTTGAGACCGAACTTTCGCACACCCGAGTCCTGGAGTTTCTCCAGAACTCTCTGTCCTGAATGCGACCTCATCTCCAGGTGCCTATGACTCAACGCTAAATTGCCGAATCGGCAAGCCATTCACCCGAACACACCGGTCCGTCACGATCGGTTTTTCTGAAAGAACACTCTTGTTGTCACCAACAAGAAACCAAGGAGAAACAAATGAAGATTTTTGCAAAAAAGATGATCGGCGCCTTGCTCTCCACGGGCCTGGCTCTTTCCGTAGGCTTCTCGGCTCACGCTGTGGAGTTGAGTGTGATGCTCAACGCAGATGGCAAGGAGACCGCGGTTCTGGGAGATCTGATCGAGCGCTACCAGAAGCAGAATCCTGGGGTGACCATCAAGATGAACGTGGTGGGCTACAACGTGATCCGCGAGCAATTGGAGTCGCAACTTCAGGCTGGCGGTGGCCCGGACATCGGCAAGATCACCAACCTCGGCGGCCTCAACCCGTACTACATCGACCTGACTCCGTACGTCAACGCCTCGGATTGGGAGTCCATGTATGGAGCGGTGCTGCCTTGGTACCGCGCCGGCAAACCGGGAGGCATCTACGGATTCCACTCGGAAATGACCGTCACCGGGCCCTACATCAACGCCACCATGTTTGAAGAAGCCGGGGTTGCCATCCCGCAAGCCGGAGCGACCTGGGATGAGTGGGCCGACGCCACGCGCGCGGTGATGCAGAAGACCGGATCGTATGCAGCGATGGTCATGGACCGCTCCGGACACCGAATGGCCGGCCCGGCGATGTCCTACGGCGCCAAGTACTTCGACGCCCAAGGCAAGCTGATTGTGGACGACGGCTTCCGCAGCTTTGCCGAGCGGATGGTCAGTTGGCACAGAGAGGGGCTGATGCCCGCAGACATCTGGCCCGCAGTCTCTGGCTCCAAGTACGCAAACGGGAACGAGATGTTCTTTAACCAGGATGTCCCTTTCTACATGTCCGGCTCCTGGAACGTAGCCAACGTCTCGAAGAACGTAGGCGACAAGTTTGACTGGCGTGTGGTGCCGGTGCCTTGCGGTCCGTCCGGATGCGGGATCATGCCCGGAGGTGCAGGCTATGTGGCTTTCAACACCAGCAAGAATCCGGCTGAAGCAGCCAAGTTCGTGGCCTGGCTTGGGAACTACGAACAGGCGAAGGAGTACTACAGCCGCATCTACGCGATCCCGGCAAACGCCCGGGTTCAGTCGGAAGGCATCGACTACTCCCAGTATGGCGCAACTCCCTCCATCTCGGAGGGGCTGAACGTGTTTGCCGCCGGGGCAGCCAAGGCCGCCCAGCAGACGCCTCAGGCGTACCAACTCCAAGGCAATCCCTTCAACTTCGTCATCTTCAACGCCACCACCCAGTATCTTGCCGGGGTGATGAACGAAGAGTTGACGATGAGCGAGGCAATCGACAAGATCCGCCAGGAAATCGCGGACAAGACCAAGTAAGCCTTACACCAACTGAGGTCGGCAGCATGCCGGCCTCACACCCCAAACAAGCATGTCCATTTCTGCTTGGATGGTCTCGGTAATCGGGGCGCTCTGGCTCGGAGGAGGAACCCTCTGGCTACTGACACGGCAACGTTACCGGATTGACCAGATCCCGCACTTCTTCATTGACCTTCTCGGATTTCCCGTCGATCTGGCCCAGCACATCTGGGGACGTCGCGGAGTTCCGTATGCGTTCTTGCTGCCGAACATGCTGATCTTCGGGATGTTCACCTTCGCTCCGGTCCTGCTGAATTTCTACGTCTCCTTTACCAGCGGTGACTCGATCTCCATCTTTGAACGCCCCTTTGTCGGCTGGGACAACTACCAGCAGATCTTTGACTGTGACAGCATTCTGGAGCCCAAGACCTGCCCGAATGCCGGTTACAACTTCTGGCAGAGCCTGTTCAACACTCTGCTCTTCATTGTCTTTCAGGTCCCCATCCTCTGCGGAATGGCCCTCTTGACCGCGCTGGTTGTCAACAAGGCGATGTCCGGAAGAGGTTTTTGGCGATCGATGTTCTTCTATCCGGTCATGCTCTCTCCGGTAGTGATTGCCAACATCTGGCAGTGGATCCTGCATCGCAAGGGCGCACTGAATGTGATGCTTGCCAGCGGCAATCAGACGGTCAACGAGCTGGCGGGAATGGCAGGTTTTGACATCACAATGAGTGTTGTTATTGGCATCCTCTTGCTGGTCTCCATGGAGCGCTCGCTGAGGAGTGAGGAGGTCCCTTCGCCCGCCTGGACCTCGATCTTCGCTCTGCTCTTTCTGGCAGTGGTGCTCTGGTCGAACCCGGTGGGGATGTTCTGGGACACCTCTTTGCCGCTCAATCTGCTCCTGGGGTTGTTCCTTGGAGGAGGGGTGCTGGTGATGGCGCTTCAGGCCCACCCTCGGACGGTCTGGGGATTTGTGCTCCTCGGCGGAATCTCGGCAGGTCTGCTGCTGACCATTCAGTTCGACGCAGTCTTTGACCTGGGGCGGTTCCGACCCATCAACTGGCTGGTGACGCCTCGGACCAGCTGGCCCTTCTTCTGGGTCGTCTTTGTCTACTGCTGGTCCCACATGGGCTACTACATGCTGATCCTGCTGGCCGGCCTGCAGGCCATCCCACCAGATCTCTATGAGGCGGCCAAGATGGACGCGGCCCGGCCAACTCGGGTCTTCTGGCGCATTACCCTGCCCTTGCTCATGCCCACGTTTGTGGTGGTCTTTGTCCTCTCGCTGATCAAGAGTTTTCAGATCTTTGACGAGGTCTACCTGCTCACCGGAGGCGGTCCCGGACGAGAGACCTTCATGATCGTCCAGCACATCGTCGAGGTCGCCTTCTCCGATGACCAGGCCAACTTCGGAGAAGCTGCTGCTGCTTCGGTCCTGATGGCTCTGGTCATTGCCGTCTTCACGTTCTTTCAGCTCTACTTCACCCGCAGACAGTCAGGAGTTTAGGAGTGTCCCCAATCGTTAAGTTCTTGACCCGAACCCGAGGCAGCTTTGACGGGAGTCGTCGTATCGGACTCTCGGACGTTCTGGTGTACGGGTACCTGCTCTTCGGGGTGGCGCTGATCATTGTCCCGGTCCTCTGGGCTTTTCTCAGTTCGCTCAAGTCCAAGGAGTCTTTGGACCGTTTTGACACCCGACTGCTTCCTTACAGTCAGGTCGAGCGTGAAGTGGAAGGCATCGGGAGCAAGGCCATGTACCTCTGGCAACAGGCTGACGGATCAGAACTGGAGGTCTTCAAGACCGGCCCCACCCGGAGCATGACCAGCGTTGCAGCACCGGGAGATCCTCAGGCCGAGTTGAAGGCTCCAAAAGCAGAGCTGTTCCCGAAGGAAGAACTGAAGGTGGCCACAGAGAACTACCTGGATCCGCTGCTTCAACGCGAAGGGCAGCAACACTTCTTCTTCTTTCGCTACCTCTCCAACACCATCTTTGTCACCGCAATGGCGACGTTGATCACCTTGGTGATCAACTCGATGGCGGCGTTTGCCCTTTCCAAATACCGTTTCAAGGGACGGATGGCGTTTACGGTGCTGATCATCTCCACCTTGCTGATTCCAGCGACCATCATCCTCGTTTCCCTCTTCTTTGTCGTCTGGATGCTGGGCATCTTCGGCTCGCTCTGGGGAGTGATCATTCCTGCCGCAGCGACTCCCACCGGAGTCTTCCTGCTCCGGCAGTACATGCTGACCATTCCGGACGAGCTGATTGAGGCGGCGCGCATGGACGCCGCTTCCGAGTGGAAGATCTTCTGGCGCATCATCATGCCCCTTTCACTGCCCGCCCTTGCGGTGCTGGCCATCCTCTCGGTGATCTGGCGCTGGAACGACTTCCTCTGGCCCCTGATCGTCCTCATCTCCGACCCGGAACAGCACACTCTCCAGATTGGACTCACAGCCTTCTCCGGCCAGTACAACACGGACTATCACTACATTCTGGCGATGACGGTCGTCTCTTTGCTCCCGGTAACCGCTGTCTTTGCCTACATGCAACGCTTCATCACCACGGGAATCGCTTCAACAGGCCTGAAATGACCAAACCCAAGGCTCTGGAACTCAAGAGCATCCGCAAGTCCTTCGGCCCGGTGGATGTGATCCACGGGATCGACCTCGCCATTGAAGAGGGAGAATTCATCGTGTTTGTCGGCCCCTCCGGGTGCGGGAAGTCGACCCTGCTCCGCCTGATCGCCGGGCTGGAAGACCCAAGCTCCGGAGACTTGATGCTTGATGGCGCAAGGGTCAATGAGGTCCCAGCCTCCGAACGCGGGCTGGCGATGGTGTTCCAGTCCTATGCACTCTATCCGCACATGAGCGTTTTCAAGAACCTCTCCTTTGGCCTGGAGAACCTCCGGGTCGAGAAAGCCGAGATCGAGCGACGCGTTCAGGAGGCCTCCCGCCTGCTCCAGATCGACCAGTTGCTCCACCGCCGCCCAGGACAGCTCTCCGGAGGTCAGCGTCAGCGCGTTGCGATCGGAAGGGCCATCGTCCGCAAGCCCCGGATCTTCCTCTTTGACGAACCGCTCTCCAACCTGGACGCCGAGTTGCGGGTCCAGATGCGGGTGGAGATCTCCAGCCTGCATGACCGGCTGGGAAACACGATGATCTATGTGACCCACGATCAAGTGGAGGCCATGACCATGGCCGATCGCATCGTGGTGCTGAACCAGGGGCGGATTGAGCAAGTCGGTGCCCCACTGGAGCTGTACAACCATCCGGCAAACAAGTTTGTCGCCGGATTCATCGGTTCCCCACGAATCAACTTCCTGGCTGGACGGGGCTTCACCTCCGGAGCGGGGACTCAGGTCCGGCTGGATTGCGGCGTGGAGTTGACGCTTCCCGTGGATCTGCCCGCAGGCTCTGAGGAGCCGGTCAGCTTGGGAGTTCGTCCGGAGTCCGTGCACGTGGATCTAAGCGGAGAGGGGATGATCCAGGGGGTGGTCAGAAACTATGAGCAGCTCGGCTCAATCACCTACCTCTACGTGGAGCTTTCCAATCAGGAGACGCTCACGGTGCACCTCTCCAGCCAGACCAGCGCTCAGCGCGGACAGGCGATTGGCGTGAGCTTCCACCCTCCGGAGTGCCACCTCTTCCGGGAGTCGGACGGGCAGGCGTTACGCCGATCGGCCTGAAGGTCACAGGAAGAGCCCTCGCTCCGCTTGCACGGGGTCACGCTGGAGGAACCCGCGCCTTACCCAAAGAGCCTTTTGACATTGCAGGAGCCGACACTTAAAATCGGCCTGTCCACTCAGCCATAATGCACTCAGGCAGCAAGAGCATGGCAGACAACAACCGAGCCTCTACCGCTCCCAAATCACGCCCTCGGAACCCCGAGGCAACGACTCGAGACATCCTGATTGCTGCGAGAGACGAGTTTGTCGAGTATGGACTCAACGGAGC
>JAYPUA010000024.1:0-2814 GCA_038133845.1 Deltaproteobacteria bacterium
GATCTCCTGCTGGTCAGACTGCAGCATGAACGGATCGTTGGTCGCCTCGTTGGCTGCGTGAACAGCGATCTGGCGAGCATTGATCAGTGCGCGGCTGACTTCATCCAGCGCGGACTCGGCGGTCTGCATCAACGAGACCCCCATCTCGGTGTTGTCAATGGCCTGACGCAAGCCGGCCGCCTGGGCTCGGAACTGCTCCGAGATCTGCAACTGAGCCGGGGCATCTGCGCCACGATTGATCTTCAGTCCGGAGGAGAGACGCTCCAGATTTCGGTCCTGCACCTTGGTATTGTTGACCAGGTTGCGGTGGGTGTTGATGGCAGCGGTATTTGTATTGATTCGAAGTGACATTAGATCCTCCTGATCGTAATAAACAGGTCTTCATGACCTGAATTAGGCTTCATGAGCTGAAGCCGTTACAGCACTTTTCTGTTCTTCCAAGCACCTCCATGTGCCTGTATTGAAGAGCTTCGAAAGCGCTCACCAAAAGTCCGTTGCTGTTCCATCAGCACGGAGGAAACTCTTCCGCTTTGCGGGAAGGTTGACAAAGACACTTGCGGAGCAAGGCTCCAGCGTCGGTGAGGCCCTTCATGTGGAAGAGCCTCAACGCCGACGGAGCGGCAGAGTGGCGGACGCGCCGCCACTCTCTTCGGGCTTACCCGAGCAATTTCAGCACATTCATCTGTGACTGATGCGCTTGGGCCAGCATGGCCATGCTCGACTGGACCATGATCTGGTTTCGAGTGAACTTGGCCATTTCTTCTGCCATGTCCGAGTCTCGAATGACCGACTCGGCGTTCATGACGTTCTCGTGCGCGATTCGCAGGTAGTTCAAGTTGCTCTCCAGGTTGTTCTTCTGGAAGGCTCCCATCTCTCCGCGTGAGGCCGCGACTTCTTCAATCGCGCGATCAATCACTCGAATGGAATCTTGAGCCTGGGAAGCGGTCAGCACCTTGATCTCGTTCACGGAGCGGAAACCTGACTCGTTGTCCACCGCATTGCCAAGCTGAGAGGCACGTACAGACTTCATCGAAATTCCGGTCGTATGGCCGGCATTTCCACCAATTTGGAAGCGCAGCGAGTTCTGGCTGTAGGTCAGGGTCCCAACTCGGCCAACGGCCTCTCCGGTATAGCGGAGCTTGATCCCTTCGACGCTGTTGGCTCCCGGACCTCCAGTCAACATCTGCCCTTTTCCGGTGGCAGCCTCTCCATTGATGGTCCCCACAATATCGACCCCATTGGCGATAAGATCGGAGACATCCCCTTGCTGAGAAAGAAGTCCGGCCGTGTTGCTCGCCACCGTGAAGGTGTGCTCGCTGCCGTACTCCTTGTGCCGCAACCGCAGAATCTGTGGTGCGTAATTGTCCGTGATCGAAGGATCGGGGCGAACCATATCAATATCCAAACCAGCGTCTCGGATCGCTTCCTCGAGATCGTTCATGGTCTGCTCAACCGTTCGTCCCTTGGCGGTCTTGAAGTTCAACGTACGACCGCCCTCCGTGATCGTCATCTGCTCTTCGGAGTCGATGATCTGTTGAGTCAGGGCTACCGTTCCGGCGTGCTCGTTACGCTTTGCGGCAGTCTCGACAACAATGCCGAAGCCGTGAGGGCCCGAGGTCCTTCCTTCGGTTCCGCCTTCGATGAACTCCAGGTTGTCTCCAACGATGACCCCGTTTCCAGAGCGGCTTCCGTCCAGCAAGTACTTCTTGGCGTACTGCGTGTCCTTGGCGATGCGATTGATTGTGCCCAGGATGTTGTCGACCTCCATCTGGTCAGCCTGCATCATGAACTCGTCGTTCACCGCTTCGTTGGCCGCGTGGACCGCGATCTGCCGGGCGTTGATCAACGCGCGACTGACCTCGTCCAGAGCCGCTTCTGCTGTCTGCACCATCGAGACGCCTGCCTCTGAGTTGTCGATTGCCTGTCTCAAACCAACCACCTGTGCTCTCAACTGTTCTGAAATCTGCAGCTGTGCCGGAGCGTCTGCTGCACGATTGATCTTGAGGCCTGAAGACAGACGCTCCAGCGTTGTCTTTTCTGTCCTCGTGTTGTTAAGCAGGTTCCGGTGTGCATTGAGCGCAGATGTATTTGTATTGACGCGAACCATGACGTTCTCCTGAGAAAGAAAGTTGGAAAAACTGCAATGTCCAAACACGACAGAGCTATCCAAGCTTCTGCTCAACGGCACTTCCTCAGGAGAGGTCACTGCCGAAGAAGATGGACGAAATGAAAGCTTCATTTCTTTCATCCACCGCCTCCATGCGGCACAGTGGTACCAGACTCTCCCTGTCTGCCTCATCTTGAGGACCACTGGCGACGATTCAGGGACTTCATTGTCTCTGGATCGTGTTCCCGGAACGTCCACTGTTCCAGGCTGTATTCCCTGGCGGAGGGTGCCAAAACCAGTTGTTTCCGCCAGGATTGGATTCGATTCAAGATCGAGCGCTACCTGCACGCTTATCCTGTCTGTCAACGTCTCCACGAACAGACAGCAAAAGCGTCCTTGTTGACCCCGGTCGTTCCGGTGACTGGCGTCTACCAGTCACCGGACCTGTCGTCGTCAACGCCCTTGGCAGGGGCGGGCTTCCCGGGTGGGAAGTTTGGATGAACTCCTGGAAATAGACAGGAACGCATCGTGGATGATTTCCTTGCTTGGCTGGCAAGGGTTCATTCCAACATCATCCTGAGCCTCTTCGTCACCAAAGACACTCAGGAGAATGCGGGATTTTCAGATTCCCTTAAAAATATTATTTTCAGGAAAATCTTGTCCCAGCGTCTCAAGGCCAGGAACGCTTGAAGCAAAGCGGCCTCTGT
>JAYPUA010000024.1:2914-50473 GCA_038133845.1 Deltaproteobacteria bacterium
CTGTCCGGCTCTCACCGGCGTGATCCCCAACATCCCCGCTGGGAGGACGTTGAGCATCATGCCCGCAAACCTAACCGTTTGAGAGGCGCGAGCCGAAGCTCGCGCCCTCGTTCGGGGTCAGGCTACATTCAGCAGCTTCATCACTGAGAACGGAGTCTGATTTGCCTGCGCCAGCATCGCAGTGGAAGATTCCACCATGATCTGGTTTCGGGTGAAGGCGGTCATCTCCTCCGCCATGTCCGCATCGCGGATGACGGACTCGGAGTTCGTGACCTCCTCATGAGCCTGCCTCAGATAGTTGAGGTTGCTCTGCAGAGTGTTCTTCTGGAACGCTCCCATTCGCCCGCGGAATGAAGTGATCTGCTCAATCGACTTGTCGATCAGCCGCAGTGAATCCTGCGCTTTCTGATGCGACCGCAGATCGATCTCTTCCAGAGAGTCGAAACCGGACGTGTTCACAATTCCGCGCCCCAGGTGTCTGGAATGGACACTCTTGAGCGAGAACTTTGCGGTCTGGTTGTTGTTCGGACCGATCTGGAAGTCCTGCGAGCGTTGAGACACGGTGATCGTGCCTGCAAAGCCATCCGGAGGGGCATCCTCTCCGGTGTACCGGATCTTCAATCCCGAGATCTTCGTCGGATTCGATCCGGTCAGCGTTTGCCCTCTTCCGAAGGCAACCTCTCCTCCGATTGTGCCCTGGACGTCAAGCCCGTTCTCAATCGTGTCGTACACATCAGCCTGACTGGAGAGCAGGCCGGCGGTTGAAGTGGCCACCTGAAAGGTGAACTCGGAACCGTACTGTTTGTGCCTCAAGCGGATGAACTGAGGCGCCAGCGCATCATCCCCCATGGGACGATCGCGGACCAGTTCCATGGCCATTCCGGAATCACGTATGGCCTTGTCCAACTTGTTCATGGTCTCTTCAACCGAATCCCCTGCCGTTGTCTCAAAGGCCAGGGTCTTGCCACCTTCGGCAATTCGGATCTGCTCTCCGGCGTCAATGATCGCCTGGGTCAGGGCCACGCTGCCAACATGCTCGTTGCGCTTGGCGGCCTGAGTGATTCGGACTTCATATCCGCCAACGGGAGACGTCTGCGTTCTCTCGCTTCCTTCAATGAACTCCAGATGGTCCCCAACGGTCACCCCGTTGAGTCCCATACTGCCGTTGAGAACCGACTTCTTGCCGTACGTGGTGATGTGGGCAATGCGGTTGATGGCCTCAAGGGCGTTGTCGACTTCCTGCTGATCTGCTTCCAGCATGAACTCGTCGTTGACCGCCTCGTTTGCTGCGTGAACTGCAAGTTGACGCATCTGAACCAGAGAGCGGTTGACTTCTTCCAGCGCAGCCTCTGCGGTCTGCATCAGCGAGATTCCAGCTTCGGAGTTGTCAATGGCCTGCTTCAGGCCTTCCCGCTGGGCTCGCAAACGCTCGGAGATGATCAATTTTGCCGGACCATCTGCCGCCCGATTGATCTTCAGCCCCGAAGAGAGGCGCTCAAGAGATTTCTTTTGTGCTTCGGTGTTTTGCACCAGGGAGCGGTGCGTATTCAATGCTGAGATGTTGTGGTTGATGCGCATGGCACCCTCCTGCATAAAGGTTGTTGACGAACGACTTTTTTTCTTTCATGACCTCAACTCATCCATGTTGAGTGATGCCTGAACCTTTCAAAGCTTTCGGGAGCTGCCAAACTCCGTTTTTATGAAAACTTATCCCGATTTCAGACGAATTTAAGGCAATTCAGCCACGAATTGCCTGATTCCGAAAAAATATATTTTTCTAACACTTCAAGACAGTCAATCCCGCTGAAGAGAAGACCGCCTACTCCGGCGTCAGAATATCCGGAGACCCTTCCCTGAAGGGAGGGTTCCCGGTTTATGCCTTCTCCCCGATGTGCTGGGAGAGGCAGATTTCAGCAGAGCCCATTTCTCCGGAAAATTAAATTTTCCGGAAGACGGGGGAACTCTCCTGCCGAAAATCCGTGAGCCTTGGGTTTTCCCGGAGGAAATTCCTCAGCGCAACAGATGCATGACGGTTTCCGGGGTCTGGTTGGACTGGGCCAGCGCAGACTTTCCAGAGTCGTGCATGATTTGCCACCGGGTCTGCTGAGCCACAGACTGAGCAGTTCCCGGGTCAGGAATCACCGAGTAGGTCTCCTGACGAGCGGCATGATCCTGGCGGAGGCGCTTCAGGCTGATCTGAACCTGCTCCTGATTCAGGAGCTTGATCCGATCCATGGCCTGCATGACCTCCCGGACCGCCTTTTTCACGACTTGCAGCGCGTCGTCGCACTGCTCCGGAGAGTTCGGAGCGATCTGAGCCAAGCTGGCGTACCCGGACGGGTTGGGGACATTGGTTCCCAACTCGTGAATCCGGATGCTCCGGAGGCTCAGACGCGTGCTTGAAGAGACGGCACCTCGAATATGCAGGGGCACTCCGTTCTGCAAGATCGTCACGCTTCCGACTTCTCCGAGGGAGTCGCCCAAGCCGCTGAAGCGAACTCGGATTCCCGCCGTCTTGGGGGAGTCCGGGCTACCGGTCAGCAGTTGGCCTACTCCATGAGCCGGTTCATCGTTGATGCTCCCGACCACATCCATCCCAGGCACGGATTCCGTCACCGCCTCTGGCTCCGGAGAGAGAACTCCCGGGGTGAGGCTGGAACCGCTGAATCGGGGCTGACTTCCATACTGAGCGTGGCGAAAGTGCAACACGCCGTTGGGCGTCTGCACCAACTCCAGGGGCAGTTGGGCGTGGTTCATCAGCAACATCAGTCGCTGGAGGGTCTGTTCCAGCGATTCTCCCTTTCGGGTGACGAACTTCAGCTCCGAGCGTCCCTCCCGGAGGACCAGACGCTCTTCGTGATCAATCAGTTCGCGAGTCAAGGGGACGAACCCCTTCAACTCGGCTTGGGTAGCAGAGCGATCAATCCGGACGGAATAACCGCGGGCCGGAGAGGACGCAGTGCTCCCTTCTGCTTCAATGAATTCCAGGTGCTCTCCGGCGGCAAAGCCCTTGAGGGCCCGACTTCCATCCAGCAGGTTCTGGTCTCCATAATGGGTTGCCAGCGCCAGCTCATCGATAAGCTCCAGGTGAGACTCGATCTGTCTCCGGAGTTCTCCCCAGCTCTCAAGCTCTTGAGCCTCTTGGAGTTCTCCCTGAAGAGCACGCAGTTCCTGCTCAACTTGTCTCAGAGATCTGGCAACGGTCTGCATCATCGAGACGTCGCCCTCTGTATCGTTGATCTGGTGCAACAATCCGGAGGAATGAATCCGCACTCCTCCCGAAAGTTGGGTGACCGCAGGGACGGCACCAGCGCGCTTCAGTTGCAGCTTCTTCTGAGGCTGAGGCATGGAGCGTCCGGAGTTCCGCTCGGAAGAGCGCCCGGAAGCGCCCATGGCACCCCAATTTGTTTGCAATTGAATCGGCATAACCTCCTCGTAATGAGGGCGGCTCAAACCGTTTAGGGCTCAAGCCTACTTTTCGTCATTCATAAGCAGACTCCTCCTTGAGTACAAATTTCCCATCCCTAGGATTTTTGATCATTCAGACCACGTTAAACGTGGTGGAAAACGTCTATTGACTTTGCCAGGAACACGGTTCCGAGCTTCGGACGTTCTTGAGGCCCACTGATTCGTTCAATGGACCTCAAGCTCGTCCCTGCTCTCTCCCCCGCCCCACGCCCCCCGCTCCCGAAGGAGAAGGAGCAAGGGACTAGGGATGGAACGGGGATTATTGAGCGCCGTTGAGCAGCTGCAACACAGACTTCGGAATCTGGTTCGCCTGGGCAGCCATGGCGGTTCCAGATGCCAGCAAGATCTGGTTTTTTGTAAACTCGCTCATCTCCTGGGCCATGTCGGAGTCACGGATGACCGACTCGGCACTGGTCAGCTTCTCGCTGGCCACTCGGAGGTTGCGCAAGTTGGTCTCCAGCGCATTCTTCTGGAACGAACCCAGGTTTGCTCGGAGCACGTTGATCTCTTCAATGGCCCGGTCGACCATCAGCAGGGCATCTTGAGCTCCTGCACCGGTCGTCAGGTCCACATCAGCAAGACTCCGGTAACCGCTGTCATTTTCGGTCCCTTGAGCCAATTGCTCGGAGCGCAGATCGGCCAAGGAGAACTTGACGGTCTGCTGGTAGTTCGCCCCAACCTGATAGGTGAGCGAATTCTGGGAGATGTGGACGTAGCCATCCACGTTTGGTCCGACCAACTCATCGTTGCTTTGCTGCACCAACTGCTGGGCGACAACGTTGCCCTGCTCGTCCTTGATGTCAACGATCCGCTTTTCAAGGACCTTGTCGTACTGGACCACCAGGCCTTCGACCGGAGTCCCCATTGCGCCATGGAGCATCTGTCCCTGACCGACTCCGACCTCGCCGCCGATGTAGCCCGCCACGTCTCGTCCACCATCCGAATAGGTCGCAACGTTCGCCTCTTTGGCCAGCACACCAGCTTTGCTGGAGGTCACGCTGAAGGACGGTTCGGAACCAAACATCTGGTGTCGAACATTGAGCATGCCCATTTCATCAATGAACACATCGACCTTGAGCCCGTTCTCCTTGGCTTTTTTGTCCAGGGAGCGTGCGACGATGTCCCGGATGTTGTTCTCCACCTCATCCTTGTTGAAGATGTCGGGAGACTTTCGGTAGTTCTCCATGATCTGGGTCACGCTCTCGGCCATCTCCGGATCGTCAGAGTTCGTGTTCAGACGAGCCAGCCGGTTGCCCTCGTTGATCACGAAGGTCACCCCCTCTTCCATGTCTTCGATCGTGATTCCACGATCTGCGATCACTTCCGATCGGGTTGCCACCTGCTTGATGTCAATCTCGTAACCGCTCTTGGTCGGTGGAGCCTTGGTGATCTCGCTCGCTCCAATGAAGCTCAGCCCATCACCTACCACCACTCCGTTTGCAGAGTTGCTCCCGTCAAACAGGGTCCGGGTTCCAAACTGGGTGTTCTTGGCAATTCGGTCCAGAGTCGAGAGCAGGTTTTCCATCTCGTTCTGGTCAGCCTGGAGCATCTTCTCATCGTTGGCCCCCTCGTTCGCGGCATGCAGGGTGAGCTGCCGCATGTTGATCAAGATCGAGCTGACCTCGTTCAGCGCGCCCTCTGCCGTCTGCACCATCGAGATGCCGGTTTCAGAGTTCTTTACTGCCTGGTTCAAACCGGTGACCTGTGCTCGCATCTGCTCGCTGATCATCAGCTCTGCGGGCCCGTCTGCACCGGAATTGATCCGCATCCCCGACGACAAGCGCTGAAGATTGCGCTCCGTCGCCTGATTGGTGTTGCCCAAATGACGGAGGGCCGTCATTGAGGCGATGTTGTGGTTCACTCGCATAAATCCTCCTTCAAGCGAGATGTTCCTGAATTGTTTGCTCAATCCATCCCTGAATCAGCAAACTCCTGAAAATCCTGAAAATAATATTTTTCAGAAAAAGTAGACCTAAAGGTCCGTGTTCTGTGAGGTATCACCAAGACACCAGGTCGAAGCCTGCAGGTTGCTTCACCCCGTCAGCAAGAGGGGTGGAGGGCACAGCTCCGGGACTTCTCGTGTAATGTTGAGAGGCCTCCCGATATCTGCAGGGTCCAAAGCATATTCTGAGAGACCACCTTCACTTCAAGGCTTCTCTGGTTCTCCGGTTCTCATCATCATGAGCGCAACTGTCTTTACAGACTTCTGCCTCTATCTGAAGGCTGGAGTCCTTTGGGAGTCTGGACGCATTTGCTCTGATAAATAATATTTTTCAGAAAAACACGTTCTGGCAACAGGCTCCACAGAATGTTCCCGCATCAGACCTCTCCCCGCAGGTGGAGGTCGCATGGTTTCGGGAGAAATCCAGGCTCCGGACATGCCTCAGCGCTCTTTCCCCAAGGAGGGAGTGCGCCGGGTCTGGGTCTCAAGCGTCTGAAGATGCTTCAGGCTCCGGACACACTCCAGCGTGCTTTCCCCGAGGGGAGAGTCCACTGATTCGAGGTCCGGGCGAATGCAACCCAAACGGAGAGGACCCGCGCGGACCTTGAAGATCCGGGGAGGCCTGCTACTGGCGAGCTGCCCGGTCGGAGTCTTCCCTCAGGCTTTGAGGGCTCCTGAGCGGTTGCCGGAGCGGTCTCTTCATCCGTGTCCTCCAAGAGATACTGGGCTTGGCGTGTGTCCAAGGCGCAGGGGCAGGAGCAAGCTCGGGTAGTGAGCGTGCACCTCTCCGCCTTGCCGTGTCTCAGCGCCTGGATGGACCTCGGGGTTGGGCCTGTGACCAAGCCGCGCTTCGAGGCTCTGTCGTTCAGGAGAGCGGCATCGCAGATTGCGAGAGTCCCGCTTCCCGAGCAACGTCTCATCCACACAGTACTCAAGGTCTTGAGAACGTGCCGTTGGCGTTACCTCAGCTGGTACGTCCTGCAGGCGTTTATGTCGTTTCGACGGTTCCTCCTGATTTCCCGAGCCTACGCGACTACTCCGTCAATGGAGCATGAGGCTTATGTCCCTCCGGGACAATGGCAGCTTCATCTCACTCTCTTGTCGGGTACGCATCGCGTCTCCGAAACACGGGCTTCATGCTTGCGTGTACTCCTTTGCGCTTTTGCAATCTGTGGGGGTTCCACAGACCGCAAGGCTCACAACAGAACTCAACAGAGGAGAGTACACCGACCCATTCCATGGATCAGTTTCGGCTCAGGCAACAGGGTACGGAGGATCCGCACCAGCTCTTTCTTTTCAGTGCCTACAGGATTGATTCGGTCTAAGATCTTGCCTGAGTCAACCCGGACCTTTCTCGAGGTCCAGTTGCTCGGCTCTTTCCTCTCTTATCGGCAGCTTCGGTGAAACCTTTAGTTGGGTTCTTCTTCGGCCACCTCGGAGAGGTTCCTTTTCTTGCTTCCGTTATCGGCACCTGCTGAAAATTCTTTAGAGCTTTCGCGATTTTTTTTTCAAACACCGTGTTTCCCTGGTCAGGATGGACCGGTTGGACTTGAGATCGCCCTGACATCCTTATTATGGTGAAGGCTGTCTACTTCAGTCATTCACGGTGTTGAGCGTCATGTTCGAGTTTCTGTCGCAACGGGGTCGCCTGAGCGTCCTGCTTCTATTGGCAGCGGTTGGGGGAGCGATCCTGCTGTTCCTGAACGAAATCCTGTTCCCCTTCATTCTTGCGGTCTTCCTGGCCTACGTGCTCGCCCCGGTGATCAAGCACATGCACCAGTGGCAGGTCTCCGGACGACGTCTGCCCCGGGGCAGCGCCGTCCTGCTGCTGTACCTCATCATTCTGCTGGTTCTGACGGGAGGCGGGATGTACCTGGTCCCGCGGGTCAGCCTGGAGATCAGTCGGATGGTTCAGGAGGTCCCCGGACGCGTCGGCAGCCTCGCAGAGGAGTGGGCCCCTGTCATCGAAGAGAGGATCGACTCCTGGCGCACTCTGGTCCCTCAGCCACCACCACCAGATCCTGCTCCAGTGGTGGTAGTTCCTCCGAAAACGCCTTCCCCGACTGGTGTTGCTCCGGAGCTGCCCTGGGCCCAGTTGCTGGAGGACTACGTCTATGAGATCCGGGAGCTGGACTCGAAGCGCATCGAGATCACCGCCAAGCGCAAGGCTCCGGAGGACGTCTCCCAAGAGCCCCCCCGCTGGAACCTGAATGCCGAGTTGGGGAACCTGTTCAAGGGGGCCTCAGAGCGTTTCACCTCCGACTTCCTCCACTTGGCCAACCTCGGACGCGAGTTCATCACCAAGGTCGTCGGCTCGATCTTCATGCTGTTCCTGACCTTCATGGTCGCCGGGTTCATCCTGGTGGACACACACCGGATCGCCCACTTTTGGCAGAGCTTCATCCCGACCTCGCACATGCACCGCATCGGACGATTGATGGAGCAACTGGACGCCGGGCTCAACGGCGTGGTCCGGGGACAGATCATCATCTGCCTCGTCAACGGATTCCTGACCCTGATCGGGCTCCTGCTGCTGGGGATCCCGTTTGCCATCACCCTGGCCCTGGTGGCAACGGTCTTCTCCTTGATTCCGATTTTCGGTACAATCCTCTCCAGCATTCCCATCGTGGTGATGGGACTGACCGTTTCCTTCAGTGTGGGAGTGCTCTCCCTGGCGTGGATTCTTCTGATCCATTTCATTGAGGCCAATTTCCTCAACCCGAAGATCATGGGCACCGCGGCACACATCCATCCGGCCATCATCGTCTTTGCTCTGGTGACTGGCGAGTACCTCGCAGGGATCGCAGGAGCCTTGCTGGCGGTGCCTATCTACTCAATCTGCCAGACGCTGTTTCTCTTCTTCAAAGGGCTCGTGGAAGAGCTGGAGCGTCCCCCCGGAGAGGCCTGATGCAGTGGATCCTGCTCGCGTTCCTTGTTGTGTTTGGAGGATGGTTTCTCTACCAGTCCGGGCCTGTGGTTCCGATTGAAGAGCCGCCAGCGCTCGCCGCGCTCCCGGAAGACCTGGAGCAGTTTCTGCGAGACTCTGAAGCCGCAGTGCCTGACCTGGATCCGGACGTTGCCAAAACCATCGTCTGGGCCGACGCGGAGCAAAAAAGCCGAACCGAATTCTCGCTCGTCTACCTCCACGGCTTCTCCGCCACTCATCGCGAGATCTCTCCCGTCCCGGAACAAGTCGCCCGTTCGCTTGGGGCCAACCTGTTTTTGGGGCGGCTGCAGGGGCACGGACAAAGTTCCGAAGCGATGGCCGAACCGGAGGTCCGGGATTGGCTGCTGGACGGACTGGAGGCGCTGGAGGTCGGCAGGCGTCTGGGAGATCGTGTGATCCTCATGGGGACTTCCACCGGAGCGACGCTGGGGACTTGGCTCCTCAGCCGTCCGGAAGCCAGCTCCGTTTACGCGGCGGTTTGGGTCTCTCCAAACTTTCACCCCAAAGACCGCAACAGCCGCATGCTCCTGCAGCCGTGGGGGCTTCAGCTGGTCAAGCTGGTCATTGGGGACTACCGATCCTTTGAGCCTGCCAGCCCGGAGCAGGCGCGCTTCTGGACCACCCGCTATCGGACCGAAGCACTCCTGCCCATGATGGGGTTGGTGAAGCTGGTGGAGGAGTTGGACGTCGCTGCGATCTCCACTCCGCTACTCATCGCATACTCTCCGCTGGATGAGGTCATTGACGCCGAGTTGGTGGCCTCGCGCTTCCAGGAGTTCGGCTCTCAGCCCAAGAAGCTCGTCAAGTTCGAGGCAACGCGGGGAAGCCACCACGTGATCGCCGGCGACATCCTGGCCCCAGAGAACAACGAGTTGATGATCCAAACCACCCTCGACTTCCTGAAACAACTCAACTGAATCCCCCCGAATGTTACTGGATTCCCAAGCTCTTGAAGCCTTCCTCCATGAACTCGCAGATGCCTCCGAGCAGGTGGTGCTGAGGTACTTCCGGATCGGGCTGGAGGTTGAAGACAAGTCCGACGAGAGCCCGGTAACCCAAGCCGACCGAGAGGCCGAGCAGGCCCTGCGAGAGTTGATTCAGGAACGATTTCCAGAGCACGGCATCTTTGGAGAGGAGCACGGACACCTGGGCCCGGAGCGGGAGTGGCAGTGGATTCTCGACCCAATAGACGGCACCCGGGCCTTCGTCTCCGGACTCCCACTCTTCGGGACGCTGATCGCGCTGACGCACCAGGGGAGCCTGCAGCTTGGGCTGCTCAACCTGCCGGCCCTGGGAGAACGCTGGTGGAGCACCTCCGGAAACCTCGCTCAGCATCGGCAAACACGGCCACACCTCCAGACCCGCACCTGCCAGACCTCCAGAAAGCAGGACCTGGCCTCATGCTACGCCTACAGCACCGACCCCAGCATGTTCTCCGAGGCGCAGTGGCACCAGGCCGAGCAAGTCTACCGATCGGTCAAGATGCGACGTTTTGGGGGAGACTGCTACAGCTACGGCCTGCTCGCCTCCGGACACATCGACCTCGTGCTGGAAGCAGACCTCAAGCTCTACGACATCGCCGGTCCCATGGCCGTCGTGGAGGCTTCCGGAGGGAGGGTCACGGACTGGAGAGGAAACTCGCCTCTGGAGCCCGGATGGGATGGCACCGTCCTCGCTTCTGCATCCCGTGAGTTGCACCAACTCGCGCTGAATCAACTCACTCTCGTGGAGAACTCCGAATGAGCAAGGCAGACAAACTGGAAAAATTCGAGAGGCTCGCTGAAAAGCGAACCAACGCCGCCATCGATAAAATTCGGTTGGTGGGGAACCTCTCCAACCGAGCGGTGTACGACTACACGGAGGAGCACATCCGACAGATCGTCACCGTGCTGGAGCAGGAGGTCGCCAAGATGAAGCAGCGATTCAACAAGGTCACCTCCGACGAGTCGTCCTTCCGCTTTCAGGCAGAACAGGCTGAAGAGGACTGAACCGGAGTGCTTTTCCTCCTACTGGCCATTCTTGGCTCCGCCCTCAATGGGATTCTGCTCAAGTGGAGCAGCCATCGAGGCCGTCAGCCGTTAGTGGTGATCGCTGCGAACTACCTCTCGGCGTCCACCATCGGCTGGCTGTTTTTCTGGTCGGGGAATCCGCACCCTCCGAGTGGAGTCACTGTGGCCATGGCCGGGTTCGGAGGTTTCCTCTGGCCTGCGGCCTTCTGGGTCTGGCAGTGGGGCATTGCCGAATACGGACTCTCCGTTGCGGCCACGGCCGCCCGGCTCTCCTTGCTGGTCCCGATCGCCTTTGCCTTCCTCTTCTGGGAGGAGGTCCTCTCCACATTCACCCTGGCTGGAATGGTCTGCGCCCTGTGCTCGCTCCTGCTCATCAGCCCTGGCCAAGGAAAGACCTCTTCATTTCTGGACCGGCAGAGCGTGTTCTACATCTTTCTGCTGGTTCTCAGCCTGGGACTGCTGAGTCTGTGGCTTAACGTGTTCAACCATTATGGTCCCTCTGAAGAGCACGGGCTGTTTGTCACCTTGATTTTCACCTTCTCCATTCCGTTTGCCTGGGGCTATGTCAAATTTCGTCGCCTCCCCATCGACCGGCTCTCTGTACGCGATGGGCTGCTCATGGGCTGCTCCAACTTCGGAGCTATCTACGGGCTGCTCCTGGCCTTGGGGAGCCCGGAGTTTCTGGGAATATCCGCCGTGGTGTACACGCTCCACTCTGTCTCCGTGATCCTGCTGGCAGTGGGAGCCGGAGTATTTTTCTGGAAGGAGCACCTGACCCGCCTGAACTACACCGGCGTGGGACTGGCCATGCTGGCCGTGGTCCTCTTGCAGAACGGCTGATGACCTGCCCCCTGCGCCCGGCAACCCCTTCTTGAAGACGTCATGACCTTTCTCTCTTTGCAAACCGATCCCGGACAGGCCTTTGCCCCGGTAACACTTGACCTTGGACAGGCTGCCTTTGAGGCAGAGGCCATCCGCACCTGGCTCCTGCAGTTGGACCACCCGTTTCAGGTTGTCCGTGTGGGAGAGGCTTTGGGACTTTGCGCCCCGCAAGCACTCCATTCCGGAACCCAATCTGCCGAGTGGATCGGGCAGCTCTCGCCGCTCCCGGTGCACCGCCTGGGCGACCCCTGGTTCCGGGCGACCCATGGACTCCGGTGGGCCTACATGACTGGCGCAATGGCCAACGGAATCGCCTCCGAGGAGTTGGTCATTGCCGCAGGAAAAGCCGGACTGCTCGGTTCCTTCGGGGCCGCCGGGCTGGTGCCCAGCCGCATTGAGGCGGCCATTCAGCAAATCCAGCAGGCGCTTCCTCAAGGGCCTTACGCCTTCAACCTCATCCACAGCCCAAACGAGGATGCTCTGGAACGCAACGGGTGCGAACTGTTCCTCAAGCATGGCGTCTCGACAGTGGAAGCCTCCGCCTACCTCGACCTCACTCCACACATTGTTCGCTATCGGGTCTCCGGACTCGAGGTCAACGCAGAAGGACAATTGATCGCTCGCAACCGGGTGATCGCGAAGGTGTCGCGTCCGGAGGTCGCTCGCAAGTTCATGGAACCCCCTCCGGAGCGACTGCTCCGGGAGCTGCTGGCCCAAAACTGGATCACCGAGCAGCAGGCGCACTGGGCGGCTCAAATGCCGATGGCGGACGACCTGACGGTCGAGGCCGACTCCGGGGGGCACACGGACAACCGTCCGCTGGTGGCTTTGCTTCCGGGCATCCTGGCGCTCCGGGACGAGATCCAGGCTGAGCGGGGCTACGCCGTTCCGCTGCGGGTCGGTGTTGGGGGCGGGCTGGGCACTCCCGCTGCGGTTCTTGCCGCCTTTGCCATGGGCGCAGCATACGTCGTGACCGGCTCGGTCAACCAGGGCTGCCGTGAGGCCGGGGCCTCGGAGCACACCAAGCACCTGCTCGCTCAAGCCGAGATGGCCGACGTGGCCATGGCTCCAGCTGCAGACATGTTCGAGATGGGGGTTGAACTGCAGGTCCTCAAGCGCGGAACCTTGTTCCCGATGCGTGCCCGGAAGCTTTACGAGCTTTATCGCACCTACGAGTCCCTTGAAGACATTCCGGACGCAGAGCGAACCCGCCTGGAGCAGCAGACCTTCCGGCAGCCTCTGGATGCTGTCTGGGAGTCCACCCGGAGCTTCTTCAACGAGCGTGACCCAGAGGTCATTGCCCGCGCTCAGGATCATCCGAAGCGCAAGATGGCTTTGGTGTTCCGCTGGTACCTGGGGCTGTCCTCCCGCTGGTCCAATCACGGCGAGACGGGACGCGAGACGGATTATCAAATCTGGTGCGGTCCGGCGATGGGAGCCTTCAACGACTGGGTCCGGGGATCCTACCTGGAAGCGCCCGACCAGCGTACTGTTGTGGCGGTTGCCACACACCTGATGCAGGGCGCTGCCTACCTGAGCCGGGTTCAGCAGCTTCGGTGGCTTGGCGCGCTGATTCCGCCGGAGCTGAACGCGTACCGCCCGGAGCCCCAGGCCTAACTCTTCTCGTCTTTGGATCGGCTCCTACATCGGCTTCGGTGTCCTTGCACAAGCGCCGTGCTTTTGAAAACCTTCAGAAGGTCTGGAGAAGAGCAATGGTCTGGAAACGGTTCAGGCATGCCTCACAAGAGCTCATGCTGGTGCTCGGTGCCCAGAGCAGCTGGTGCCAGCTCGGAGGAACCACGCGACGCCTGACAGAACGCAGCCCCCTCTCTGCGGAAGAAGTGTGGGAGTTGTGCCGTCCGCTGTCTTTTCGGAGCGCCCTGCTGCTACTGGAGGCACCGTGGGTACAGACTGTCCTGAAGACGGGAATCCGGCTTGCCGATTGGGAGCGTCAGACTTTTGTGCAGGCGCAGTTTCCCCGCTGTACCTCCAGCTCTCCGGAAGAGGTCCCTCTGGAGCATTTTGGTGTCTGGACCCGTCCTCAGGGAACTCCCGGGCATGAAGCGCTTCTGGGAGCGCAGTACTCCAAGCAAACTGCAGAGTTACTCCGTCGGTTTGCCGATCAGGGGATCCCGGTCTTCCCGGCTCCGCTTGCCCTTGGACTGCTCCTCAGCATCCCGGAACACGAGGCTTCCGGGTGGATCTTGACCGGGCTGGAGCAGAGCAAGTTTCTTCAGGTAGAGTCCGGGAGTTGGGTTCGTTTGGAGGCGCTGCCGCGTATTCCGGCACCCAGGCTTCAGGCTCTGGTACGAGACCGCTGGTCCACGGAGTCGACCCAGACCCTTCGCCTCACTCCGGAGCCCTCTGCCGAGCCTTTCACGGTGAGTCTGGAGCAGCTGCAAAATCGCTCCGAAGCGCTGAGACGCTTTGTCTGGTTCCGGAAGCGACAGCGTTGGCGCGTTCCCTTGCCAGAGCTTGCAGCGGCCCTGCTGCTCATTGGGCTGGTCGGAGTCTGGCTGGGCCAGCGTCCAGATGCCTCGAAGCTGGAGCGCTTGCAGACGGAGGTTCAGCTGATGGAGCAACAGATCGAGCAGCACCTCCAGGACCTGGAGCGTCAACAGGCATCAAGCCCTCCGGAGCACACTGCATCCGAGAAGACGCCCTTGCAGGAACCCGCGCTTGACCCGCTACTGCTGAGAGAACTGCTTCCTCCTCAAAGTGCTTGGCTGGAAGCGCTTCACCTGAAGAAGAAGCTCCTCGAGCTGAACGTGCTGACCCTGACCCCGAAACACATCCCAAAGATGCTCCTCGATCTCGAATCTCACCCGCAGGTTGCCACCGTGGAACTGCGCTCCCGGAGCACGGTTCAGCTTCAAGGACAGACCGTCACACGGATGCGACTCGTCCTCACCCTCCAACCTCCACCGCACCCATGAGCGTTCCATCCGTCGGCATCCTGGGGCTGGGCTTTTTGGGCAACACCTTGATGCGGAACCTTGACTGGGGAGCCGATTCCTGGGGAGCGTCGCGGCGTCCTCCGGAAGACGAGCCTCTGTTGCCCTGCCTCCGCTGGGATTGGGGAGATCCGGAAACCTGGGAGGCTCTGCCGGCACACGCCGGGGCCTTGATTCTCACGGTCCCTCCGGTCTCGCGCAGCATCCAGACCGAGCAAGAACGTCTGAACACCTGGGGCGCGTGGATGCGAAAGCACCGGCCTCAACATTCCCGGCTGGTGTACGTCTCGACCACCGGGGTGTATCCTCGAAAAAACGGGAGCTGGTCGGAGGCGTCGGAGTTTGTTCCGGACAACGACTCCGGGGCCCTGCGGCTGATGACCGAGCAGCAGCTCTCCTCCTGGTTTGCGCTGCAGGTGGTCCGACCGGGCGGAATTTATGGCCCGGGGCGCAACCTGGTGGAGCGCCTGCTCTCAGGACGCGGCATTCCGGAGTCCAACTCTCCAACTCATCGAATTCACGTGCACGACTTGGCAAAGGCCGTTCGATTGTTGGTCCTGAACCCGGGGATTCGCTGCCTCAACGCGGTCGATCAGGAGGCCTGTGCCTCCTGGGATGCCGCACAGTGGCTGGTTCATCACCACCCTCAGCTTCATCCGGGGATGCTTCCGGAGCGACAGGTGACGCAATCGGCTATGCAGGCACCGCAACGCAGGATCGAAAATGCGCTGTTGACTCAACACCTTGCTCTGCGCTATCCGACCTTTCGAGAAGGGATGCTGTGAGCTGCAAGTTCCTGCTGGTCCGGACCGACCGCATTGGAGACACGGTGCTGACTCTCCCGGCGGTCACGGCTCTCCGAAACCAGTTTCCCGACTGCCACCTGAGCTTCCTCGCGCGCTCGTACACCGAGCCGTTGCTGAAGCGCTATGCCGGAATTGATGAGGTTCGAATCTACGATCCTGAGGGCCCACACCAGGGATGGTCCGGGATGCTTCGTCTCGCCGAGGAGTTGCGGCGAGAGCAGTTCGATGCCGCGGTGCTCTTTCATCCGCGCCCGGAGCTGGCGCTTCCGCTCTTTCTGGCTCGGATTCCACTGCGTGTTGGCTCTGCAGACCGCTGGTATCGGTTTCTGTTCACTCATGCGATTCGCCAGCACCGCAGCCGCTGCGAGCGCCATGAGGGCGAATACAACCAGGAACTGATCACCCCGCTGCTTGCCACGGAGTCTACGCCGGCACTGGAGTTTCACTTCCAGCCCGCTCAGGTGTCCCCCATCCGCCAGCTGTTTCCAGACGCACCGGAGGCCTTCCGGTACGCTGTCATTCATCCGGGAAGTGGAGGATCGGCGCCCAACCTTTCAGGGGAGCAGTATCGAATGTGCGTGGAGGTGCTGCTGGAGGAGACGGACTGGCGGGTTGTTCTGACAGGAGGAGTGGGGGATCGGGGGAGGATGGAGCAGATTGCCGCAGGGCTGGCGTCGGAGAGAGTGCACCTGGCGCCCGGAGGTCTGTCGCTGGAGCAGTTGCTGGACCTCATCGCCGGGGCCTCGCTGCTGATTGGCAGCAGCACCGGACCGCTTCATCTGGCGGATGCGATGGGAACGCCGCTGCTTGGGTTCTACTGTCCGGCAGTTCCCTACACTCCGGACCGCTGGGGGCCATATCAGCAGCGTGAGTGGGTGATCACGTCTCCGGTCCAGGGACCTCGGCGCTGTGACAGCAGGCGTTGTCCCAACGGAAAGTGCCTGGAGTTGCTCTCCGGAGTTGAGCTGCGCTCCCGGCTTCAGAAGCGTCTGCAGACCGCAGAGGCTCAGGACGCCCGGTAGTCTCCGGACTTTCCTCCCGATTTTTCCAAGAGTCGGACAGACTCGATCACCATGCCCTTTGTGATCGATTTGCACATGTCGTAAAGCGTCAGGGCCGCAGAGCTTGCGGCAGTCAGGGCCTCCATCTCCACCCCCGTCGGACCACGCGTCTTCACTTGAGCGATGATCCGGGCGGTCTCGCCTTCCAGTTCAATCTCCACCTCCACCCCGGAAAGAGCAATCGGGTGGCACATCGGGATCCAGTCTGCGGTGCGCTTGGCGCCTTGGATTCCGGCAATGATTGCGGTCTGGAACACGGGCCCCTTCTTGGTGCTTCCCGAGGTTCGAAGCAACTCGGCGAGTTCTGACCCGAGCTGGACTCGAGCCTCTGCCACAGCGACTCGGGGGGTCTCTGTCTTGGAGGAGATGTCCACCATCCGGGGGGTTTCCTTCTCGCCAAGATGCGTGAAGGAGGGAGGCGTTTCAGAAGGCGAGGACGGATTCATGAGGGCTTTCGAGGTAGGTTTCCAGCGAGATCCATTCGCTCTTTATCAGCACTTCTGCAGGTCGGTAGTCGGATTTGTAGCTCATCTTCTCGGAGTCCTCCACCCAGAACCCCAGATACAGCCACGGCAGCCCAAGCTGCTGGCAGTACTCGACCTCCTTCATCAAAGAGAAGACGCCCAGCCGGCGGTGGGCATGATCCGGATCAAAGGCGAAGTAGACCGAACTGAGAGCCTCCTCCACATGGTCCACCCAGCCCAAACCGATCAGCTTGCCTTGGTGACGGTAGAGCATTACCTCCGTATCGACCGGAGAGTTCATGAGGAACTCCTGATAGTCCTCCGGAGTGATCGCGGACGCGTGCCAGTCCTCCTGATAGCGTTGATACAGCTTGAGGTGCTCTTCAGAGAAGAAGTTGGGGCGGACCTCGACCTCCACATCCTGATTCTTACGCCAGGTGCGGCGCTGGCTTCGGGTAGGCGTGTAGAGTGCGGTGTTGACTCTCAGGGGAAGGCAGAGTTTGCACCCGGAGCAGACCGGATGGTACACGGAGCGTCCGCTCCGTCGGAAGCCCTGATCCAGGAGCGCCCGGTAGGACTTGGGCGTCAAGGATTCAGAGTAGAAGGAAAGGTTCTCCCAAGTGCCGGTGTCGCGATACGGGCAGGGCCCGTTGTTGGTCTGGTACAATTGGATGCGACTACGTCCCATGACGCTTCGGCGGGTTGAAGTTCAATCCGGAAGTCCCGTGGCGATAATGGTCACGGCAACTTCATCCTCAAGGGCATCGGTGAAGGTGGCTCCCCAGATCAGGTCCACGTCTTCGTCGGCCATTTCCTCGATCATCTGCATCGCCTCGTTGATCTCGTAGGCGCTGGTGTCTTTCGGTCCAACCACGTTCACCAAGATGCCTCGGGCACCGTTGATGTCCTCATCCTCCATCAGGGAGCTGTTGAGCGCATTGTGCACCGCGCGCTTTGTCCGGTCGGCTCCAGAGGCGTTGCCCTTGCCGATGACAGCCTTGCCCATGCCCTGCATGATCGTCTGCACGTCGGCAAAGTCCACGTTGATGTCGCCCACGCCGCTGAGCAGGTCTGTGATGCCTTGGATCGCATTGATCAGGACCAGGTCCACCATGTGAAACGCGTCCAGCAGGCTGGTGCTTTGGGTGCTTGCGTCATAGAGCTTGTCGTTGGGAATGACGAGCAGGGTGTCGGTGTACTTTTTCAGCTCGGCCACCCCTTCATGTGCCACTCGCATCCGGCGACGTCCCTCAAAAGAGAAGGGCAGGGTGACCACCCCCACGGTCAGGATGTCCTGCTTTCGGGCCGCCTGTGCGATCACCGGAGCAGCTCCGGTTCCCGTTCCTCCGCCCATCCCTGCGGCAATGAAGACCATGTTCGCTCCCTCGAGGGACTTCTCGATCTGCGCTCGAGTCTCTTCGGCCGCCTGACCGCCCACATCCGGGAGCGCTCCCGCGCCCAGCCCACGAGTCTTCTCCTGCCCCAGTTCGATCTTCAGGTCCGCCTTGTTGCGCTGCAGCGCCTTGAGGTCTGTGTTGCAGATGATCAGGTCCACCTGTTTGATGCCCTCGTCCACCATCTTGGTGATGACGTTTCCACCGGCCCCCCCTGCGCCGATGACCTTGATGCGGGGCACAAAGGAGTCTTGCGCGGGGATGAATGCCTGAGATCTTGGGGTTTCGTATTCCATCGCCATCGAAGATTACGCCTCGCTTGAGAGGGCCTGGGCACAGCTGGGTTTCCGGTCACTTGAGACACTGCAGTCTGGAAGAAGATGCGCCGGATTTCAACTGGGATTGTTGTTTGACTGCCGCTTCGATTTAATGCCATGCTCCCTCAAAAGAGTCAAACTGCATTCTGCACCTAAGCTTGACTCAACAGGGGGATTTTCCTAGAATTCAACATTTGATCAAATCGCTGCCCACACTCCCCATGTTGCTCCGGCTTTAGCCCCTCACCGGCGAATCGGTCCCCGCCGATCTCTCCAGCCTCATGGCAACTCAACGCACGCTCTCAATGCTCAAGACATTCACCAAAATCTTCGGAAACGACAATCAGCGCATTCTCAAGCGCTACCGCAAGCTCGTCGTCCAGATCAATGAACTGGAACCTCAGATGCAGGCCCTGCAGGATTCCGACTTTCCGGCTCGCACCGAGGCTTTCCGTGCTCGCTTGCAGGAGGGGGCCTCACTGGAGCAGGTGCTCCCGGAAGCATTTGCGCTGGTCCGCGAGGCGGCCCAACGGGTCATTGGAGAGCGCCACTATGATGTCCAGTTGATTGGAGGCATCGCTCTACACGAAGGCAACATCGCCGAGATGGCCACCGGAGAGGGCAAGACGCTCTCCTCTACCTGCCCGGTCTACCTCAACGCGCTCGCCGGAAAAGGCGTGCACATCATCACGCCCAACGACTACCTCGCACGTCGCGACAGCCAGTGGATGGGACAGATCTATCAGTTTCTCGGGCTGAACGTGGGGCTGATCCAGCACGGGATGTACGACGAAGAGCGCCGGATGGCCTACGGTTGCGACATTACCTACGGGACCAACAACGAGTTCGGCTTCGACTACCTCCGGGACAACATGAAGTTCTCGCTCGGAGAGTACGTCCAGCGAGAGTTCAACTATGCCGTGGTCGACGAGGTCGACTCCATCCTGATCGATGAAGCCCGGACCCCCCTGATCATCAGCGGCCCCAGCGAGGGAAGCATCGAGAAGTACTACCAGGTCAACGGACTGGTACACGGCCTCCACCGGGAAATCCGCAAGGAAGAGGTCGGGAAACTCCCTCCGGAGCAAATGCACGGCATCGCCGAGAACTGGCAGGAGCTTGAAGACCACGAAGTCGTCCGTACGGGAGATTACTCCCTGGACGAGAAGGCTCGGAGCATCTCCCTTACCGAAAAAGGCTCCGAGCAAGTAGAGTCCCGTCTCGGAGACATGCTCAAGGCCGGGACCAGCCTCTTCGACTATGAAAACATCGAACTGCTCCACCACGTCAACCAGGCCTTGAAGGCTCACTACCTGTTTAGGCGGGATGTCGATTATGTGGTTCAGGAAGGGAAGGTCGTCATTGTCGATGAGTTCACCGGACGTCTCATGCCTGGACGACGCTTCAGCGATGGTCTGCACCAGGCGCTTGAGGCCAAGGAAAATGTTCAGATCGAGCGTGAAAACCAGACGCTGGCCACCATCACTTTCCAGAACTACTTCCGGCTCTACAGCAAGCTGGCCGGAATGACCGGGACTGCCGAGACGGAGAAGGAGGAGTTCAAGAAGATCTACAACCTCGGGGTGGTGGTGATTCCCACCAACAAGTCCGTGGTCCGAAAAGACATGCCGGACGTCATCTACAAAACCGTCCCGGCCAAGTATCGGGCGGTCGCCTCCAAGGTGCAGGAGCTTCATGAGGCCGGACAGCCGGTGCTGGTGGGCACGGTCTCCATCGAGGTCTCTGAGGCGATCTCGAAGATGCTCCGGCAGGCCAACATTCCTCACGAGGTCCTCAACGCCAAGCACCATGAGCGTGAAGCCGAGATCATCGCCGCAGCCGGACAGTTCAAGGCCGTGACCATCGCCACCAACATGGCAGGGCGCGGGACGGACATCAAACCTTCCAAGGAGGCGCTGGAAGTGGGCGGTCTGTTTGTTCTGGGAACAGGGCGGCACGACAGCCGCCGCATCGACAATCAGCTCCGTGGACGCTCCGGACGTCAGGGCGACCCCGGCGCCTCGCAGTTCATGCTCTCGCTGGAGGACGACCTGCTCCGGGTGTTTGGCGGAGAGCGGATCTCCAAGCTGATGGACAAGCTGAACATCGAAGAGGACGAGCCCATCGAGCACGTGTTCATCACCAAGGCCATCAGCAATGCCCAGAAGAAGGTGGAGGGCTACCACTTCGACATGCGAAAGCACGTTCTGGAGTACGACGACGTGATGGAGAAGCAGCGCTCCATCATCTATGGCCGCCGCCGGGACATCCTCGGAGGCGAGGTCCAGAGCCTCATCCTGGAGATGTGCGACGATGTGGTGGATCAGTTCTTCGAGCAGTTCTGCAACGACCGGCATGTGGACCAGTGGGACGTACAGGGCTTCAATCGGGCCTTCAAGGAGTTCTTTGGAGGAATGCCGGAGGAGCGCTGGTACGAGCAGGATCTCAAGCCGGAAGACCTGCAGAGCTCGCTCTATGCTCAGGTCGAGCAGTTGTATCAGGAAAAGTTGGACTATTTCCGGCAGGTCGTGGAGTTAAACTACGCGCCGGCTGATGGAGATGAGCAGACGAAACAGGAGTCGTTCGAGCGGATGCTCCTGGATCTGGAACGTCAGGTGCTGCTCCGGACCAACGACCAGATGTGGAAGGACCACCTTTTGTCCATGGACCACCTGCGTGAGGGGATTGGACTCGTAGGGTATGCGCAGAAAAAGCCCCTGGATGAGTACAAGCGCCGGGCCTACGACATGTTCTCTGACCTGATGAACCGAATCAGCCATGAAGCGATCGGGACCTTCTTCAAGCTCCGGATGGCCTATCCGGGCTCAGAGCTGGAGCCGCCCAGGCCCCCTCAGGAGCTGGAGCTCAAACACAACCCCATTGATGAACCCGAGCCCGAGCCCGAGCCACGCAAGCCGGTCTCACGGCCGGTACGAAATTATGTGGAGACCGGGCGCAACGACCCGTGCCCTTGTGGAAGTGGGAAAAAGTACAAGAAGTGTCACGGCGCGCAGCAGTGAGCCTGCGAGGCACCAGAAGGTGAGGAGGAGAGTCGCTCGCTGAGCCTGTGCTCAGATGCCAAGCCGGGCAACGGCAAGGGCTTCGTCAATGCGTTCCCGGAAGAGGTTTCGATTGGGGAAGCCTCCGGGAAGCTCGTAGCTGTCAGCCCCAAGCGCCTGCTCCACTTCCTTCTTCTTTCGGCGTGCCTTCAGGCTTTCTCCGTCACGAGTCAGTCCCTTGAGGCGGAACACGTACCACAGTTCCATCCGCTCTTCGACCATCTTCAGATTCAGCAGCAACTCGTCCAGGCTGGGAAACTCGCCAGAGTCCGGAGGGATCAGCTTGATCTCTGTCCAGCCCCCGGAAAATTTGCGATACTTCTCCAAAAACTTGAACTGTGTGGTGAAGGTCTGCAGAAAGCTCTGCAGCATTGGATGCAGCACAACCTGCAGGTCAATGCGGCCTCCTTGCTCCAGAGCATTCTCATCTCCAAAGAGCAGATGCAAGGCCCCGGACTTGTCCGTGATGGGGCAATCCGAAGGAAGCGGCATCTCCCAGCGGATCAAGTGATCCTGTCCTGAGGAAAGCTCCGGGAAATCGAGGCTCAACTCACCGTACACGTGCCAGTTCGCCTCTCCGGCCTTGATGTCCTTCTTCAACGCATGTCCCA
Organism: Deltaproteobacteria bacterium; assembly: GCA_038133845.1. Classification (GTDB taxonomy): domain Bacteria; phylum SAR324; class SAR324; order SAR324; family NAC60-12; genus JAYPUA01. Next base: position 24,829 of record JAYPUA010000024.1, read on the forward strand.
GAGAGATCATGCTCTGTTGCGCAGAGAGTGCTTCTGTTCCGATGTTCTTGAGCCGCAAGGAACCTCGGACCCTCTGCCCTTGGTGCCACTCTTCAGACTCGGTCAAAAGTTGATATTCCAGAGGACGCTGGAAGTAGACACTACGCATGTAAGGATTATTTTTCAGAAAATTGAAGGATAGCGGGAAAACACGCACTGAATGACTTGGCTTTGAATCGCCTCGGGAGTGGCTTCTGCATCAATCCGGATCACCCGTTGTGCGGAAGCCTCTGCCTCACGGGCAAAACCGTTGCGGACTCGCTCGAAAAACTCCAAGGATTCGCGATCGAGACGATCGGGATCCTGCTGACGTCTCTGCAAGCGAGCCAGCGCCACTTCCGGAGAGGCATCAAACCAGAAGGTCACCTCTGGATAATACGGCATGATTTCTCGTTTGACAACCGATTCCAGCCCGGAAAGGTCCAGACCACGTCCATAGCCCTGATAGGCGACGGTGGAATCGTGGAACCGATCACAAAGAACCCATTTTCCGGAATGCAGTGCAGGAAGGATGGTCTCCTGGAGGTGTTGAATGCGGTCTGCCAGGTAGAGGAGCATTTCGCTGGAGTTGCACAGCTCCTGGTGCTCCGGGTTGAGCAAGATCTTGCGGATCTCCTGCCCAATCGCGGTCCCTCCAGGTTGTCGAGTCCGGAGAACCGGGATTTCTCGTTGTTCCAGCCACTGCGCAAGGAGCTGCAACTGAGTGCTCTTGCCGGAGCCATCAATTCCTTCAAATGTGATGAACTTCCCGGAAGGAGGACTCGCTTGCGCCTGGGCCTCGTGCATCAGGAGGGTTTTTTGTCGTAAATCGAGTAGACCTTGTCCTTGATCTCCTGGTGAGCCTGCTGGGCGTTGCGGATCACGTCGTTGCACGCCTCCTTGAATCGGCTCAACTCATCCGGATCCGAGCTGTTGGCCTTGAGTTCCTTGTAGCGCGAGTACATCTGGTCGACGTCCTTCTTCAGGTTCTTCTTGAGGACAATCGCCTTGGGCAGCTTGGACTTCAGGTCATCCTTGTTCTCCACACCAGCGAGTTCATCTCGTGTCGACTTCAAGGATTCCGATTTTTGGGACATGGAGTTGAAGGACTCCTTGGCTTCTTCCGGAACCTGGTCTTGGGGAATGGAGGAAAACTTTCCAGAATCTTCGGCCATATCATACCTAACGAAAAGACAGTTGACGGAAAGGACTCTCCGCACCGAAAGCAGGGACGCTGGGTCGATCTGCCGGAAAAACGTTCCCGCAGCAACACTGCTTGAGATGTCCAATCAAGTACTGTAAATTGACGGGCAAACACAAGGTTTTCCCAAGGAAGTCGATTTTTGCACACTTCAGGCCAACATGGAGCAACTCAAGCGACGCAAGCCCGAGAAAATTCTGCTCGGCGAGGACTTGTACATCCTCTGGAAAGATGGGCACGAGAGCCACTACAACTACCTGGACCTCCGGGATGCCTGCCCTTGTGCCGGGTGCATCAACGAGATCACTGGCGAAAAGATGCTGGAGCGCTCCAGCATTCCTCAGGACATTCACCCTCTCGGCAGCGAGTATGTTGGCAACTACGCGTTGCGTATTCACTGGAGCGATGGTCACAGCACCGGGCTCTACAACTTCAGGATGCTGCGTGATCTAAGCGATCCGCCACCTCCCTCTTCTCCTCAGAGTGGATCATGAAACACCTTGAAGGCGACCTGGTCGCCACAGACCTCCGTGTGGCTTTGGTCGTCGCACGCTTCAATGAGTTCATCTGCGAGCGTCTGCTGGAAGGGGCGCTGGACGCGCTGGTACGGCACGGTGGCTCTCGGGACTTGGCAACAGTGGCCCATGTTCCCGGAGCCTTTGAGCTGCCGCTGGTAGCCAAGAAGCTTGCTGCAACAGGCAGTTATGACGCGGTGATCTGCCTCGGCGCCGTTATCCGGGGAGCCACTTCGCATTACGACTATGTCTGCGGAAGTGCGGCCTCCGGGATCTCCGCAGCCGGTTTAGACACCGGTGTGCCAGTCATTTTTGGGGTGCTCACTACCGACACGATCGAGCAGGCGATCGAACGGGCTGGGACCAAGGCCGGGAACCAAGGACGCAACGCGATGGTCACCGGAATCGAGATGGCGCGGCTGCTTCAAAAAATATAATGGCACACCTTCTGCAGTAGGAGGGGCAGGCCGGTCGTCCGGATAGACGACCCGATTCAAATCCCCAGATGCAGGAGGTGCCATGGAAGCCATCCTTACTCGTCTCGTCACACAACTTGAGTTTCTGGCTGGAAACGGAGTTTCCTTGCCTCAAGGGCTTGATCTCCTTGAAGCTTCTGCCAAGAACTGCAGTGAGTTGATTGTCATCAACGTGTTGCGAGACGCTCTACGCGAAACCGTCAGAGAGCAGGTCCGCTGGGCATGAGATCGGGGTTCCTCACCGAGTGCGATAAGGCACTTCCCAGTGAGGGAGCATCGGCTCAAGTCCTACATTCAACCCTTCTACCTGCTCCACAAGTGTCATCACAAACTCAGCGCTGAGCACCCCGTCTGGATAGACCAACAGTAGCGGGTAGTGCTCAGTCGTCCCAAACTCCCGACGGATGCGCTGGTTCTCAGCCTCCAAGCGGATCAAGTAGTCCAGCAGCTCCAGCTTGGACCCTGCAAACTCAAAAACCACCTCATCCAGTACCAGCTGCCGCTCCTGATTGAGGAACAGGTCAAAGTACTCGATCCGGTCTTCCCGGCAGCGGATGTATACGGGATTGACGTACCCCGGCGCCCCAACCCACTGGAACTCGACCTGCCGCTCCATCTCCAAACGCTGATCCTCCATTGGAGAGATCACGAAGCTGATGGACAGAAACGCCAGAACACCCATGGTGCTCAGCAAGACGCTCAGGAAGGGGAAGAGCGAAATCTCCGGACGCTGCGGCGCGCGCCTCATGGCTTCTCTGAGCCCTCGCGAGTCTCCGGTTTGCCATCGGTGGCTGAGCGGAGTCGAAGCTCCTCCGGCCCGGTGGGTTCAGGGTTCTGAGACACGGCTTCCGCACTCGGCTCCTCGGGCGACTCCTCACCGGGAGCATCCGTTGCGCCTTGGAGGGTTGGATGGAGTCCCGCTTCCGGGGAGTCCGGCAGGCTGGAAGCTTCTGCCTGTAGCGGCACCTGTTCCGGTGCAGTGGGCGCCTCTTCCGAGGGCTCCAAGAGGGGTTTGGCAGGCGGCGTGGGTTCCGCGTTGGACACCTCTTCAGCCGAAGGCTCAGAGGTCTCGGGATCGGTAGGCAGAATCTGCTCGCCGAGGCCGTGGGTCAGCACCTGAAGCGCCTGCACCTGCGCCTGCAGGGAAGCCGTGTGCTCCTGCACTCCATCCAGCATCGGGACCACGCGTGACAGCCACTGGTCGGCAAACTCGGATACCCGCTCCAGTTGCACGTCGGCCATCTGGGCAACCGCTGCCTCGCCCGGATGCACATAGAGGTGTGGGAGGAGTTCCTCCAGGCAGTACTCCTCAATATTCAGCAGCAGGTCCTCCTCCGCCTTGCGGGTTGAGGAAGAGAACACCATGATCGGAATGACGCCCACCAAGGCCAGAAACGTGGTGTTGAAGGCCACTGACAGTCCGCTGGTGACCCCGCCCAGGGCGGAGCGAAGTTGTCCTCCCAGCGAGCCGGAGTCTGCACCGCGGATGAACTCCGAGAATTCGCCGATGCTCTGTCCGATGCCAAAGACCGTTCCGATAAAGCCGATGATCGGAATCGCCCAGATGAAGACGTTCAACAGGGTGTAGCGCCCCTGCATGCGGTTGAAGTCCAGTTCCGCCTGGTAGTCCAAAATGGTCTTGATCTCCTCCTTGCGGGGGACGGCCTTCAGATAGAGCAGGATCCGGCGAACGCGCTGGAACATCACGCTGTTCTGGAAGTCTTTCACCGATCGAGCCTCCAGGTGAGCGCCAATCTCCCGGATGCGGTCCTCAATGTTCTGGACAAAGATGCCTTGGGCAAGCGATTGGTGCAGCTCCGCATCCAGCATCGCCTCATAGGCTCGAAACTGCCGCCGGTGCGCCCGGAAGCGGTAGCTCACCAGAAACAGGGACCAGACACACAGCAGGAAGATCACTTCGGAGATCCTCCCGGAGAACAGCCCCAGCAGCATCTGGTTGTGAGTAACCGGCATCGGGAACACCAGGTAGAAGATCCCGGTGAACATCAAGGCCAGCGTCAGGGATTTCCAGAGGTCTCCGCGCTCACTGCGCGAATCCGTCGCCAACAGCGCACCACAGCGCTGACAGTACAGGGCCGCTTCAGGGTTGAGCGCACTGCAACGTAAACATTTCATGAACAAGGCTCTTTGGGGTCCGTCATGTCCAGCACGCTAGGAAACGCCTCCGGGACAATCAAGTTTTTTGCCCAACGCCCACTTCCCGCCTCCTGCCAATCCGGATGGCGCACACCCACAGGCGTCTCCGGGAGTTGTTCTTGCATGGTGACTCTCCGGAAAAACTCTAGGAGTGTCATGACACGGATTCTCATTCTACTGGCTTTTTTGCTGAGCCTGGGAGGCCCTCCCGCTGACGCGCTGCCCATCCGGACCGAGATTCTCGGCCCCTCGCTTGAACCGATTGGGCGGGCCAACATCTATATCGACTACATTGAGTTGCTGGACCTGTCTGGAGCGTCTCAAGGGCGTGTTGGGTTCGCCAACTTCGAGGGAGAGTTCCGCCTGCTGCTGGTGCGTGACGATGGAGAACAGTCCTGGGTCGGCAGCGCTGCCAACCGCAGGCTCTACGACCGCACCGGCAAGCTGCTCGCCTTCTACGACTGGACCACCTTCTGGATCTACGTCTACGCACCCGACGGAGCCCGTCTGGGACAGGCCAAGTGCATTGCCTTCCGCGGAGCCTGCGCTGCGGGAGTCGCGGGCTACCTTGTGGGCATCCTGAATTCCGATTACGCCGTCCCCCCCCCTTCTCCACCAGCACCGGCAGCCAATTCCGATACCGCTCCGGTAACACCTCCTCCTGTCAGTTTCTGAACCCCCGGACCTTTCCGGCCACGTCCTGCTGCTGCGCTGAGCCCAACTCTTCATGACCACCCTGCGTCTGCTCCTCGGAGATCAGTTGAACCCGCACCACTCCTGGTTTCGGCAAGTGAACTCGGAGGTGGTCTACGTGCTGATGGAGGTCCGGGAAGAGACCGATGGCATCCGACACCACATCCAAAAGATCGTCGCCTTCTTTGCGGCGATGCGTGCCTTTGCTCAAGCGCTCCGGGAGTCCGGGCATCGCGTTGTCTATCTGGAGTTGGACCACCCTGAAAACCAGCAGAATTTTCTCGACAACCTCAAGGCGCTGCTCCGGGATCATCAGGCACAACGTTTCGAGTGGATGCTTCCGGATCAGTGGGATCTTGGCCTTCGACTGCGTGGCTTTGCAGAAGGCCTGGAGGCGGAGACAGGTTGTGTCGATTCAGAGCACTTTCTGGCCGACCGGGAAGCGGTCCAACTCCAGTTTCAGGACAAGAAGACCTATGTAATGGAGGCCTTCTACCGTCAGATGAGGCAGAAGCATCAGGTCCTGCTGGAAGACGGGAAGCCGCAGGGAGGACGTTGGAATTTTGACCAGGACAACCGAAGACGCTACGACGGAGCCGTTCCCCTGCCAGAGGGAATGCACTTTGGCAACGAGGTCTCGGAGCTGGCGGCGATGATCCGTTCTCAGGGCATAAAGACCTTGGGAGGTCTTGAGGCAAATGGGCTGCGCTGGCCGGTCACTCGCCTTCAGGCTGAGAGCGCGCTACAGGACTTCGTTCGGCATCGACTGCCACACTTCGGGACCTATCAGGACGCACTCACGTCCCGGAGCAGTTTTCTGTTTCATTCGCTGCTCTCTTTTGCCCTGAACGTCAAGCTGCTGCACCCTCGGGAGGTGATCGATGCAGCCATCCGGGAGTGGGAGCGGCGACCAGAGGACATCTCACTGGCTCAGTTGGAAGGCTTCGTGCGGCAGATTCTGGGCTGGCGGGAGTACCTGCGGGGAGTGTATTGGGCCCAGATGCCGGAGTATCGTGTCCGAAACCACTTTCAGCACTCTGCACCGTTACCTTCGTGGTACTGGACAGGAGAGACTCGGATGAATTGCTTGCAGCACGCGATCCGTCAGTCGCTGGATCACGCCTATGCCCACCACATTCAGCGGCTGATGGTGACAGGAAACTTCGCGTTGCTTGCCGGGGTGCATCCGGACGAGGTGGATGCCTGGTATCTGGGAATTTACATTGATGCGCTGGAGTGGGTCGAGGTGACCAACACTCGGGGAATGAGCCAGTTTGCCGACGGAGGGCTCGTGGCCACCAAGCCGTACGTCTCTTCGGCGAACTACCTGCAGAAGATGGGGGACTACTGTTCCGGGTGTGCCTATGATCCGAAGCAAAAGACCGGGCCTCAGGCCTGCCCGTTCAACTCGCTCTACTGGGACTTCTTTCACCGTCACCGAAATCTGCTGGAGCGCAATCCAAGAATCGGCATGGTGTATCGGACTTGGGACCGGATGGGAGTTGCCTCCCGAGAGGCCTTGCTTCAAGAGGCCTCCGGGCTCAAGCAGAGGATGGATCAGCTATGACCCGTCAGTTCGTGTTCTGCAGCAGTTGCAGGACTTCCGGAGTGTTCAGCTTTCGAGCCAGATCCTCCGGACTTTGTCCTTCCTGATTTGCCCGTTTGGGATCCGCTCCGGCGCTCAACAGGAGCCCAACGAGTTCCGGATCCTCCTGCAGCACGGCAAGATGCAGCGGTGTTTGCCCTTCGGCGTCCAAAACTTCCGGAGCGAGTCCTTGGCTCAGCAACCACCTCACCGTCTCCATACTGCCTGAGGACACCGCAAGGTGCAGCAGCGCATGCCCCTCTCGGTTCGACTGGGGCGCCCGGGACTGTATCCACAGTTGCTGAACGACTCTCAGTTGTCCTGAGGCTGCAGCAAGGTGCAGTGAGGAGTTGCCTTCCAGGTCCAGCTGTTCGGGATCTGCTCCGGCGGCAAGCAAGAGCGCTGTTGTGCCGCTGTGTCCATTTCGTGCAGCCTCCATCAAGGCAGTGCGTCGATACATCAATTCTGTGGAATCCAGTTGTGCACCACGGTTCAAGAGCACTTGGACCACGTCCGAGTGTCCGTTGCGTGCAGCCATCAGCAAGGCTGTCCCCCCAAGCCCCTGGACCTGGAAGAACTTTGCCTCCAAGGGGGCACCCACGTCCAGAAGCAGCTCCACCACCAGGCGCTGCCCGTTGCGTGCAGCCTCAATCAACGGACTCAATTCCGACTGGGACTTCGGCGCAATCTCGGCTCCCGAGAGAATCAACAGGCGGCAGACCTCACGGTACCCTTTTCCAGCAGCGAGCATCAACGCGGAGTATCCGGAGTTGTTCAACAGGTTCACCTTGGCCCCTTGCTGCAGGAGCAGCTGAGCCTGTTCCCAGTATCCTTGAGAGGCCGCCAGCATCAGCGCCGTGTTTCCCGAGGCATCCTGTTCATTGATCAAGCTTCCTGACCTGAGGATCAACGCAGTGGTTTCCAGGCTGTTGGCCACCACGGCATGGTGCAGGGCACTGCGCTGGTTGCGGTCCAGAGCCTGAAGAGAGGCACCGTGTTGAAGCAGCATCTCCACCGCCTGGATGTGTCCTCCCATGGAAGCCATCAGGAGCGGGGTCATCTGACGGTCGGAGCGGTACTCCGTGCTGGCTTTTTCCTTCAACAAAAACTCAATCATCTCGAGGTAACCACGCCCAGATGCGTAGAGCAGGCTCTCGTTGGCATCGGTCCCCAGACGGATCAGAGCGGTGGCGCTCTCCCACTGCTCGTTCAGCAACGCCAGGGTCAGAGGGCTGCGTCCGTAGCGATCGGTCAGGTAGAGATCACCTCCGAGTTCAGCCAGCTTCCGGATGGTCTCGGTGTGGCCGGAGGCAGCGGCCCAGGCTAGCGGTGTGGCCCCATGAGAACCCCGTTCGTTCACGTTCGCCCCGAGCCTGATCAACCGCTCCACTGTTGAGGTCCGGCCCTTGTACGCGGCCCAGTTCAGCGCTGTCCAGTCGTCCTGATCCCGGAGCGAAAAATCTGCGCCAGCCTGGTGAAGCAGCTCAATGATTTCATCATGACCGCGCCCGGCAGCCAGCATCAGCGGTGCCCAGCCATTGGCACCTTGCTGGTTGACCTTTGCTCCAGAGGCCAGCAGTTGGCGCACAGTGCTCACATGCCCATTGTTCGCAGCCCACATCAACGGGGTCCATCCCAGATCATCCGGAATGTCCAGAGGCACCTGTCGACCGAGCAGGTCTTCCAGAATTTCCAGATATCCCCGTGCCGCAGCATAAATCAGGTTGGTCACCGTTGACTCGCCGGAGGCATCCAGCAAGCGGATCACAGCGATCTGCTGGCGATCTGCCGCGTGCATCCACGCAGTCTTTCCATATCGGTCGGCCTTCTGCAAATCTGCGCTGCGTCCAAGGAGCATTTTGACCACTCCGGACTTTCCGGAAGCAGCAGCCAGCATCAGCGCAGTACGGCCAAGGTTGTTCTGGTGCTCCAGGTACACCGGAATCCGCAGCAAGGCCCGGAGCAACCCTTCCATGCCGCGTTCTGCACCAAGCAAAAGAGCCGAGTTGCCATGTCGGTCTGTCAACTCCGGATCCGCTCCCAATTCCAGCAAAGCCGTGGCCGTGGGCTCATGTCCGGCATGAATAGCGACCAGCAGCGGCGTCTTTCCCTGCAAGTCGACGGCATTCAGATCTGCCCCAAGACGGACTAAGAACTGTCCCAGTTTCAGGTTCCCATTCAGCGCGGCCAGATGCAGAGGCGTGCGACCAAACTCCTTCTCCCGGACTTGGATGGAGGCTCCGGCACGGTGCAGTTCGGCAACCAATGAAAGGTGATTCGACTTGACCGCCCAGAGGAGGGGTGTCGATTGGTTGAGTGACGCTGTGTTGGGGTCGGCCCCATACTCAAGCAGTCGCTTGGCAATCTCCAGATGCCCTCGCTGGGCAGCGTGGGCCAACGGGGTCATTCCAGAGCGGTCCGGAGTTTGGACACGCACCCCGTTCTTCAGCAGGACCTGCACCACGTCCAGGTGTCCCTCCAGGGTTGCCAGAGTCAGCGGGGTCCATTGGTTGTCGGAGAAGGTGTCCGGGTTCGCTCCACCTCCCAGCAAGTACTCGACAATCTCGACCTCTCCCTCCTGTGCCGCGTGAGCCAGGGCGGTCATCCCGGCACGATCCGTGTCGTTGATTCGAGCCCGATGTTCCACCAGCACCCGGACAATCTCCAGTTGGCCGATGCGGGCAGCAAAGATCAGGGGCGTGGTCCCCTGAAAGCTCCCGTGCCCCCGGACGTTCACCTGGACCCCTTGGCGCAGGACTTCCTCCACCGCCTCGGAGCTCTGCAGCGTCGCCAGCATCAGGCGAGTCCAGTCGTCCTGCTCCTGGGTGGTTTCAAGGAAGTTGCGGAGCCGGTGCTGCGGAGAGGAGGGAGCCGCAAAGATCTCCGTCTCGGCGGCGCTTTCTGCCTCACCCTGCTCCTGAGCATTCAACACTCCTGCACTGAACAGGAGAGCCAGCACTATCGTTTTTCCGAGGAAATGCCGTCCTCGACGACGCCAGGGCAACTGCGGAGACGACCAGAAGGTCATAGTCTTGGAGGGAAAGCTCAGCCGTGCGGCGTCGCGGCAGAGGCTCTTGAGTTGGAGTCTATGCGCATGACTGTGCGGCTGATGTTGAGCAGGATTCCGGTGATGAGCAACGTTGTGACCAGCGACGACCCCCCGTAGCTGATGAACGGCAGAGAGAGCCCCTTGGTCGGCAAAAGTCCCGTCACGACCCCCATGTTGAAGAGTACCTGGAGGCTCAGCAGGGTCGTGAGGCCTGCTGCAAGATTTCGGGCAAAGGAGTCTGGGGCATTCCAGGCAATCCAGAACCCGCGCCACAGAAAGATGGAAAACAAGGCTACCAGAATCAGCGCACCCAGAAAGCCAAATTCTTCGCCGATGATTGCAAAAATGAAGTCCGTGTGAGCCTCCGGCAGAAAGAAGAGCTTCTGGCGGCTCATGCCCAGCCCTCTCCCGGACCACCCCCCGCTTCCCATGGCGATGAAGGCCTGGATGATCTGGTAGCCGCTGTTCTGGGGATCATCCCAGGGGTTCAAAAACGCCGTGACGCGCTTGAGACGATAATCGGCAGAGATGATCAGCAAATAGCCCACCAGGGCCGCGCTGAGCAGGCTCGCTGAGATGTGAACGATTCTTCCACCTCCCAGGTAGAGCATGACGAGCACAGTCAGCGCCATCAAGGCCACGGAACCAAAATCCGGCTGCATCATGACCAGGAAGAGGTAGAGCCCAGTGATCAGGAAGTTGGGTGTGAGTCCTTTGAGGAAGGAGCCCAGGATCTCCTGCTTGCGCTCCAGGTAACTGGCCACATAGACGATCAGCACGATCTTCAGAAACTCTGCGGGTTGAATTCCAATGCCGGCAACCCGTAGCCAGCGGCGCCCTCCCTTCACCGAGGCCCCCAAGTCACTGAGCAACACCGCAATCAGGAGGAGCAGAATGCCTCCCATCATCACCGGCAACCACTTGCGCCACAGCCGGTAGTCCAGCCGATATCCTGCATAGAAGGCCCCCAGCGCAATCAACAGGTTGAACAGGTGCCGCTTCACAAAGTACAGGCTGTCGCCATAGGTTCGCTCGGCAACTGCGATCCCGGTGCTGTAGATCATCACCAGCCCGTAGGAGACCAGGATCAGGGTCACCAGGACCAGCGTCATGTCCCCAAGGCGGCGGGGGTCGGATTTCAAGAGGCTTTGCATGCGGTAGTGAAGAGACGCCAGATGCGTTTCATGCAGGTTCAGATTGTATCTGATGAAGAGGGCACTTATACTTGGGAACTTTTGTGGGAACTGCGCTGACGTTTCTGGTTTTGCACGCGGTTCCGTCCCCGCGGATGATTTTCAGATGCGACCTCATCAGGTTAGGATCGTTCCGGGGAACCTGCAATGCGAATGCCTGAAAGCAGGCCTCTCTCTTCACGGAACGATTGATGAAGGCTCCCTCTGTCGAGCAGCCCTCCCCTCACTGTGCCCACGCCTCCGGCTCGGACTCGGAACACCCAGACCACCGAAAACAGTTGCCCCGGTTGAAGAAAATCGAAGGGCAGGTACGTGGCGTGCAAAAGATGATTGACGAGGGCCGCTACTGTCTGGACATCATCTCCCAAGTGCGTGCCATCTCCGGAGCATTGCACCAGGTGGAACTGCGCATCCTGCAGGCGCACCTGGACCAGTGCGTGCGTCAGGCGATCCACTCTCAGAACACAGAGGACGCCGAAAACAAAATCCAGGAAATCCTTCACCTCCTGAACAAAGCCTCCTGAATCTGTTTTTGAGAGAACGCTTGTCATCCCGTCACCACTTCCGCCTGCTGTCTGGGTTCGTGCTGAGCCTCCTGGGGAGCCTGTTTGCCTGGACCGCCTTTGCCACGGACCGCCTGCCCTCCGGGCTGATCTATCATGGACTGGAAGGAGATACGCTCCTTGCGGTCGACAAATCTGCCTGCACGCTCCACCTCTTTGAGTTCAGCGGTGCGTGGAAGCTCAAGACCACCTACCCTTGTGAATCCGGCAAGGTCTCCGGCAACAAACAGATCGAGGGCGATCAGAAGACCCCAGTGGGGATCTACCGCTTCCGGAGAAAGCTCAGCGACCAGTGGCTCAACCGTCAGTACGGTCCCAAGGTGGCCGCTGTGTACGGTTCCGGGGCCTTGGTGACCAACTACCCCAACTTCATCGACCGCTACTTCTATCGCAAGACGGGCTCTGGGATCTGGGTTCACGGGACCGAAGCCTCCGAGCCTCTGGCAACCCGAGGTTGCATCTCTTTGAGCAATGATCAGCTCCTCGAGCTCAAACCCTTCGTGGAGTTGAACTACACTCCGATCCTGATTGAGGAACAGTTGCAGTGGCGCTCGAGCTGGGACCTCGTTCAAGAGCGTCAGCAGATTCTTGAATTCTTGCAGACTTGGCTAACCTCGTGGGAGCAGAGCGACAACTCCGTCTATCTTGAGTTGTACTCAGAAGACTTCCGGACTCGAAAGTACAGCGCGCGCGCCTGGAAGCGCTACAAGAAGGACGTCAACGAGCTCTACCGCGACAAGAAGATCCAGGTTCAGGTCCTCAGCATCCTTCGAGCTGGTGGAGTGATCGAGGTCCGCCTATTCCAGGACTATCAGGCCCCCCACCTGCAAACCAGCGGGCTGAAGACGCTGTACCTGCGCGCTATCCCCGGAGGGTATCGGATCATCAGCGAGCGTTGGGGCACGCCAAGTCGGCAGGAGTTTGCCGCTCTGGAGGCAAACCAGTTTCCACTCGTCATGAACGGCACCCCCACAGAGGCCATCGCAGAGGCGTCCCCGGAGAAAGAGCCTCTTGTCGCAGCGCTCAACTTCCCGCGCACAGCTCCGGAGCCTTCAATCTCACAAGTCGTAACAGGCTCCGAGTTTCAGGTCATTGATGAAGATGAGTCTGGAATTGTTTCCTTCCCGGAAGGCTACCGCTCGCTGAAGGAAACTGCAGCCGGCTCCAGCAAACCTCTGCCTGAGCCGGTGGACCTGGAAACCTCTGGTCTATCGAACGGGTGGCTCACACAGAACGACTCGGAACCCGCCCCTCCAGTCCGTCCAGTGCTTGTTCAGATTGACGACGCGGTTTCGGCACCAGGATGGCTCACTCAGGGAGATCCGGAGCCGGAACCTCTCCCGGCTCCCTCTCTGGTTGAGTTGGATTTGCCTTTGCCACACAGCGGTTGGTTGACCTCTGCTGACGAAGCGCCTTGGCCTCCGGTCTTCCTTCAGGTCGCAGAGGGTTCAGCAGCCTCCTCAGTTGAAGCCGGAATTCCCGAACCGGCTCCGGAGTTGCCACTCACGGCCCTGGGCTTCTTGGAGAAATGGCGTTTGCTTTGGGAGCAGGGTACGGTTGAGGGCTACCTCACGCTCTATGCTCCAGACTTCCGTGGAGCCTCCATGAGCCTGAAGGAGTGGTCCCGCCACAAGCGACGGGCCGCTCGACTCAACCAGAAACGACAGATCCGGTTGCTCCCTCTGGAAGTGCAGAGCACGGATGACGAAGTCCACATCCGGATGCTGCAGGACTATTCCTCCAACCGCGTCAGTGACTACGGCGTCAAGGAGTTGGTCCTCCGCCCCAAAAATGGTTCCTTCGAGATTCTTCAAGAGGAGTGGCAGGCCTTGGGACGACAAGAGTTCCTGGCCCTCCACCGCAAAGCCTCCAGCCTGGAAATCCCGTAACCCCCCGATTTCCATCGAAATCAGGGATCGGTTTGCCCTTGAAACATACCCCCAAGGGGTATAGGGTATCTACAGTTGAGCTCGACTCTGTTTCTCACCTTCCGGGGGTTTCTCATGCTCGTTTCCGACCCAATCTCTTCTGTCTCCTCTTCAAGCGCTGCGGCAACACATCAGGAGTGTGAGTTGCGAGTAGAGGGGCTGCGCTGCGCCGGATGTGTTCACTCTGTGGAAAAAGCTCTGCAGGCGCTCTCCGGAGTGGAGGAGGTACAAGTCAACCTGGCCTTGGGACGCGCCCGAGTGAGTTATGCTCCGGACTTGGTCGGACCGGATGAGTTGGTCTCTCAGGTTCAGCAGGCTGGCTACCAGGCAGATCGGGAGGCTCCCTCAGCCGCGACATCCGAAACTGTGGACCTTGGGCTTGCGGAATACCTCCAGTTCCGGAACGACACCGCCCTTGCGCTGGCCTTCGCTCTCCCGCTGGTGGCGCTGGCCATGCTCCCAATGCTGGGGATCCCGCTTCCAGAAGGAATCTCCCCTGAAAGTTCTCCCAGAAACTGGGGGGGGGCACAACTCCTCCTCACCCTCCCCATCCTCTGGGCCGGCAGGCTGTTCTTTGTCCGGGGAGCACAATCACTGAGACGCAGTGCGCCTTCAATGGACACACTGGTGATGATCGGCTCCGGGGCCGCAGTGGGGCTGAGCCTCTGGAATCTCGTCACCCACCCAGGTCCACACGCATTCTTCTTTGAAACCGCAGGCGTCATCCTCGCACTGATCCTCCTGGGCAAGACCTTGGAGTTGCGAAGCCGCAAGCGCGCTTCTGAAGCCATCGGGGCACTGATGCGCCTACGCCCCAAAACAGCGAGCCGCTGGCACCATGGAGAAGAAGAGAGCGTCTCGGTGGACCTCCTGCAGCCAGGGGATTTGGTCAGGATCCGCCCTGGAGAGACCATTCCAGCCGATGGAGTCATCACGGAAGGAAGCAGTTGGGTGGATGAGTCGATGCTCACGGGAGAGCCCATTCCGGTAGAGAAATCTCCGGGGACAAACGTGACCGGAGGAACCCTGAACGCTCAGGGACTGCTCACGTGTCGTGTGTTGCGGACAGGGCACCAGAGCACGCTGGCACGCATCATCCGGATGGTCGAACAGGCACAGTTGAGCAAGGCTCCAATCGCTCGAATGGCGGACCAGGTCTCCGCGGTCTTTGTCCCGGTGGTTCTGGTCATTGCGGCATTGACCGGGCTGAGTTGGCTCTGGGCTGGCGCGCCGCTCCAAGACATCCTCATTCGAACCGTTGCCGTGCTGGTCATCGCCTGCCCCTGTGCACTTGGGCTGGCAACTCCGATCGCCATTCTGGTCGGCTCCGGGACCGGTGCTCGTCACGGGATTTTGTTCCGTCATGCCCCGGCGCTGGAGGCTTTGCAACAGGTCAAGACGTTGCTGCTTGACAAGACCGGAACGCTGACGGAAGGAGACCTGAAGGTGGTGCAGATCACTCCGGCAGAAGAGCAAAACTCCAAGGAGCTTTTGCGATGGGCAGCTTCTGCAGAAGCCGGATCTGAGCACCCTCTGGGCAAGGCGGTTGTCAACGAGGCCAAGAGCCAGGAGTTGTCTTTGGAGTCCGTGGATGCCTTTCAGGCACAAGCGGGCTCCGGGGTTCAGGCCTTGATCGCAGGCCTTCAGGTGCTGGTGGGCCATTCCGATTTCCTGCGTCACTCCGGAGTTCAACTCCCGGAGCAGGTTTCATTTTGCGAGAACGCAGAGGCGATTCCCTTGGAGGTGGCCGTGGATGGTGTGTGGCAGGGGACGATCTGGCTGGCAGACCGAGTTCGCCCGGAGGCACGAGCGGTCCTCAAGCATTTGCAGGAATCCGGAATCCGGGCGGTGATGGTCACTGGAGACCGCTCTTCAGCCGTACAAGAGGTCGCGAAGACGTTGGAAATTTCGGAAGTCCACTCCGGAGTTTTACCTCAGGACAAGCCTCGGATCGTGCAGGAACATCAGCAGCAGGGCGAGCAAGTCGCCATGGTGGGAGACGGCGTGAATGACGCGCCGGCGCTTGCGCAGGCCGAGGTGGGGATTGCCATGGGGAGCGGAACTGATGTGGCGCTGGAGACCGCAGACGTCGTGCTGATGAAGAATGACCTGCGACATGTCGGGGCGGCCATACGTCTCAGCAAGGCGACCTTGGCCAACATCCGGCAGAACCTGTTCTGGGCGTTTGCCTACAACATCGTTGGCATTCCGATCGCAGCGGGAGTCCTGATTCCCTTCGGGGGTCCGGGACTGCACCCGATGTTTGCTGCCGCGGCCATGGCCTTCAGTTCCGTCTCGGTGGTGGCCAACGCACTGCGTTTGCGTCGGGTTCGACTCGGCTAAGCGACTACTCTTCCTCTGTCGGAGACACGTCTCCCTGCTCCCAACGGGTCTCGACCATCTGGTAGATGTGGTCGAGATCGACCTGCAGTTCCCGCCCTCGCGAGTCGATGGCCACCGTCCAGCCATTCAGTTCATCCATCGTTCCCTCGACAAAGCTCACGGTTCGCACCACACAGACCTCGCCTTGCTGTAAAACAGAGGACAACTCCTTTTTGAAGGTCTCAAACGACTCCCCGGGAGCACTCTTCCCATCGGAAATCACAAAACCGACTTCGGTCTTGCGTGAAGGAGATTTGCTCTGCAGAAGCGTAAGCCCATTGGCATCGCAAATCGCCTTGAAGGCCTTGAA
This sequence comes from Deltaproteobacteria bacterium, assembly GCA_038133845.1. Lineage (GTDB taxonomy): Bacteria > SAR324 > SAR324 > SAR324 > NAC60-12 > JAYPUA01. Next base: position 40,899 of record JAYPUA010000024.1, read on the forward strand.
GCTTTTGACCCGGAAGTAGTTGCTGCGGGAGAGTTCTATGAATCGTTCCATCGCTCCTCTATGGAAAAGGTTGACGCAGACCGGCCATGCAAGGAGCGGGGAACCTGAAAAAACAGGAGGCAGAGCGAGGAGGGCACAAGCCCCGGAGCGTCACCTCCGGGAGAACGCCTTCACCCCTTCGCCGCTGGGAGGCTCTCCCGGATGATCTGTTCCAAACCAGAGACCCAGGCGGGGTGGGCGTTCAGTGAGGGAATCAGGTGCAGCGTCTCGCCTCCGGCTTCACGGAAGGTCTCTTGCGCTTCCTCTCCGATCTCCTCGATTGTCTCCAGACAGTCGGCCACAAAAGCCGGACAGAATACGGCCAGCCGCGTTGTTCCGGACTGCGCCAGTTCCCGGATCACCTGGTCCGTGTAGGGCTTGAGCCAGGGGTCACGCCCCAGTCGAGACTGAAAGGCCACCGACCACTGCTCCGGAGGAAGCTCCAGCTTTGCTGCGAGTTGCTGGGCAGTCCGGTAACATTGAGCGCTGTAGCAGTTGCGGTTTTCTGCACGCAATGTCGAGCAGCACTCCGGCTGGGTCAGGCACCAGCACCCCGTGTCATCACTCTTGCGCACGTGCCGTTCCGGGACCCCATGAAAGCTGAACAGCACGTACTCTGGTGGCTCTTGGAAGATCGGCCGTGCGACCTCATGAAAGGCCTCCAGGAACCCGGGGTGGTCGAAAAACGGTGGAACGATCGTCAGGTGGGGTGTGTTCCAATGACGAGACGCCTCCTCATAGGCAGCCTGGATCGCAGATCCGGAGGAGCTGGAGGCGTACTGTGGAAACAGTGGCACCACGACGACACGGTCACACTCGTGCTGCCTCAGCGAAGCCATCCCTTGCTCAATGGAAGGACTTCCGTAGCGCATCGCCAGTTCAACCGGAGTTTCGCCAAAGCGCTCCTGCAACACGGATCTCAGGTTTTTGCCGTGCACCAGCAGCGGTGAACCCTCCTCAGTCCAGATCGAGGCATAGACCTTGGCCGACTTCGGGGAGCGAATCGGCAGGATGATCAGGTTGAGCAGCAACCAGCGCAGCAGCGGGTGGATGTCAATCACGCGCTCGTCGCTGAGGAACTGCTTGAGGTAGCGCCGGACCTCCGGAGTTCGGGGGGCGTCCGGGGTGCCAAGGTTGATCAGGAGGATTCCGGTTTTCATGAGCAATGCAGAGGTTGGGTCACGGCATCAGGTCAGTGTGGAGAGGGCCACCAGCACCTGCTCTGCCGCAGCAAGTCCGGAGAGGGCTGCACCCTCAACCTTCGGCCCGCCAAACGCATCCCCGGCAAACACCAGCGGCCGCACGCACTCGGCACGGTAGGCCCGCTCCCGCCAAGGATTGCGAGGCTGACTGAAGCGCCAGCGGTGCAGCTGGGCTTCCCGCGGGATGAAGGCGACACGCTCCTGAGCTGCCTCCAGCACAAGACGAGTTGCGACCTCCGGGGCAGTCTCCCAGTGAGTTTCACTGAAGCGCGGACCCGCATGAATCGTCAGCGCCGAAACCGGAGAGATGCCCTTGCGCTGATTGTCAGCGATCCAGGCAATCGGCTCTCCCTGAATCTGCAAAGCGCCCGGCTCGGGCAACTCGACCGGAGCCTCAGGAAGCACCAGCACCGCCAAGCAAGGGTCGTACTCCAGCGAGCCCAGATGGGAGCGATCCGAACGCGAAAGCTCTACACGACCAGCTTCCAGTAAGGCCAGGCTCTGCGGAACAGGCGCAGCCAGCACCAGCCCGTCGGCAGTCAGCACCTCGGCAGAGTCCAGGGTCACGGACCAGCAGGTCTCCCTCAGTTCGATCTGCTCCACCTTGGACTGCACCCGCACCTCCAGGTCCTGGGCGAGGTGCTTGGCGATGGCCGTCATGCTGGGGTTCCCCACGTAGCGCGGGTGCCCGTCCTCCTTGCCGAAGCCCTGAGCCCACTTCCGGACGACCTCCAGGCTCTCCCACTGCTGCACCCACTGAGCAAATTGAGGATCCCGGACCGTGAAGAACTGGGCCCCGTGGTCCAGCACCGCTGTCCCCTCCGGAGCCTGCATGCGTCGTGAGGCCATTCGCCCTCCGACGCCACGCCCCTTGTCGAGGACAGTGACCTCGGCCCCGAAGCCTTGGAGTTCAGTTGCCGCCATCAATCCGGAGAGGCCGGCCCCCACCACGATGATGTGTGCGACAGAGTCACTCATGACGGAGTCCTTGAGAAACCCAGAGAGCCACGCTCAGGAGAGCGGTCAGCAGCTCAATGCCAAACAGTTGCAGAGAGAGGGGGTGCTCCCAGAGGTCGAAGCGCGTCAGTCCCCAGAGACGTCCGCCCGCAAGTCCGGCGTAGCAGATCATGAGGACCAGTAGCGCCGAGGTCCGGAAGCTCTTCCGAAGGACTCCGAGCAGCAGCACGACCCCAAGTCCGCACTCCAGACCACCGTAAAGCGTCATCAGTTCAGCCGCACCGGCAGGTTGAGTGGGTGCGAGTGAGACGACCAATCCCCAGGTTTCCGGGTCCTGAAAAAACAGGACGCTGAGCGTCAGAAACGTCAACCCGTGCAGCCCCAGCCATCCCTGGGTCAAGCGATCCCACATCCGTGACACTCAGGCTGCCAGTCCGGCAAAGAGCGCCTTGGCCTGCTGGCTGGCAGGGCCATGCTGAACGATGGGCGGAGGATAGCCCAAGAGACGCTGCGGAGACTTGTCCAGCTCGTGCAGTTGTCGGGGAGCAAGCGCACGCAACTCCGGAACCCAGCGGTGGATGTAAGCGGCGTCTGGGTCGAAGCGCTTTTGCTGAAGCCATGGATTGAAGATCCGGAAGTAAGGCTGAGCATCGCACCCTGTCGAGGCGGCCCATTGCCAGCTGCCATTGTTGACGCACGGGTCGTAGTCCACCAACTTCTGTGCAAAATACCGCTCTCCCCAGCGCCAGTCGATGTGCAGGTCCTTGGTCAGAAACGAGGCCACGATCATGCGTGCCCGGTTGTGCATGAAGCCGGTTTCGTTCAGTTCTCGCATTCCGGCATCAACGATCGGGAATCCGGTGCGCCCCTCGCACCAGGCGCTGAAGCGGTCCCGGTCGTTCGTCCAGGCCACCTCGCTGAAGCGCTTCTGGAAAGCCTGACCAAAGACGTGGGGAAAATGCCAGGCAATCTGCGTGAAGAAGTCCCGCCAGTAGAGCTGACGCACGAGGCCGTGATCGGCTCCGAGCACCTTGCTGAACGCCGAGTAGCTCTCTCTGGGAGAGATGGTTCCGAACTTGTGGTGAGCCGAGAGACGGGTCGTCGAGGGATTGCCCAACTGATCGCGCTGGGTCTCATATCCCCGGAAATTTGCTGCGGCCTGCAGCACACCCAAGGCTTCCGAACGCCCTCCACGCAACATGCTCTCGCCAGAAGCCTGACTCAGCAGGGCCTCCAGCTCCACCCCTCGGGTCTGAGCTGTCCGGGTGGATTCACGCAAAAAGAGCCCGGAGGTGGGCCGGGAGGCATTCACCGGTGGCACAGCGAGCTTGCAGGCGTTCTTGTAGAAAGGTGTGAACACGGTGTATGGCATGCCATCGGACTTGAGCGTGTGCTCCGGGGGATGCAGCAGCAGGTCATCATGCGCCTGCCAGGTGACCCCGTGCTCCGCGCACCTTGCTTGCAACTCCGCATCCCGGGCCCGGCTGAAGGGGGTGAAGTCCCGGTTGACGTGCACTGCGCCGACGCCATCTTCCCGGATCAGTTGTTCCAGCACCTGCGCCGGAGGACCATGGAAGAGGTACAATCGGCCTTCGGCTTGCCGCAGTTCTTGCGCCAGCTCGTGCAGCGACTGCAGCAGAAAGTGGAAGGCACGCTCGCTGCGGTAGGGATGGGGGTCGACTTGACGGGGATCAAGGATGAAGGCCGCAATGACCGGCTCCGGCTGCTGGAGCGCAGCCAGCAGCCCGGTGTTGTCGGTCACCCGAAGGTCCCGACGAAAGAGGAACAGTCGCCTCACGCGGCTTCCTGAATGCGATAGCCGGAGAAGACTTTGAGGATTTCACCACGGATCAGGTCCGGGTTGGCTTTCAGCTTGCTGGAAAATCCAGAGAACACATGGGCCTTGCTGCACAGGCAGCCGCGCATGGCCTCCAGCCCATCATGCGGGAGGACGTGCAGGGACCCCACCATCTCTTCATCTACCAGAAACTCCATCACCTCTCCAAAGATCTTCTTCAGTGGGCGCGGAGGAATGTCCAGTTGGGCATAGCGCAACACCAGAGCCCGGATCACGTGCTGCTGGGAGATACTGATCGTCTGGTTGCGATGCCGTGTCGGGTAGAGCAGGTTGAAGAGGTACGTGTCCGGAAGCCCTTTCTTTACCGGTTGCACTACGGACTCCAAGCGAATGTGGTCGGCCCGGAACTTCAGGGTCGGAGAGATTGGAGCCTGCGCCATGGAGTCTTCATTGAAGAACTGAAAGCGGACCTCCAGTTCCTCGATGGACTGGGTGATCGGACTGACGTAGCTCAAGGAGACCTCCAGATCCTGATCCTGTAGCGTCTGGATACGTCCGAAGTGCCCAAACTTGACGTACTCTCCGCCTTCCAGAATCTCACGGAGGCGCCCCTTGACCACTTCCAGATCCCGGACCTTCCAGAGCTTGCAGCCATGCTCTTCAAAGGCCTCCCAAAGCTGACTGTAATCCGAAGAGTGCCCTGGAGACGGCTCCACGCTGCGATAATTTGGGGGTTCCGGAAAGTCCTGCACGCTCCCAGGCTTTGCGAGAGGGGCAATGATGCTTCTGGGCATCGCACCAAAGTCCCGGGGCATCAACTCTTCCTGCTCCGCGAGAGCACAGGCACGCTGAACCACGTTCTCCAGTTCCCGGATGTTGCCCTCCCACGGTTGTTCCATCAGCCACTCCCGAGCCTCTGCAGAGATCCTCTGAACCTGTGGGTTGAGGTTGTTGTTCTTCTCCACAAAATGCTGGGCCAGTAGCGGGATGTCGTCTCGGCGCTCACGCAGGCTGGGAACTCCGACGGCAAACACGTTGAGTCGGTACAGCAGGTCCTCTCGGAACTGGCGTGCCCGGACAAGATCTTCCAGAGCCTGGTTGGTCGCGCTGATGACTCGGACGTTGACCTTCATCGTCTTGGTGCTGCCCACCGGGAGGATCTCTCCTTCCTGCAGCATCCGGAGCAGCTTGACCTGCAGGGGCAGAGGCGTGTCTCCGATTTCGTCCAGGAACAGCGTCCCTCCGTCTGCGAGCTTGACCAACCCCTCCTTCTTGCCGATGGCTCCGGTGAAGGAGCCTTTTTCGTGCCCAAAGAGTTCGCTCTCAAACAGCTCTGCCGGGATCGCTCCGCAGTTCACCGCAACAAACGGCCCCTTGGAGCGCCTGCTGTGCTTGTAGACCTCACGGGCCACCAGTTCCTTGCCGGTGCCCGTTTCTCCGCGAATCAAGACGGGGCCATCGAGAGGGGCGAACTTGTGGATGAGGGCCATCATCTCTTGGAACGGCAGGGAGTCTCCCACCAGGTCTCTTGGGCGCTCGACCGAGCGCAGCCGCAGCGTTTCGTTGAGTTGGTACTCACTCGAATATGCCTTGCGCTGCTGGATCAGCTTCTGAGAACGCAACAGGGCATCCTGCAGCTTGCGCGAGTCGAAGGGTTTGGAGATGTAGTCGTCAAAACCGCAGTCCCGGAAAGCGGCAACCAGAGCGTCTGTACTCTCGTAGCCCGTCACCATGATCGTCACCAGGTTCGGATACAGTTCTCTCAGGCGCTTGCCCAACTCCAGACCATCCACTTCCGGCATCTGCTTGTCCAGCAGCACCACATCATACTGGTCTACCAAGTCCGCCCCATTAGACATCAGAGGGCGTCCGTTCTCAAGGTAGTCAAACTCGTAACCCGTTCCGCGGAACCAGCCTTTGATCAGCGGTTCAACATAGGGTTCGTCATCAATGATCAGAATTTTCATGGCATCTCATCCTGGTTTTGCGGTTCCTTAGGCCAGAACTTCTCCAGGTTCTCCAGAGGGGACTTGGCATGTCTCATGTAGCTTGGTTGGTGCTCGGGTGCCAGTTCTTCTGTTTTCTCCTGCATTTCGGAAACCAAAGCAGAAAACCCAAGAAAATCATGAGATTTTAAGATTTTCGAGGCATTCCCCGAGAGAAAGCCTCAAATCAGTTTACAGTTTTCTCATTTTAGTTCATAGTGTGATAAATTTGTCATGGCTTCAGGGCAAGGAATTGACAATCTGAAACGTCCCCTGATCCTGGCGGTGGATGATGAGCGGTGCGCGCGCGACCTGATCAGCGCCTCCTTGCGCTCCATCAACGTAGAGCTCGTACTCTTCTCGTCTGCAGACGGCTTTCACCAGGCGGTGCGTGCCCAGCGCCCGGATGCCATACTGCTCGATTGGCGCATGCCAGACGCCAGCGGAGTGGATCTGTGCCGTGAGTTGAGAGCCTACGCCCCGGAGGTTCCGGTGATCTTCATCTCCTCCGAATCTCGCCCCGAGATGATTCACGAGGCGCTGAGCGCCGGCGCGCAGTTGTTCCTGACGAAGCCGATCGCTCCAGACCAGATTCGCAAAAATGTGGAGTGCGTGCTGCAGGGCTCAAGCTCCGGACCGAGTCTTCCCTGAACCTGAGAGGTCTCCTCGGGTTCAACCACCCGCGCGGATGACCTTCATGGACAGCAAACTCATCGGTTCCCCCTCTCCCGAGTTCCTTCAAGCGACTCTGGACTCGCTGGATTCGCACATTGCCATTCTCAACTCTGAAGGCGTGATCGTCGCAGTCAACGCCGCCTGGAGGCACTTTGGGCTGCAGAATGGCCTGGAGGACAGCATCGACGGAGTGGGAGTCAATTACCTGCAGTTGTGTGAGCAGGCCCACGGGCTGAATTCGGAGGAGGCGCCGCTGGTCGCCCGAGGGCTGCGCAAGCTCTTCCGGGGAGATGACGAGCGCTTTGAGGTCGAGTACCCCTGCCACAGCCCCTCCGAGTGGCGCTGGTTCGTGCTCCGGGCGACCTCTTTCCTTTATGAGGATCGGCGTTGGGTGACGATTGCCCACGAAAACATCACCTTGCAGAAGGAGACCGAGCTCCAGTTGGAGTTGATCCGCCAGGCTGTGGAAGAAACTCAGGAGGGCATCACCATCGCCGACTTCAACCAGCCGGACCGCCCCATCATCTATGTCAACCAGGCCTTCACCGAAATCACCGGATATCACGAGCGTGAGGTTCTTGGGAAGAACTGCCGGTTTCTGCAGGGCTCGGAGACCAATCAGGAGTCCATCGAGCAGATCCGCCGCGCGTTGTCGGAAGAGGCGCCCTGCCGAGTGGAATTGCTCAACTATCGCAAGGACGGTACTCCATTCTGGAATCAGCTCTCCTTGGCTCCGCTGAAAAACAGCTTCGGACACGTCACGCACTACGTGGGTGTCCAGATGGAGACTACAGAGAAGAAGATGCTTGAGCAGGAGCTGCAGTCCCTCAACGCCAACAAGGACAAGCTCTTCTCCGTGATTTCCCACGACCTCAAGAGCCCCTTTCACTCCATCCTGGGGTTCTCGGAGATCCTCTCGGGGGACCTGCGGGGCTTCACTCCGGAGGAGCTGCGGTCCTACGGGGAGCACATCCACACCGGAGCTCGAAACCTGCTCAGCCTGATCGACAACCTGATGCAGTGGACTCGCCTGCAGTCCGGACGCCTGGGATACGCTCCGGAGCCATTGATGCTGGCCGACATTGTAGAGCGCTCGTTCGACCTGGTGCGCGGCAACGCGATGCGCAAGGAAATCACCTTGGAAAACCACCTGCCGCGGACTCTGCAGGCGTTTGCCGACAACACCATGCTCTCGCTGGTCCTGCAGAACCTGCTCAGCAACTCGGTCAAGTTCACCCACATGGGAGGAGCCATCCAGGTCACGGCCTCTGAGGAGGGGCCCTGGATTCGTCTGCACGTGGAGGACAATGGCGTCGGGATCAGCCCGGAGCGCCAGGAGAAGCTCTTCAATCTGGAAGACACCGTGTCCAGTTTGGGCACGGCCAATGAGAAGGGGACCGGGCTGGGGTTGGTGCTCTGCCGCGAGTTGGTGGAGATGAACGGAGGTCGGATCGAGCTGGAGAGCGACGCCGGGAGCGGCACCCGGATCACGCTGGTGCTACCAACAGAGCGCTTTCAGGACTGCTGACGCCGGAAGCGGTACAGCTCTTCGCCTTCATCGTTGAAGAAGCGTGCTTCCAACTCCTCCCGGGAAGCATGCAGCCAGACATACCCCATCGTCTCCGCAAGAAACTCTCCCTCGGGAATCGTCTCATAATCTGCCGAGTGAATCGGGTTGCCGCCGCCTCCGGAGGTGATCTGGTCAATCCCCTGCCAGCGAGTATGCTCCAGCAGGTGGTTGTGTCCAGAACAAAAGACATCCGGACGAGCCCAGCGGACCAGCATCCGCTCGAGCCAGGTCATGCCCCGATGCCGTCCCCGGGTTACCAGCGGCCGGTGCCCAAAGACCAGTCGCCAAGGCTGCACCCGAGGCTTCTGCAAGGTCCAAAGCGAGCAGACAGTGCAGGTGGTGTTGATCCCGAAGATCTCCAACGGGCCTGCCTGAAAGGAATAGTTCACGTCCGGCATGACCCAGCGCTCGCTCAGATCGCTGTAGGCAATCTGCGCCCTCCAGTTCCCTCGCAGGTCGTGGTTGCCCAACACTGCATAGAATGGGAGTTGGTGCTCATAGACCTCCTCGAACTTTGTGCGCCACTGTTCGTCCTCCACGCTGTCCACACCATCCATAATGAAGTTGTCTCCAAGCAAGAGCACCAGATCCGCTCCCAACTCACAACAAGTCTGCCACGATCGACGAGATACCCGGTGCTGATCCTCGTTCCCGGAGCCCGTGTCTCCCAGTAGCAGGACCCGAACTTCCTCAGCCTCCGGATTCAGGTCTAACGGCTTCTCGTAGGTGCGCTCCGGAAAAAAACACGCCTTTTTGTCCAGCAACAGCTGGGCTCGAGAGAGAAGCGGATGGGGTTCGTACAGCGTGTTCATGAAGCGTGAATTCTGAGCTGAGGGGTAATGCTGAAAGGAACGGTCGCCGGATTCTTGTTTGTTCAGAAAGAGTGGACTGAGGCGAACTGCCCAACAGCCTAACCCTCTCCTGGGGAGATACAAGCTTTGCACAGCCCGAACATTCCTCGGAGAAAACAGGCTGTCCGAGAGCCTTCCTGCGTAAAATTTTCCTTGCATCCTTCAGAAGAGTGTTTTAGTATGAGCGACTCTCCTAAGGGCGATTAGCTCAGCTGGGAGAGCGACGGTCTTACAAACCGTAGGTCACAAGTTCGAACCTTGTATCGCCCACCAGAATCGAGTTCAGCGGGGTTGTAGTTAAGTTGGTTATAACGCCGGCCTGTCACGCCGGAGGCCGCGGGTTCGAGTCCCGTCAACCCCGCCATCGCTGAACACGATCCGCCCTCGGCTCCTCAGCCTTACCTCCCTCAATCCGAATTGTCGGGCATGTAGCTCAGTGGGAGAGCGTTCGCCTCACACGCGAAAGGTCGAAGGTTCAATCCCTTCCATGCCCACCAT
>JAYPUA010000025.1:0-40705 GCA_038133845.1 Deltaproteobacteria bacterium
GTTCCCAATTCCGGGTGCCTCGGGTCCACCGATGGGGATTGCGGAGTTTGGCTGCACTATCCTGGCACATAGTGCGCTGCTGAGCGCTTCCGTCAGCAGTACTTTGACCTGGGGGGCTCTCCTCAGGGCATGAGCACCTCCATCCGGGAACAACCGTTCCCTTGGTGCAACCTGCGTGTCGATGACCATCCGGACCCACTGACGGAGTTGACCCGCCTGCTGGGGGAGTTCCACCAGCCATACTACCAAGACTTCATCTCAGCGATTCCTGTGCCCTGAAGACCACTCGAGAGCATGCCCAGGCGGCAAGAGCGCACGAGTCCGGACATGCTTCCCGTGTCAGTTCCGTTTAATCGGCGAGGACGATCTCTCCGTTGGCCACCTTCACCACCGCGGCGCCGTAGTGTGGGATGCGCTCCGAGTCGATCGAGAACTTCCCGGAACCCAGAGGGACGTTCAGGTTGGAGACCTGCATGAAGGCTTGGCGAATCTTCTCCCGGGTTGGATTCGGGGATGCCTTGCGGATGGCCTCTGCGGTTACCAGCCCCATCGTGTATCCCACTGCAGCCCAGGATTTGGCATCCTTGCCATAGCGGGCTTGGTAGTTGGAGATGAAATCCTGGGAGCTTTGATTGACTCCAGTGGGCACAAAGTCGCTGGGCATGTAGGTCCCTTCAATCGCACTTCCTCCGGCCTTGATGTAGTTGACCGAGGCCATTCCGGTGTTGCCAATGATTGTGACATCGCCGGGCAGACCTGCCTGGCGTGCCTGAATGACGATGTTCGCACCCTGCTCCGGAGGGTTCGACAGGAACAGACAGTCCGGCTCGGAGTCAACGATCTTGGTGGCGATTGCCGTGAAGTCGGTGTCGCTGGAGAGCACGGACTCATCGGCAACCACTTCCACCCCGTTGTTCTTGAGGTAATCCACAAAGACCTGCTTTTGCAGGATATAGCCTTCGTTGTCGCGGATGACCAAGGAGAAACACTTCTTCACTTTGAGGGTATCCACTGCGTATTTGGCCATGGCAGTCATGTAGGAATCTGCGATCTCGGTGACCTTGTAGATCCATGGCCCGGCCTCGAGGACCTTGGGAGAGGTCGCGGTGGAGAAGATCACCATTTTCCTGTCCACGGCGACCGGTCCGGTGGCCATGGCTTCGCTGGTTGCGATCGGTCCGATGGTCATCAAGATGTTTGGGTCAATGCCCATCTTGTTGATTAGATTGATGGCCTGGTCCTTGTCGGAGCCGTTGTCCTCAAAGAGGAGCTTGACCTGGTCGGAGCCAAAGTCTCCGGCTGCCTGCCGCTCGGCAAGAGCCATCTCGATCCCTTCCTTGAGGGGGACGCCGACAAAGGCGTACTTTCCGGTGGTCGAGATCACCAACCCGACGTTCAAGGTTGCCGCGTTCAAGCCCTGTGCCCCGAGAATCAGAGCGCTCAGGACCGTTAGCACATGTAGCATCTTTCTCATGTTTTCCTCTTTGAAATAGGATTCATGCGCTCCGAAGAATCTCAACGCAGCGCCGTGATGCACTTCCGGATCAGGATTGTCCCAGATAGTGCGACTGCACCCGCTCGTCTTGCGACAGTGAGGCACTCTCTCCTTCCAGAACGATTGCTCCTTGTTCCAGAACATACGCCCGGTTGGTGATCTCCAAGGCCATCTTGGCATTCTGCTCAACCAGCAAAATGGTCAGCCCCAGTTGATTCAGCGTCTTGAGGGTTGCAAAGACCTGCTGGACGATCAGCGGTGCCAGCCCGAGGCTGGGCTCATCGAGAAGCATCAACCGGGGCCCTCCCATCAAGGCACGTCCAATGGCAAGCATCTGTTGTTCTCCGCCGCTCAGGGAGCCGGCGCGCTGGGAACTGCGCTCTCGCAAAATCGGGAACAGATCGAGCACTTGCTCCAACTGATGCGTTGGCTGGCGGCGGTTGAGGGCTGTCTCTCCCAGTTGGAGATTCTCCAGGACGGTTAACTCGGAGATGATCTGCCGGCCCTCTGGAACCTGAAGGATTCCAGAGGCCGAAACGTTCCACGGCTTGACACGGGTCAGGTCCCTCCCCTCAAAGCCGATGCTTCCGGACCGGGGTCTGACCAGCCCGCTGATGCAGTTGAGCAAGGTTGTCTTGCCGGCTCCGTTGGCTCCAATCAGAGCGACCATCTCTCCCGGTTGCACCTCAAGGCTCACCTCCCGGAGGGCCTGAATGCCGCTGTAGGCGGCGGAGAGGCGTTCGACCTTCAGCATGTGCTTCCGCCAAGGTAGGCTGCGACCACTTCTGGGTTCTGCGAGACGTCCTCAGGCGTCCCCTGGGCGATCAGACTGCCGCTGTTGAGGACGTAGATGAAATCACAGAGTTGCATCACGAAGCGCATGTTGTGTTCGATGAGCAAGATGCCAATCCCTTCTGAGGCCAACTCCCGGATGATACGTCCCAACTCCTCTGCTTCGGCATCGTTCATTCCAGCCACCGGCTCGTCCAGCATCAACAGCTTCGGGTCGGTTGCCAAGGCTCGCATGATCTCCACCTTGCGCTGGTGTCCATAGGAGAGCCCTCCGGCCTCCAATCCGGCAAACGGGCGCATGTCGAAGCGGTCGAGCAGGCGCATTGCCAATGCCTCAAGCTCGCGCTTCTCTGCCCGGGAGGAGCCGAGTCCCAGTAGCGCGCTCCACAGGGAGCTGTGCTCCTTGAGGTGGAAACCGCAGACAATGTTTTCCAGCACCGTGGCCTCTGGGAGGAGTCGGATGTTCTGGAAGGTCCGGGCAATTCCGCAACGGGCGCCTTCGTACGGAAGAGCGTCGGTGAGGTTGTGGTCATCCAGAAAGATCGTCCCTTCGCTGATGGAGAGTAGGCAGGTGATCATGTTGACCAGCGTGGTCTTACCCGCACCATTTGGGCCAATCAGTCCGGTGATTTTCCCTTGAGGCACCTCGAGAGATACCTGGTCCACAGCCCGAAGGCCGTCAAAATTCTTGCCCACTCCCTGCAGGCGAAGGGTGCTCATTGGGCCTCCTGCTGCGAGGCCAGTCGCTTCTTGCGGCTCCAACTCAGGTAGGTGTCCGCAATGCCTTGAGGCATGAACACGATCACTATCATCAGAATGACCCCGTAGCCGAGCTGGCGGAACTCCCCAAACTCCCGGGAAAGCTCCGGGAGGATCACCAGCACAGCAGTCCCGATGACCGGTCCCACGACACTCCGGCGCCCTCCCAGGATCACAAACGACAAGGCAGCCACGAGGAACTCAAAGCCGAACTGGGCAGGGTCCAGGTGGTAACTGTGGAATGCGGTCAACCCCCCGTACAGCCCGGCGATAACGCCTCCGATTGCAAAGGCAATCGTCTGAAAGTGAATCGTAGAAATGCCCAGCGAGTTGGCCACGGCTTCATCTTGCCGAACGGTCTCAAAGGTTCTGCCAAGGCGATAGGTGTTGACGGAGTGCATCAGGTAGATCAGCCCTGCAGACAGCAGCAGAAGCAGGGGCGTTTCCACCAGTTTGGGGATGCCGTCGACGCCGAGCGCGCCTCGGGTGATCCCTTCCGCATAGAGGTTGAGGGAAAGGACGATTTGGACGAAGGCCAAGCTCGCGATCGCTTGATAAACGCCCCTGAGTCGGGCCAGAGGCCAAGCGAGGGCGACTCCAAACAGTCCTCCCAGCACGGCACCCAGAAGAATCGTCACAAACGGAGGCAGTCCACCATCCAGGTGCAGCAAGGCTGCGGAATAGCCTCCGATTGCCGCGAGTCCGGCGCTCGCGACGGAGAACACCCCGGCCCGCAGGACGACCCATTGACTGAATGCGAAGCCGAGGCTGAGCAATCCGTGATCAAGCACCGGCTGATAGGTCAGGAAGAACTGCATCATCGCTGCACCCTCAACGCTCCGGCTGCCGATTTCCCAAAGAGTCCGTTTGGACGGAGGATGAGCATCACGAACAATAGCCCGTAGATGATTGATTCTGTAAGTCCGGAGGAAAGGTAGGCTACGGAGAGCGTGTGGATCATGCCGAAGACCAACCCTCCCACCATGGTGCCGACAATGCTCCCCATCCCGCCCAGGATGCAGATCACGAAGGCGCTCAACAGGAACGGTTCTCCCATCATGAAGTGGATGCTGTTGAAAGCCAGCCCGATCAGTACACCGGCAACTCCTGCTAAGGCTCCGGAGAGGAAGAAGGTGGTGAAGAAGACGTGGTTGGGGTTCACACCCAACAAAATGGCCGCGTGTTCATTTCCGGCAACTGCCCGGATCTTCCTCCCGATCGGAGTTCTGTAGAGGAAGTAGAGGAGGACGGCCATCAGCGCAAGAGCCATCAGCGCCATGAACAGTTGCAGGAAGGAGACTCGCAGCCCCCAGAACCGGTAGATGATGACCGGGAAGGTCTCGAACGGGAAGCGCATCACCTCGGTCTGGGAGATCTTCTGGGCGATGCTGATGATGATCAGATTGGCTCCGATGGAGGAAATGATTGCCCCAAACTCCGTTTCTCCACTCTTTTTGAGAGGCCGGAAGGCCATGAACTCAATCAGGACAGATAGTAGCCCGCCTCCGAGCGCAGCCACCACAAACCCCAGCCACAGCGGCAGCCCCTGAAGTACAGCATAGAGCCCAAGGAAGGCACCGGTCATGAAGACCCCTCCGTGTGCCAGGTTGAGGATGTGGTGAATCCCAAAAACCAGGGCAAACCCCAGCGCAAAGAGAGAGTACACCCCGCCGACCACGAGGCCGTTCAGCAATTGCTGGAAAATCACGATGAGTGCTGGAGAGAGCGTTAGGTGGTGGTGATGACCTGAACGTCGCGATGGGCGATGAAACCGCGCACCCGTTCCACGTTTGCCTGCCACCAGTCGCTGCCATAAAACCGGGCTTCGTACTCGGCGATGGATTCGGCCGTGGCCCCATACGAGCGGATCCAGATGAACTGGGTACGTTCCTCGTTGATCCAGGTACTCTCCACGGTGATCCCGGCGGCCTCCATGACCGGACGGATCTCCTCGAACATGGAGAGCCAAGGGTCCATTTGCCCCTTGTTGACGGTGTAGCAACGCAGGTGTGCATACTTCATGTTCTGCCTCCCATTGTGATGATGTCGCAGGCTCAACGCCCTTCGTCAGTGACTCCCCTGAGCCACCTCACGTGTCAGAATCTGGCCGTAGTTGACCACTCGCCAGCCGTTGATCGGTCCGCGCTCTGGAGCGGGACCGAGGTCCTGAATCTCTCCGTCCTTGAGGATCATCTTCAGACACTCTGAATTTCCCAGCACCGTGACATCCTGCGAGGGGTCTTCAGAGAGCAGGAGCAGGTCGGCCATCGCGCCCTCCTGGATGCACCCAAGCTCGCCATAGTGGAGCATCGCGCGGGCGTTTTCCGAGGTGGCGCTCCGGATGGCCTCCAGTGGAGTGAAGCCCATCTCCTTGACGAGCACCTCCATCTCCCGGTAATGCCAGTGCCCATAGGGCGTCACCGAAAATCCGCTCTCGGAGCCGCAGAGGATCGGGACGCCCTGGTCATACGCGGTCCGCAAGGCCTCGGCGCTGTCTGCAATCTCTCTCCGGAACAGATCCTGGATGAAGGGCGCTGCTCCCACACGGTGTCCGAAGTCGATCAGGTTTGCCTGAAAAGTGAAGGTCGGGGCGATCGGGACCTTGTGCTCCACAACGGCCTCCACAGCGTCCGGCTCCATCAAGGTTCCGTGCAAGATCAGATCGAACCCGGCCCGGGCTGCATCCCGGGTGGAGCCAGAGCCTCGGCAGTGTCCCATCACCGGGGTACCCAAATCGTGGGCCACCTGGCAGACCAGTTCCAGCTCCTCCCTGGACCAGACCTGCAGCTCGCCGCGTTGCCGATGATTGGGGATCAGTCCGGAGACGTGGACCTTGATCCAGTCCGCACCCATCTTGACCTGACGTCGGACCTCCGCGACAATTTCATCTTTTCCGCGAACCACCTTCCCGTAACCGATAACCCCCTGGTCCGGGATCAAGCGTCCTGCGGTACCTCCCACAGAGGTCAGCAAGGCATAGCCTCCGGTCCGGATGCGTGGTCCGGGAAAGACCCTGGCGTTGATCGCCTCCTTGAGGTCGTACCCCAGTTCGTGAATCGAGTCCGGGTCACAGATGCTGGTCACTCCGGCCCGGAGAATCTTCTTCAGGTTCTCTGCCGCAATCACTGCAGCCAAGCCCGGGCGGCTCCGGTGAAAAAACAGCTCGTCATTCGAGGACACCTCGTCGAAGGTACTGTGGCAGTGGGAGTCGATCAGCCCTGGCATCAGCCAGTTCCCGTGGGCATCAATGACGTTCAGGCCGTCCTCGGCCAACTCCGGCAACGGACTCCCTGCCGGAGCGACCTTCTCGATTCGTCCGTTCTGGAGCAGGACGCTTCCGGGAAATGCCGGATTTCCAAGCCCGTCGAGAACCTGGGCGTTGGTGATCAGGTGACGTGTTGTCATCAGG
Source organism: Deltaproteobacteria bacterium (assembly GCA_038133845.1). Lineage (GTDB taxonomy): Bacteria > SAR324 > SAR324 > SAR324 > NAC60-12 > JAYPUA01. The sequence goes on from JAYPUA010000025.1 coordinate 6,456, forward strand.
CGTCTCCCACTCGAAAGAGGTTCCGGGCATTCCGTGTCCACTGGTCCGTCCGCTCGTCAGGAGTGTAGGCTGCCGGCTGGTCCCAGCCGGCAAAGTTGGTCCCATAGACAATGCGGTCCGGGCCCACCACCTTCTCCAGCAGGTCCAGGGACTCTTCGGAGTGCACGTGCGAGTCGTACCAGAGCTTGCCGAGTTCCTCCTCGAACGCTCCTTCCGCCTGGAGCCGCTGAGGCACCCAGGCACGCTTGCGGCTCGCCTTGCTCAGACGTCCGGCGATGAAGGGCAGCATGCCTCCTCCATGGCTGATGCAGACGTGCAGCCCGGGATGCCGCTCCAGGACTCCCCCGAAGATCAGGTTGGCCACCGCCACCGTCTCCTGAAACGAGAAGCCGACCATCAGGTCCAGCTCGTAGTAGCTCAGCGACTCATCAAGCAGCGGTCGGTCAATTCCGGTGGGTGCCGGGTGAATCAGCAGCGGAACCTGCAGAACCTCGAAGGCGTCATAAAGCACATCGTAGTAAGGGTCGTCGAGCTGATGGTGGCTCGCCGTCCCGATGGCCGCTCCGTGCAGCCCCAGGTCTTCCACGGCCCGGAAGAGCTCCTCGCGTGCGGCTCCGCAGTCCTGCAGGGGGAGATTGGCCATTCCGAGAAGACGCTCCGGGTGCTCCTGAATCCGTACGGCGAGCGCATCGTTGTGGGTTTGGGAAAATTGGAGGGCCAGGTCCGGCTCGATGTAGTGAAAGTAGGTCAGGGGGTTGGGGGTCAGAACCTGGACATCGATTCCGGCCTGATCCATGCGCTGCAAGCGGATCTCAGAGTCCATGAATGCCGAACCGCGGTACTGCACCCCGCGCAGCTCGTAGTCTCCGATGCGGTAGATCGGGACTTCCCCCTCAAACAGGACCTCGGGTCCGTAGCTCCCGGCGGCGCCCTCGGTTTCTGCCAGCACGATATGTGCGTGGAGGTCGATGGTTCTTGCGGCGGCCAGGGTGTCCTGAAGCGAGCGAGGCATGTTACCAGACCGTCTTGATGGAGCCCCCGTCCACTGCGACGCTGCTTCCGGTGACGTAGGAGGCGGCATCTGAAAGCAGGAAGGCTGCCATCTTCCCGAAATCCTCAATGGTGCCGTAGCGTTTCAGTGGAATCGCCGCTTGGCTTTGGGATCGCCGCTCTTCCGTAGGCACCCCTGCTGCCTTGGCCTGCGCTTCATCGATGGAGCGAACCCGGTCGGTGTCGATGCGTCCTGGCATCAGGTTGTTGACCCGGATTCCCAGCGGAGCCAACTGCAGCGAGAGGCTTTTGACCAGGCTGGTCACTCCGGAGCGCATCACGTTGGAGAGGATGAGCACGTCGATCGGCTCCTTGACCGATGACGAGGTGACGGTCAGGATCGAGCCGCCACCCCGGGACTCCATGGAAGGCAGGACCTCCCGGATCATCCGGACCGCACTCATCAGGTTCAGCTCGAACGCCGTCTGCCAGTCCTGGTCGGTGAAGTCCACAAACCTCCCCGGAGGTGGACCTCCGGCGTTCACCACCAGACAGTCCACGCCGCCAAAGTGCTCCAGCGTCCGCTGGGTCCAGGCCTGGATGCTCTCGTTGCTGGACGCATCCAGAACCGAACTCAGAACCTGCCCAGATCCTTGCTGCCGAAGCTGAGTGGCGGCAGCCTCAATGCCCTCCTGTGAGCGACTGGCGATGGAGACATGGGCACCTTCTCGAGCCAACTCCTGCGCGATCCCGAATCCCAAGCCCTTGCTGGAAGCCGCCACCATGGCGACTTTGCCCTTCATGTTCAATTCCATGTTTTCTCCGAATGGTGAGGCCTGCGTGAGGCACGCCCCCTTTTCAAGACGAACTCAACAGACTTCAAGCCGTCCCAAAATGCAAGCCCTTCTTGTCCTCAGGAACCGGAACCTGCCACAGAGAAACAAGGTTTTATTGCCCTCCCAAAATCCTCAGGGAACACTCGTATATTTGAATTGGAGCCGTTTCAGGGTAACGTGGTGCTCAAACACGGTCGCTCACAAAGGAACGCCTGCTCCAAGAGAGGCTGGTGCAACACACGACACGGTCTGCAGGCAGGCTCCAAGAAGGTGAAGAAATTGATGAACCTGCTGATTGAAAACGCGACGATCCTGACGGTGGACCCTCAGGACACAGTGCTCTCGAACGCCTCGCTGGCCATTTCCGGGAACCGCATTGTCGGAGTGGGGCTGGCTCCAGAAGGTTTTGTGGCCGACCGAGTGATCGACGGAACGGACCAGATCGTCATCCCGGGGCTGGTCAATGGCCACACGCACATCCCGATGGCGCTCTTTCGCAACTATGCGGACGACCTGCCGTTCTGGCCGTGGTTGATGGAGCGCATCAAGCCGGCGGAGGAGCACCTGAGCCCGGAGCACGTGCGAGCCGGGGCACAGTTGGGGGTGCTGGAGTTGCTGCAGGGGGGCGTTACCAGCTTTCTGGACATGTACTTCTTCATGGACCAGGTCGCAGCAGCCGTGGAAGAGTCCGGAATCCGGGCCTGCCTCTGTGGAGGATTGCTGGACGTCGCGGGTCTCGGAGAGGCGCTCTTCAAGGCCGCTACCGATCTGCATGATCAGTGGCATGGACGAGCTGATGGGCGCATCACCGTCTACCTTGGTCCGCACTCAATGTACCTCTGCAGCCCTCCCTACCTGCAAGAGGCCGCGCAGGAGGCGCGAACACGAGGAATCGGGCTGCACCTGCACCTCTCGGAGAGCCGCCAGGAGGTGCTGGACTCCCAGGAGCACTATGCCAAGAGTCCGGTGCAGCATCTTGCGGATCTGGGAGTTCTGGAGCGTCCGACCGCCGCAGCCCATTGCGTCCACGTCGATGCTGTGGATCAGCGGCTGCTTGCAGAACATCGGGTCCGGGTGCTCCACAACCCCACCAGCAACCTGAAGCTGGCCAACGGATTTGCGCCTATCCCGCAAATGCTGGAGCAGGGCATCTGCGTCGCCCTGGGGACTGATGGGCACGCGAGCAACAACAACGTGAACCTCTTTGAGGAGATGCACCTTGCCGCGCTGATCCACAAGGGAAGTCAGGAGGACGCTGAAGCGGTTCCGGCACAAATGGCGCTCCGGATGGCCACGTGGAATGGGGCCCAAGCGATGGGGCTTGAGGAGGAGATCGGCTCTCTGGAGGTCGGGAAAAAGGCCGACGTGGTGGTGCTGGATGCACGCCGGCCACACTACTGGCCCAAGCACAATCCGGTGGCCGCGGTCGTCTACTCCGCACAGGCCGGAGACGTCCGGTATGTGCTCGTCGATGGGAAGCTCGTGGTGGAAGACTACGAAGTCCGGACGCTCAACGTCTCCGAGACGCTCGCTCAGGGAGAGGCGCTGGCTCAGGACCTGGTCCGGAGAGCCCACGCCTGAGGGAGCTCAGGCGGCGTGACCGTACTGCGCCTTCACGGCGTCGCGGTCGACTTCGCCGTCTTTTTCCGGCAAGGCTTCCACGAACTCGACAAGTCGGGGGCGCTTGAAGCCGGCGATGTGCTGACCGACAAAACCCCGGACTCCCTCGGCGTCCAGCGAGGCCCCCTCTCGAAGCACGCAGATCGCCTTCACGGACTCCCCCCAGTTTGAATCCGGGACCCCGATCACGCAGGCCTCGACCAGGTCTGGATGCTTCTTCAGGACGGCCTCCACTTCTCCGGGGTAGACGTTCTCACCGCCGGTCTTGATGAGCTCCTTTTCGGCCTTTCGTTTGATGTAGAACAGGTAGCCTTCATCATCAAAACGCCCGATGTCTCCGGTGTGATGCCATCCGTTGCGGAAAACGTGGGCGGTGGCCTCTTCGTGCCCCCAGTACTCCAACATCACGTTCTCGCCTTGGACCACAATCTCACCGGCCACTCCGGGAGGAAGCAACTCATCGGCCTCGTTCACTACCGCGACCGCGTTGAGAAAGCTGGCTCGTCCCGAGCTCCCGGGACGCTCCGAGGCCGGAGCCGCGGTGACAAAGGCGCAGGTCTCTGCCTGACCGAAGCCTCCCCAGAAGCGGGCAGCGGTCTGCTCTTCCAGACGGCGGATGTTGTCCGGCCCCTCCAGCCCGTAGACCACACGCAGGCTGGGCAGCGTCGAGGAGGCTTCGGTCGCTGCATCCAGGACACGTCCCAAAATTGGAGGAAAGGAGCCGAAATAGGTCAGCTGGTGCTCGTCGATTGCCGCCACCGAAGCCTGAGGATCAAACTGAGGCAGCAGGACCGTAGTCCCACCACAGACAAACGTTGCCCAGAGCGAGGTCATCCCCATCACGTGAAAGAGCGGCATGATCCCCAGGTGTCCCCGGACAGACTCTGGACCGAAGTGCATCAGGTGCATCTGGCAGGAGGCCATCAGGTTCTGCTGACTGAGCAGTGCCCCTTTGGGGTCTCCACCGACCGCCGCCGTGGGGATGATGGCGCAACCAGCCTCTGGATTCACCTCCTTCAGCGTGCCGACCTCTGCTTCCAGCGCACTCAGAGAAAGCGACTCCGGAACCGAGTCGGTGCTGATCCAGTGCTTCACCTGAGGCTTGAGCACCTGAGCCTGTTTCTGATAATCCGATTGAAACACCAGGGCCTGCGGTGTGGTCTTTTCCAACACCCGGGACATCTCTTCTGCAGACGTCCGGGTGTTCAGCCCGACGGTGATCAGTCCGGCCTGAAGGCACGCTCCGTAGGTCAGTACGGTTTCCAGACTGTTGTCGAGCAACACGGCAACTCGTGCTCCTGGGTTCAGGCCCAACTGGTTCAGCCCGGATACCAGACGTCGCACGCGGTGCGCAAACTCTCCAAAACGGAGGGTGCGGTCTCCTTGAATGAAGGCAGGGCTCTGGGGGCGGCTTCGGGCCAGTTCATCCAGACGGTCAATGAGAGAGTGGCTTCTGAGAGGCATGGAACTCCTTGAAAATCAGGTGGAGGCGGTTGGGCTCATTGAGTGGGAGGTGGGGCGGCCCCTGGGTCCGGAGCACCCGGAACTGCAGGGGCGGCGTCTGCTTGCTTGCGGGGGTCAAGCTGTACCGTCACCTCTCCGCTTTGGATCACGCAGAGAGCCTCGCGTGGACCTTCCGAGGTGCTGAACCCGCGGACAACGCGCCAGCCATCCTCCGTTTGGTCCATCGCCGTGGTCAGCACGCTGAATTGCAGGCTCTCTCCCACTGCCTTTTCGATGGCCGGGTCGCACAGGCGCAAGGGCTCGCTCTTGGTCTCCGGGTTGTTGGTCCCCAACAGGTAGGAACGTCCCGGGTTCTGCAGCCCCAGCCAAACCAACGCCACGCCTCCGAGAGCCGCCAGAGCAATCATCAAATTCCGTTTCACGCGATCATCCATTCCGTTTCCTTGCAAATCAGACAATCAGAGGTGAGAGGCCATGACCAGCAGGCTCCCTGCACGAACCTGCACAGAGACCCGAGAGGAGACGGCACGGTTGGAGACTCCGGAAGGAGGGGTACCGGGAGTGAGCACCTGATCGGTCAGGGCGTACTCCAGCCCTTCGGTGGTGATGCCCTCCACGGGCCCAAACAGCGGGAAGAGGGAGACCGTCGCTCCGACGGAGAGTGTCTCCTGCCAGAGGTCTCGGACAAATTCGCAGCGCTCCAACTCGGTCCAGAGGATCAGCCGGGCCTGAGTCGAGTACTTGTAGAGCACGTCCAAGTTGGCCAAAAACTGATCGGAGCGCCCTCCCTCGGCCCCAAAGATGTGCAGGCATTCCGCTCCTTTTTCCAGGCTGAAGCGGATTGCCTTGTCTGCGTCGTTGGTCTCTTGCTCCACAATCCGGATCAGCGCTTCTGCCGGCAGGCGTTCGCGCAGCTCCGGATGCAGGGAGTCCAGGTCTCCGACAACCACGTCCGGAGTCAGCCCCAGCCGACTCAGCACGTTCGCTCCGCCGTCGGCAGCGATGCGCCAGTCCACACGCTCCCAGTGCCGAAGGAGCAGCCCTTCCGGAGGAGGGTTCCCGTTACAGACGATCAGGGCTTCCGACATTACGGGCGTGGGGCAAACGAAGCGCTTGAAATTCCTTGGGGTTCACGGTCCTTCTTGAAGAGGGTGGGCGGGCGAAGCGGCTCTCCGGACCAGCCTCCTTCTCAACAGACGAGGCGCGCCGCGCCCACTCGGGACGAGGCTCTGTGGCAGCGTGTCCGGGAGGCTGGGTTAAGGGCGCCCGGAGTCAGCTTCTTGAGGGCGGATGACGTAGATGAAGTCGTCCTTGCCGACCAGGCCCAACTCCTGCCGAGCCATCATTTCCAAGTATGCCGGGCTCTCCTGGAGAGCGACGATCTCCTGCTTCAGGAGGGCTCGTTGCTGCTGCAACTCCTGGATCTCCAACTGGAGAGACTGGTGGCGGTCCTGCAGTTGATTGTAGCTCAGCAGGCCAAAATCGCCGAACAGCGAGATCAGCCCGACAATGACCCCGAACGTGAGCAGCATGCCCACCGAGTAGAACTGTCTCCACTCCTCGGCTTCCTGCTTCTTGCGGTAGTGCTTCTCCTCCGGGCTCTTTGGAGGAGCAAAGAGGCCGCGGACGTAGAGGATACGGTCTTCCTGACGCACGGAGTGGTTGACGCCTCCCGTGCGCTGGGCAGGCTGACTTTGGAGCAGTCGATTGCGGTGAACCTTCATGCCTCCGGAGTCTCCGCGAGGTGGTGGCAGCTGCCCTGGATGTTGGCTCCTTCGCGAACAACCATGCTCCCGGGGCGCACCCAGATCTCGCCCTGGATGTCACCGGTCGCTGCAATCTCCAGCTGCCGCCTGACAGAGAGTTGTCCCGTGAGTGTTCCGGCCACAGTGACTTGCTGGCCTTGGAGGTCGCCGCGAATTCGGCCTTGCTGACCGACCATCACCTCACCTTGGCTCGTGACGGTGCCGTGGATTTCGCCGTTGATGACGATCTTGTCACCACAGTCGATGTTTCCCTGGAGGAAGAGGTCTTCTGAGAGAAAACCCAGAGCTTTGGAAGGTTGCAGCATGGTCAGCGAACGTAAAGGCGGCTTCCCGGGTTGAAGCGGGAAATGAAGAGCAAGGGGTCGGCCTTGCGGTTGTTGACCAGCACCTCGTAGTGAAGGTGGGGCCCGGTGCTTCGCCCTGTGTTGCCCACCAATCCGATCATCTCTCCGCGGCGGATCCGCTGGCCCTTCTTGACCAGAATCTTCGACAGGTGGGCGTAGCGTGTGCGGTAGCGCACCGTTTGACGTTTTCCGGGATAGAAGCCGCGACCGTGATCCAACTCCACCATCAGTCCATAGCCAAAATGGCTTTTGGCCAAGCGAACGATCCCATCCGCAGGGGCAAACAGCTTGGCTCCGGTGCGTGCCACAAAGTCCAGCCCAGCATGGAAGGTGCGCTTCTTGGTGAAGGGATCCCGCCGCATGCCGTAGCGGTCCGAGAGCAGTCGACTGCGTACCGGGATGATGGTCGGAGTCTGCTTCCAGTAGGTCTCATTGTGGGCAACCATCTCGCTGATGTCCTCGAAGTCACGGATTGAACTTTCGAAGCCTTGAGAGTTCTGGTAGAGAAAGTTGCGCAGGTTGCCTTGCAGCAGAAACTGTTCCGGAGCCTCCAGGGAAAGCTCGTCCATCATGGTTGGACCTCCGCGGTTGCCCTTTCCGGAGGATTGCTGCAGCTCGCCCATGTCCTTCGTCAAGTTGATCCCGGTAGTCTGCGAGATGCGCTCGGCCAGGCGCTCCACGGTGGTGCTGCGAGACTGCATGTACGCCAAGTGCTCAGCGAGGTCCTGCTCGGCTTTGGTCAACTGGGACCGGAGCTGCTCGATCTCGCTGGCCTGCTCCTCGTAGGCCTGACGGCTGGAGAGGGTGTCGCGGAACTGTTCACTGAGGGAGACCAGATTTTGCTGAAGGTGTGACATCCACAACACCTGCTGTCGCGGGTCTTCCTGATCGTAAGGGTTGGGGATGCAGCTTGCCTGCAACTCGCCACACATCAGATCGTGCAATTCCAGGAGGCTGCCGGTCGCCGTCTGCGTCAAGGCCAGGTGTTTGCGGTAGGCCGTTTCATTGCTGTGCGCCGTTTGCTTCAACTCTTCCACATAGTCCTCCAGAAACTGAATCCGGGACTCCTGCCCATCGTACAGATCCAGCTTGCGCTGAAGCTCTGCCTGAGTCGACTCTTGCTCGAAGATGATGGATTGCTGCTTGGCGAGCAGGGTATTTTGCTGATGGAAGGTGAACCCCAGGTAACCGCCGCCAAAGATGAGCAAGGTTCCCAGGAACAGAGCCGTCTTGGTCCCCAGGTGCCACTGGCGCACTCCGTTTCCTGATTTGCGCAAGAGAATGATGGAAAAATGATTCATGAAAGCCGAGTTTGAAGTCAAAAAGCGAAAATCAAAACAAGAAAAATTATCACAACCACACAGGAAGGGCAATCTGCAAACCACTGTGTCGCGCTTGCAACACCCAAGCCTTTTGCTTGATTCTCTGGAGAAGCTGATCTACATTTCCGAACGCACAAACCTTCACCTCCCACAGTGCCCTCTCTGAATCATCAATCCATGAGTTCGCTCCAGATCTCCACCCGGCTTTCCTGGCTTCACAAGTGGCTGGACTCCTTGCAAGAGGCGCTCCCGGAGTCACAAGCTCTGATTCATGCCTGGCGAGAAAACCTCCGAGGCATGGAGACTCGACTGCAAGAATCGCGCTTGCGGATCGCGGTGGTCGGAACGGTTAAATCCGGAAAGTCGACATGGGTCAACGCCTGGCTCGGAGAAGACCTGGTCCGCCGGGGAGCAGGCATCTTAACGTCGGCGGTCACGCGAATTCGTTCTGGAACCGAATTTCAGGCCGACCTGGAGTTGCGCACCGCAGAGGACGTGCTGGAAGAGCTCAACCGGACCGCCCAGCGGCTGGCTCGACTGCTGGGCCAGGAGTGGCCTTCTGCGCCCTCACTGGCTTCTGCGATGGGGCGCCTTCCGGATTTGTTGTCCCAAGGAGAGCGGGCGGGAGGAGCGCCGCAGCCCGAGGTGCGACTCCTTCAGCACCTGCTCCGGGGCTACCCCAGCGTTCGAGAGCAACTCTGCGTTCACAAGGCCCCGCTCCGTTGGTCCGGAGCAGAGGCCTTGCAGCACCGAGACTGGGTCAGCCGAGATGAAACCGCCGTGTTTCTGGAGGGAGTCCTGCTTCGGAGCCCCAGGCTGGCACAGGGATTGGAATTGGCCGACTGTCAGGGCAGCGACTCTCCCAACCCGCTCCACCTGCTGCGCGTGCAGGAGTACCTGAGCCAGGCGACCGCGGCCATCTACGTGATCGGCTCACGCGTGGGCATTCGACAGGCAGACCTGCACCTCCTGCAGGTGCTGAAGGAGTTGGGCATGCTGCAGCGCACCGTGTTTGTCCTCAATATGGACTTGAGCGAGCACGAGTCTCTTGCAGACCTCCACCGGGTCCGCGAGAGGGTGCTGGAGGAGCTGTGCGCCTGGGTGGAGGAGCCTCGGCTGATCTGTGTTTCGGCGCTGCATGCTCTGCTTCGGAGCCAGCCCGAAACTCTGGAGGCACAGCTTCGGCTACAGCTCTGGGAGCAGGTTCCGGAGTTGCTGGAGGAACATCACCAGGGATGGCAACGGTTGAAGGAGGTCTTTGCCGCCTGGCGCCGCTCTCAGCATGAGGAATTGCATGCTGCGGAGGCGCGTCACCTGGAGACGCTTGCTCGACACCTGGAGTTGTGGCTCGGACAAATGCTTGAGGAAGACCGACAGGAAGCCGCAACGCTGAGTGCGGATCCGGAGTTTGTCGAAAACATCCGCCGAAGCGCTGAGGCCCTCTTGGACCAGAAGCTGAGCCTGCTCAGAGACTCGCTGCAGCAGGAGGTCCGGAATCAACTGACGGAGCGGCACTCTGGCCTCGCTGCTCGGCTGCAGAACTTCACGGAACAGTACCAAATCCCGGAGCGGCTGAAGGCCCCGGAGCGTCTTGGTGAGATCCTCCTCCAACTTCCCGGAGCGCTCGGGCTGGAGGCGTACCAGGACTTCCGCCAACGTCAGCTGCGCTTCCTCGCGGAAGAGCTCAACCCTCCGTTGCTCCAGCACCTCCAAGTCCTCTCTGAGAGCTTTCACCCGGGCCTGGAGGCATCTCGCACGGCGCTCTGTTCCATGCTTTCCAGGGGGTCCGGACACTCCGTGGAGCACCTTGAAGCCTTGTTGACGCTGCCCAGATTTCCGGAACTGCCACCTCCGCGATTCTCTTCGTCACTGGAGTATGGTCGCAGCGCACGCATGCGCAGCCTGGTCTCTCTGGCGCGCCAGTGGATCCGGGAGCGCAAGCCTGTTGACCAGGGGGTTGTGCAGTCGCTGGAGAGGCAACTGCGTCAGGACGCGCTCGAGGCCTTGGAGTTCGACCTGTTCAACTTCCAGGAAAACCTGCTCCATCAGTACCTGTGGAAGGGGTTGCAGCTCATGAGGAGCGGCTTTGCGCAAAGAGTGGGAGAGGTTGCGGAGATGCTGCTGCAGGAGCAGCAGGCGCTCCGGAAACAGCGTCAGGCCCGGCAAGCCCGTGAACAGCAAGTCGCCGAGCTGCGAGAACGCCTGCACCAAGCCTTCTTCGGGGGAGCCCTGACGGACTGAGACGTGCTGAAATCCGCACTGCACGGGCTTTCAGGATGTCGGGTGGTTTCCCTGAGTGATTTGAGCGCTTTCCAATGGACATCGGGTCCGGGTTTCGTTAGAATTTTCAGTTGAATTAAATCGAGACCGAAACCTCTGACGACGATCCATGTCCGGACTGAACCCATACATTCAGCAGCCCGAATACACACTTCCTCAAAAAAACTACCGCATCACCTTTCTTCCGGAAGGAAAGACCGTTGAGGTCGTCCCCGGAGAGCTGCGCATCCAGGGGGATGGCCTGCCTGGGTCCATCCTGCGCACGGCGCTGGATGCGGGCCTGGACCTTGATCACTCCTGTGGCGGAGTCTGTGCCTGCTCGACGTGCCACGTGATCGTCCGGGAAGGTGGGGAGAGCTGCAACGACGCCACGGAGGATGAAGAGGACATGCTGGACCTGGCTCCTGGGCTGACCGCCCAGTCTCGGCTGGGGTGTCAGTGTGTCCCCAATGGAAGCCAGGATCTGGTCGTTGAGATCCCCGCCTGGAACCGGAACCTGGTCAGCGAAGGACACTGAAGACCATGATCACACTGACGCAGAGCGCGGCCAAGGAGCTGCGCACCATCATGAGCGAGCAAGGGCTTGAGGAAGACGTTGCCGTGCGTGTCGGAGTCAAGGCCGGAGGCTGTTCTGGATTTACGTACACTTTGGATTTCGACTCACGGAAGACTCGCTTCGATCTGGAGTTTGAGTCTCAGGGGCTGCGCATTCTGGTGGACAAAAAGAGCCATCTGTACATTCAGGACACCGAGATTGACTGGAGCTACAGCCTGATGGACCGGGGCCTGAAGTTCAACAATCCTTCGGCAAAGAGTTCTTGCGGGTGCAAGACCTCCTTCATGTATGAGGCCTCGGAGTCTCAAGAATCGTTCACTCCCAGTTGGATGTAACCGATGACGCAACCTTGGGACTCGCTTGAAGCACAAATGAAGCAGGCCATCGAAGCCGCCATCCCGCAGGCCGAGGCTCAGGTGATGGGCAACGGGGGCCATTTCAGCATCCGCGTGGTCTCTCCGGAGTTTGCTGGCAAGCGGACGCTGGAGAAGCAGCGCATGGTCTACAGCGCCATCCAGCCCTTCATGGCCGGAAGCAACGCCCCGGTCCATGCGGTTGATCAACTGGAAACGCTGGTCCCTCCAGCCTGATCCAGGCTCTTTCTCGCCTCCTCCCTCGCTCTTTCCATGGCCCTCAAGAAGCTTCTCGACAAGACGCTCAAGCGCTCTGAGGCGCGTCCGCCGTCCATCCAGATCGACGGAGCCAAGATCACCTTGCCGAAATCCGACCGCATCCTGTACTCCGGGAAGGTGGTCAAGGAGTCGGAGACCGAGGTGGTGCTCAAGGGGGAGGATGAAGACTCCTACGTCAAGGTGCTCAGCCCTTTCCGGGGGGTCGAAAAGCTGATTGTCTTCGAGGACAATCAGTGGGTGGACTCGGAAACCCTGGCGGCGCTCTCCGGGTTCGACCTCAGCTCGATCCTGCAGGACACCTGATCTCGAAACCGTTCAACCATTCACCACCTTTCTCACTCCAAACCTTGGGATTCCATGACCGACGCACTTCCCCAAATCTGCATTCACACCTCACGCGGCGACATCACTCTGGAACTGTACGAGGACGACGCTCCCAACACGGTGGCCAACCTGATCTCTCTGGCGGAGCAGGGGTTTTATGACGGCCTGAACTTCCACCGGGTGATTGCCAACTTCATGATTCAGGGCGGCTGTCCCCAAGGCACAGGAACCGGCGGGCCGGGCTATCGGTTTGGGGACGAGTGCGTCTCTCACCGGCGCCACGACTCTGCCGGGATCCTCTCGATGGCCAACGCCGGTCCCAACACAAACGGGAGCCAGTTCTTCATCACCCACGGACCGCAGCCTCACCTGGACGGACGCCACACGGTGTTCGGGAAGGTGCTGGATGGGCTGGACGTGGTCAACGCCATCCAGCAAGGCGACGTGATGGAGAAGATGGAGGTCGTGCAAAAGCGCGATCACGACTATGTGGTGAAGACCCTTTGACCCTCTCTTCCGCTCCTGATCCGCTTCTTCCAACGGTAGCAGTTCCATGACTGAAACGATTATTTCTGCAGACATCAACGAGGAAATGCGTAGCTCCTACATGGAGTACGCGATGAGCGTGATCGTCGGGCGCGCCCTCCCGGACGTGCGTGATGGGCTCAAGCCGGTGCACCGACGTGTGCTGTACTCCATGAACGAGCAGGGCAACGACTACAACAAGCCCTACCGCAAGTCCGCCCGCGTCGTGGGGGATGTCATCGGAAAGTATCACCCGCATGGAGATCAGGCGGTCTACGATACGATCGTCCGCCTGACTCAGGACTTCTCCATGCGCTATCAGTTGGTGGATGGTCAGGGAAACTTCGGCTCCATCGATGGCGACTCGGCTGCCGCGATGCGTTACACCGAAATCCGGATGAAGCGGATTGCCCACGAGCTGATGTCCGATCTGGACAAGGACACCGTCGACTTTGCGGCAAACTATGACGACTCGCTGAAGGAACCTACCGTCCTGCCCACCCGGATCCCGAACCTGCTGGTCAACGGATCCACCGGAATTGCCGTGGGCATGGCCAGTAACATCCCTCCACACAACCTGAGGGAGGTGATGGATGCGTTGCTCTACTACATCGACCACCGCTACCAAGCGACGATTCCGGAGTTGATGGAGATCCTGCCTGGACCGGACTTCCCCACCGGGGGGATGATCATGGGCAAGCATGGGATCTTCGAAGCGTACTCCACCGGCCGGGGGATCCTGCACGTCCGAGCCAAGACGCACACTGAGGAATCCAAGGACGGACGCCAAGCGATTATTGTCACCGAACTGCCCTACATGGTGAACAAAGCGCAGTTACTGGAGAAGATTGCCGACCTGGTCCGGCAAAAGAAGCTTGAGGGCATCACGGACCTGCGTGACGAGAGCGACCGAAAGGGCATGCGCGTCTACATCCAGGTGCGCCGGGGCGACAATCCGGAGGTGGTGCTGAGCAACCTCTACAAGCACACCGCGATGCAGTCGAGCTTCGGCATCATCATGCTCGCGATTGTGGACCGTCAGCCCAAGGTGCTCAGCCTCCCGCAGGTGCTCGAGTTCTTCCTGCAACACCGCATTGAGGTCGTCACGCGCCGCACACGCTATGAACTGCGTCAGGCGGAAGACCGCATGCACATTCTGGAAGGGCTGATGATCGCCCTCTCACACTTGGACGACGTGATCGAACTGATCCGCAGAGCCCAGGATGCGAGCATTGCCGAAGGTCAATTGATGCAGGAGTTCGGGCTCTCCAAGCGTCAGGCCAAGTCGATCCTGGAACTCCGGCTACAGCGTCTGACCGGAATGGAACAGGACAAAATCCGAGACGAGCACGTCAAGGTAGGTGAGACGATCGTGGACCTCAAGGATATTTTGGCTCGTGAGACGCGGGTGATCGACATCATCAAGCAAGAGAGCATTGACGTCCGGGATCAGTATGGAGACAACCGCCGCACGGAGATCACCGAGCACGACAGCTCGATCCTCATCGAAGAGTTGATCAACGAGGAGGACATGGTGGTGACCATTTCTCACGCCGGATACGTGAAGCGTAGTCCGGTAAGCGAGTATCGGTTGCAGCGTCGTGGTGGAAAGGGCAAACTCGGGATGTCCACCAAAGACGAGGATTTTGTCGAACAGATGTTTGTGGCCTCGACTCACGATCACCTGCTCTTCTTCACCACCTGGGGGCAAGTGTTCCACAAGAAGGTCTATGAGCTTCCTCAGGGCGGCCCGACCGGGAAGGGCAAGGCGATCGTCAACATCCTGCCGATGCGTGAAGGGGAGAAGGTCTGCTCGTGCCTTAACGTTCCCCAGGGGAGCGAAGGCAAGTACATCCTGATGTGTACCGAGCAAGGCACCGTGAAGAAGATCGCGATGCTCGACTGCGACAAGATCCGTGTCACCGGAGTCCGGGGCATCACCTTGGAGGAAGGCGACCGGTTGATCTCTGCCCAGATCACAGACGGCGCACGCGAGTTGTTCTTCACCACGCGCTACGGGCAGAGTCTCCGGGTTCACGAATCCACCATTCGTCCCATGGGACGCGCCGCTCAAGGGGTCATCGGAATCCGGCTCCGAGAGGAAGATACGGTCGTCTCGGCGATTGCTCTTCAGGGAACCGGGACGCTGCTTACGGTCACGGAGCGTGGGTTCGGCAAGAAGACCGCGGTTTCCGAGTTTACCCTCTCCAAGCACCGGGCCAACTACGGAATGTTGGCGATGCGCACGAGCGAGCGCACTGGAGAGGTGATCAGGACGTTGGAGGTGGAAGAGAACTTTCAGCTGTTCGTGATCACTCAGAACGGGAGGATCATTCGCATGCGTGTGGATGAGATCCGCCTGCTCAGCAGAGTGACCCAGGGGACTCGACTGATCCGGGAGATGAATGCCGAGGAGCGAGTGATCGCCATCGCACCCATGCTTGACGAGGACGAGGATCTGCTTGACGAAGAGGGAATGGAGGAAGGAGCGGAAGAGAGTCCGCAGGTTTCCGCAGACATGACCGACTCTGCAGAGGAAGGCTAAGCCTCGAAGTCCAGGACCACGAGGCGGTCCCGGATCAAACCCCAGAACCGGGGCGGTTCCAGCCCCGGGCCTTCATAACGCCACCCAAGGTGCCCCCCGCAACCGGCACAACTCTGAATCACCCAGGCGTATCCCGGAAACCATGTGTCCTCTCGGATTGCAGGAGACTGGTCGACCAATCGCTCTGCCTGACGCAGGAGGATCAGCGTAAACCTCTGGCCTGACGGGTTCCGGAAGACCGGATAAGGAGAGCCCCCAAATCCTTCCAGCACGTCCTGCAGGTGAGCGATGCGCGTCCCACAGCCACGGCAGTGGAGCCAGCGATCCGGAGTTGAGCCCCCGGTTCTGCTGGCTTCGACTCCGCTCAGCCACCGGCGCCGAACTTCTTCGGACTGCAGATCGACAGACTCCCGGGTGAAGCCCAGCCACATCAGTTCAGGATCATCACCACTCGAGCTTCCTTGAGGAACGGCAACTTCTGAGCAAGCTTCCGCAAGGCCTCGGCATCTTCCGTAGAGATCACGACATCCGTTTGGTTCGGCCCGGATGTCCCCGTTGCCTCCAGCAGCAGTGGATTTCCGGCAACCCGGTCGTTCTCCTGGGCCTGCTCCGGGCTCCGTACGTATCCGGCCATGCCGTGTTGTCGGACAAAGTTGGCGTCCACATAGGCCGAACCATAGAGTTCATCTCCGGAAGCATCCAGGACCTTCGGAGCCATGGCCGGCTGCAGGTCGGTTCCTCGGGCATCAATCACCAGCCCCGTGTACTTGGCAGAGAAGTCGATCCTCGGGGAGGTTGGAGCCCCCGAGGCCTCCGGAACCGCCTCGGGAGCCTCGGTTGTCTCCAGGAGGTCCTCTGGGATCACCTGCTTCAGCGAGGCCTCCACCCGAACTCGGACGCTGCCATCAGAGAAGAAGCGCGGAGCCCCCACGGTGCGGAGTCCGTAAAGCATGCCCTGCACCTTGGTGCTGACCTGGTCGCTGGCGAGCATGGCGTCCTGCATCTTGGTGCTGGCGCTCAAGTTGACGCCCTTGATCATCTCCAGCGCGTTCCGGGCCGCATCCAGGCGTGCCGCCCGCTCGGCGGTGGCGTTCTGCTGCGCCTGCGTCCTGGCGCTGCTGGCCGGCGCCCCGGAACCTTCTGCCAAGACCACCTGTCGATCCCAGTCGATGCAGGCCGAGACACCTTCCTGAGTGCAGGAGGGATCCAGAGGCTGAGCAACCCCCCCAAGGCTTGGGAAGAGGAAACACATCAAGAGAAGAACAAGGCGAGCCATGTGATCCTTTGCTGGGGAAGAATTTGAGAAAATTGAGGAAGGCGCACCAAAGCGTTGGAGAAGACCTTCCGCTTCAGTGCGTAAATGCACTCCACAGGCCAGTGCCTGCAGTGGAGACTGGGGAGGAGGAGCCTCCTCCCCATCCGGATCAGACGTCCTTCATGCTGAGTTGAAGCTTGCCGCGCTTGTCAATGCCCATGGCCTTGACGGTCACCAGATCACCCTCCTTGAGCACGTCCGAGACGTTCTTGATGCGCTCGTTGGAGATGTTGGAAACGTGAACCAGCCCTTCGGTTCCGGGGAAAAGCTCCACGAAGGCACCGAAGTCCACAACCTTCTTGACCGGGCCGGTGTACACTTCACCGATCTCGGCAGTCCGGGTGAGGTTCTGCACGATCTCCAAGGCGACATCCACTGCCTTGTGATCTCGTGAGGAGATGGAGACCACGCCGTCGTCGTCGACGTTGATCTTCACTCCGGTCTGCTCCACGATCCCCTTGATGACCTTGCCTCCAGGACCAATCACGGCTCCGATCTTGTCCTGCGGAATCTTGTGGGTCACAAAGCGCGGGGCAAATCCGGAGAGGGCCTGACGCGGCTCGTCGATGGTCTCGCTCATGATCTTGAGGATGTGCATCCGGCCTTCTTTGGCCTGGTGCATCGCACGCTCCACAATTTCCTTGGTCAGCCCCTTGATCTTGATGTCCATCTGCAGGGCGGTCACTCCCTGGTCGGTTCCCACCACCTTGAAGTCCATGTCTCCCAGGTGGTCCTCATCGCCCAGAATGTCCGAGAGGATCTCCGACTCTCCGGAGTCCTCGTCGTAAATCAAACCCATGGCAATTCCGGCGGCGCTGCGGGGCAGAGGCACTCCGGCGTCCATCAAGGCCATTGATCCGGAGCAGACGGTCGCCATTGAGGAGGAGCCGTTGGATTCCAGAACCTCGGAGACCAGCCGGATGGTGTAGGGAAAGGCCTCCTTGGAGGGCAGCAAGGCGCTCAGGCCGCGCTCGGCCAGGGTCCCGTGTCCAATCTCACGACGTCCCGGAGGCCTCGGAGAGCGTGACTCGCCGACGGAGAAGCTGGGGAAGTTGTAGTGGAGCATGAAGTTCTTGAACTTCACCCCTTCGATGGCATCGAGCATCTGCTCGTCCTCTCGAGTGCCCAGAGTGGCGATTGCCAGAGCCTGAGTCTCTCCACGAGTGAAGAGGGCCGAACCGTGGGTTCGGGGGAGGACGCGGGCTTCACAGGAGATTGGGCGGATGTCCCGGGGACCACGACCGTCGATGCGCAGTTGCTCCTTGAGGATGGCTTCACGCATGCCGTTCTTCTTGATGTCACCGAGGATCGATCTCACCTCCTCCTTGCGGTTTTCCGGATCTTCTCCAAGCACCTCGGCGATCACTTCCTCGCTCAGCGAGTCCATGCGTCCGTAGCGCTCCTGCTTGTCCTTGATGCGCAGGGCTTCCCGGACCTTGTCCGTGGCGGCAGCCTCAACCTTGCTCTTGAGGTCCGCATCCACTACCGGAGCTTCGACCTCGCGCTTGGCCTTTCCGCAACGACGCACCAACTCTTCCTGGATATCGATGATCGGCTGAATCTGGGAGTGTCCGTACCAAAGGGCGTCCAGCATGACGGATTCCGGGACCTCCTTGGCCTCGCCCTCGACCATCAGGATGGCGTCTCGAGAGCCGGCCATGAAGATGTTCAACTCAGAGGCTTCCTGCTCTTCCGGGCTTGGATTGGTGATGAATTCCCCGTCGATGCGCCCCACCCGGATTCCGCCTATAGGCTGATGGAAGGGAATGTCCGACAGGCACAGCGCCGCGGAGGCCCCGATCATCGCCGAAACATCAGAGGCGTTCTTCAGGTCATGACTCAACACCGTGGCAACAACCAGCGTCTCCGCCATGTAGTGGTCCTGGAAGGAGGGACGCAAGGGGCGGTCGATCAAACGGGAGATCAGCGTCTCACGGTCTGTGAGCTTGCCTTCGCGCTTGAAGAACCCTCCCGGAATGCGTCCGGCGGCGTAAAATTTTTCGATGTAGTGGACCGAGAGCGGGAAGAACTCGGCTCCCAGACCGCTGCCCTTGGCAGCAGTGGCGGCAACCAGGACCATGGTGTCGCCGTAGCGAACAACCACTGAACCGTGTGCCTGTTTGGCCATGCGCCCGGTCTCAATGGACAGGGTTGCATTGCCGAACTTGTGTTCAACAACTTCCATTCATTCCTTTAGGATGGAGAGGGGAACAGCACTCTGCTCTGTCTTCCTGGCCCTGAAATCTTTTCAGAATTTGGCGTGGCATCCGGTGACATAAATGAGGGAGGACCAAGAGGTACTTGGGGGCAGGCAGGGGTGCTGCGGGAATCTGCGGGGACGAAGCGAGAGCCCGGGCTCGAAGAGGAGCCGGACGCTCTGGAAGAGAAGGGCTCCCCGCGATAGCGGTCTCCTCTTCCAACAACCGGAGTTCCGGATGCCAATTATCTGCTGCGAATTTGCAGTCTTTGCGTAATTGCGTTGAATTGCTCGAGATCACGAGACTTCAGGTAACTGAGAAAGCTGCGACGCTGGCCGACCAACTTCAACAGGCCACGGCGTGAACTGAAGTCCTTGGGTTGCTGCTTGAGGTGTTCGGTGAGGTACTGAATGCGTGCAGTCAACATGGCAATCTGTACTTCCGTGGAGCCGGTGTCGTTTTCGCCTTTTCCAAACTCCTGGATGATCTTGGCTTTTTCTTCCTTGGTCAGCATGTTCTGTTTCTTTTTTTCAAAGAAGCACCCTTTCGGGCTGAAAAGTTAAACGGGTATCTTTCCACATTAAGGATCCAACCGCAATGAGATTCTGCAGAGACCCCACGACTTTTGCCGAGACCCCAGCCTCTCTCTCCTTCGGAGGCCAGGGAGAGAGCTGTTCGGGATCTACCGTCAGGGCCTGCCCCTGGCGAAGCCGCTCAACTTCGGGAGCGTCGACGGTCAACGTGGGAAGGTGAGAAAGCAGCGCCACAGGGTCGAGACCTCTCAACTCCTCTCCCTGGGCACGAACGTCCTCCACCTGCACCGCGTTTCCTTCATGGAACCACGGACCACAGGCGACCCGATGCAAGGCAGTCAGGTGTGCTCCTACCCCGAGGTGCTCGCCCCAGTCGTCAGCCAAGGTCCGAATGTAGGTCCCGGAGGAGCAGTGCACCTCAAATTCAACCTCGGGAAGCGCGATCCGGAGCACCTCGAGCCGATAGACCTGAACCGTTCGGGCCTTGCGCTCAACGGGTTTTCCCTGGCGGGCGAGCCGATAGGACGGAACCCCCTGAACCTTGACCGCAGAATAGATCGGGGTCAACTGTTCGAGCTGCCCCGTGAAGTGGCTTGCAGACTCGCGGACCTTCGCCTCGGAGATGCTGGAGGCGTCTCGCTCCTGCAACAGCGTCCCCGCTTCATCAAACGTGTCTGTCCGCAGCCCCAGTCGCAGGGTCGCCCGATAGACCTTGTCGGTAGTATTGAAGAGGGGGATGAGTCGAGTCGCCTTGCCCAGGAAGATCGGGAGGGCCCCAGTGGCAAACGGATCCAAGGTCCCCAAGTGTCCGGCCTTGCGGATGCGCAATCTCCCACGGAGCAACTTGACCGCATCGAAGGAGGTCCAGCCTTTCGGTTTGTTCAGATTGACGATCAGGAGGGGCTCAGCCACTTTCCGGAGGAGTCGCGTATTTGCGAATCAGCGCATCGATCTCATCGCTGTAGTCAAAACCGCCGTCAAAGACAAAGGTCAGCCGAGGGGTGTTGCGTGTTTTCAGCACATGCCCAAGTTGGCGGCTGAAGAAGCCGGAGGCTCGGTTGAGCGACTCCACAACCGCCTCGTGCCCTTCGCTGGGAAACATCGAGACCAGGATCTTCGCAAAGCTGGAGTCCGGAGCTGCCTCGACCCGGGTGATCGTGACGCTGCGGAACCGGGGGTCCTTGCTCTCTCGGAGCAGGATCTCCGAGAGCCTGCGCTGAATCAGGATGCTGTTGTTGGATTTTTTAGGCCGGTGCATGTTCAGAGCTTGGCGGCTTCTTCAACACGCTCGTACACCTCGACCACGTCACCCACCTCCACCTCCGGGAAGTCCATCACGATACCGCACTCGTAGTTTTGCACCACCTCGCGGACGTCATCCTTGAAGCGCTTCAGAGAAGACACCGAGCCGTTGTACACCACCTGCTCGTTCCGGAGAACCCGAGCCAAGGCGTTGCGGAAGATCTTCCCATCGGTCACGAAGGCCCCGAACACGGTTCCCTGCTTGACGGAGTTGAAGACCGCCCGAACCTCGCAGTGGCCGACGACCTGCTCGCGTATTTCCGGAGCCAGCATGCCCTCCATCGCAGCGCGGACGTCATCGATGGCGTCATAGATCACGTTGTAGAGGCGCACGTCCACTCCTTCTCGGGAGCGAGCCTCTTTTCCCCGGGCGTCGATCTGCACGTTGAAGCCGATGATGATTGCATCGGAGGCCGAGGCGAGGGTCACATCGGTCTCCGTGATGTTGCCCACTCCAGCGTGCATGAAGCGCACGGCGATCTTCTCGTTGGACAACTGCTGAATCGCATTCTGCAGCGCCTCCGCAGAACCTTGAACGTCGGACTTGACCAACAGACGAAGTTCGATCTGCTCGCCTTCGGCCATTTGGTCGAAGAGGTTTTCCAGAGAGGCCTTTTGCTGTGTAGCCAGCACCTGCTCTCGCTGCCGCTGCTGGCGCTGATCTGCGAGTTGGCGGGCGGCTTTCTCATCTTCCAGCACGACGACCTGCTCTCCGGCTTCAGGGACCTCATTGAGCCCGGAGATCTCTGCAGGCAGCCCAGGAGTCGCCTCCTTGATGGCCTGTCCGAGGTCGTTGGACATCGAGCGCACCCGGCCAAATGTGGAGCCGACTACGAAGAAGTCACCGATGCGCAAGGTCCCCCGCTGCACCAGCACCGTGGCCACGGCACCTTGGCCGCGGCTGATTCGGGATTCGATGATTGTCCCCCGGGCGTTTCCTTCGGCAGTGGACTGAAGCTCAAGCACCTCGGCTTGAAGCTGAATCATCTCAAGCAGCTGGTCGAGCCCCTGTCCGGTCTTGGCCGAGACGTCGACAAAGATGGTGCTGCCACCGTACTCTTCCGGAACCAGCTCGTAGCTGAGGAGGTCTTGCCGAATCCGGTTGGGATCTGCCTCTGGGCGGTCCACCTTGTTCACCGCCACGATGATCGGCACCTCTGCGGCCTTGGCATGATTGATCGCCTCGATGGTTTGAGGCTGAACCCGGTCATCTGCAGCGACAACGAGGACCACGATATCGGTCACGGTCGCTCCACGGGCACGCATTGCCGAGAAGGCCTGGTGACCAGGGGTGTCAAGGAACGTGATGTTCAGACCTTCAGTCTCGACGTGGTAGGCCCCAATGTGCTGTGTGATTCCTCCGGCCTCGCGGTCTGCGATTTGGGTGGAGCGGATCTTGTCAAGCAGAGAGGTCTTTCCGTGGTCGACATGCCCCATGATGGTCACGATCGGCGCCCGAGTCTCCAGGTGCTGCTCCTCCGGATCCTCCTCCTTGACCAGGTCCTCCAGTTCGTAGGATTCGAACTCCACCTCGATGTTGAACTCTGCTGCAAGGAGCACTGCGGTATCTCCGGGGATGGTCTGGTTCATCGTGGCCATGATGCCCATTCCCATGAGAGTCTTCATGAGTTCAGTCACCTTGACTCCCAGCAGGCTGGCCAACTCGGAGACCGTAGCCTGACTCCCAACCTTGATGCTCTTGCGTCGAGGGTTGAAGGTGTGCTTGGGAGCCTCTTCAAGATCAAAGCCTCCTCGGCGGGTCTTGCCGCCCTTGCCGCGATCCTTGCGCCGTCGCCGCTGATTGTCGCTCTCTTCGCTGGAATAATAGTCCCGGAACTGACGCTTCTTGCCGGCACTCTTTCCGAGAGAGGTCTCCTCCTCCTCCTGGACAGATTGCTTCGAGGATTTTCCTGACTTCCGGTCTGGACGCGCGTCGAGCGAGCGAGGCTGCTCTCTGCGATCCGGCTTGGGTCGATCTTCTGAGCGGGATCGCTCCACAGAAGGCTCCTCCACGGTTGTCGATGGAGTCGCAGTACCTTTCCTGGAGGTCGTCGGCGCAGTTGCGGGAGTCGGTGTGACCGAGGCCACCTTGGCTTTGACCGGAGCAGACTCTGAGGCCTTGGCCTTGACCTTGGTGGGAGCCGGCTCCGGAGTTTTGGGAGCCGCCTTGGATGCTTCAGCCGGAGGCTCCGGAGCGGAGGCCTCGGCTTGAGCCTTCACTTTGACAGAGGCCTCGGCCACAGGCGTTTCCGCAGCCTTGACCTTCACCTTTGCCTCCGGAGCGGCGGCAGCGACCTCTTCTTCTCCGGAGGACGCTTCTGCAGCCGGTTCGGATTCCGGAGCCTCGGCGGCGTCTTCCTTGATCCTCCTGCGGATTCGACGCGGCCGCTCATCCTCTCCCATGTTCTGGAGGTTCTTGGCAGTTACCGTGATGATCCGTGGCTTCTCCTCGCCAGCGTCTTCCGGAGTCTCTTCTTCAGGCTCAGGCTCTGCACTTCGGCGGGTAGAGATGACGCGGCGGACCGACCGGGTCTTGCTGGGCTTGGCGGCTTTCTCCTCCGGAGACTTCATCAACTTGCGCGCCTGCTTCAGTTGCTCCTCCGTCAAGGTGTCGAAGGGCTTTTCAACAGCAATTCCGCCTTTGCGGAGTTGTTGCACCATCTGTTTTGCCGGGAGGTTGAACTCCTTGGCCAGCTCGAATACTCGAATTTCCGACATGATCAAAGGTCAGGCTTTCTCGTGAATTGGATTTGAGAACGGCTCAGTCTGCGGAAACCGCTTTGCTTTCTTCCGGGCCTGCACTCTCTGAAGAGGACTCATCTACTTCAGCGCTGGGCTCCGGGTCTGTAGAGTCCGCCTCAGGCTCTGCAGCCTCTGTGTCTTCCGCGGCCTCTACAGCCTCAGGAGTGTCTGTCGCGTCGCTTTCCTGCTCTTCCGGAGTCTCTTCGCTCTGAAGAGCCTCGGCCTCTGCGGCCTCAAGGGCCTCCTGAGCTTCTCGCTCACGGCTGGCCTCTCCAAGCTGCTGACGCAGTTGTTCTTCAATCGAAAGCGTCTCCTGCGGGTCGGTGGTCGTCACGTTGATCTTGTACCCCACCAGCTTCGATGCCAGGCGAACGTTGACCCCTTGGCGGCCAATGGCCAAGGACAGTTGGCTGGGGTCCACCTTGACGTGGATCTCTCGTGTCCCGGACAGGATGGTCATGTTCTCCACCTCCGCAGGAGCCAGCGCGTTTCGCGCGTAGGTCTCGAGGTCATCGCTCCAGCGGACAATGTCCACCTTCTCGCCGTGCAACTCGTTGACGATTGCCTGAACCCGTGCCCCGCGCAGGCCGACACAGGCTCCGACCGGGTCGACGTCATCGTCATTGGTAAAGACCGAGATCTTGGCCCGTCTTCCGGGCTCTCGCGCAGCGTGGATGACTTCCACCACTCCGTCGAAGATTTCCGGAACCTCCATCTCGAAGAGCTTCACGAGCAACATCGGATGGGTCCGAGAGATGGTCAACTGCGAGGCCTTCTGCGGGTTGTTGTTGACATCCAGAAGCAGGACCCGGATGTGGTCTCCCTGGGAGAAACGTTCTCCAGGGATCTGCTCTCGCCGGAAGAGGTAGGCTTCGCTGCGGTTGAGGAAGTTGATGGCGATCCGTCCGTTCGACTCGGTACGCAGGACGGTTCCGGTGATGATCTCGCCCTTGCGCTTGCTGAAGGTCTCCACCACCATCTCACGCTCGGCGTCCCGGATGTTTGAGAAGATGAACTGACGGGCAGAGCGAGCGATGCGCTCCAGCTCTCGCTCCGGGATCTCACACTCGACCTCGTCTCCCGGCTGGGCCTCCGGATCCATCTCCTGGGCCTCTTCCAGAGCGATCTCGTTGTACCGGTCCTCGACGACCTCCACCACCTCCTTGAAGTGGAACAGCTCGATCTGACCGGTTTTGGGATGAATGCGCCCTTCGATGGCTTCGTAGGGCAGTTTGCGACGGGCGGCTTCCACCAGAGACTCTTCAAGGACCTGGGTCACGATCTCCCGGTCCAAGCCCTTCTCTTTGGAAACTTCGCTGATGATGTCTAGCAGATTGTCTTTCAAGGCCAACCTCAATCTTCGGTACTAAAAAGGTAACTTCGGATCCAAACTCGCTTTGGAGATGACCTCGAAGGGGATGTTGATTTCCTGCTCGCCGCTTTCCGGGAGAAATCCGATTTCGTCTTCTCCACAGGACGTGAGGCTTCCGCTCCCTCGGCGAAACCCGGCGACTTCGCCCTTGAGACGAAGTCGAATGCGCTGTCCCTGAAAACGTTCGAAGTGCTCTCGGCGAGTGAGCGGACGGAAGATTCCGGGTGAGGAGACTTCCAGACGATAGGCTTCGGGGATGGGATCCTGTTCATCCAGCATGGGCTGCACCGCATCGTTGACTCGCATGCAATCTTCCAGCCCGACTCCTTCCGGGTGGTCAATGAGCAAGCGCAACACCCGGCCTTTGCCTTCTTTTTGATATTCCACCTCCAGCAACTCGTAGCCTGCCTGCTGCACTGCCGAGTTCATCAGGTTGCGGAGATAATCCTGTGTGACTGCCATGGGCTTGGAACCCCGTTTCAAGAGCCCCGCGATGAATTAGGCAAAATATGACAAACGAACTTTATACCACCCTATCTGAGGTTTGTCGATGGTTTTTTCTGCGCCGTTTCAGTGAAATCCACGAAAACTTTCTCTCGCCATCCGTAACGCTTGCAACCGACTTCGCATTCGAGGATATCATGTCTTATTTGACTCTGAACAATGGAGCCTTTCAATGAGACACCTGCTCTCTCTGCTGGACTGGAGTGGCCCGGAACTCCGGGAGAACCTGGCGCTGGCCCGTGAGTTGAAACAGCACACCCGGAACGGGGCGTGCCCTCAACTGCTCAGCGGGCGCCACTATGCCTTGATCTTTCACAAGAACTCCCTGCGAACCCGAGTCTCCTTCGAGGTCGGGATTCGTCAGTTGGGGGGCAGTTCAATGATCCTGACCGAGCAGGACTTCAAGCTGGGAGAGCGAGAGTCTGTGGCTGATGTCGCCCGGGTGCTCTCACGCTATGTCGACGGCATCCTGATCCGAACCTACGGACACGAGATGGTCGAGGAGTTGGCGCAGCATGCCACGGTTCCGGTGGTCAACATGCTTTCGGACTTCAGCCACCCTTGTCAGATCATGGCGGACGCTCTGACCATTGAAGAGCACCTGGGGCCGCTGGAGGAGGCGGTAGTGACGTATTTGGGCGACGGCAACAACGTGACCCACTCCTGGATCAACCTTGCCGCTCGCCTGCCGTTCGAACTGCGTATCGGGACAGCTCCGGAGACAGTGCCTGACCTGGAACTTGTTGCTCAGGCTCAGGAGGCAGGAGCCGGTCGAATTCAGGTGGTCCATTCAGCACAAGAAGCGGTCTCCGGGGCCAACGTGCTCTACACCGACGTTTGGGCGAGCATGGGGGAAAAAGAGAAGACTGCGGAGCGACGAGCCCTGCTGAGGGATTTTCAAATCAACTCGGACCTGCTACGATTGGCTTCTCCAAATGCCATTGTCATGCACTGCCTGCCTGCGGAACGTGGAGTGGAGATCACGGATGAGGTCCTTGATGGCCCTCAGTCCGTGGTTTGGGACCAGGCAGAAAACCGTCTACATGCTCAAAAAGCGATTCTCGTTCAACTGGAGCGCTGGCGTCAGCCTTCCTGAATTTATTCTTTAACTGAGCACCTCATGAAAGGAGCCCAATGAGTCAAACTGCAATCCTGCAACTTCCCGAGAAGACCATCGAACTGCCCATTATGATCGGGACGGAAAACGAAAAGGCGATCGATATCGCCAAATTGCGGGCCGACAGCGGGTACATCACGCTGGACACCGGGTTCATGAATACGGGTTCCTGTCAAAGTTCGGTGACCTTTCTTGATGGAGAGCAGGGCATTTTGCGCTATCGCGGATACCCCATTGAGCAGCTGGCAGAAAAATCGACCTTCATTGAGGTGTCTTATCTGTTGATCTACGGAGAGCTTCCCAGCAAGGAGCAGTTGGCTCAGTTTTCCACGCTGCTCACCCAGCACTCGATGATTCACGAAGACATGCGCCACTTCTTTGAAGGCTTCTCCCGGCAGGCGCACCCGATGGTCATCCTCTCCACGATGGTGGCTTCTCTGTCGGCCTACTATTCCGAAGCCTCCGGACGAGCTTCGGTGCAGAACCTGAACATCAACGCCGCCCGGTTGCTGGCCAAGATTCGGACAATCGCCGCCTTCTCCTACAAGAAGTCCATCGGCCAGCCTTTTGTTTATCCGCAGGATCGGTTGCCATACGTCTCGAACTTCCTGAACATGATGTTCAGCGTCCCTGCCGAAGACTACGAGATGGACCCGGAAGTGGCGAAGGCCCTGGAGCTGCTGCTGATCCTGCATGCCGATCACGAGCAGAACTGCTCGGCATCGACGGTTCGGGTGGTGGGAAGCAGCATGGCCAACGTCTATGCTTCCGTGGCCTCCGGGATCCTGGCGCTGTGGGGGCCGCTCCATGGGGGAGCCAATCAGGCCGTGCTGGAGATGCTCACCGAGATTCACAACGACGGAGGAGATGTCTCGAAGTTTGTCAAGCTGGCCAAGGATCCGGGCTCCGGGTTCCGCCTGATGGGTTTTGGACACCGGGTGTACAAGAACTACGACCCCCGGGCAAAGATCATCAAGTCTGCCTGCGACATGGTCCTCAGTCGCATGGGTGTGAACGACCCACTGCTCGACATTGCCCGCAAGCTGGAAGAGACGGCTCTTTCGGATCCGTACTTTGTGGACCGCAAGCTCTACCCGAACGTGGACTTCTACAGCGGCATCATCTATCGGGCCATCGGCATCCCGACCAACATGTTCACCGTGATGTTCGCCCTGGGGCGCATCCCCGGATGGATTGCTCAGTGGAAGGAGATGCATGAGGATCCACGGACCAAGATCTCCCGGCCTCGCCAGCTCTACATCGGGGCCCAGGAGCGCGACTACGTTCCGCTTGAGGAGCGGGGCTGAACGCTCTTAGAACGCAACTTGCATTTCGGAGTCTTCTGAACGGAAATCAGGGGCTCCGGAACTTGCTTCGGCCCCGATCCAGCACACATTCAGGAGAAAGCCGATGGGCTCGGTACTGTCACAAAATGAAGTAGATGCACTGCTCCGAGGCGTTGCCGGAGACGACATTCCCGTAGAGGAAGACGACGACGAGGAGTATGACCCGAACGAGATCGTTCCGTTTGACCTCACGGCACAGGACCGGATCATCCGGGGACGGATGCCGACCTTGGAGATCATCCATGACCGTTTCGTTCGGCTCTTTCGTCTGACGCTCTCCAACGCGCTGCGCAAGGTGGTGGACATCAGCGTGCGCTCCACGGAGTTGATCAAGTTTGGAGAGTTCCTCAAGACGCTCCCGGTGCCCTCCTCCATGAACCTGTTCCGCATGACCCCGTTGCGGGGCAACGCGATCATGGTTCTGGAAACCCGGTTGGTCTTCACTCTGATCGACCTGTTCTTCGGCGGGACTGGAGAGCTGGAGGTCAAGGCGGAAGGCCGAGACTTCACCGAGATCGAGTCCCGGATGATCAAGCGGGTCGTGATCAGCGCGCTTGAGGACCTGCAGACGTCCTGGCGTCCGGTGTTTCCCGTGCAGATCAACTACACCCGCTCCGAGGTCAACCCACAGTTCGTGGCGATCGTGCCGCACAGCGAGATCGTGATTGTGGTGACCTTCGACGTGGAGATCGGCCGCGCCCCGATGTCCATCACCGTGTGTGTCCCCTACTCGATGATCGAGCCGATCCGGACCCGTCTCAACGCGGGCTTCCAGAGCGAGCAGGATGAGAAAGACAACACCTGGAGCAACCGCTTCAAGCAGAACCTCAGCCACACCGAGGTGGAGCTGGTCGCCCAGTTGGGCACGGCCCAGATGAACATCAAGGACTTCCTGGAAATGAACGTGGGGAGCATGCTCCACCTGGAGCACGAGGTTCGCCATCCCATCGACGTCATGGTCAACGGTGTGCGCAAGTTCACTGGCTTCCAGGGTTCGTACAAGGGCAAGAAGGCCATCAACATCCAGGAGTTGATCTACGTTCCTCCCTCCGTGGATGAAATCCTCGCTCAGTGACCGCTCAAGATCCGGAGCCTCCCGCTTCGGGTCTCCCCCTCTCTCCCGTTTCTGTCTTGTAGCTTCCTCCTGTTAATTTACGGTGGTGGTTCTGCCAAATTCTCTCTGGGCCCCAGCTTGCCGGAGGAACAGTCTCCCGGGAAGTCGGCCCCGACCTAGATCAAACGTAAGGAGTAGCATGAGCGAGGAGTTTCGAGTTGAAAAAGACTCCATGGGAGAGGTCCGTGTTCCCAGCTGGGCCCTTTACGGGGCTCAGACTCAGCGGGCCGTGGACAACTTTCCGATCAGCGGCATCCGCATTTCCCGTCCGTTCATCCGGGCGCTGGGAATCATCAAGCAGTCGGCAGCCAAGGTGAACGGCGCCATGGGCAACATCCCGGAGGACGTCGCCGAGGCCATTCAGGCGGCAGGGCAGGAGGTGATCGAGGGGAAGTTGGATCAGCACTTCCCGATCGACATCTACCAGACGGGTTCCGGGACCTCGAGCAACATGAACGCCAACGAGGTCATTGCTCACCGGGCGATGCAGCTGCGAGAGCACCTCTCGGCCAAGGTGCACCCGAACGACCACATCAACTTCGGACAAAGCTCCAACGACACCATCCCCACGGCGATTCGGATCGCCGCCTACGAGGAGGCGAAGAATGCGCTCTTGCCGGCAATGCAGCACCTTCACGACACCTTCTTGGCCAAGGGAAAGGAGTACGCCCACGTCGTCAAGACCGGACGGACCCATCTGATGGACGCGATGCCGGTGACCTTCGAGCAGGAGTTCGGAGGCTATGCCCGGCAGATCGCCTTGGGCATGCAACGCGTGGAGGCGACGCTGGAGCGAGTGGCAGAGCTGCCTATGGGAGGAACCGCAGTGGGGACCGGGATCAACACTACCCCGGGATTCCCGGAACAGTTTGCCGCAGAGGTGGCCCGTGTGACCGGTTGTCCGTTCCGCGAGGCCGAGAACCACTTTGAGGCGCAGTCCACCGTGGACGCGCCGGTGGAGCTGGGGGCTCAGCTCAAGACGGTCGCCGTGAGCTTGATGAAGATTGCCAACGACCTCCGCTGGATGAACTCCGGACCCAACAGCGGCCTGGGAGAGGTTCAACTCGCGGCGCTGCAGCCCGGCTCCTCGATCATGCCCGGGAAGGTCAATCCGGTGATTGAAGAGTCCACCACCATGGTCTGCGCTCAGGTGATTGGTTACGACGCCTCCATCAGTGTCGGGGGGATGATGGGGAACTTCGAACTGAACGTGATGCTTCCCATGGTCGCACACAGCCTGCTGGAGTCCATCCGCCTGCTCACCAACACCTGCCGCAACTTTGCCGACCGCTCGGTGTCCCGACTGGTGGTCCGTGAGGAGCACATCCGCTCGCTGATCGACAAGAACCCGATCCTGGTGACGGCGCTCAACCGGCTGATTGGCTATGACCTGGCCGCCAAGATCGCCAAGACTGCCTTCGCAGAGAACCGCTCACTCAAGGAGGTGGCCAAGGAGATGTGCGACCTGTCCACCGAGGAGCTGGAGCGCGCGCTGGATCCGGCCAAAATGACAAAGGGCGGGTTCACGGAGTAACCTCCCTCGCATTCCGGGCTCTCCCTCTGCAAAGAGAGAGAGCCTCTCCCCTCTCATGGAGAATCCTCATGACCGCTCAAACGACCTTGATCACCGGGGCCAACCGGGGAATCGGGCTGGAGCTGGTTCGTCAGCACTTGCAGGAGGGCTGGCAGGTCTTTGCCACCTGCCGCACTCCGGAAAGCGCCTCCGAGTTGAACGCTCTGGCCGCCCAGCATCCTGAAAACTGCACGGTCCTGGCCTTGGACATCGCAGATGAGAACACCTATGCCCCGTGTGACACCGCCTTGGGCGATTTTTCGATTGACCTGCTGTGGAACAATGCCGGAGTGTATGGTCCACGCGATGCGGCATTGGGAGAGCTCCCGGAGGCCGAGTGGCTGGAGACCTTGCGAGTGAACGTGATCGCTCCCATCCGCTTTACGCAGTTCATCGGCAAGCGGGTGGCCAACAGCTCCGGAAAGGCGATCGCGTTCCTGAGCAGCAAAATGGGCAGCCTTGCTGAAAACACCTCCGGAGGAGCGCACATCTACCGAAGCTCCAAGGCGGGGCTGAACGCTGCCGCACGCAGCCTGGCTTTGGAACTTCAGCCTCACGGCATCCGGACCGCGATCCTGCATCCGGGTTGGGTCCGCACCGACATGGGCGGTCCCAATGCGCTGCTCTCGGTGGAGGTGAGCGCGGCAGGCCTGCGACGTGTGATGGAGGAGTGGAAGCTGGAAGACTCCGGAAGCTTCATCAACTATGACGGTACCCGGATTCCATGGTGAGGTCCTGGGGGCTTGGGGGAGCCTCCAGCCCCAGGCGTCCCCAGAGGGGGCCCAGCCACTCTCCCAGGGTTTGGGACTGAATCTCCGGGAGGGGTTCGCCAAGCAGGATGTCCAGCGGATACACCTCCTGACCAAAGGCGTCTCGACTGCGCCCCCAGCAAAACGCGTTGGTCCGTGCCTGGTTCAGCCCTGGAAGCTTCGACTCCTGCAAGGCCGCCCAGGCGTTCCGGAAGCGCTCCAGGTACTCGATCTGCTCGAAGCTCCCCAGACACGTCAGCCCGCTCTCAAAGGCCAGCAGGCTGAAGCTGAGCAGCAGCCCCGGACACAGCCCTCCGGTCCGAAGCTCCTCATGCAGCGAAGTGCCCACCAACGGCACCGACACCCCGCGTCCGCTCAGGTAGCCGTTTTCCGAACGTAGAGGGTCAAAGCGTCTGCGGTCCGGAGTCACCACCTCTCCAAAAAACCAGACGGTATCCTCTCCAAGCTCGTCCAGCATCTGCTGGTGGCGTTCCGGATCGCACAGCAACTCCCGGAGCGGATGTCCCGACTCCTCCAGCAGATGCACCAGCACCTCGGAGATCACCCGGTTCAGGTCGAAGTACACCACATCCTTCACACGCAGGGCGCGCTCCAACTGGTTGCGTGAGAAGCGACAGGCCCAGGAGGTGAAAGAGTGGTCGAGCACCACCTTGGGCATCAGTGACGTGAGCGAGTGGGCAAAGTGCGGCGTCAGTTTCAGGGTCCGCTCCGGAATCGTCGAGCCGTAGACCCGCGCGTCACGCCACTTCCCCGGAACCACAGCGAACCGATTCTCCGAGAAGCCTTCCGGAGTGTCCCGGGCGCGGTCCAGTTCGGCCTGCTTGAGGTCGCGGAAGCGTGGAGCCTTTTCGCTGATCAGGCGCTCCAGCGGAAAGCGGTTGCTCCAGTTCATGCACCCCGACCACGCGGAGTTCGCAAACGGCACTCCGGACCATGCTCCGACCCAGTAGGTCTCGCCTTCGGGACGCCCCATCAGGGCGAGACGGTGCAGCCCCAGGAAGGTGGGGCCTTCCGAGAGCGTCAGGTGGGTGGCGGTCTGCAGGACCCGGGTGCGCTCCAGCGATTCCAGATGCCGCTCGGCCTCCTGAAGGCCGAAGCCGAGCCGGCGCAATTCGGCCTCCAGGGCACGGCGGAGCAAGGGGCTGAACTCCGGAACCCGTGGAGCCGGCTCCCAGAGCGAGCGGGCGTAGGCCTCCAGTGGAGTCTGGTGCTGGGCTTCCAGGAGCCGAGCCAGTTCATGGCGTCCTTGGGCACGGAGCCCCTCGCATCGCTTGGACACGGAGGGCTCAAGAGAAGATGTGGTGGTGTTACTCAAGCAGGAGTTCTCGTCAAGTTCTGAATCTGGACGCACTGGACTGCGACCGGGCGGGGGGATTCAGGAAAGTTCTCTGGCCTTCACGCGGAGTTCATTCTTGCGGATCTTGCCGGTGGAGGTCTTGGGCAGGTCGCTGAAGACTACCGTGCGTGGCACCTTGTAGCCGGCCATGCGGCTGCGACAGAAGGCGATCACCTCTTCCACCGTGAGCGAACGGCCCTCCTTGAGAGTCACGAAGGCGCACGGGTGCTCCCCCCACTTCTCATCCGGGCGGGCGACCACGGCGGCTTCCAGAACATCCGGATGCTGATAGAGCGCGTTTTCCACCTCAACGGAGCTGATGTTTTCTCCACCGGAGATGATGATGTCCTTGGAGCGGTCCTTGAGTTCGATGTATCCGTCCGGATGCAGCACCCCGAGGTCTCCAGAGTGGAACCATCCGCCCTTGAACGCCTCCTCGGAGGCCTCCGGATTCTTCAGGTAGCCCTTCATGACCACGTTTCCGCGAAAGAGCACCTCGCCCAGAGACTCTCCGTCGGCAGGGACCGGATCGAGGGTCTCCGGATCGGCAACGGTGAGATCTTCCAGCACGTGGTAGCGCACGCCCTGGCGGCCTTTCTTGAGCGCCTGCTGCTCCGGATCAAGCGTCTCCCAGGACTGCTGCCAGTCACAGACGACCGAGGGACCGTACACTTCGGTCAGCCCGTAGACATGGGTCACCTCGAAGCCGATGGATTGCATCCGGGCGATCACGGCAGGCGGCGGTGGCGCAGCGGCGGTCATGATCTTCACGGGGCCGGGCAGCTCTCGGGTCTCGGAGTCGGAGGCATTCCCGATCATGTTCATCACAATCGGGGCACCGCAGAGGTGAGTCACCTGGTGGTCGGCGATTGCGTTGTAGATGTTCGCTGCCGTGACCTTGCGCAGGCAGACGTTGGTCCCTGCCAGCGCGGCCATGGTCCACGGGAAGCACCAGCCGTTGCAGTGGAACATCGGCAGCGTCCAGAGGTAGGTCGGGTGATGGGGCAACTCCCAGGAGAGCACGTTCCCCATCGCCAGCAGGTAGGCACCCCGGCTGTGGTAGACCACGCCCTTGGGACGTCCGGTGGTCCCGGAGGTGTAGTTGAGCGCAATCGACTGCCAGTCGTCCTCAGGCCAGATCGGCGCAAATTCAGGGTCGCCTTCGGACAGCAGGTCCTCGTACGTCAGATCCCCCAGCAGCTCTCCGGACTCGGCCTGCGGGTCGTTGATGTCCACCACCAGCGGGCTCTGCTGAGCAAGCTTCAGGGCCTCGCGGATCACCGGAGCGAACTCCTTGTCCGTGATCAGGATGTCGCACTCGCCGTGGTCGAAGATGTAGGCCAACGTATCGGCATCCAGTCGGACGTTCAGGGCGTTGAGCACGCCTCCGGTCATCAGGACGCCAAAGTGGGCTTCATAGAGTTCCGGGACGTTGGGAGCCATCACGGCCACAGTGTCACCCCGCTGGATGCCTCGACGCTGCAGGGCGGAGGCGAGCTGACGGCAGCGGGTATAGGTCTCGGACCAGGTCCGGCGGATCGGGCCGTGAATCAGCGCGATCCGCTCCGGATGGACGGCTGCGGCTCGCTGCAGAAAGCTGATCGGAGAGAGCGGAGCATAGTTGGCCGGTGTCTGAGGCAGTTGGTCGTAGGCTTCCATGAGGTCTTGATGTGATCAATCGAAAATGAATCAGGAAAAAACCGACCTCATCATACTCGCAGTAGGAACCCGGGGCAATCCCCCAAATGCACTTCGACTCTGCTCAGTGGACGTGCTTGGGTTGAAATCCGTTCTTCTGTTCTGACGGTGTTGCTGGCTGCCGGG
>JAYPUA010000025.1:40805-45815 GCA_038133845.1 Deltaproteobacteria bacterium
GGGACGAGAGGGCTTTCCCGGAAGGAGGTCCCGTGCTTTTGACAATCCAGAGACTTTTCCCTATAGTTTCGGAATTGTTTTCATTTCTACCGCTCAGCAAACGCATGGAAGCCGATGCAGGCAGCAACTCCGGTCGCCTACGACGAAAGTAAGATCCTCACCCTCTCCTCACTGGAGCACATCCGGCTGCGTCCGGGAATGTACATCGGACGCCTCGGGAGCGGGGCACACCCTTCTGATGGCATCTACATCCTGCTCAAGGAGGTCATTGACAACTCCGTGGACGAGTTCATCATGGGACACGGCAAGCGCATCGTGATCACGATCAAGGAGGGCGAGGTCACGGTTCGCGACTACGGCCGCGGGATTCCGCAGGGCAAGTTGGTGGACTGCGTCTCGGTGATCAACACCGGCGCAAAGTACAATGACGAGGTCTTCCAGTTCAGCGTTGGACTCAACGGGGTGGGCACCAAGGCCGTGAACGCACTCTCCGAGGACTTCGAGATTACGTCCTTCCGGGAGGGGCAGGGAAAGGGAGCCCGCTTCCACGCTGGGGTGCTGGATGAGGACCGAGAGCTGTTCTCGACCTCAGAGAAAGACGGGACGCTGGTGCGCTTCGTCCCGGACGCCACGCTCTTTCCCAAGTATGCCTACGACCTGGCGACGGTGCGTCGGCAGCTTTGGAACTACGCCTACCTGAATCGAGGCCTGACGCTTTTGCTCAACGGGGAGCGCTTCAAGTCGGAGAACGGGCTGCTGGATCTGCTCCGCGAGGAGGTGCAGGAGGGCAACCTGTATGAGATCATTCACTGCAGCAGCGACCGCTTCGAGTTTGCGCTGACGCACACGGAGCGTTACGGAGAGGAGCACTTCAGCTATGTCAACGGGCACTACACCAACGATGGCGGGACGCACCTGAGCGCCTTCCGGGAAGGCATCCTCAAGGGCATCAACCAGTACTTCAAGAGCAACTTCGACGGTCCGGACGTGCGAGACGGGCTGGTCGCCGCGGTCGCCGTGAAGGTCAAGGAGCCGATGTTCGAGTCCCAGACCAAGAACAAGCTGGGCAACACGGACCTGCGCTCCACGCTGATGCCTGCGATCCGGGACGCGTTTGTGGACTATCTCTACAAGAACCCGGAGGTGGCGGAGGAACTCAAGCGCAAGGTACAGTCCAACGAGCGCATCCGCAAGGAGCTGAACAACGTCAAGAAGGCGGCCAGGGAGAACGCCCGCAAGACGGCGCTGACCATCCCGAACCTCAAGGACTGCAAGGTGCACCTCGGAGACAAGTCCGGACGAGGAGACGAGAGCACGATCTTCATCACGGAGGGCCAGTCCGCCGGCGGAAGCATGATCAGCAGCCGGGATGTGGAGACACAGGCGATCTTCTGCCTCAAGGGCAAGCCGCTGAACACCTGGGGACACGGGATGGAGGCCGTGTACAAGAACCAGGAACTCTACAACATCATGAAGGCGCTGGGGATTGAAGAGTCCCTGGAGCACCTGCGCTACAACAAGGTCATCCTGGCGACCGACGCGGACGTTGACGGACTGCACATCCGCAACCTGCTGCTGACCTTCTTCCTGACCTACTTCGAGTCTCTTGTGCAGCGAGGCCACGTCTACATCCTGGAGACGCCCCTGTTCCGGGTCCGCAACCAGAAGGAGACCCGTTACTGCTACAACGAGGAGGAGAAACAGTCGGCTCAGAAGACGCTCCGGAAGGGAAAGTTTCTGGAGGTCACGCGTTTCAAGGGGTTGGGCGAGATCTCGCCCAAGGAGTTCGGGCAGTTCATCGGGTCAGAGATGCGGGCGATTCCGGTGGGCATGTCGCACAGTCATGAGATCCGGAACCTGTTGAACTTCTACATGGGGAGCAACACGTCCGAGCGCAAGCAGTACATCATGGAACACCTCGTCTGAGTCTGAATGGAAGCCTTGGTGAATGTGGATCAGCTCCTGACCCAGTGGGAGCTGCTGGTAGTGCGGGGCGGGATCATGCTCTGGCCGCTGCTCTTCCTGTCGTTGCTGACGGTCGCCTTGATCATCGAACGCCTGCTGGTGCTCCGGCGTGGTCGGCAGCTTCCGGAGGATGCCCTGGAGGCCCTGCGTGAGGCCGTGGAGACCTATCCGGGGAGGCCCTCTCGGCTCAAGCCGGCAACGGACCATCCGGTCGGTCGCATCCTGCAGCACGCGATCAGCGCCCTGCCCTGCACGCCCTCGCAGTTTCGAGAGGCCCTGACCGATCAGGCACGCCGAGAGCGGCACCGGCTCGAGCGCGGGTTTGCCGTGCTGGAGTTGATCGTTGGGATCGCCCCGTTGCTGGGGCTGCTGGGGACGGCGCTGGGGATGATCGACGTCTTCGAGAACCTCTCCCTGCAGGGGCCAGAGCGCAACGAGATCCTCAGCCGAGGGATTGCCGAGGCCCTGATCACCACGGTCTTTGGACTGGGCGTGAGCATCCCGGCGTTGATCGCCTTCACCTTGCTTTCCCGCAAGGTCGACTCCCTGACGCTGCGCATTGAGGAGGAGGTCCTCTATGTGGTGAGCAAGCTGCTCCCGCGCGCTCCGGAGAAACGCTGATGCAGCTCTTTGAACGCAAGCGCCGCACCCCCGGAGTCTCGCTGA
Organism: Deltaproteobacteria bacterium; assembly: GCA_038133845.1. GTDB lineage: Bacteria > SAR324 > SAR324 > SAR324 > NAC60-12 > JAYPUA01. The sequence goes on from JAYPUA010000025.1 coordinate 43,437, forward strand.
CTCCGCTGATCGACATCCTCTTTCTGCTGATCATCTTCTTTGTGGTCTCCTCCCGCCTGGAGTCCGAGTTCGGAGTGGGGATGCAGCTTCCGGAGAGCGTTCAGGGGCAGAGCAACACCGCCACGCTGGTGCTGGAGATGCAGGAGTCCGGAGACGTGCTGCTCGACAGCGTGCGCACCTCGAGGGACGCCCTGCCTCAGGCGCTTGGGGCGCTGCGTGAAAAGCGACCGAAGGAGGACCTGCTGACGCTCAAGATCGACCGCCGCATTGCGCATGGAGAGGTGGTGGCGCTGATGGACCTGGCCCGCGAGGCCGGGTTTCAGAAGGTCGCCTTTGGCGTGAACCCCCCTTCCTCCGGAGCCAACGCTCCTCGCTGACTCCATGCCTGAGCCGGATTCCGACAAAATTCCCTACAGCGAATGGCGTCCGATCGGAGTCTGCGATAACGGACCGCCTTCGAACCGCAAGGCGCAGATGTTCAGCAAGAGCGATTTCGCCAAGGTCACCGCCCCGCACGTCACCCGCGACAACTGGCAGCAGCTCCCGGAGGTCCAGCGCATCCTCAAGAAGTACGAGCACAAGCTGATTCAGATCTCTGACATCGCGCAGGCGATGGCCCGTCCGCAGGTGGAGCGCGTGGAGTTGGTGGGGACAGTGCTCAACTTTGGCAAGACCCCGGGACTGAACAAGGAGTCGACCGAGGGCAAGGTTCAGCTGTTTCAGCTGCACTTCCGGGATCGCGGCGAGCCGGAGAAGAAGCGTCCGTGGTGGGCGATCGTTGCCGCGCTGTGTTGCGTGGGGCTGGGTGTGGGGGTGATGGTCCTCCTGTGGAATGCGCTGAACCAGCCTTGGGGCACGGCTCCGGCGACGGCCTCCAGCATCCGGACGTGCGCGGATCTGGAGAGTCCGCGGGCCCGCATCCGGGCGCTCCGCAACGTCCGGGCACCGGTTCTGGAGGAGCTGAAGTCCTTGCCTCGCTGGTCGGACCTGAAGAGCGCCGGAGACCTCTGTGCCTCAGGGAACGGGCAGCTTCGAGAGGAAGAGGTCCGCACCGTTCGCTGTGCAGTGGCCGCGAGCCCTCACCTCTCCGGAAAGGCGGCTCAGGCGCTCCAGCGCTGCGCCGAGGCGCTGTGTGCTGCCGGAGGTCCCGGGCTGCAGCCCTTTTGCAACAGCCTGTAGGGCTACTCCCGAAAGCGTGGGGTGGCGACCCCGCGAAAGCCGGGCTGCACCGCGTAGATCCCTCCTGACTGCGGCTCAGCCTCAAACTCTTCCGGAGTCATGTTCTGGGTCGAGGTCGTGATGTAGAGGGTATCCAGATTCGGACCTCCAAACACGGCACAGGTCACCCGCTCCACGGGGACCTCCACCACGCAGTCGATCTTCCCGGAGGCGTCGAAGCGGATCACGCAGCTGCCTTCCCAGCGACAGCTCCAGACCCCTCCGGCGTCATCTGTCGTCGCTCCGTCCGGATACCCCTGCCCCTCTGCGTAGGCGAACTGGCGCCGGTTGGACACCGTCCCGGCCTGCGGCTCAAAATCAAAGGCCTCGATCCACCCGCTGACCGTGTCGCTGAAGTACAGCGTCCGCTCGTCGGTGCTCCAGCACAGGGAATTGGAGATGGCGACGTCCGTGACCACCGGGTGCACGCTCAGGTCCGACTCCACCCGATAGAGCACCCCGGAGTTCTGATCGATGGGCAGATCGCTTCCGTCGGGGGCCACGTTGTTCTGCATCGTCCCAAACCAGAAACGTCCCTGCGGGTCGCACTTGCCATCGTTGGCCCGGTTCTGCGGCAGGTGCTTCTCCGGCTCGGAGAGCCGAGTCAGGGCTCCGGTCTGTGGATCAAAGGAGTTCAGCCCATAATGCGAGGCGACCAGCAGCGTCCCGTTCTCCCGAACCGCAATCGACCCCACCATCTCCGGCATGTCCCAGCTGCGGTGCTCTCCGGTTTGCGGATTCCAGCAGTGAATCCTCGGCTTCGGCAGAGGAATGTCCACCCACCAAAGCACCCCACTCTCGGCATCCCAGATGATGCCCTCACCCAGAACACAGCGGCAGTCCACCACACATTCAGCTTTCATGTCTCTCTCTTTGTTCAGGATTTTTCAGATCTTCCTCCTTCGGAGACAGGCCACCGAGGAGCAAAACTCAGAGCCTCTCCGGTACGCGGAGGCTCCTTGCCCCCTTGGCCTCCCCTCCCTTCTGTTTGTTCAAGTTCCGCATTGACATGCAGAGGAGTGAGTCGATACAATAACCGTTCCGAAGTGACTTCGGGCTCACATCGCACCGGGAGGAGTGGGTGAGTGGCTGAAACCAGCACATTGCTAATGTGCCGTATGGGAAACTGTACCGAGGGTTCGAATCCCTCCTCCTCCGCCA
>JAYPUA010000026.1:0-39880 GCA_038133845.1 Deltaproteobacteria bacterium
ACCGACTGGATCCTCGTCGGAGGCATGCCCCGACCCTTCGCCGGGATGACCGATGGAGCGACAGCTATCCTGACACATAGTGAGGAGCGTGCAGCCCCTCAGTCGCCCTTGAGGTCCGAGAGGCTCTGGCCCAGGGCATCCTTGGGAGAGAGGACGGGCGGAGCGGAGAGGGGCCACTCGATTCCCAGGTGAGGGTCGTCCCACCGCAGAACCCGCTCATGCTCGGGAGCCCAGTAGTCGGTCATCTTGTAGAGCGTTTCCGCCGTCTCGCTGAGGACCAGGAACCCGTGGGCAAATCCGGGAGGAATCCAGAGCTGGTATCGATTCTCTGCAGAGAGCCGAACGCCGGTCCACTTCCCGAACGTTGGAGCCCCTTGCCTCAGGTCCACGGCGACGTCAAAGACCTCTCCCCGAACCACCCGAACCAGCTTCCCTTGCGGCTTCTGAACCTGGTAGTGGAGTCCCCGGAGAACGTTGTGTCCGGACTGGCTGTGGTTTTCCTGAGCAAAGTCGAGGCGCTGCCCCAGTGCCTGTTCCAGGTCCTGGCGGTTGTAGCTCTCCATCAGTGAGCCCCGGGAGTCCTGGTGGAGCTGCGGTTCGAGGATCAGAACGTCCGGGAGGTGGGTGAGGTGGACCTGCAGGCGGTTGGGGCTATTCAAGCAGACTCTTGAGGTGCTGTCCGTATGCGGTTTGGCTCAGAGGCACGACGAGCCGCTCCAACTGTTCGGTGTTGATCCAGCCCTGACGAAAGGCGATCTCTTCCGGAGAGGAGACCATCAGGCCTTGGCGTTTCTGCAGGGTGGCGACAAAGCTGGCGGCCTCAAGGAGGTTGTCGTGAGTTCCGGTGTCGAGCCAGACAAACCCGCGTCCGAGCACCTCAACGTTCAGCGCTCCCTGCTGGAGGTACTGCTGGTTGACCTCGGTGATCTCCAGTTCGCCGCGTGCAGAGGGCCGCAGCTCGCGGGCGATGCTGCAGACCTGAGGGTCGTAAAAGTAGAGCCCGGTGACGGCGAGAGTGCTTTTGGGAGACAGCGGCTTCTCTTCGATGCTCAGCGCCTGCTGCTCGGCATCCAGCTCCACGACGCCATAGCGCTGCGGGTCGTGCACCTGGCTGGCAAAAATTGTGGCTCCGGAGTGGAAATCATTTGCCTTTCGCAGGACCTTGACCAGGTTGTGGCCGTAGAACAGGTTGTCTCCAAGGACCAGCGCGCTGGGCTGACCGTTCAGAAACGCCTCACTGATCAGAAAGGCCTGTGCCAGGCCCTCCGGAGCTGGCTGGACGGCATACTGAAGGCTCATGCCCCACTGGCTCCCATCTCCCAGAAGCTCCGAAAATCGCGGGGTGTCCTGCGGGGTGCTGATCACCAGAACCTCCCGGATGCCGGCCAGCATCAAGGTGCTCAGGGGATAATACACCATCGGCTTGTCGTAGATGGGCAGAAGCTGCTTGGAGAGCACCCGGGTTGCCGGATACAGCCGGGTTCCGGAGCCTCCTGCGAGTACGATGCCCTTGCGCATCCTTGGATCAGTCCGGAGGCTTACAGGACGATGCTGGAGGCGTTCGCGGTGATCGTCAGGGCCTGGAAGGCGCACTTGCCACAGTAGCCCTGGACCTCCACAAGGTAGCGGATGGTGTCGTTCAGGCGCTCCTGCTCCTTGTCATTGACCACTGCGGTGCTGGTTCCGCTCTTGATCCAGCCCAGCAGCTTCATGTTCTCTCCGGACTTGAACTCGTTCTCGAAGACGTACTTCTTGATCGCGTTCTGGTAGCTGGGCTCGTCGGCCAGGATCACGGTGTAGCTCACGCTGGCGATCGCGTCGCTGAGCTCCTTGCGGAAGACGTCCTTGTCCGGAACCCCCAGATACTGTTCGATGGTCTGCATGAACTTCTCATCCGGCTGCACGTCAGTCTGGGTCACCTCGTGCTTGACCTTGGCGTTGAGCGCATAGGCCCGGACGTGGTCGGTGTACTTCTTCCAGGTGGTCTCGATCACCGAGTCGTCCCGGAGGATCGCGCTGTAGACATCGCTGGCGATCTGCCCGAAGATCCAGCTCTTGGCCTGAGGGAGGATCTTCTCCACATAGTGATTGAGCCGGGTCTTCTGGGAGGCAAAGCTCTCCTTGATCCCGTTCTGCATGCGCACATAGAGGTCCAGCGGCGTGACACAGGGGTTCTCCAGGGCAATGGACGTGAGCATCGCGTGGTCTCCGGACTCATCCTGCAGGCGCTTGATGTTGGCCGCATACTCGTTGATCTGGAAGTGCTCGGTGTTCTCGAAGACGTTCTGGATGAAGCGCGGATCCAGGCCAAAGGTGCCCTCGGAGGGCTTGGTGAAGGCGAACTCGTCCAGGATCATCTTGGCCATGTTGTTGTCCACCCCGCTGTCGGCCCGACCGGCATAGATCAGGGCCTTCTGCAGCAGCGTCAGGTTGGGGTTCTGCTTGCTCTCGTAGAGCCGGGACATGGTGGCGATCAGGCTCAGCAGGGTGAGGCTGTGGGGGGCTGTGTGCCCCAGGTGCTTCTTGCCCTTGTTCCAGTTGCGGCTGCTGTTTGCGTAGGTGAACTCATAGATCTTCTGCTCCTGGCGGTAGTCGACCGAGAGCGGCATCTCGATAAAGGTCGTCCGGGAACGCAGCGCCTCAAAGGACGAATTCTCCATGAACATGTTGAACTCATGGAAGTTCGTGTGCCCGATGATCACGCCATTGAAGGGGACCGGAGGCTGTCCTTCCGGTTTGAAGAAGCGATCCTGGGTGGCAAAGAGCATCTCGTAGAGGAACTTGTCCGAGAGCTTGAGGATTTCGTGAATCTCCACGAATCCGTTGGCCCCGGCACACAGCTCACCCTTGTAGTCGTGCACCAGCGGGTGGCTCTCCGAGCCGAAGCGCGGGAGCAGGCTGTAGTCGATGTTGCCCACCAGAGATCCGGCCTCCTGACTCTTCTCGTCCCGCGGGGTGTAGGAGCCGATGCCGTTCTTGGTCTGGGCATCGTAGACCATGCGCTTGACCTTGAGGTGATCCAGCAGTTCGACAAACCCGATGCGCTTGGCCCGCATGAAGTCGTTCAGGACATGTTCCGCAAAAGGCGAGAGGCGTCCGGAGATCTTGATCTCGAACTCGTTGTCGTAGTGAGGGTGCCGCTCCAGCCAGTTCTCCACGGCCTCTCGGTCCAGTTCGGCAGTGAGCTGTGCAGCAAACCGGGTGCGTGCAGCGTCCGGGATCACCTGCAGCGGCTTCTCGAAAATCGGGGCCTGCAGGTACCAGACGCCTTGCTCCTCAAACAGGGCCCGGTCCTTGAGGCGCTCATCCACGGTAGGCAGAAGCAGGGTGTAGGTCTTTCCGTCCTCACTCAAGGAGTACTGCTTGAGCGAGTTCTTGAGCCCATCCATGGAGCGAGACTTGGCGGCTCCGGGAGGTCCGAGCAGAATCCACAGCCGCTTGGAGGCCTCCAGGCCCCGGCTGGCGTTGTTGATCTTCTCGATCAGGTTCTCCTTGGCCTTTTGCTGACCAAAGACCACGAACGGGCCGACCATCGAGGCGTTTTCAAAGAAGTTGTAGTGGTGCTTGACCGGCTTTCCGGAGACGATCGCATGCTCGACCCCACTCCCCAGGATCATGTCATGGAGCATCTGGAAGGTGTTGCGTGCCGTCCAGGGCTCCTTGCGGATCAACTCCAGGTAGACACTGAACGGGATGATCTCTTCCGAGACATCTCTGTGGATGGATTGAGTCAGGAGGCTCTTCAGCGCTGTGTCCATGGACAACCGTTTGGATTCAATTTAGAGGAAGGGAAAGGTGAAGTGTTCGGGGTGCTCTGCCCAGTGGAATCCTCCCAGCGAGACTGCGATGAGAAGGTTGGTGAAGTAGAGACGCACACATCCGGAACACATCAGGCGTAATCGAAAGAACAACAAGAACGCATAATAGCATGTCGCCAAAACCCCCACAACCACGATGCCGTCCAGCCACGCCAGCCACTTTGCATCCTGCAGCAGCGCCGCTCCGACGGTCAGCAACACCAGCAGGTAGTACCCCACGGCCCAGTCGGCCACCGGACGGTGAACGAGGAAGGCTTCCGGAGTGTGAAGAACGCGCTCGCAGCGGGACAGGCGGGCCCCCCAGCGTCCGGTCCGGTGACGAATCGCCAGCATCAGCGCGCCTTGCAGCCCAAACACCGCTCCGCCGGCCAGCAGGAGCAGCCAGATCCAGGCCTCTTCCGGACTCAACATCCGTCCCCTGAGAACCGAAAATCCCGAGAAATTTCGTCCCCAGCGTTGAACCGCGGCGAAACCGTGCGAAAGAGTTGAGTCTTTTCAAGCATGTGGTAGATATGTGAGATCCTCAACAGACTCACTCGGAGAATGGATGCACAATGGGTTGGGCTGAAGCCGAACGTTCGGTAGACATTAAAGGATACAGAGGTGCCTTGGGTTTGGTGCTTGACCCCTCTGTCCCCTTTGCGCAGCTGCGGGAAGACCTGCGGCGCATGGTAAAAGAGCACTCGGCTCACCAGTTCTTCAAGGGCTCGGAGATCCTCCTGCGCCCTGGAAGAGCAGTCTCCGACGATGAGTTTCAGACCATTCAGGAAATCCTCAAGGAAGGGGACCTGCACCTGAAATCTCTCCCAGAGCCTCCGCCTTCCAGCTCCGAGCCTCCCCCGGAAGTCCAGACTCAACTCTCGCTGCCGACCCTGGAGGAGCTGGTAGAGGTGGATGTCCCGGAAGAGAGTCAGCCGGGTTTCTCACTTCACGAAGGCCTTCAGGCTCAGCCCGCTCTGATGGTCACTCAAACCCTGCGCTCCGGGCAGAAGGTCCATTCGGCCCAGTCCGTGATCCTCTTTGGAGACCTGAACGCCGGCGCCGAGATTGTTTCCGAGGGGAACGTCATCGTGCTCGGAGTCGTCCGGGGAGTCGTCCACGCCGGTGCATCCGGCGATCCCCAGGCCGTGGTGATCGGTCTCCGGCTGACCCCGACCCAGCTCCGGATCGGCGGGCTGTTCTCTCAGCCTCCGGCAGAGTCCGGACTGAGCCTCACCTGCGGTCCGGAGAAGGCCTTCGTGGAGAATGGACAGATCATTATCGAAAGCCCTCCCTACGAGCTGACAGAATTGCAAACCCTGCTCCAAGATGCCCGCCGTCACGCCTCGCGAGGACGAGGAATGGGACGCGGAGGGTTGCCTCTGGTCACCCTCGGGAACCTGAGGGTGTGACTCACCCATGCCCCCCTCAACAGACCGGCGCACGCGGGTGCGCCTCCACCTTCAACACAGGAACTGCTCATGAGCGAAGCCATCGTCGTCACCTCTGGAAAGGGAGGAGTCGGCAAAACCACGACCACTGCCAACTTGAGCACTGCGCTGGCAAATGCCGGGAAGCGCGTGGTTGCGGTCGATGCCGACATCGGACTGCGCAACCTGGACCTGATCATGGGGCTGGAGAACCGCATTGTGTACAACCTGGTCGATGTGGTCAAGGGGCGCTGCTCCTCCAAGCAGGCCTTGATTCGTGACAAGCGCAACCAAAACCTCTTCCTGCTGGCCACGTCGCAGGTCGACGACAAGAACGCGGTCTCTCCGGAGGAGATGAACGCCTTGACCACGGAGCTCAAGCAGGAGTTCGACTACGTCATGCTGGACTGCCCGGCTGGCATCGAGCAGGGGTTCCGGAACGCGATCTCCGGAGCCGATCGGGCCCTCGTGGTCACGACCCCGGAAGTCTCTGCCGTCCGTGATGCCGACCGGATCATCGGTTTGCTGCAACACCACGGGCTCCCGATCGAGTTGATCCTCAACCGCCTCTCCACGCGGATGGTGGAGGCTGGGGAGATGATGAGCCGCGAGGATGTCGTGGATATCCTCTCGGTCTCCCTGATCGGTGTGGTCCCCGAGGATGGAGAGATCGTGGTCGCTGGAAACCAGGGAGTTCCTGCCGTGCTCAACCCGGACTCTGCGGCAGGAAAAGCCTATGAGCGCATCTGTCGACGTATTCTGGGAGAAGATGTCCCCATCCCCAGCTTTGAGGAAAAGCGAGGGCTGCTTGCAAAAATCTTCGGACGCTAAAGGACTTCATGTTTGGAATGCTCAGGCGCCGCCAAAGCGCCTCTCAGGCAAAGAACCGACTCCAGTTGGTACTCAGCAAGGACCGCATCCAACTTTCCGATGCGGAGCAGGAAGCCCTGCGTCGCGACCTTCATGAGGTGATCTCCCGCTATTTCAAGATTGCCCAGGACGCCCTGGAGATCGAGGTGCTCAATCAGGACGGCCGCTCTGCGCTCAGTGTGAGCACCGCCCTGGAGTCTACGACGCGCTAAGAAGGTCCCCTTTCGGAAAAACCTTGGTGCGACGCTAAAGTTTTTTTCCCATCTGCCGATGATGAACGCAAGAGCACTCTGCGGGACTGTCCCGTAGGGCGTTTTTTCTCTTGTAGGATATAGGAGTATCATCATGGCGATGACAATCAGACAGAATCCCACATCCCTGACGACGTTGCGGCATGCCAGCAACAACTTCGATCGGGTCAAGGGTGGGATCGAGCAACTCAGCTCGGGAACCAAGATCAATCGTGGTGCTGACGGACCAGCTTCGCTGATCGCGTCCGAACGCCTACGCGGACACATCGTAGGCCTCCAGCAGGCTTACAACAACGCCTCCACCTCAGTCTCCTTGATTCAGACTGCGGAAGGCGGACTCAACGAGGTGAGCGAGATTCTGGTTCGCCTCAAGCAGCTCACCGTCCACGCCGCCAACGAGGCCGTGAACGATCCGGAGATGCTGGACGCCGATCAGATGGAAATCGAACATCTGCTGGGCTCGGTCGACCGGATTGCCCGCAACACCCAGTTCAACGGGAAGACGCTGCTCGACGGAAGCATGGGAGCCAACGGGGTGACCGTTGGGGACCACCTGCGCTTCGTGGAGGCAGATCCGACCACCCCGAACTCCCCGGAATCCGGATGGGAAATCGACATCACCCAGGTCGCCACGCAGGCGCAGGTCCGCGGGACCACGGTGGTGAACACGGAGAACATCCGCGATGGGCTCTTTGTGGTGATCAGTGAGAACGGCAAGAACGCCACGCTCGACACTCGAGACGGACAGCTCGCCTCCGACATCGCACAGATTCTGAAGAACCACGACGCCGCTCCGGACCGCTTCACGGCCGAGCAGGCCAGCGCTCAGATCCGCGGACTGATCGTCTACAACCTCCAGAAGGAGATGGACGCGACGGGGACGGCAACCCATGTGTTCGAGGCACCAGACGGCACCTTTGTTGTCCGTCACAACGACTTTGGAGACCACACGCAGTTCTCCGTGACCAGCTCCGTAGCCGGAGTTCTTTCCAAGGAGGGGAACGTTGCAGAACTCGCAACTTCTGGAAAGGACGTTGAGGGAACGATCAACGGCGAGGTCGCGCTGGGTGAGGGGCAGATCCTGAGCGCTCTGGAAGGGACCACCGCAGGGGGGGCGAGCATCGCCTTCACTCGTGAGATCGGACTCAAGGAGATCCCGGTTCTGGATGCCAAAGGCGCCAAGATTGGCGTAGAGTTCATCGAGGAGACCAACGATGAGGTCGTCGGAGGTCCGATCGAGGGCTACCTGCACATCTCGCAGCAGTCGAAGGACTTTCCGGTGCACCCCAACAACGAGTTCAATCCGACCTTCTCCTTCCTGGACGTTCGGTCCCGGCGGCTGGGTCAGGGGGTGATGAACAAGAGCGGGTTCGAGAGCCTTGCAGACATCGACGTGACCACTCTGCAGGGGGCTCAGGACGCAAACCGGATTGTTGAGAAGGTGATCGACGAGGTGTCGTCTTTCCGGGCGCGCCTGGGAGCGTTCCAGAAGAACGCCCTGGAGGCCAACTTGGAGAGCCTCAAGATCGCCGAGGAGAACATCACCTCGGCAGAGTCGATGATCCGAGACTCCGATGTGGCAGAGACCATGTCCAAGCTGACCAGCGACCAGATCATGTTGCAGGCAAGCACGGCCATGATCGCCCAAGCCAACCAGGTCCCCCGGTCCGTCCTCGGACTGGTCGAGGGAGCCGCCTGATTCCAGAAGAGGGCGCTCCCCAGCCCCTTCTCTGAGTCATCGCCAACATTCCTCCGGCTCCTCTGCCGGAGGAATCAAGGTTCCCCCCTCCAGCACTGGATCTCTGCGCTCAGGAAAAACAGCTTGAAGCTGCAAGGACTTCAGCCCATGTTTTTGCCTTTTCAGCTCTTCTTCCACAGCAAGAGGCACGCATGAGCTCCACCAGCCCCATCACGACTCACATCCTGGATACCGCCTTGGGCAAACCTGCTGCAGGCGTCTCTGTCACCTTGAGCCGACAAGCTCCCGATCAGGCTTGGGAAACCTTGGGCCGTGGAGTCACCAATGCCGATGGACGGGTGACCGACCTGCTCCCTCCGGAACCGCGACTGCCCTCCGGAATCTACTGCGTCCACTTTGCCGTGGCCGAGTACTTCGAAGGCCAGGGGCAGGCCAGCTTCTACCCGGAGGTCGAGATCCGCTTCCACCTCGCCCATCCGGAGCAGCACTACCACATCCCGCTCCTGCTGAGCCCGTTTGGCTTCACCACCTATCGTGGAAGTTGACCACTTCATGAACACACCGCCCGTCCTGGAGCTTCGAGGCATCACCAAAGCCTTTCCCGGAGTTCTGGCCAACGACCACATCAACCTGGACCTCAGGCCTGGAGAGATTCACACGATTCTCGGAGAGAACGGTGCCGGGAAGTCGACTCTGATGAGCATCATTGCCGGGCTCTACGCCCCGGATGAGGGAGAGATCCGCATGAGCGGTGAGCCGCGGCTGTTCCGGAATCCCAGGCAAGCCATCGAGCATGGAATCGGGATGGTCTTTCAGCACTTCATGCTGGTACGCAACCACACCGTCGCAGAGAACATCATCCTCGGACAGCCGGGGGCACAGCATCTGGACTTCCATCAGATCAACCGAGAGATCCGGGAGATCAGCGAGCGCTACGACCTGCAGGTGGACCCTTCTCGCCGGGTCCGGGACCTCTCGGTGGGAGAGCAGCAGCGTGTAGAGATCGTCAAGGTGCTCTTTCGGGGCGCCCGAGTGCTGATTCTGGATGAACCGACCGCAGTCCTCACTCCGCAGGAGTCGGAGGCGCTCTACCGGATCATGCAGCGCATGAGCCGCGAGGGGCAGTCGATCCTGTTCATCTCCCACAAGATGAAGGAGGTCATGGCGCTCTCCCACCGGATCACCATCATTCACCACGGACGGGTGATGGCGACCTTGAATCGTGAAGAGACCACTCCGGAAGCCCTGGCAGCGCTGATGATGGGGCATCAGCCGAAGCAGCAGCTGGACGAGGATGAAGCGGTGGTGCTGCAGGAGGCCCGAGCCGAGCGGGTGGCACACGAAACCGAAGAGCACGCCGGAGGAGCCGTCATTGTCCGGCTACAGGATGTGCATGCGGTCAACGACCTGGGACATCCCGCACTCAAGGGCGTGTCGCTGGAACTGTGCGAAGGGGAAGTCCTGGGGATGGCCGGGGTCTCTGGGAACGGGCAGAGCGAGCTGGCGGAAATCATCAGCGGGCTACGTGGGCTGACTTCTGGAGAGTTTCAGTTTGATCGAACACCGATCCTGCGTGCAGACGTGAACACGATGATTCAACAGGGAGTCGGCTACATCCCGGAAGACCGCAAGAAGTTCGGTGTGGCCTCCGGAATGGACATTGCCCGGAACTTTCTGCTCCGTGATCTGCAGAACCAGGAGTTCTTTCAAGGGCCCTTGCTGCAGAATCGCTACATTCAGCGCTACGGTCTGGAAAAGATGAAGGCCTTTGACGTTCGGGCCCCTTCGGAGCGCACCCCGGTGGGGCTGCTCTCGGGAGGAAACATGCAGAAGGTCATTCTGGCCCGGGAAACCTCCCGCCCTCTCCGCGTCCTGCTTGCCTGCCAGCCCACCCGCGGACTCGACATCCACGCGACCCGGTTTATTCGGGAAGAGATCCAAAAGGGGCGCGATCGTGGCCTTGCCGTGCTCTGGGTCTCAGAGGATCTGGACGAGCTGATGCTGGTGTCCGACCGCATTGCCGTGATTTTTGACGGGCGGATTGTCGGTACGGTTCACCGGGCCGAAGCGTCTGTACCTCAAATTGGCCGGATGATGACCGGGATGGAGTCGTCCTCTCCATGAAGTGCCGCTTCTTCGGGAGCGGTTGCCACAGGGCTCTTTCCAAAAACGACTCCTCTCTCAGTGCTCCTGAAATTCATTGATGTCTGAACCATTTTTAGCCTTCCGGCAAAGGCTGGACCTGCTCTTCCGTCCGGAAGGAACCCTGTTCTACGGATGGAAGATCGTAGGCGTCGGAATCCTGGTGCAGTATCTGGGATCACTCCTCTGGATGCAGGCCTACGGGGCATACACGGTCTTGCTCCAGGAAGAGTTTGGGTGGAGCATGACGACGCTTTCCGTGGCTTTTGCTTTGACTCGGATTGAGAGCGGGCTGCTGGGACCACTGCAGGGCTGGCTGGTCGACCGTTACGGACCCCGAAAGGTTCTGAGCGTCGGGATGGTCCTGTTCGGGGGGGGAATGTTTTTTCTGGCCCTGACCGAAACCGTCGTCTCGTACTACGTGGCGGTGGTGTTCATCTCTCTGGGCGCAAGCCTGGGCGGCTTCCACACGCTGATGGTGGCCATTGTGCACTGGTTCAGTCGACACCGGACCAAGGCGGTGGCCTGGACTCAGATGGGCTATGCCTTCGGCGGGCTGAGCATCCCGATGCTCGCCTTTGCTCTCGAACAGTTCGGGTGGAGGATGGTGGCCACAGGCTCCGGAGTGATTCTGTTTTTGATCGGTCTTCCGCTGGTGCAGTACATTCGGCATGACCCGGAAGAGGTGGGCGAGAAGGTCGATGGCATTCGCTCCGAAAGGCTGCTGCAGAGTACCTCCGGGAGCAAGGAGGCTCATTCGATGACCTGGAGGGAGGCGTTGAAAACTCCGGCCTTCTGGCTGATCTCGGCAGGGCACGGAATTGCCTTGCTGACGGTCTCTACCGTCATTGTGCACCTCATCCCCTTCCTCACAAGGAGCTTTGAGATGAGCTTGACCACAGCCGGTGTCGTCTTCGGGACGGTCAGCACATTCCAGTTTGTCGGGCAGTTGTTCGGAGGGTACCTCGGAGACCGCTTTGACAAGCGCCTGCTCTGCGTTGGCTGCATGCTGGCCCACGGGTCCGGGCTGCTCATTCTGGTTTACTTTGAGAGCCTCTGGATGACCCTGCTTTTCTCCCTGCTGCATGGGTTGGCCTGGGGAATTCGCGGCCCCTTGATGGTCGCACTGCGCGCAGACTACTTCGGCTCAAAATCGTTTGGGCTGATCATGGGAATCTCCTCCATGATCGTGATGCTGGGGACCATGGGGGGACCGGTGATTTCCGGAGTCATGGTGGACCACTTTGGCGATTATCGTCTGGCCTTTCAGGGGATTGCGCTCTCGGCTTCAATCGGAGCCGTTTGCTTCTGGGCCGCACGAAAGCCCAAGCGTGATGAACTGGAGGAGGAGGGAAAAGGAGAGGAGAGGGGCTGAAGAGGACCGGAGGCAGGGAACACCTCCGGTCCGATCAGAGCGCTTAGCGCTTCATGTTGACCAGTTCCGTGATCATCTCATCGGATGTGGTCACCGTCTTGGCGTTGGCCTGGAAGGCCCGCTGAGACTCGATCATCTTGACGAACTCGTTGGAGAGGTCGACGTTCGACTGCTCCAGACTCATGCTCCGGATCTCTCCAAAACCGGCAGTTGCCGCCTGACCGGTGACCTTCTTTCCGGCCCCTTGGGTCTCCTGAAGCAGGTTGTCCCCAACCTGAGCCAACTTGCCCGGGTTGTCGAACTTCGTCAGAACGATCCGACCGATTGGGCGGGTGTATCCGGAGTCAAACACCCCGATCACGGTTCCATCGGACTGTACGGAGATGTTCTCCAGCGTTCCGGAAGAGTTCCCGTCCGCACTTGCCTGAATCACGTTGTATTTCCCGGCGAACTGGGTGATGCCGTCCAAGCCGGTCCGAGGATCGGTAGGATCATCCGGGTTGAAGCCGTCTCCAAGGTGTAACCCAAGGACGACGGGGTCCTCGCCATTGAACGGCACGGCAAACTGAGGAACACCGGTTTCAGGATCCACCGGTTGTGGTACGAGCCGAGGCGGTCCTCCTGGGAGAGGCTGCCCGGTGGCTGGATCCACACCGCCCGGCTGCGCTTCAAAGGAGCCGCTGGTTGCAGCAATGAGCTTCCCATCGTCGGTGAACTGCAGGAAGCCTCCGCCGACAGCGACCTGAGTTCCGGGCATCTGTCCCAGAGAGGCGCCGTCAAACATCATGTAGTACTCCCACTGGTTTCGTACTCCGGTTCCAGGGATCGGTAGCCCTGTGGTGGCGTCCACCTGCTCCGGGAGATCCGGACGTTTGCGGAAGGCAACGGTCGCGGTGTGGGTGTTCCCGTATTGATCGTAGACGGTGGTCGAGGTGGCAAAGTTGTACATCGAATCCCGGACGTTCGTCGGATCGAGAGGCACATCCTTGACAATGGCATTGGCGTCCAGGTTTGCCGCGACGCGAATGCCGGTCCCGTTTCGACCATCTCCAGAGGGAGACGGAGGATCGACCAGGCCCAGGACCTTCAGCGAACCAGGCAGGCCTTTGCTCTCTCCGGTATTCCGGTCGACCTCCAGAGCCTGCACGCGCAATCCTCTGGGAGTCGAGAGGAAGCCTTCCTTGTCATAGGAAAACTGCCCGTTCCGGGTATAAAACTCCTTGGCGGTGGCCGGGTCGACCACGGTGAAATATCCTCCACCGCCAATAGCCATGTCCGTGGTCATGGAGGTGGTTTCAAAGGCTCCCTGGGTGAACTCCTGTTCCACTGCCCCAATTTTGACCCCGTTGGTGACCTGGGTGAAACTGCCCCCCTGAGGGTACGTGTTTCCCATCAGGTCTTCAAAGGCAACGACGTTGCGCTTGAACCCGTAGGTGTTGACGTTGGCGATGTTGTTACCGATCACCTGCATCGCCTTACCTTGGGTCTTTACCCCGCTGGCCCCGGTTTGTAGCGATCCGAGAAGAGCCATGAAAGTCTCCTTATTGCGTTCTTGAGTTTATCCTGCGCAAGCGCAGGGGAAGAAAGTGGGCATCACCCCTGTTCGTCATCCAGGCGGAGAACTCCGGGAACCGGAGCCATGGGCTTGGGCTGAAGCTCCTGCCTCAAGGGCAGTGGGGTGATGTCATCAAAGCGTCTGCTGGAGCGATTGCTCACTCCCATGATGCTGTTTGCCGGCATCCACTCGCCGTTGATCTGGATGAGTGGGTTGTCGTCGTCCAGGCGAATCATGGCGACCTGACCGGCCTTGCTCAGCTTAACGTTAATCTGTTCGCCACCACTGGTTTTGGCCACCAGGTCAAAGCGGTAGTCTCCGTCCGGGAGTTGATCTCCTTCGGTGTCCAGCCCATCCCATGTGAACTCATGAGAGCCTCGCGCCCGGGCTTCCAGGTCAACGCGGCGCACCAACTCTCCATTCTGATCCAGAATGTGCAGAACCACTTCATCGGCATCCCCCTCCAGAGAGTAGGAAAGCGGTGTGGCTGTCCCATTCTGCAGAGCAAGGGACCGAGATCCAACCTCCACGTCCTTGCCAATCAGGCTGCTGGCTCCAGCCCAGGCGCTTTGACGCTGCAGCTTCATCAGGTCGGCGACTTGAGCGTTGAGGTTCTGCAGCTGCTCCACTGTGGAGAGCGAGGCCATCTGCTGCATCATGTTCTCAGTGTCCATCGGGTCCATCGGGTCCTGATGAGACATCTGCGTCATCAGCAAGTTGAGAAAATCCTGCTTTCCCAACTGCTTGCCGTCGCCGCTGCTGCTGGCTGCGGCTTGACGCTGTGAGGTTGCGGCTTGCTGAAGTGCCTGATCGACTTGATTGACGTTCATGAGGTTTCTTAGATGTACAGGTTCAGACCGGAATCTCCGCCCGATCTTACGCGGGTGGCCGGTGCGGCAGAGTTGACGCTGCTGGTATCTGCCGAGGCTCTGCGGGCAGCGGTCATCTGCTCCAACTGCTCCTGGCGTGCCTGCTGCTGCTCAAAGGTCCCGGACTGTTCCTGGCCGACGTTTACGTTCATGCTCAGGTCCCGGTAGTTGAGGTCCTGCTGCGTGACGCGGTTGCGGAGCAGGTCAAAGCCGGACTCGACGATTTGCTTGGCGGCAGGATTGTCGACCTGAAGGTCCAAGATCAGCTCTCCTCCCTGCTGACGCACTTTCATGACCATCTTGCCCAGGTGCTCCGGTTCCAACTGAACGGTCATCTCCTGGACGTCTCCGTCACGCATGTTCCGGACGCGGGTCATCACCTGGTTGAAGTCGAAAGGCAGATCAAGGACTTGGGGCCGACTGGGGGCCTGTGCAGAGGTGATGGACTCTCCGCGAGCTTCAGTAAGCGCGGTCCCGAACGCCTGAGCTTGCTGGGCATTTTGAGAGCGGATTTCAGTCTCTCGGGAGGCAAGATCATCCAGAGCCTCTGCGGGCGTGCTGATCGTTCCAATCTGCTGGGATACGGAGGTGCCGTTCAAGGCGTCCTGGGTGGCCATGGCGACAGTGCTTGTCGTCTTGAAACCAGCCTCTGGAGCAAACTGCTCGGTAGGATCGGTCGCCTGAAACTTTGTTGAGGTGCGGTCGCTGATCAACTCCTGAATGCGCTGATTCTGGGTCCGGAACTCATGGAGGTTCTCCAAAGGAGACTCCTCGGAGTTTTTTCCGGGCTGCTTCATGACCATCTGTCGAATCACGGCCGAGACGTCAGGCTGAGACTCTGCCTCGGTAGCAGTGTCTTCCACTTGGGCGAAGAGTTGCTCCACGATTCCGGGGGCCGCTCGATCCGGGCTGGACTGCGGGTCAACACGAGGCTCGGCGCCCTCCAGGACGACCTGGGTTGCCTCCAAGGGGGTTGCATTTCTCAGAATGTCCTGACGCAGAAGGTTGGCCTCTTCCATGGAGAACTCCTCTCCGGGGACTACGACAAACTCTTCTCCCAGGAGGGGGTTCAGGCCAGGCTGTGCAGAGACCGCTCCGGGGACTACGACAAACTCTTCTTCCAGTTCGGAGGCAGCTGCTTCGCCCAGTCGGGTCTCCAACTCCAACTCATCAAACAGCGCGAGTTCTTCAGGAAGCAACCCTGCCTCCATTTCAGCGGAAGCCTCATCCATGAGTCCTGCTGTCAAAGTTTCCTGACCCTCTTCAGGAGCCCCGTTTGCTCCAAGGAGGCCCTCAAAGCCTGTGCCGGCTTCCTGTCCGGCTTTCTTGGAGGTCCTTGCTCCAGATTCGGAGGCTGGGGTGCTATTGACCAGTGGTATCATGCTTATTGTTTGCTGGCGATTTCTGCGATCAGTTCAGCAGATTGAGTGGCTCCCATATTGGAAAGTACTTCAGAAGCCTGTTTGTCCTTCATGCGCATCAGGATGTTGACTGCGACCTTGCGGTCCAGGTTGGCGATGGACTGGGCAGCGGTGGCAGCGTCCATCTTGGAATAGAAGGCGACTGCTTTGTCCAGCATCTCATTGTCCTGAGCTTTCTTCGTCTCAATGTTGCGCTCGATTTCCTGCTGGATGGTCTCCAACTGAGCGATTTGGCGCTGAATGTCCTCCTGCAACGCCTTGAGTTGAGTTTCTCTGCGATCCAACTCCGTCTCACGCATCCGCATGCGGTCTTGCTGCTCGGCAAGACGAGTCAGGATCTGTTTTTCTGTCTCGGTAAACTCGCGTTTTTGCTGCGCAGGGTCCGCGCTTGGTGGCGGCGATGCACAGAATTCAAGGCCGTAGTCCCGGCACAAGTCCCCGAACATTTGGGAAACCTCATCCACTGAGGTCGGTATGCTATAAGCGGGCCTTGCGGGGGAAATCACCACAAGCCCGAGAGACAACATACTGATAAACAAAATTTTATTCACATTCACCGTAAACTGCTCACTTCTTGTCAAAGGCCAAGACCCACCTGTTCGTTTGAGGAAGGCAGAAAAAAAATCATGTCGACTGTCGGTAGCGACGCAAGTTCTGGGCAATTTCATCCGCACTGACTCGCTCCTGCCGCTCCATCTCTTCGTAATGCTCCCGCTCCTGCTTCTCCTTGAGGATTTCCAAGACCCGCTTCTTCTGGCTGGCTCGGGTCAACTCTTGCCGTTTGAGGGCGACAACCTGCTGCTGTCGACGCAGGTGTTCATCAGTGACTTCCAAAATGCGTTCCAGACGACGCTCAAAGTGCTGACTCATCTGCAATTCCATGACCGTGAAGCCCTGCTGCTTGGCCTGGTTGGTCCGGCTCAGGTTGTCTGCCATCGCCTCTTGAACCAGGTCTTGCTGCCGCTGAATCCGTTGCTCGGCCTGCAGCTCTTCGGCCAAGGCCTTTTGGTACATTTTTTCGAGACGCTCACGGACTTTGAGCGCGGTTTGCAGGCTGAATCGAGGCATAAAGGCTCATTGAGGACGAAAGGGTGTGCTCTGGTCAAAGAGGCAGAGTGGCGAGAGTGATGCAAATTCTTTGCAAGCCCCAGAGGAGGGCTTCAGAAAGAGAGCACCTGGTACAGGGCAATTGCTGCGGCGTTGCTTACATTCAGAGAGTCAACGGCTCCACTTCCGGAGATGCCGACTGTCCAGTCGCAGGTCTGCCGAGTCAACTGCCGCAACCCTTGCCCCTCATTTCCCAAGACCAGAATCAAGGGCCGGTCCCGCTGCAACTCCTTTAAAGGCCGGGCCTCTTCCTGGTCCAGTCCCACAACCCAGTACCCAAGCTGTTGGGCCTGCTTGAGGAAGCGGTGGAGGTTGGGAACCGAAAGAATGGGGAACCATTCGGAAACCCCAGTGGAGCTTTTGGCAACGGCTCCTCCCAGAGGCGGGGTGTGGTCTCGAGGAACAACAAGCGCCGAGGCTCCAAGAAATCCGCAGGTGCGCAGAATCGCGCCCAGGTTGTGCGGGTCCTCGACCTGGTCGAGCGCCACAAGGACAGGAAAGGGAGAGCTTTGAGGGTCAGGCAACTCTGAGGAGTCTCCCAGCATCCGAGGGCCGCAAAGCAGCACAACCCCTTGGTGTACGCTGCCGGTACAGGCGCGGTCCAGATCCCGGACATCCATCTCCTGCACCGGAACCCCCTGCGCTTGTGCCAGACCCCGAACCTCCTGCAAACGGCGATTCCCGGAGGAAGCCTTGATCAAGAGACGGTCCAGCCTTCTCTGTCGGTGGTTGAGCGCTTCCCAAACGGCCTGTATGCCATAGAGCGTTTCTTCTCGTTGCAGTTCACGCGTGGATTCCCGGCGACCCTTCCGGGAGGACCCGTGGTGTGCTCCCGGAGCTCCCTTTGGCTTACGCATATCCGGGAAGGCCCTGGAGGCGGGTTTTCAGCTCCGCATAGGATTGCGTCACCGGGAACTGAGGGAACTCTCGAACGACACGTTCCGCAGGGCGAAAGAGGATCCCGTGGTGGGCGGCCTGCAGCATGGAAACATCGTTGTAGGAGTCTCCGGCAGCGACGACCTGGAAGTTCAAGCTCCGGAAGGCCTCGACCGCCTTTCGCTTCTGATCCTGAAGCCGGAGCCGGTAGTTGGTGATCTTTCCGGCGCCATCAACCTCCAGGGAGTGACAGAAGATTGTCGGGTGCCCCAGCTGTGGAAGCAAGGGGGTGACGAACTCCCGGAAGGTGTCCGAGAGGATGACCACCTCTCCTCGCGTCTGGAGCCAGTCCAGAAACTCGCGCGCGCCTTCCAGCGGGGCCATTCCCTGAACGACCTGTTGAATGTCCGGAAGTCCGAGTCCGTGCTGTTCACACACACGCAGACGGTGCTGCATCAGCTCATCGTAGTCGGCGATGTCTCGCGTGGTCAGTTGCAGATCGGAAAGTCCCGTCCGGTCGGCCAGACCAAGCCAGATTTCCGGGATCAGGACGCCTTCGAGGTCCAGACAGGTAATGATCAGTTGGGGAGGTGTTGTCATGAAATACACTGGTTGAGGGAAGACACGGAATTTGGCAAAGCTCCAGATCTAGCAGGATTGAAGCGCAGGTTCAGGTCGAATCTGCTCTCCGGAGGCGCCGGATGAGCCGGAGCGCGTAGGGGTCCTGGAGCACAAGCAGGCTTGCTGCATAGAGCCCCCCGCCGGTGAACAGCAAGAGCAAGAACATGCCCCAGTTGGCAAGGCTTGTGGGACCTGAGCTCCAGTCTCGCTGAGCGAGCATCCAGACGCATCCTCCCATGACGACAGAGGCTCCAAGGTGTCTGAGAGGCGTCCACAGGTCGGCTGTTCCCGGAAGTCGACGACGCAGCACCGCCTGAAGCACCAACCACTGAAACGTGGTTCCTGCAGAGAGTCCCAGTGCCAGGCCCGTGACCTGCAGGCTCTGGCTCCACCAATAACCCAAGCCGCCGGTGACGACGATGCTCAGGAAAGCAACGCGCACGGGTGTCTTGGAGTCCTTGAGCGCATAAAATGCGGAGGTCTGCAAGCGGATCAGAGCAACCATCGGCAGGCTGAGGGCAAACGCCTGCAGCGCGGCTGCCGTTTGCTGCACGTCATCCCACCGGTAGGCCCCGTGCAGGTAGAGCATGGCGGTGATCGGCTCGGCCGCAACGACCAGGCCTGCAGCCGCTGGCAGGACAATCATCAAGGTCGAATGGGTGCTAAAGCGCAAGGTCCCCAGCGCCCGCTCCCACTGCTGTTGGGCCACGTGCCTGCTGAACTCCGGAAAGCTTGCGGTCGTGATGGCGAAGGCGAACACCCCGAGGGTCAGCTCGGTCAGGCGGCTGGCGTTGTAGTAGTGGGTGACCTGACCTTCCGGAAGAAAGCTGGCGAGGTTGCGGAGGACGATCAGGTTGAGCTGATACGCGGCCACGCCAAACAGTGAGGGCCCAAGCAGTCCCAGAAGCTGTCGGATCTCCGGGGCGCTGCCTTCGCGAGTCCAGAAGCTCCGGGGGCGCAAGAGCAGCCCGCAGCCCCGAAGCGAAGGCCACTGCAGCAGCACCTGAGCGGCTCCCCCGAGGAGCACTCCTCCGGCGACTCCGAGCATCGGCTCTTCCAGGCCTGGAGCCAGCAGCAGCGCTCCTCCGAGAATTCCCAGGTTGAGCAGGATCGGAGCCGCTGCGGCTGAGGCAAAGCGCCCCTCGGCGTTCAGGACCGCCATCGCCCAGGCAACACACGAGACCAACACCAGGTAGGGGAACATCCAGCGCGTCAGCTCCACCGTTAGGGCGAACTGCTCTGGGCGTGCCTCAAATCCAGCGGCAAACAGCCACACCAGCTGCGGAGTGAAGCACATCCCGAGCGCTGTGAGCAAGACGGTGGCGGTCAGAACGAGCCCCAGCCCCTGAGCTGCAAAGTGTCGGGCTCGCTCGACTCCGGAACGCTCCCGAGCCTCAGTGTATACCGGAACCAGCGCGAGGTTCATGGAGCCTTCTGCGGTCAGACGCCGGAACATGTTGGGGATGGTGAAGGCCTGAATGAAGGCATCCAGCATTCCGGAAGCTCCGAACAGGTGAGAGAGGGTCAGGTCGCGAACAGCCCCGAGCAGTCGGGAAAGCAGAGTGAATCCGGCCACGGTGCCGGAACGCTTGAGGACCTGACGTGCTTCGGAGGAAGGTGAGTGGGACACCTGGAGGGGCTCAGGAAATCATTGACCAATGCGGTACTCCTGGTTCCGCGCTTTCCAGCGTTCCAGAGAGTTTTTCAGGTGTTTGTAATTGAGCGGCTGGTTCGGAGAAACCTCCTGCAACGTTTGACGTCGGACCACCTCGGAGCGCAGACGTCCGTAATCCAGCGGAGGGTTCCCTCCTCTGGAGGCTCGGCGCAGGGCCTGCAGGTCCTCGACGGTTCGGCGCATCCTCGCATAATCGAGTGGCTTGTTTGGAGAGGGGGGCAGCGGGGGCGGCTCCTGAGAGTTCGAGACCTCCACGGCCTCATCCATCCGGTCATAGTCCAGCACCGGGTTGGGCGGAGGGCGCAGAGAGGACTGGTAGCGCGCGGTGTTGAGGATCTTCCGCGCTACAGAGAGGCTGCGGTTGTCGGGTGCCGGAGCCTCCTCCTGAGAGACCAAAGGCCCGGCTGTGAGCAGCAGCGCTCCTGCCAGAATGACACACAGGCCGGCGTACTTTCTCCAGGAGAACAACAACTCAGTCGAACGAGGATCTTGCAAGGGGTCCGGGGACAAGGGGGAGGGCTGGAAAAGCGGGAGGGTTCAGCGCTCCCGGCTTGAGCCAACCTTCACGTTGGGTTTACGATGTGGTGAGCATTTCATGAAATTCCGACCCTCTCCAGCCTCCGACCATGCCCACACCTCCTGTTGCTGACGACCTCTCCGAGAGTCTGCTGCTGACCTTGATTGACGAAGCCCGTGAGTTTGCCCTTTACTTTCTGGAAGGGCAGAAACTCATCCGGGATCTTGCGCTGATTCATCCGGTGCAGGGCGCGGGTTTCGCTTACTTCCGGGAGGTCGTCCTGAGCGTGCAGCCAATGATTGCTTTGCTCAAGGGAAACGAGCAGTTCGGCTTCTATCTGGACTCCGAAGCTCCCTACTTCCGGCTCAAGCTGGAAACGGGGCACCAGGGGTTTTCTCGCTGCATGCTGCTTCCGGAAGATTTCCAGGAGTTTCCTGAAAATTTCACAGGGCAAGCTCGAGTGCACAAGCTGTACTCTGACAACCGCCAGCCGTATCAGTCGATCCTGCAGGTCAAGGAGCAGCCGCTCCGGCAGGTCGTCAATCAGGTGCTGCGGGATTCATACCAAGTCAACAGCGTCGTCACGGTTTCCGGGCAAAGCGACCAGAGCGCAATGTTGCATCAGTTGCCCCCGCTGCCTGGAAAAGAAGAGTACGAGTTTTCTCCGGAAGCGCTGGAGCAGCGTCGTCGAGAAATGGAGAAAGGCCTGAGCCAGGTCTTCTCACAGGCGCTGATGGGCAAGGAGGCGGTGAGCGCGGCACTGCAGCAGTTGGGATTTCGACTGCTTGCAGAGCGGGAGGTGCTCTTTCACTGCCCCTGCTCCAAGGAGCAGATGATCCGGAACATCCACCTGATCTATGCTCAGGAACGAGAGGGACTGTTTGAAGCGGGACAGGAGTCTCTGGAGTTGGTCTGCGAATACTGCAAGACGAGGTATCAGATCTCCCGAGGAGAGTTGGAGGCTTCCGGAAGTCCACTCAACTGACAGAGTCCCGGAAGGGAGAGAGAGGCCGTGAGGTCTTACTGCTTGACTTCCTCAATGATGGTACGAATCACGGGGATTTGCACATAGCCGTTCTCCAGGCTCCAGAAGAAATAGTAACCGGTTGCCGAGCCGTCCGGGTTCTTCTGAGTGGTGACCTTCCCGTCCTTGACGGTCCAGCTCTTCACAATCTGCCCGTTGTCGGCGACATAGGACACCTTCATGTCCTTGCCCAGGTAGTTGTCGACCTCCTTGAAGATCACGTTGCGCTTCTCTTCAGTACATCCTGCAAGCAGAGCGGTACCGATCAGTGCGGGAATCCAAAAGTTCTTCATGGTGCTTTTTGTTGGGTTCAGGTTGAGCAAAAGGTGGCCGTGAGGTCCTCAAACGTCTCTCGGCGTCGGATTAAGCGAGCGCTCCCATCGCGGACCAAGACCTCGGCCGGACGAGCACGGGTGTTGTACTGGGAACTCATGGACATGCCATACGCCCCGGCGTCACGGATTCCCAGACAGTCTCCAAGCTCCGGGGCTGGGATCGGGCGGTCAATGCCCTGAGGGCTGCGGCTGAAGATGTCTCCGGACTCGCAGATGTTGCCCACCACCGTGACCGCCTTCTCCGGAGCCTGCGGCCGGGAGGCGTTCACGATGTGGTGATAGGAACCGTACATGGTCGGGCGAACCAGGTGATTGAACCCGGAGTCGACTCCGACAAAGCAGTGTTGCGGTGTCTCGTTGAGATCGGTCACTCGTACCAGTAGCGTCCCGGCTGGCGCAACCAGAAACCGTCCGGGCTCGATTTTCATGGTCAGAGGGCGTCCGTAGGATGTGCAGAATGCCTGGAAGCGTCGCTGCATTTCGGCTCCAAGTTCCTCGTGGTGCAGGGTCGGTTGGTCTGGACGATACGGAATGCCAAACCCACCTCCGAAGTCGATGAACTCCAGGTCTGGCAGCCTGCTCGCACAGCGCAGGAGCAATTCCATGGCCTCAAGCATCGGCTCGGCGGTGTAGATCCCGGTGCCGATGTGCGAGTGGACCCCGATCAACCGGACGTTGTGTCGAGTGGCAAGCTCCAGCGCTTCTTCCAGCTTCTCATACCAGATGCCAAACTTGGAGTCCGGTCCTCCGGTGATGCAGTGTGCATGATGTCCGGCACCAACTCCCGGATTGACTCGGATCGAGACCTTGCCACCTGGATTCCGAGAAGCCGTCCGTTCCAGCACAGAGAGCGATCCGAGGTTGACGTTGACGCCCTGCTTCAGGCAAACCTCGATCTCTTCCACGGAGGTGTTGTTTCCCGTGAACAGAATCCGCTCCGCAGGGAACCCTGCGCTCCGGGCCAGCCGGACCTCTCCTGCGGAGACCGCGTCGATCCAGGCGCCTTCCTCTTGAAGGATGCGGAGGATGGCCGGGTTGGAGTTGGCCTTCATGGCGTAGTGGATGTCCGGACGCGGATCGGGGAACGCTCCGTGCAAGAGCCGAAACTGGGAGCGGATGATTTGCTCGTCATACACGTACAGCGGGGTGCCAAACTCTTCTGCCAACGCCTCCAGCGCACATCCTCCAACCCACAGCTTTTCGCCGCGAACCTCCATACCGGTTCCTTCACCTTGATGGTTTGTTGAGAAAATCAATAAACTAGCTTGCAGACCTCAACATTCAAGCGCATTGCCCCTGCTCATGAAATTCTCACTGCGTACCTTGATTCTGTGGATCCTGGCTCTGGGCCTCCTGGGTTTCCTGTCCGGACTTGCCGTGGTGCAGTACTCGCCTCAGGAGAACCTCTCCATCCAGGCGCTGCCTCCGGCTGTGGCTGTCGAGGAGGTGATCCTGGACAATGCCTCCACGGACAACATGACCGCAGCGGCGGAGGTCACGGCAGAAGGCCCGGCACAGGAGACTCGATCTCAGCTGGTGGAGCGAGGGGAGATGCTGTGGGACGTGGCTCCTCCCGAAGAGGCGCACCTTCCTTCAGAAGAAGAGTGGATCACGCTGATGGTACAGAACAAGTCGCGGTTGGACTTGATTGAGGTCCCCGACACCTCAAAGGATTGGGAGGCGACTCGGGAGGGGCGCAAGCTGAAGATTCAGTTCCGTTCGGAGGTGGATGCGATGCAGGACATCCTCTCTCGGCGGAACCGGGGGAAGTATGCCGTGCAGATGCTCTCGCTCCCAGAGGAGCAGTTCGAGGTTGCGCTGGAGCGCGTCCGCCTGCTCATGCAAGATGGCCATTACGCCTACCTGCATCGCACAGAGAAGCCCTACAAGGGCAAGCTCTGGTTCCGAGTGCGTGTGGGGTTTTTCAAGAATACGGATGAAGCTCGTGCGGCGGGGCAGGAGATCTATGAAGCCTATCGCAAGCGCCAACTGT
The DNA here is from genome assembly GCA_038133845.1 of Deltaproteobacteria bacterium. Classification (GTDB taxonomy): domain Bacteria; phylum SAR324; class SAR324; order SAR324; family NAC60-12; genus JAYPUA01. The sequence continues at coordinate 23,558 of JAYPUA010000026.1, forward strand.
TTCCCGCAAACTTCTGGCCGGTCCTGCCCTCTCCAGGAGAGCAGTCTCGGGAGTTGCTGGACCTCAGGCAAGCGACCAACAAGCCGTGGGTGGTGCAGCCTCCGGAGTATGAGTCGTTTGAGGCCGCAGCGAAGGACCTTGCCCGATTCTCCAGCGAGACGGAATTGAGCTACCTCTCGATGCGTCTGGACTCTGACGGAAAGCCCGTCTACCGGATCCGCGTCGGGTTCTTTGAGCAGTCGTCCGAGGCCAGCTATGTCCGGACGCTGCTCCGTCGTTCCTATTCGGCGTTTCAACAGGCTCGAATCATGAGCCTGTGATCAGCGCTCTTCGATGATCTTCACCAGATCGGTGTGCCGGACCCGAAGGGTGTTCTTGCCCAGCTGGTCGATGTGAGCCTCCAGGCTTGCCTGGAAGCGGTATACCAGCTTGCGACGCATCGGCTGGAAGGTCACTACCACTCGATTGAGCCGCTCCAGATCTTTCATGCTGTCCTCGTTGATCGGGACAACATAGAAGAAGTTCAGTGAGTTGAAACGCACTACCACATCTGTTCCCCAATCCTTCATCGAGTCGTTCTGGCTCGGAGCCTGAATGCTGAGGATCTGCCCCTCTGCAATCTGACGGGTATGGGTCACTGTAAGTCCCGGGTTGTCAGAGTTGAAGTGCAGCTTTTTTCGCACGCTGATGAGGGTGTTCATCCGGTCCGAGTCAACCTCTTCCAACTGGGGAAGCGTCTCCTCAAACTTGAAGGGGTTCTCCAGAAGGAGGGCCATTTCCTTCTCGGGAAGGAGCCGGGAAAGCTCCCAGAGCAACTTGGCTTCCGACTCGTTCAGCTTGAACTGAGTCTGAGCGTTCTCGATCAGTCGTGTCTGAATTCCGGCATAGATGCGCTCCTTGAGCGGGTCGATGTGAGCCTGATCCGGAGTGTAGTAGATGTTCAGGTTTCCTCGGTCAGTGTCCTCCCAGAACGTGGGGCCTGAGAACCGGAGGCGTGCGGAGGTCATCTCAACCACCTTTCGGAAGGTCTCCTCGCCGAGCACTTTCAGGTCGTCCAGGACGTCGTGAATGATCCGGTCAACATAGGACTCTTTGTTCTCTCGGAGGTAGAAGAGGGCCATGCCAAACTGGAGCACTCGCACGCCATTGTTCATCAAAATTCCACGGCTGAGGTCTTCCTTGTTGAAGTCCGGAGGGTTGTCTACCTGCAGCAACTCCCCCAGAAGTGCAGCCTGGAGCTCTTCATCCCACTGCTCATTGTGGATGCGCTCCAGGATCTTCTTCATCTCGGTCGCGATCACGTCCACGATGAAGTACATGGCTGCCGCGTTGCTCCCGTGCTTGAAGATCTCCACCCCATAGATCCTCAAGTAGAAGAAGGACTGCTTGAGCTGGTCGGACCAGCGGTAGTCCACCAGAGAGGAGATGAAGTTGCCGTAGAAGAAGAAGAGGTTGTACAGGTTGCGCGGCTCATTGTTGCGGATGCCGTGCTTGATGGCAAAGCGGACCAGCGTGTTGAAGCGGATGATGATGGAACCCACCAGGGTCTTCTGCTCCAGCTGAATCGCCAGACGTCCGATATTGGCCATCTCTCCGGCAACCAGAGAGGCCAGGTCGAACTCTCCTTTTTCGAGCAGACGGATGTAGATGTTCCCCAAAAGCCGGAAGCACTTCTGCTCATAGAAGCTCTGGTTGGTCTCCATGTCCTGGAACTGTCCGACCATGGTCTTGAAGGAGATGTCTGAGCGAGCCTTCTGGCTGACTCGGAAGAACTGTGGGTCAAAGTCATGCTTGACCTTGAGGTACTCCTGCACCGTCTGGGAAATGTAGTGAATGATCTCGGCTTTCAACTCCTTGAAATTGACGTATTCCAGAATGTCATCAAGTTGGTTGAGAGACTCAAAGATCTCATACTGGTACCGCTCGACGATGTGGTCGATCCCCATCAACGCTTTCTGGTGCGGTTCGGTGAGGGAGAGGATCCGGTCCAGGTTGTTGTTGTAGATGCGCTCGATGATGTTGGTCGGCTTGGTGTAGCGCAGGATGTAGAAGACATAGGGGAAGGCGATGAAGCCGCAAACGCTCAGCAGGATGTGAGTGTTGAAGATTCGGCTGGACTCCCGGATCAGCGCGATCTCCCCGTAGAGCTTGATCAGCAGGGCATGAGTTCCGCTGAGGATCAACAGCCAGATGTAGAGCAGGCTGGGGAGGTCCTTCATGTACAGGTCGATCAACTTCGGGATGCTTTGCGAAGCAATGGAGATCACCAGGATCAACGTCCCCAGCACCAATCCCAGGAGCGCCTGCCAGACCTCCGGAGTGAAGCCGATGTCCACCTCCGGGAAACCTTCCGGGGTAATGCCGGAGAGGTATTCCACCAGACCCTTGTAGGGCTCGAAGAGCCAGAGGTTGAAGATGACGTCGGTCACCACCAGCGTCGTCACGATCATCATGAACGAGAAGATCATCCGGTGGCTGTCGGCAAACTCCGTCAGCCGATAGAAGTAGTAGGATGTGCCGGCTTTTTGCTGCTGAGCCTCGGCGAGGGCTTCAACCTGCTCTGCAGTCGTTGTCGCATCACTCATGGGGAGATCAAGTTTGGGCGCGGTTGGGGATGACGCTTACTCCGGGAAGTTCGCGACCTTCCAGAAACTCAAGAGAAGCGCCGCCTCCGGTGGAGATGTGGGTGATCTGATCGCTGAGTCCGGACACCTGAATGGCTGCAGCAGAGTCTCCACCGCCAATCACCGTGACCGCTCCTTGCTGGGTGGCCTGAGCCAGGGCTTGGGCAACTCGAAACGTTCCTGAAGCGAACGGAGCGACCTCAAACACTCCCATCGGACCATTCCAGAAGACTGTCCGTGCAGATGCAATCACCTGGGCATAAGCTTCGGCACTTTGAGGTCCGATGTCCAGCATTTTCCATCCGGAGGGGACTCCCGACTCAAGAGACACCGTCTGGGTTTCCGCCTCAGCGGAAAGTTCGCGGGCTGCAACCCCGTCCGTGGGCAAGTGGATCTGCACTCCTTGGCTTTGGGCCTGGTCGAGGAGTTGACGAGCGTAGTCCAGCGAGCCGGCATCGAGCAGGGAGTCTCCAATCTCCCGCCCCTGAGCTTTCAAGAAGGTGTTGGCCATCCCACCGCCGATCACCAGCACCTGCACGTTCTGCATCAGGTTTTCGATCACCTTGATCTTGTCGGAAACCTTGGCTCCCCCCAGAACCGCGACGAACGGAGGCTTAGGGTTGGAGATCACTTCTCCCAGGAATTCCAGTTCCTTGCGGATCAAATAGCCGATGGCAGACTCTGGCACAAATTCTGCGACACCTGCTGTGGAAGCGTGGGCTCGGTGAGCGGTGCCAAAAGCATCATTGACATACACCTCACCCAACGTTGCGAGCGCCTTGCAGAACTCGGGGTCGTTCTTGGTCTCTGCCTTGTGGAAACGCAGGTTCTCCAGGAGCACGACCTCCCCGTCCTGCATCCGGTCCACCAGCGACTCCACCCCCGAGCCAATGCAGTCCGGAGCGAGGAACACCGGCTGGTCGAGGAGGCGGGACAGCTCTGCTGCGGCAGGTTGGAGGCTCATCCGGTTGACGCGCTTCCCATCCGGACGTCCCAGGTGAGACATCAGTACGGCACGTCCCCCTTGCTCGACCACCCGGCGAATCGTCTGCAGTGCGCCGGTAATGCGACTGTTGTCCGTGATCGCCAAATCGGCATCCAAGGGGACGTTGAAATCAACACGCACCAAGACACGCTTGCTTTTCAGTTCGAGGTCTTCGATGAATTGTTTGTTACTGAAATCGTTCATTTCGTTTCTTGATTCAAGCTTATTGTACGGAGCAGATAACTCGATATCGTCCTTGAGGGCTCCAGAATGATCAAGCCGTGATTTGTATTCTGTTCCCGCCTTTTGCTCAAGAAGAATGAATGAGTTGATTTTTCTGTCAATAATGCTAGCTTTTTCCGAACTATTGTAACGGAGGCGTATGAGACCCCATCACATTCAAGAAGAACTTTTTGCTTCAGAACAGTACCTGAGGGCTTGTGGCGAGTGCCGGAACAGCTTCCCTCGAACCTTGGACTTCTTTCCGGAAGGGCGCTGCTCGGACGGTCTTTCTTCGCTGTGTCGCAAGTGCCAAACGACAGAAATGACAGCTGCTTCTCCTCCTCCCCCGCCGACTCGCTTCGAGCATCGGGCCTGTGAATGTTGCGGGGAGTCGCGCACCCTGGCGCAATTCTACATGGATTCCAAAGGACCTGCCGGCAAATCCTGGGTCTGCAAAAGCTGTCACGATCTCCAGCTGAACCCGGTCCTTCCCCCGGAGATGCCTTATGGGCTGTGTTTTGTGCAGGATGTGAGAAATCGCCGGGTGTGCCTGCTGGTTACGTCTCAGCCGCAGCAGCGCCTGCAGCAACTTCAGGAAGGAGCCTCCGTGCCTCTGCGATTTCTGGCCGTACAAGGCTTCTCTTCGGAAGCTCAGGCGGAGTCGCAGATGGAGAGCCTGATGCAATGTTTTGAAAAACAGCAGGTTTATGGCTCTTGGCTGGAAGAGTCGGAGTTGCTCATCCGCTGGATTGAAGGAATTCAGCCTGCCAAGACGGCGGCACCTGCTCCCAGGCAAGCCATCGTGGGCTAAATGCCCCCAGCTCCAGTTCGTCCGGCCAGCCCGGACGGCATCCGACCAGATGCAGGCGGTCCCGCTCGACCCAGAAGATCGCATTCTGCCCCCATCGACAGGCCAAGGTGCGAGCCGATTCACAACGGTCTTGGACGGCCCAGCTGGGCTCCAGATGTTCTCCATCCGGAGAGCCCGCAAAAATCACCTCAAACACAAGTCCCAGGCTCTGCAGTTCCGAGGCCAGTGCCTGGTTTCTGCCGCGGTTCTCTTCGAAGCTGAGGAACACTCCCGGGTTCCACGCCGTCAAGATCCCAAAAGTGCCCCACTCCAGCCTGTGAGGTGCACTGAAGACCGTTGTGGTGTAGGCCTGCCACAGCGCCTGATCCTCCGGGCTCATGCCAACTCGGCACGAAGCGCCTCAGCCGAATGCACCGGGTTGTGGCAGACAAGGCCTCGGCAGACGTAGGCTGTGGGTTGGTTGTTCTGCATTTGCTTCCCGTGCACCAGCGGAATCTGCTCTGCCACAACAGACTCCTCTCCAGGCCTCAGAATCACGGAAACCAGGTTGGGGTGGAACGCCTGCCTCAATTCACGCCTCATTTCCTGAAACTCCGGGTCGTCCTCGCGTCCGATCAGCACCACTTCACGTGGTTCGCTGAGGTGAAAGTGCAGGGCCTGCAGCATTGCAGAGAAGCTGGGACCAGCCTTCTCCAGGTATTCCGAAAATCCGGAAAAGATCCGCAAGGCATCCTCCAGGTAGGCAGAGTCTCCAGTCAGAGCATGCAGACGCAGGAGAGCCTGCGCTGCGGCGCTGTTCCCGGAAGGCTCCACTCCGTCGTATCCTTCCATGTTGCGAACCAGCAGCTGCTCGGCATCATCTCCCGTGTCAAAGTAGGGCCCGGAGTCATGTCGGAAGAGCCGGTTGGCCGTGTCCATCGTGTTGCGGGCAGCAACAAACCAGGCGGGATCCTGGGTTGCCTCATGCAGATCCAGACAGGCTACTGCCCACTGGGTGTGATCAACGAGGTAGCCGAGGTAGCGGGCCTCTCCCTCACGCCAGCGACGGAGCAGCCGTCCGGAATCGGACATCAGGTTCCGCTGCAGAAACTCCGCCGCGCGCACCGCCATCTCGATGTAAAGAGGCTCCTCCAACACTCGACTGGCCTTGGCACAGGCCGAGATCATCAGGGCGTTCCAGGAAGTCAGCACCTTGTCGTCACGTAGCGGACGGATCCGCTGGCTGCGCTGCTCCAGCAACCTCTGGCGTGCCTCTCCAAGCTGCTGCAACAACTCTTCTACAGAGAGCCCCTCCTCGGCAGCGACCTCCTTCAGCCTGCGAGGACGATTGGGGATGCTGTGGCCTTCGAAGTTCCCGGCTTCCGTGATGTCCCAGAACGCGCAGGCCACGCGTCCCAACGCAGAACCGAGCACCGAGTGGACCTCTCCCGGGGTCCAGACGTAGAACTTCCCCTCAACGCCTTCGCTGTCCGCATCTTCTGCAGAGAAGAAGGCTCCCTCCGGATGAGTCATGTCTCTTTGGACATAGGCCAGAACGTCCCGCACACCTTCGGCGTAGGTTGGGTTCCGGGTTACCTGAAAGGCCTCCAGCAGCGCCTGAACGAACAGGGCGTTGTCGTAGAGCATCTTCTCGAAATGTGGCACCAGCCACTGGTAGTCGGTGCTGTAGCGGCTGAGCCCGCCTCCGAGCTGATCATAGATGCCTCCGGAGAGCATCTTCTGCAGCGTGTGCTCCACCATCTGCAGCGCCTCCGGAGCGTGTGTCCTTCGATGATGACGCAGCATCAGGCTCAGGCCCATGCTCGGAGGGAACTTGTTCTGCGGCTGGAGGCGGAAGCCGCCATGCTCCGGATCGTAGGTCCGTTGATACGCCTGGAAGGCGTTTTCCTCGGCCAGCCATCCCGGAACCGTTGATGTGCCGGAGCGAGGAAGCGCGTTGCGCTGCAGGTGCTCGTGAAGCTCTCCGGCAACCTGGTCCACCTTCTCCCGATCGCTCTCCCACAACTCCCGAAGGCGCTCCAGCACCGTCCGGAAGGAAGGGCGTCCGTAGAGGTCGCGCGGCGGGAAGTAGGTCCCTCCAGTGATTGGACGTCCGTCCGGAAGCACGAACATGTTCAGCGGCCATCCTCCCTGCTGTCCGAGCGCATGCAGGGCGTCCATGTGCAGCTTGTCCACGTCCGGACGCTCCTCCCGGTCTACCTTGACAGGGACAAAGTGGGCGTTGAGGAACGCGGCAAGTTCCGGATCTTCGAAGCTCTCACGCTCCATGACGTGACACCAGTGGCAAGTCGCGTAGCCGATGCTCACCAACAGAAGCTTTCCCTCTTGCCTTGCACGCGCAAAGGCCTCGGGCCCCCAAGGGTGCCAGTCCACCGGGTTGTAGGCGTGCTGCAGCAGGTAGGGGCTCTTTTCGTGAACCAGTCGATTCGGGGCGCGGGTTGAGGAAGGATCAGACATCCTGAAATAGGATCAAAATGGTGCGGATTCAGGGCGAGAAAAAAGCCTCTCGCGAAGTTCTTTCGGAGAGGCTTGGAGAAGGTCAGGAGCGGAAGAGGCTCCTCCAGAAGCGTCCGGAGGCCTGCCGGCCGACGTCGGCGATGGACTCCGTCAGGGGGATGCCCTTGGGGCAGACCTGCACGCAATTTTGGGCGTTGCCGCAGCTGGCGATTCCACCTTCCTGCATCAGCGAGTCAAGGCGCTCATCGGCAATGTTCTTGCCGGTGGGGTGCATGTTGAAGAGCCGGGCCTGGCTGATGGCCGCCGGTCCCAGGAAACTCCCGCTCTTGCTGTACTGCGGGCACGACTCGACGCAGCATCCGCAGGTCATGCATTCGGAGAGCTTGTAGGCGGTCTGCTGCTGCACTGGAGAGATGCGCTCCCCGGGGCCCAGGTCGTGGTATCCGTCTACCGGAACCCAGGCCTTGACCTTCTTGAGCGCCTCGAACATCCGGGAGCGATCGACAATCAGGTCGCGGACGACCGGAAATTTGGAGAGCGGCTGGATGGTGATCGGCTGCTCCAGCTTGTCGATCAGCGCGCTGCAGGCCTGACGGGCCGTGCCGTTGATCAGCATGGTGCAGGTGCCACAGACCTCTTCCAGGCAGTTGGCTTCCCAGACCACCGGGGTGACCTTCTTGCCGTCCTTGTTCACCGGATTCTTCTGGATGTCCATCAGGCAGGAGATCACGTTCGAGTTGGACTTGTAGGGAATCACGAAGGTGTCCCAGTAAGGCTGGCTGCCTTGCGAGTCTTGTCGCTGAATCTTGAAGGTAATGGTTTCGGGCATGGCGTTATCTCAGTCGTATTTGCGAGGACGTGGGGCAATCAGAGAGGTATCGACCGCCTCATAGGTGATTTCCGGGCCACCGTTTGCGTAATACTCACCAGAGGTGTCGCGCTTGACGTAGCTGGCGACCGTGGTCTTCAGCCACTTGTTGTTGTTCTCCTCGAACTTCTGCATGTAGTCCAGGTGATCCGGGGCAAAGGCACCGTCCTTCACGCCACCGTTGCTCTTCATCTCCATGTACTCCAGGTAGCTCTCGGGCTTGAAGTCCTTGGGCTGGTGGAGGTCATAGTCCGGCTTGTAGTGGGCTCCCCGGAACTCGTCACGCAGGGACGCCCCTTTTGTAATCACCTTGGAGAGCTGGATCATGTTCCAGAGCTGGTTGACGAAGCTCGGAACCGGGTTTGTCCAGTCGAGCGTATCCACGCACTCCACGTCGTGCCAGCGCTGCTCAATCGCCTCGATCTTTTCCAGGGTCGCCGAGAGGCGCTGGTTGTCCCGGACGATCAGGACGTTGGACATCATCGTGTCTGCCAATTCGCTGTGCAGGGCGTAGGGATTCTCCTGGCCGTTCATCGACTTGATCTTCCCGAACCGCTCGCTCCATTGCTTCACGGCGCCCTCGAACAGGCTGGAGGGCAGGTCTTCCGCAGCCTGCTTCTGATGCTTGACGAAGTTGATCACTCCGGGACCCATCATCAAGCCGGTGTAGATGCAGCTCAGCAGCGAGTTGGCACCCAGACGGTTGGCTCCGTGGTACTGGTAGTCCGCCTCTCCGGCAGCATAGAGCCCGCTGATGGAGGTCATCTGGTTGCGGGGAGACTGGTGGTCGATGAAGCCATCCTTGGTCGGCGCAAAGTCGGTCCAGATCCCACCCATCGAGTAGTGCACCGCAGGGAAGATCTCCATCGGCTCTTCACGAGGATCGACGCCGGTGAACTTCTCGTAGATCTCCAGGATTCCGCCGAGCCGGGTGTTGAGGAACTCGCGGCTCTTGTGCGTCAGGTCCAGGTAGACCTTCATGTCTCCGTGAACCCCGAGCCCGTCGTTGACGCAGATGTCGTAGATCTCTCGGGATGCCACGTCTCGAGGGACGAGGTTCTGGAAGAGCGGGTACTTCTCTTCGAGGAAGTAGTAGCGTTCCTCCTCCGGGATCTGCTTGGCCGTTCGCGTGTCTCCTGCCTTGCGCGGAACCCAGACGCGTCCTCCCTCTCCACGTGCGGACTCGGACATCAGCCGCAGCTTGTCGCGTCCCGGGATGGCGGAGGGGTGAATCTGGATGAATTCGCCGTTTCCGTACTTGGCTCCTTGCAAGTAGGCGGAGGTGGTTGCGGTTCCGGTGCAGACTACGGAGTTGGTAGAGCGTCCGTAGACCAGCCCCGGTCCTCCGGTAGCCAGGATCACGGCGTCGCCTCGCTCGGCCCGGATCTCCCCGGTGCGCAGGTTCTGGACGACGGCTCCCACACAGCGCTGGTCATCATCCAGCACAGCGCCAAGGTACTCGTGCCACTCCTGCTTCTCCACCAGCCCCTCGACCTCATAGCGGCGCACCTGCTCGTCCAGGGCGTAGAGCAGCTGCTGTCCGGTGGTCGCACCGGAGAAGGCCGTCCGGTGGTGCAGGGTCCCTCCGAAGCGCCGGAAGTCCAGGTTCCCCTCCGGAGTGCGGTTGAACGGAACCCCGAGGCGATCCAGCAAGTAGATGATGAACGGGGCGTGATAGCACATGTCCTTGCACAGCGGCTGGTTCGCCAGGAAGTCTCCGCCCTTCACGGTGTCGTAAAAATGGATGTCCGGAGAGTCGCCCTCACCCTTGATGTTGACGGCTCCGTTGATTCCTCCCTGAGCGCACACCGAGTGGGAGCGCTTCACCGGCAAGAACGAGACGAGGAGGACCGGCATTCCCTGTTCGGCAATCTTCATGGTCGCTGCCAGGCCTGCCAAGCCGCCGCCAACCACAATCACTCTCTGCTTGCTCATAACACTTCTCCTGTATCAGGTGGAGTTCCGACGCCCCTCTTTTCAGAGGGCTTACTCCAGCTTACCTGCTGTGAGTTCGTTCTCCAAAATAATTTTTTCGTATGTACCAAGAAATTCAATTCGTGCTCACCAAATCGCAGCCAGTGCGTAATAGCCGCTCAGGGTCAGCAGGAGAAAGACCACGATGCTGAACACTCGGACACGCTCCTGAGCCCGGGGCGTGAGAGCGATGCCCCAGGTCATGCAGAAGGTGTTGATCCCGTTGGAAAAGTGAAAGGTCGCCCCGAGGATGCCCAGCAGGTACACCGCCTTGGTCACCAACCCTGTTTCCGGGTTCGCAAAGCCCTCGGCGAGGTGCCCGTAGTGATCTGCCGTACATTCGGCGAAGCAGCCTGCTCCGGGAGCAAACTTCGCATTCCAGAGGTGCCCAATGATGAACAGCAGGACCCCGATCCCACTCAGGCGTTGCAGCCAGTAAAGCAGGTGTCCAAAGTACTGGTAGGTTGGCTGGACGTTGGCGTCGAAGGAAAGCTTCACCCCGAGCAAGGAGTGATAGAAGAGAGGAAGGTAGACCAGGAAGATCAAAATCCACACCGCCAGCGGACTGTCATAGAAGGCGTTGATCCGCTCGTTGTACTGCTGCGCCCCGGAGTGCAGATAGAGCTGTCCGTACAAGTGGTAGGCGAGAAACAGTCCTACCGGGACGACCCCAGTCAGGCTGTGGATGCGTCGGGTGAGAAAGTATGAATCCATGGCGTTTTCCTGAAGAAATTGATGTTTACCCCCGGGCGCATAATCTGTTGAAATCGCGCCCAAAAGTCAATCTGAAAAGCACTGGGTTTTGCCGCCCCGTGTGCCTTCTCCAGGAAACCGAGGAGCCTTTAGGCCGTAGCGCCGGAAGCAAGAGCCTTGTTGGCCGCGAGCGCGAGTCGGGACTTGTAGCGGGCAGCGGTTTTGGGGTGCAGGACTCCCTTGGTCACCATCTTGTCGATGGCCTTGTGGGTCGTCGGCAACCCTTCTTGCACTTGGGCGGCGTCGCTTTCCGTCAGCAAACCACGGAATTTCTTGATGGAAGTGCGCAGGGTGGAGCGCAGGGAGCGGTTGCGTGCCGTGCGCTTGGCGGTTTGCCGAATGCGCTTTTTGGCAGATTTGTGATGGGCCATGCGTGAGTTCTCTCTAAAACGCGTTGACGATGTGCTCGATGAGGGGCTTGGGCTCATCCAGCTGCACGGAAATCACATCAAAGCGGGGTTGACGGTCGGTCAGCCCCTGTTGACTCTGATACCAAAGCCCCAACTGCTGGAGCTTGTGAATTTTGCGCGCGGAGACCGAAAGTGACGGATGCACCTTGGAGTCCCTGCGCGTCTTGACCTCACAGAAGACCAGATACTCCTGGTCTTCGGCGATGATATCGATCTCTCCGATCCGACAGCGGTAGTTGCGCTCCCGGATGCGATAGCCCAACTGCTCCAGAAACTGTGCGGCCAAGGCTTCTCCTTGCTGCCCCAACCGCTGACGCGCCAAGGTCATAGCAAGCTCAGCTGTTCCGGGCGTGGGCTAGAGCGAAAGGAGCGCCGATGGATCGGGCTCAGTCCGTATTGGGCGATGGCCTCCCGGTGCTTGCGTGTCGGGTAGCCCATGTGTTCCGCAAAACCCCACTCGGGGTAGCGCCGGCCGTAGACTTGCATCAGGCGGTCCCGGACGACCTTGGCGAGGATGGAGGCCGCGGCGATGCTCAGGCTGCGGGTGTCTCCCTTGACCACGGCCTCTCCTGCCAGAGAAAGCTCCGGGAGTCGGTTGCCGTCAATCAGCGCATAGTCTGGGGCCGGTTTGAGCCGCTCCAGGCTTCGGGCCATACCACGGAGGGTCGCCTGCAGGATGTTCCACTCATCAATCTGTGCCGGAGAGACCACCACGATTCGGTACGCGTGAGCCTCTTGGCGGATGACGGTGAAGAGCGCGTCACGTGCCTCGGCCGAGAGCTGCTTGGAGTCGTTCAGCGGATGTTCCGGGTTCCAGCGGTCTCCCAGGACCACGGCTGCAACCACCAGGGGACCGGCGAGCGGTCCACGTCCGGCCTCGTCGACTCCGGCAACACGCTGGAAGCCTTGCTCCCAAGCGCGCTGCTCCAGTTCAAGCGTTGGCCTGAGCCTTGGCAAGGCGACTGATGCGGCTGTTCATGCGCTCCTTGATGCGCGCGGCCTTTCCCTTGCGATCCCGCATGTAGTAAAGCTTCGCCCGACGGACCCGACCTTCCCGGACCACCTCGATGCTCTCGATGCGGGGGGAGTGTAGCGGGAAGATGCGCTCGACACCATACCCCTGGGTCATCTTGCGGACCGTGAAGGTGGCCTTGGAGTTGCCGATCTTGCAGTGCCGCGCAATCACGATGCCCTCGTAGGCCTGGATGCGCTCCTTGTTTCCTTCGGTCACACGATAGTTCACGCGGACCGTACAGCCGACCCGGAAGTCCGGAATGTTGTCGCGAAGCTGGGACTGCTCCACGATCTGCATCAGCGTTGCCATGTTCTCTTACTGTTGAGGTTGAAGGAGATCAGGCCGACGCTCCTGAGTGCGCTTCACAGCCTGCTCTTGTCGCCATTGGGCGATGTTCTGGTGATTCCCGGAGAGCAGAACCTCCGGAACCGCCTGGCCCTGAAACTCTGCAGGGCGCGTGTACTGGGGAAACTCCAGCAGAGGTTCGGAGAACGACTCCTGCTCGCTGGAGCTCTGGTTTCCCAAAACTCCCGGAACCAGACGTCCGACCGCCTCCAGCATCGTCAGCGCGATGGTCTCGCCGCCGAGGGTGATGAAGTCGCCCCCGGAGATCTCCTCGTCTACAAACGAGCGGATGCGCTCGTCAAAGCCTTCGTAGCGCCCGCAGATCAGCACCAGCACCTCGTCGCGCTGGCTCAGCTCCAAGGCCTTGGCCTGATCAAACCGCCTCCCTTGAGGAGTCAGCAGAATGCGATGCAGCGTGCGGCCTGCCGCCTCGTGTCTCGTCCGGGCGTCCTCCAGTGCCGCCCAGATCGGCTCCGGACGCAGCAGCATGCCGGGTCCGCCTCCGTAAGGCTCATCATCGACCTGCAGGTGCTTGCCCAGCCCGAAGCGACGGAAGGGGTTGAGCTCCACGGAGAGCAACTGTCGCTCGGTCGCCCGTGCCAGCAGCCCCTCTTGAAGAAGCGGCCGGAACAGCTCCGGGAAGAGCGTGAGGACCTCGAAACGCAGCATCACGCGTCCTCGTCCAGCATTCCCGGGATCGGGTCGATGACGACCCGCCGCTGGGCTACATCCACCTGCTTGACGATGTGCGGAACCGCCGGGACGAGAAGCTCTCCGGACTCGGTCTGCACCTCGTAGACGTTGTTCGCCCCGGTCTCCAACACTCCGGTCAGGGTCCCCAGGCGGATCTCGTTCAGGTCGAGCACCGTGCAGCCGATCAGCTGGTGCAGAAAGAACTCTCCGGGTTCCAGGGGCTTGAGCTGCTCATCCGGAATCAGAACCCGTGCGCGCTTCAGCGTCTCAGCAGCGGTGCGGTCTGCAACTCCCTTCAGCGCCAAGAGCCAGTGGCTGCCTCGCCAAGCGAAGCTCTCCACCCACTCTCGCCTGAGGCGATCCTCCACCTCAAGGAAGACTGCTTCCAAGGACTCATAGTACTCCGGATCATCCGTCTGCGGAGCGACTTTCAGCTCTCCTTTCAGACCATGCGGTCCGGTGATCGAGCCGATCCAGGTCAGCTCTTCGTAATCGCGCGGACGTCCGGACACCGGACTGCTCAGCCTTGAGCAGCCAGCTTCATCAGCTTCTGGACGCGATCAGTCGGTTGTGCGCCTACCGAGATCCAGTACTGAGCGCGCTCCATGTCGATGTCGAAGCGGTTCTCTTGAACCATCGGGTTGTAGAAGCCAATCTTCTCGATGAAACGCCCGTCACGCTTGGAGCGGGAGTCCATGACAACAACTCGGTAGTAGGGGCGCTTCTTCGAGCCGCCTCGTGTCAGTCTGATTTTGACCATTCGTGCTTATCGGGTCAGTGGTTGTGGCATGAGTGCCTGTTTTCCCCTCAGCGGGGCATCATGTTCTGCATCATCCGCATCGCCTTCCCGGGGTCCGAGGTCCGGGAGAGCTTGGACATCATCTTGCGCATCTGAGCAAACTGCTTGAGCAAGCGGTTGATCTCGCTCACCTGAGCGCCGCTGCCCTTGGCGATTCGGGCTCGCCGGGAACCGTTGATCACCCCCGGGTTCTCCCGCTCCTTCGGGGTCATCGAAGAGATGATGGCCTCGATTCGGACGAGCTGCTTGTCGTCCACGTTCGCCCCCTTCAGGGCCGAAGCGTTCATGCCGGGGATCATTCCCATCAGGTCCTTGATCGACCCCATCTTGCGCATCGTGCGGAGCTGATCCCGGAAGTCCTCCAGCGAAAATTCGTTTCGCTTGAGCTTTTGCTGAACCTGCAGGGCGGACTTTTCATCATAGACCGTCCCCACCTTCTCGATCAGGGAGAGCAGGTCGCCCATCCCGAGGATGCGCGAGGCGATACGCTCCGGATGAAACGGCTCGAGCGCGTCGAGCTTCTCGCCCACCGTGATGAACTTGATGGGCTTCTGTGTGATCGCCCGGATGGACAGGGCTGCTCCGCCACGGGCATCGCCATCCATCTTGGTCAGGACGATCCCGCTCACCTCCAGCCGCTCGTCGAAGCCTCGGGCCACGTTGACGGCCTCTTGACCGGTCATGGCGTCGGCAACGAACAGGATCTCATGCGGTTGCACCTGCGCCTTGATGCGCTCCAGCTCGGCCATCAGGGCCTCGTCGATCTGCAGCCGGCCGGCGGTGTCGATCAGGACCAGGTCGCACTGTGCGCTCTGCGCCTCGGCAAGCCCGGAGGTGACAATCTGCACCGGGTCCATGTCGGTCCGCGAGGCATAGGCTGGAACCTCCAGAGTCCGAGCCAGAACGTGGAGTTGCTCGATGGCTGCAGGACGGTAGATGTCGGCCGGGATCAGGTACGGACGGTGTCCCTGAGATTTCATCAGCCGAGCCAGCTTGCCCGTTGTGGAGGTCTTTCCGGAGCCTTGCAGGCCGACCATCATCACCAGGTGTACCCCCGGATGCTCCATCTCCAGCCCGGTCGCCTCACCGCCCATCATCTCTGTCAATTCCTGATTGACGATCTTGATGAACTGCTGCCCTGGAGTCAGGCTGCCCTGAACCTCCTCTCCAACGGCTCGTGCCTGCACCGAGCGCAGAAACGCCTTGACGACCCGGAAGTTGACGTCTGCTTCCAAAAGCGCCATCTTGACCTCATTCAGGGTGCCCTTGATGTTCTCTTCCGTCAGCCGCCCTTGCCCGCGAACCTTGCGCAGGGAACCGGTCAATTTGTTGGAAAGGGCTTCAAACATCAGAGAGTCATCCTGAAAGAGTCAAACTGACTATTAACCAGTAAAGGGACGAGCCTGTCAAGTTTTTTCGGACTTGACAGCGGGAGAATCCGAGCCTTCCGCCCGGTCTGAAAGGCCTGAAAATCCGGGAGGCCGAGAAATGCGCTCAGGAGAGAAACGCATGCGTTGGAAAATCACGAGCTTGCGCGTGGTCTTTTGGCTCAGTTGGAGCCTGATTGTCGGTGGGGCGGCCGCGGCAGGAGCGCTCGCGCCGCTGGGCTTTCGAGAGCTGCCCACGCGCCTGCCTCCGGAGTTGGCCCCTCAGGCCCATGCGATCGTGAGCGTGCTGTTTACGCTGTTTTTCGAGCGGTTCTTTCTGGGGGGCGCCCTGCTCTTCACCCTGATTGCCTTGCTGGAGCAACAGGACCTCCGGACCCAGTGGCGAAACCCTCGGCGCCTGTGGTGGGTTCGGGAAGCGGTGCTGCTGGCCGGAGTGGTGGTCTGGGGCTGGCTGGGCGGGAAGGTGGTGCCAGAGATGGCGGCGATGGTTCAGGAGGGCGCTCGCTGGGAGACCGCAGAGGTCCGGGAGGCCTTCCGAGCGCTCCACGAGCAAAGCGGCATGTGGATTCAGGTGGCGCTGGGGCTCACGCTTTTGCTGCCGTGGGTCTCCGGCCTCTCCGGATGGCGCTCTCGTTCACTGGAGTAAATGATACCCGAGTTGCTTCAATCGCGCTTCGTAGTACCCGTCTGGGTCTTCCTTGAGCACCACGGCCTCGAACTCCTTGCGCTTGAGGCGTGTCAGGCACTGCCGAGCAAGTGGATACTGCTTCACGTAAATGGCCCCGGATTTTTCAGAGGCGCCCTTGGCCAGTGAGCGGCCGTTGCCCCCCAGGACGTCCTCTGCGTGTTCCAGAGCCTCGTCTCCATCGACAACACAGACGCGCTTTACCTGGTCGAGAGTCATCTCTTCCGAGTGGGAAACCGTCAGGTAGCGCCCTTGGGAAGCGGAGACCTCTGCTTTGGGAGGAGGTGCAGAACT
>JAYPUA010000026.1:39980-42968 GCA_038133845.1 Deltaproteobacteria bacterium
CCAGAGAAAGAATGAGCAGTCCTCCTGCTGAATTCATCCACGCCTGATGCCTCATGATGACCTGCTGAACCGGGGTTTGTAATGACGGAGCCATTGTCCGCATTTCCCCAGCGGATGACAACGGTTTATCTGGGCAAAAAAGACGATTTTTTTAGGTGCTAAAGAAAACTGATTTTATTGAATTATGTGAATGTCAAGATAAAATATGGGCAAAAAATGAGAGAGTCTGGTGTTTGAGAGAAAGCTCCTGGAGGCCTCCTGGAGACGAGATGCGAGGCGCAATTTTTCCGAAAAAACAGCGTCAGGCCACTGCAGCGGTGGCCTGACGCCGGAGGCTGTCGCAAGTTGCATTTGTCCAGAGAAAAGGGCTCTTCTTGAAACTCACCCGAGAGGTGGCTGGTCTTGATATTGGGGGGCTCTCCACAAGGCTGGCCCGTCGCTCAACCTGAAATTTCACTTTGCAACAAGGGAAACCGATATGTCTTCCACAGAGCGCGTTTTGGAAAGAGTCCGGAGCTTGGGCGTGTCCCATGAAATCCTGAGCATTGATTCGGCAGATGCGGACACGGTGGTATTTTGTGAAAAGTATGGTTATCCGCTGGAGCAGTCCGGAAACACGATCATCGTGGCGTCGAAGAAGGAGCCCAAGGCCCATGCGGCCTGCGTGGTCCTGGCAACAACGCGGCTGGATGTGAACAAGCGGGTCCGGCACCTGCTCGGAGTCTCCAAGCTCTCCTTTGCGACGGCAGAAGAGATGCAGGAACTGACCGGGATGGAGGTCGGTGGCGTGACGCCTTTCGCGCTTCCGGACGAGATGCCGCTGTACGTGGACTCGCGTCTGATGGAGCTGGAGTGGGTGATTCTCGGAGGTGGGGGACGAGATCGGAAGGTCCGCATCGCTCCGGAGGCCTTGCTCAAGCTTGGAGCAGAGGTGGTTGCGGACCTCGCCTTGCCGCTGAAGGCCTGAGGCGCCGGGGATGGCCTCAGGCGGTGTGTCCGATGTGCAGGTCGTTCCCGGCGTGGTCTCTGCCGGAGAGGAGCCAGAGCGGGCGCTCCGCAAAGTTCACCAGATAGCCTGATCCGGACCCGGTGGGCATCAGGCTGCGGTCAAACAGGCTGGTAGCCGGCATGTAGCGGAGGGCCACACCGGCGCGGCGCTTCCCGGATCGGTTGGGGTTGGAGCCGTGTACGAGGTGGACGTCGTGTAGCGAAAATCCTCCGGGAGCAAGCTCCAGGTCCACCGGCTCTGACAAACGCTCCGGCTCCAGGACCTTCTGGTTGAGCACCAGGTCGTCCCGGAGGTCTTTTTCATGCGCAAGCAGGCCCTGGTGGTGAGATCCGGGGACCACCCGCATGCACCCGTTTTCCGGAGTGCTGGCGTCAATGGCAACCCACACCGTGCAGGTCGCCAGCGGACGGATGGGCCAGTACTGACCGTCTTGGTGCATCGGAACCTCCATGCCGACCTGAGCTGGCTTGCAGAACAGTTGGCAGCCCCAGAGGATCACATCCGGACCCAGCACCTGCTGTACAGAACGCAGGATGCGTGGGTGTCTGGCCAGTTCGAAGAAGGCCGGATCCCCTACCACGCCCTCCTGATTGCGTCCTGTGATGTGGACGCTGACCAGGCGCTCCGGGCGAACCTCCGGGTTCGCGGCGATCACCCGCTCCACGGCCTGTTCCAACTCGTGAAGTGTCTCGGTGTCCAGCCTCATCCGAGGGGTGACAAACCCGTGCTGCTGGTATTGCTCGATTTCGGCGGCGGTCAGTTCTTCCATCCGGGGGCTCCTTGGGAGGGCTGCGCTCCGTCGGCAGGACGGTGCGCCTGGGTGAGGGTGAGGTCAGGCCTGGGTGAAGCTCACCAGCGCGTCCAGCTTCGCCTGGGCGGCCCCGGAGTCGACCGCCTCGCGGGCCAGTTGCACGCCGGTCTGAAGGTCGGGCGCCACACCGCCCACAACCAGGGCCCCAGCGCTGTTGAGGATCGCGATGTCCCGGGCGGTCCCCTGCTCGGTTCCATCAAGGATGCTCCGGATGATGCGCGCGCTGTGCTCCGGGCTGTCGATGGCGATGTCTTCCAGCCTCCCGCGACACAGCCCCAGCTCCTCCGGGGTGACTGTGAACTCGCGCAGGTTCCCGTTCTTCAACTCCACGACATAGGTGCTTTCCGTGACGGTCAACTCGCAGAGTCCATCCGCGCCATGGACCACCAGCACGTGCTCGGCCTCAAGCTGCTGGAGCACCTGCGCCATCTTGAGCGTCAGCTCGCGACTGGGAACTCCGATCAGCTGACGTTGTGCCCCTGCAGGGTTGGTCAGCGGTCCCAGAAAGTTGAAGACGGTCGGGATGCCCAACTCCCGACGGATCGGGCCGGCAAAGCGCATGGCCGGGTGATGGCTGACCGCGTAGCAGAAGCAGAGGTTCAGCTCCTTCAGGCTCGCCTCAACCTGGGGGACGGAGATGCCGATGTTGACCCCCAGAGCTTCCAGTGCCTCGGCGCTTCCGCTCTTGCGGGTGTTGGAGCGGTTGCCGTGCTTGGCCACAATCGCTCCGGCCGCTGCCGCGATGAGGGCCGCACAGGTGGAGATGTTGAAGGTGCTGATCCCGTTCCCTCCCGTGCTGCACGTATCCACGGCCTGCTCCGGGGCGATGATGCGGTGGGAGCGCTCTCGCATCGCCCGGGCCGCTCCGGCCATCTCTTCAACGGTTGCGCCCTTGGACTGCAGCAGCGCCAGCAGGGCCGCGGCCTTGACCGGAACGGCCTCTTCGCTCATGATCCACAGGACCATCTCGTGGGCCTCGGCGAAGCTGAGGTCTTGTTGCTGAAGGAGCTTGTTGAGGATCGCTTGCATGGGGTGATCTTTCTACAAAAATGCGGGGGACTCAGCGTCCACGAACCCGGTTGCGATAGATGAACAGCCCGAAGATCCCCACCAGCAGCGGCACCGCCACCAGGTTGAGCACCAGCAGGCGATTGCCCAACTGTTCAAT
>JAYPUA010000027.1:0-14771 GCA_038133845.1 Deltaproteobacteria bacterium
GCCTACGCTTTTCCTCCACGGAGCCTACGCTTTTCCTCCACGGAGCCTACGCTTTTTCACGCGTGCTGCAAGCGGACGGCACGCAAGGTGTTCTCCAACAGCATCGCGATCGTCATCGGCCCAACGCCTCCCGGAACTGGCGTGATCCAGGAGGCCACCTTCGAGACCTCCTCAAACGCCACGTCGCCCGCCATCCGGTAGCCTTTCGCTGAGGAAGGGTCAGCGACCGCGGTGTTGCCGACATCAATCACCACCGCTCCCGGACGAACCATCGACTGCCGAATCAGTCCCGGAACGCCAGTAGCTGAGATCAGCACCTCAGCCTGAGAGGTCCACCCGGGCAAATTCCGGGTCTGGGAATGACAGAGCGTGACCGTGGCATCCCAGGGGGGGGCCGAGAGCATCTGAGCCAGCGGGCGTCCCACCAGAGCCCCACGTCCGACAACCACCACCGACCTCCCGGCGAGGTCCAGCTTGAGGCACTCCAGCAGCCTCAACACGCCCAGCGGGGTGCAGGGCAGCAGCAGCGGCCTCCCGGAGGCCAACCTCCCCAGATTCAGCGGGTGCAGGCCATCCACATCCTTCTCCGGCGGGATCTGCTGAAGCACTGTCTCCTCGCTCAGCCCAGAGGGCAAAGGCAACTGACAGAGCACCCCATGCACGTCCGGGGAGGCGCCCAAGGCCTGAATGAGCCCCTCCAGTTGCCCCTGCGACGTGGACGCGTCCAGACGGTGCTCCACCACCGCAAGGCCCACCTGCTCCGCACTGCGCCGCTTCAAGGCCACATAGCTCGAAGAGGACGGATCTGTCCCCACCAGCACAAGCGCCAGCGTGGGCGTCACCCCCCGAGACTTCCAGGACTGAACCTCGCTGGAAACCTGATCAAAAATTTGGGCCTGGAGAGCTTTTCCGGAGAGGATTTGGGCACTCATGAAACATTTCGCTTGTTGGTTGGGTAGGACGCTCTGTTAAACTCTTGGACAGAATCTGGAGTCAGCAATGAATGAGTGGGCAATTCGATTGGATCAGTGGCACGCATCCCGCGGAGCCGCATTGACAGGCGAACCGGGAGCCGGACAAGTCCTGCGCTACGGTAGCACCTGTGACACGGAAATCAAAGCGCTGCAGGAGCAGTGCGGCCTGCTTGAGCGAAAAGCCCGCTGGCTGCTGGAGGTGCAGGGACCGGAGGCCGCGGCGTTTCTTCAGGGACTCGTCACCCAGGAGGTGAAGACCCAGCCGGTTGGCTCGGTTCGGCCCGGGTTGATCTGCTCCAGCAAAGGCAAGGTCGAGCATCGGGTCGAGCTGTTGCGTCCTCACGAGGAGACTTTTTGGGTTAGCTGTGAACCCGGTGAAGGCATGGCCGTCGGCCGTTTGCTTGATCAGTTTCACGTCCGTGAAGACGTCACCTTTTCTCTGAAGTCCCGCACACATCTGCGCATGGACCTCGTCGGCCCACAAACTGCGGAGATCGGAGCCTCTCTGGAGCAACGAGGGTTTCTCTCATCCCCAAGCTCCGGATGCTTCAGGATGACGGCGTCCTTCGGGAACCTCCCGGCAGAGGCCTGGGTCGTTCCCTGGGAGCGCAGCCTGGAATTTCTGGAGGTGCTGGAACCCGGGCTCCTTGTGGGCGAGTCTGCTTGGGAGGCGGTCCGCATCAGCCAAGGCCTCCCACGGATCGGGGTGGAATTCGGTGCCGGAAACTTTGCTCAGGAGGCGGCTCTTGGAGACCACATCTCCTACACCAAGGGCTGCTACATCGGTCAGGAGCCCAACGCCCGGATGTACCACCGGGGACACCCGAACTGGGAGTTGGTCGGGGTGGGCATCCCCTGCTCGACCGCGAGCACCGAGCGCCTGAGCTTCCCCCTGCCGGAGCCCGTCCCACTCTACTTTGAAGGAGAGGCTTGCGGAGAACTTCGGAGTTTTTCTCCAATTCGTCACCAGGAAGAATGGCGAGGCATCGCCTGGATTCGACATGCTGTTGCACAGCAGGCCCTGAACATCTCCCCGACTCCGGAGGACACAGAACCCTGGAGGCTCTTTGCGCTTCCACATCACATTTTGCGTCCCACACAATGACTTTGCTCACTCACCGTTTTCCCGTTCCTGCTCCTGTTCCCCTGGGATGTTTCACCAGCGTGACCGGGGCGCTCCTGGTGCTGGGAGGCTGCTGGTGGCTGTTTTGAACCCGAACCGACAAAAGCGATGATGATTTCTGCTCCCCGAAACCGCTCCGGCATGAGTGATCAGGAGGCCCTGGACTTCGCGTCCAACATCCAGACCTTTGCCGATGAGCAGCAACGTGAAGATTTTGTACGCTGGTGGACCGGCGTGGGCGTTCCTCCGGAGACACGTCGACCCACCAAGGCCGACAAGTGGGAAGGCTTTGCCCCGGGGCGCTCATGAGTGACGAGACGCCCCTCTCCTTTGTGAAGAACCGTCGACTCCGGGAGCATCCCACGGAGTTGGGATCCGTGGCCTTCACTCGAGAGTCTGACGGCCGCGAGGATTCCCTGAGCGCCATGCGCACCCACACCACGGAGCAGCTAGAGCGCCTTCAGGAGCAAGCCGATCTGTTGGTGCAGCAGGCCAAGGCCATCGAAGAGCGCATGCAGCTTGCGGAACGCATCAGCCAGGCTCGCTACAACTTCCGTCCCGTCTTCCTGCAGTCCTACTACCTCTACGAAGATCCCGAGGGCCAAGCGACCTTGACCTTGATTGCCCCCGAAGAGTGGGGAAGCACCTCGCCTTATGGCGAGTTTCAAGCCACAGTGCGACAGCTTGGAGACAGCACGTGGGAACTCGTTGAGGACACGCTCGAAGACGAAGGTGACGAACTCCAGGACGCCTCCGAAGCAAACGTCTGATGCTTGATCTGAAAAACCTCTCGGTGGAATTTCAGACTGCCAACGGCTGGTTCCGGGCCGTGGACTCGGTGGATCTCAGCATGGAGGCCGGAGAGGTCGTCGCCATTGTCGGCGAGTCCGGCTCCGGAAAGAGCGTGGCAATGCTGGCTCTGATGGGGCTGTTGCCTTGGACCGCCAAGGTGTCGGCCGAGCACATGGACTTTCTCGGACGCGACCTGCGCGTGCTCTCACCTCGAGCGCGTCGCAAGATCATCGGCAAGGACATCACGATGATCTTTCAGGAGCCGATGACCAGCCTGAACCCGTGCTTCACGGTGGGATTTCAGCTGCGCGAGGCGCTGAAGACCCACATGGGGGTGACCCGTGCCGAAGGGCAACGCCGGGCTGTGGAGCTGCTGGGACAGGTTGGCATCCCTAGCCCGGAGACACGCCTGAAGGCCTTCCCGCATCAGCTCTCCGGAGGCATGAGCCAGCGAGTCATGATCGCCATGGCGATTGCCTGCCGCCCCAAGCTTCTGATCGCCGATGAGCCCACCACCGCGCTGGATGTGACGATTCAGGCACAGATTCTGGAGCTGCTGCTGGATCTCCAGCGTGAGCACAAGATGGGGTTGGTGCTGATCACTCACGACATGGGGGTTGTCGCCGAGACTGCCCAGCGCGTCACGGTTCAGTATGCCGGACAGCAGGTGGAGCAGCAGCAGGTGCAGGCCCTCTTTCGGTCCCCGCGTCACCCGTACACGGAGGCGCTGCTGAGCGCCCTTCCGGAGCGCTCTCAGCAAAAACGGCTGGCTTCCATCCCCGGAGTGGTTCCCGGGCAATTCGACCGTCCCCAAGGCTGTCTCTTCCACCCGCGCTGTCCTCACGCGCAGGCACGCTGCTCCGTGGAGCCTCCCGGCTCTCTGGACGGAGTGCGCTGCCACTTCCCCCTCACTGCAGAGGCCGCATGAGCCCCGTCCTCCAGGCACAACAGCTCTGCAAGCACTATCCCGTCAAGGAGGGGCTCCTCTCTCCAGTCGCCACGGTCAAGGCGCTTGATGGGGCCAGCTTCACGCTGAGTCCCGGGCACACACTGGCGGTGGTTGGCGAGTCCGGATGTGGAAAGTCCACCCTGGCCCGGCTGGTGACGCTCATCGAAAGCCCAACTTCCGGGGTCCTGGAGTTGGACGGACACGCGGTAGGCGCGGAAGAGTTTCGCACTCCCGGAGCACTTCGGCAGGCCGTGCAGATTGTCTTTCAAGACCCCTACGGCTCGCTCAATCCACGACAGAAGATCCGGGCCATGCTCGAAGAGCCGCTCAAGATCAACACGACGCTTTCCGAGACGGAGCGCGTCCGGGCCGTGCAGGAGATGATGGAAATTGTGGGACTCCGGCCGGAGCATGCCGAGCGCTACCCGCACATGTTCTCCGGAGGACAGCGGCAGCGCATCGCGATTGCCCGAGCGTTGATGCTCCGTCCCAGGATCGTTGTCCTGGATGAGCCCGTCAGCGCGCTGGACGTGTCCATTCAGGCGCAGGTGCTCAACCTGCTGATGGACCTGCAGGAGGAGTTGAACCTGGCGTATCTGTTCATCAGCCACGACCTCTCGGTGGTCCGCCACATGGCCAACGAGGTGATGGTGATGTACTTGGGACAGATTGTGGAGCAAGGTCCGGCGGCACAGGTCTTCGCCGAACCGCAGCATCCCTACACGCAGGCCTTGCTCTCTGCGACCCCGATGGCCGATCCGGAGCGCCAACGTCAGCGGATCCGCCTGAGCGGTGAGTTGCCCTCTCCGCTAAACCCGCCTTCAGGGTGCCCCTTTCACCCGCGTTGTCCCCACGTCTCCGAGGTGTGCCGCAGTCAGGCTCCGGAGCCGGTGAAGCTGGAAGGCGTCACCGTTGCCTGCCACTGGGCCACCGCTTCCCGCACCTCATGAGCTACCGCTTTGCCCACGAGTTGACCCCGGAGGCGCTGGCCGGAGAGGTACAGTCTCAGCCGCTCCTGCTCGCTCAGGTGCTCAGCCTGCTTGCTGAAAACGCACAGGATTGGCCGCAGTTGGTCCAACTGGATGCTTTGATGGTCGGGAAGCTCTACATGGATTTTTGTGTCCGGGAGAGCCAACTCGCGGACTATGCAGCCTGTGAAGAGGCCGGGAGGTGTCCTGACCTGAGGCAGACTCTGGAAGAGATGGAGGCCGAACTGCAGCGACAGGCCGGCGGCTCCTGGTGGGACGCGTACTGAGCGCCTGTCACCAGTTGACGACGCGCTCCCGCTTTTGAATCAGTACCGTCTTGATGTAGCATCCATCGCAGTAAATGGACTTCCCTCCGGACATCTGCTCCGGCTTGTTTTCCTGGTACTTCTGAACCCTGTCCAGCAAGGTCTCGTAGTCCAGCGGAGGGTTGCGCACCTGATTTTCCTCAGCAGCATGCTGACGGCCCTGATGCTTCTCCACCACCTCGCGGAGTTTCTTGTAGTCCAGCCCTTCTCCCCACAATGGGGTTCCGGCCATCAAGGTAAGAGTCACGAGGCCTCCAACCCAAGCTTTTTGTTTCATCAGAGCATTTCAGGATTCAGAAGCCTCAGCGAGGCCTCCTGGTGCTTGCGGGAAATGCCGCTCGGACAGGGGTTCCCGGAGCGGTCTTTGGGGTTATCCGGCTTCCTGCAGGGCCTTCAGGTCTTCCAGCACCTCGCCGGCGTGGTTGGCCGGAGAAACCGAGTCATAGATTTTACGCAAAATTCCCTGAGGATCAATCAGAAAGGACTTCCGGTTGGCAAAACCGATCAGATTCTTGACCCGATACCGCTGAACCACCTCCTTGTCCGAGTCCGACAGCAGGGTCACGGCGAGGCCGTACTTGTCGGCAAACTTGCGATGACTGGCAACGGAATCCGTGCTGATTCCCAACGGAACCGCCTGGATGGCCTCGAATGCTTTCAGGCTTTCTCCAAAAGCCTTGGCTTCTTTGGTTCAGCCAGGGGTGTCATCCTTGGGGTAGAAGAACAGCAGCACCCACTGCCCCTGGTAGTCGGCAAGCGCGCGGGGCTGCCCATCCTGATCCAAGAGGTTGAAGGCAGGAGCAGGTTGGTTGACTTCAGGCATGATTTTCCTTTTCAACAGGTTGGAATAAACACTTCCGGAGACATGGTGTGCGGTTCGGCTCCGGAAGCATGCTCACGGCTCGGCGATGCCGATCTTGGGGCTGCGTTGCTCAATCTCACGAGCGGCAGTCAGCAGGATGTCTTCACGGAAACGACCAGCAACCAGTTGGGCTCCCAAGGGGGTCGGCCCGCTCTCCTGCTCTGCAAATCCGGTGAACACCGACAGCCCGGGGATGCCCAGCAAGGGCAGCCCAACCTGAGTCAGTTGGGCCTCGATCACTCGCGGGAAATCCTCCAGATCCAGCAAGTCCGGAAACGGCGGTTCTGCAGAGACTGGACAGATGAGGACCGGATACTGTTCAAGAAACCGCTGCCACTCCCGAAGCAGCCCGACTCGCGACTGCAGCGCATCCATGAGGTCGCTCAGGGTCGGCTTCGCGCTGAGTTTCATCATCTCTGCAAACACATGGATGGCATCCGGATCTCCCTCTCGCTCAAGCACCTCCACTCCATTTCGGTGCATTTCTGCAAGCCACAGGGTCGCCTGCAGCCGCGCGGGTTCTCGAAACGGAGGACTCTTCACCTCGGTCACGCGCCATCCGGCATCCTCAAGACGCGTCGCGGCTTCCCGGAGCGCCTGTTCGACCAGAGGATGGGTCTGGAGGCCTTCCGGAGCAACACACAGGGCCGCTTGGCGTGGAAACTCTCCCAGATCCAGCGGCAGGGGCACGTGCCACGGATCTCTCAGATCCGGTGCAGACATGACCTCCATCGCCAACCGCAGATCCTCCACGCTTCGGGCGTGGGGTCCGGAGACCGCCATCAACTGTGCGCCGATGTGCCGGTCCGGAGCGGAGGGATTCCAGGCCGGAAGACGCCCTTGTGTGGGACGCAGACCCTGCAGCCCGCAAGCATACGCGGGATAGCGCACGGAGCCGCCGATGTCCGTCCCGTGCCCGATGGTCCCGATCCCCGAGGCGGTGGCTGCGGCCGCCCCGCCGGAAGAGCCTCCCGGGGTGAGCGCCGGATTCCACGGGTTGCGCGTGTGGCCGTGAAGCTGGTTGCGTGTGAACCAGCGCAGAGAAAAGGCAGGGGTGTTCGTGCGTCCCACAATGACCGCCCCGGCCTTGAGGAAGTTCGAGACCACCGGGCTGTCCTCCGTAGCGATCAGGTTCTCCTGTAGGCGCAGGCCGTTGGTCGTAGCGTAGCCGATTTGGTCGATGTTCTCCTTGATCGTCACCGGGACCCCGGCGAGCAATCCTGGGTCCTGCCCCTGGACCACGAGGCGGTCGATCTCTTCAGCCTGGACCAGCGCCTCCTCGTCCGTACGCGCCACCACGGCGTTGATCTTGGGGTTGACCTGATCGAGACGCGCCAGCACGGAGCGGGTCACCTCAGAGGCAGAGACCTCGCGAGCCCGGACACGTTTCGCAATTTCATAGGCGGGAGCTTTCCAAAGTTCGCTCATGGGTTCCTGCAGGGGTGAGGGGGGCAAGAGAGAAAAGGCGCGCTCATTGAGTGCGCTCAAGGGCATCCCGGTAGGGCGTCATGTCCCACCCGGGCCAGCGAACCTGGGCCCGTCGCAAGGTGGTCTCATTCCAGAAGGGGTGTCCGGGAAGCGGTACGCCGAGGCAGCTCAACTGCTGGGGAGAGGCATTCTCAAAGACGATGTTCCAAGGCTTCTTGTGATGCCAGGGCCAGGCGCAGTAGCCGATGATGTCGTTTCCGGCGACCTTGTAACAGGCCATGACCGCGTGCCGATAGCCTTTGGGCTCCACCAGGTTGGTTCCTCGGTGATAGACGTCAATCCCGTAAGCGAAGATCGACCCGGCCGGCGATGCAGAGGAGCGGGCGTGCTGACGGAGCGCATCCTGCAATTCCTGGTCTTCGGATGCGCCCAGGGAGCGTTCCGGACCGGCGATCTGGTCGCTGATGCTCCGGGGGACGTAGTTCATGGGACCATGGGCATCCGTGACATCGGAGAAGTAGCAGAGGATCGTGATCGAGTTGAGGCGGTCCTCCTCCGAGGGAACCGTCAGCGTGTGGTTGGCAAAGTCACAGTGAAACGGCTGGTCGTAGTCCGACTCGCCTGTAAACTTGGCCCAGGCCTGACACTGGTAGATGTGCACCTTCTCCGTCCCCAGTGCGGCCTGCGCCAATTGAATCAATGCCGGGTGCAGCCCGATCAGGTTCAAGGCCGGAGAGCAGGGCAGGGGGATGTTGTCAAAACCCGAAAACTGGGTCGGGTCGAACTCGCCAACCTGTCCGGGTTGCTTGCGGTTGAGCGCATCGGCGGAGGCTCGTGACTCCGGGGTTCCGAAGACGGCGTGAAAGTCCGGAGTGACCGCCGCGACCTCTTCTGCGTTGAAGAATTGGGGGATGAGGACCCCCCCCTCCTTGCGCCACGTTTCCAGATCGTCCTGTGTGTAGCGGGGTGCCTGGTCGGCGATGACCTGGCTCTGTTCAGTTGTCACGTACTCCTCATGAGTGAGTGTCCGCCAACCGGGAAGAGGCGGGGACCTCTGCCGGCAGGCAAAAAGCTGTGATGAGTCGCCCGGAGCAGGTCAGGGCAAGTTTTCTGATGAGCGCTGAAGCAGCTCTTGCACCTGTTCCTGGAGCCCCTTCAGCTCCAGATCTCCAGAGAGTCGGTGGTCCCCACTCTTGAACAGCTCAATCCGAACATCCTCCGTCTCCAAACGCTCTGCAAGGCGCAGGGCCGTGGTATAGGGGACATCCTCATCCTTCATCCCATGCAGCAAGCGCACAGGTACCTGAAGCGGGACCGCTGCCCGCAAGAGCAGGTGCCGACGCCCCTCTTCAATCAGGGTCCGGGTGATCACATACGGTTCTTCAGAGTACTCGGACGGACGCTGGTACATGCCATCGCGCAGAATCAGCGTCCGGGTCTGCTCGTCAAACTGGTCCCACATCAGGTCTTCGGTGAAGTCTGGAGCCGCCGCTACGCCAACCAGTCCACAGACGCGCTCCGGACGCGCCAGGGCGACCAGCAGAGCCAGCCAGCCTCCCATCGAAGAGCCCACCAGCACTTGCGGGCCCTCGGTCAACTGATCCACCACCGCGAGGGCGTCTTCCTTCCAATGCCCAATGCAGCCTTCCCGCATCATCCCTGAAGACTGTCCGTGCCCCCGGTAGTCGAAGCGGAGAAATGCGTGTCCTTGAGCCTTGGCAAAGGCTTCCAGCGTGGTGGCCTTGGTCCCGGTCATGTCAGACTGGAACCCGCCGAGGAAGACAATTCCCGGCGAGGCCCCGGGAAGGTGGTGATAGGCCAAACGCGCTCCGCTGGGGGTCTCGAGAAAATCAGGGGTTGTGCCGTTCATGAGTTGAAGCGTGAAGTGGGGTTCAGCGTGCTGGAACAGGCTGGTTCCGTGAGGAACGGAGCAGCAGGAATCCAATTAGCGTGATGTTGATGAGATTCCATCCGATCCCATTCAGGAAAGCAGCCTGATACGAGCCCGTCCAGTCAAAAATTTTTCCGGAAAGCCAGCCGCCCAAGGCCATGCCCAGGATGGTTGCCATCACCACCAGCCCCACGCGGGCTCCGGCTTCCCGAGCAGGGAGGTATTCACGGATGATGAGGGTGTAGGAAGGAATGATCCCGCCTTGAGAGAGGCCAAAGAGCGCCGAGACCAGGTAGAGCGAGGTCAGCCCCTCGGTCGGGAGGTAGAACAGGAGGGCCAGGCACTGCAGGCACGACCCCAGCAGCAAGGTGCGGACGCCTCCCACTCGGTCGGCCAGCATCCCGGACAGCAAGCGGCTGAGGATGCCACAGCTCAGCATCAGCGAGAGCATCTCGGTTCCTACCGCGACGCCGTAGCCCAGGTCCGCACAGAGCGCGACCACGTGCACCTGAGGCATGGACATGGCGACGCAGCAGGCCACGCCTGCAACAATCAGCAGCAGCTGAACCTGTCCGGAGGTCCACTCCGTGCTGGCTGGATGAAGGTACTGCGCCTTGGCCGAGGCCTGAGCCTGACGCTGCTCGGTGCCCTGCCGGAGGAACCAGGTTGTCGGCACAATCACGCCACAGCAGATCAGCCCCATGTTCCAGTAGGCATCGCGCCAGCTTGCTTCCCGCAAGATGGGCTCGATGTAGAAGGGCCACAGCGCCCCTGCCCAGTAGTTGCTGCTCGCCGCAAGGGCCACGGCGATGCCGCGACGCTTCTGAAAGTAGTGGGAGATGTCCGCGAGAAACGGACCGAAAAAGATCGAGGCACTCAGGCCGATCAGGAGCCCTTGAGTCAGGGCAAACTGCCAGATGCTGGTGCTCGTCGAAGCCAGCAGGTATCCGGCACCAAGAACTCCTCCGGAGAGCGCCATTGGCATGGACAGCCCCCAGCGGTCCACCGCCTTGCCGGCAAGGACGTTGCCCAGCGCAAACCCCAGCATCGTGCTGCTGTAGGGGAAAGAGGCCGCCGCCCGGTCCACACCAAACTCCTGCTGAACTGCAGGGAGCACCACAACCACAGACCACATCCCGGCATTCCCCAGGATCGCGATCGCCATCCCGATGGACAGCCGGATCCAAGAGGCCTGACTGTCGGGAGCAAACTCGGAGCGGCTGTTCACCAAGCCTCCCGGAAGAGACCGCGCAACACGTCAGGCAGGTGAGAAGGGGTGGGGGAAGGCATCAGGGCGGAAACCGGGGCTACTGCTTCTGCAATTCCGGCTTCCACAGCCCCAGCCCCGCACGCTGAGCCTCCTTCTCGGCAGCAAGGAAGTCCCCGTGCTCCGGAGGAGGCTCCTCGCCAAGAAGATAGAAGGACCAGCCGTTCTTCACCAGCCACAGATTGAGGCTCTCCTTTCCGGACCAGACCATGCCGGTGAGACGGTAGGTCACATCCGAATACTCATACTCCACCTGAACGCCCCGGTTGTAAAAGGCCTTCCCCAACTCATAGGCGGCCTTCTTGCGGAACCAGTCGTTGTACTCTTTCCCCTGACTGATCGAACGGTCCGGAGAGACGTACTCCAGCCACACCCGGACCTCCTGGCGTGGCAGGCTGAGGCTGCTCTTCGAGAGCTTGTAGGTCCACTTCCGAAACTCCCGGCGATCGTCAATCCTGACCCAGACACTCTCCGAATCCGTCACTCGGCCCAAGGTGCCTTCCAGAATGTTTGGGTTCACGGCACCACTGGAGCCTCGGTTTGCAATGCGATCGAAGAGGCGTTGCCGGATCGATTCAGTCTCTAGAACTCCCTGACCCCAAACCGAAAAGGGCCCCAGGAAGAGCAAAAGCATGAGCAGAGGTTTCAACATTTTCCAGTTTTCGAGGGAGGGAGAGAGTCATTTTCTCCAGACGCTTTGGAGCTGTTGTCAACATACCAAAGCTGCCTCGAAAAACCAAGCATCGCTCTGAAAGCATTGAACTCCCTTGCTTGACATCCCCCAGGGAGGGTGCTATCTCTTTTCCTTTCCAAAACGTTTTGGAAAATCTCAGGCGTTCGGCCTTTTGCCAAAGACTCTCCGTGTCCATCAACCTCAAGCAACTCTCCAAGATCCTCAAGCTCTCGCCGACCACCGTCTCCCGGGCGTTGGCAGGCTATGACGATGTGAGCGAGCGGACCCGTCAGCGGGTGCAGAAAGCCGCCGAGTTGCACGGCTATCAGCCCAACCCAGTCGCCCGCAGGTTGCAGAAAGGGCGCACGGAGGCAATTGGGATTGTGCTCCCTCCCGGAACCAACTACTTCAGCGGGACCTTCTTCACAGAGCTTCTCGGGGGAATCAGCGAGCACCTCTCGCAGAGTGAACACGACCTGGTGATCGCGATTGCTCCGGACATGGAGAGTGAATTTCAGGCCCTGCGGCGCATGGTGGAGGGCAAGCGCGTTGACGGGGTGTTTCTGGTCCAGTCGCGCATTCATGATGCCCGGATCCAGTACCTCCACGAGAAGCAGTTCCCCTTTGTCGTCTACGGACGCACCGAGACCCCGGAGCCGTATGCCTACATCGACATGAACGGGACGCGCATCTTCCAGGAGGCCTGCGAGTACCTGTATGACCTGGGACATCGCCGGATTGCGTTCATCAACGGCCCCGAAGAGCTTTTCTTTCCACGATGTTGCAAGATGGGGTACCTCCAGGGGTTGGAGAAACTGGGGATCCCGTTCGATCCCAAGTTGCTGAGGCATTGGCATGGAACCACCGCCGAGAACGGAGGCTACCGTCACACGCTCGATCTGATGCGCCTTCCGGATCCGCCTACCGCCCTGCTCTGCTTCACCGAGGCCTCTCAGGGGGTGTTGAGGGGTTTGGGGGACCTGGGGTTGCAGGGGGGCCGAGACGTCTCCGTGATCGGCTATGACGACCTCGAGGTCGCTCGCTACAGCAGCCCTCCGCTGACCACCATGTCACCTCCGGTACGCCAGGTCGGGCAACGTCTGGTGGAGGTCCTCTTTGCCTTGATTCAAGGGGCAGAGCCACATCATTTTCAGGAGATCTGGGAGCCTGCGTTCGTCTTCCGGAAGTCCACGGGTCCAGGGCCGTGGTCCTCTCAGGCCCGCTCACCAGCGACCTTTGGGGCAGAGACCTTGGCCAGGACCGGGACCTAAAGAGATTGACACTTACGCAGGAGCGTCTAAATTCAGATGCGCGATCAACTTCTTGGCCCATGCGAATCGGGTCAACAAAATATCAACTATTGGGGGTAACGTATGGCCGATGTCAGCCTGAGAAATGTTTACAAAAGTTTTGGGGATGTAGAGGTCATCCACGGAGTGAGCCTGGACATTCAGGATCATGAGTTCGTGGTCTTTGTTGGTCCGTCCGGATGTGGAAAATCCACCTTGCTGCGACTCGTTGCCGGCCTGGAAGATGTCTCCGGTGGAGAGATCTCGATTGGGGGAGACCGAGTGGAGCACCTGCCTCCGGCGAAGCGGGGAATCGCGATGGTGTTCCAGTCTTATGCGCTCTACCCGCACATGACGGTCTACGAGAACATGTCCTTCGGGCTCAAGCTGGCCAAGGCCCCCAAGGCCGAGATCGACCGCAGAGTCCGTGAAGCTGCCGACATCCTGCAGATCAACGAGTACCTCCAGCGCAAGCCCAAGGAATTGTCCGGAGGGCAGCGGCAGCGGGTAGCGATCGGACGAGCGATTGTCCGCGAGCCCAAGGTGTTTCTCTTCGACGAGCCACTCTCCAACCTTGACGCCAAGCTGCGGGTGCAGATGCGCATCGAGTTGACCAAGCTCCATCAGCGCCTGAACGCCACCATGATCTACGTGACCCACGACCAGGTGGAGGCGATGACGATGGCAGACAAGATCGTCGTCCTGCGCGATGGCTACGTGGAGCAGGTCGGCGCCCCCCTGGACCTGTACCGCAACCCGGCAAACCTCTTTGTCGCGGGCTTTATCGGCTCACCGGCGATGAACTTCATGGAAGGCAAGATCACCGGCCTCTCGGACGCTTCTGTGGAAGTGGAGGTCGCCGGAGGGATGAAGGTCCAGATGCCCTGCCGCCCCTCGGAAGGGGCCCAGACCGGAGCCCCTGTCACTCTGGGGGTTCGCCCGGAGCACCTCAACCCAGACGGTGGGGGACAGTCTCAGATCGAGGGCGAGGTCTTTGCGGTGGAGCGTCTTGGCGGAGAGACCTACCTCTATGTCCGCGCAGCAGGGAACCGCGAGATGACCGTTCATGCCAGCGGAGACAAGATGGTCGCTGCCGGAGAGCGCATTCAGATCGGGCTCACCTTCGAATCCTGCCACCTGTTCAACCAGCAAGGCCAGGCGTTTGAACGCCTCAGTGCCTGAGCATCCCCTCTCCTGACGAGGGCAGTCATGACCCCCGGCCCTCGCAACAGCATCACCGACGTTTCTGGAATCCGGGTGGGCAATGCCCACTCGGAAGAACTCCTTAGCGGAGTCACCGTGATCCTCCCGGAGGCGCCTGCGGTGGCGTCTGTGGACTGTCGTGGAGGAGGCCCCGGAACCCGCGAGACCGATGCGCTTCGCAGCGAAAGCCTCGTTGAGATCGTGCACGCAATTGTCCTCAGCGGCGGCTCTGCCCTGGGCCTCGAGGCCGCAGGAGGGATGGCGCACTGGCTGCGAGAGCGCGGCGTGGGCTTCCCCGTGGGTCCGGAGCAGGTCGTCCCCATCGTCCCCTCTGCCATCCTGTTTGACCTGAACAACGGCGGTGACAAGTCACGGATCGAGGAAGGGACGTACTCGAGACTCGCCCAACGTGCAGCCGAGACCGCCGAGGTGGAGTTTGATTTGGGAAATTCAGGAGCCGGAATGGGTGCCAAGGCCGGGACGCTCAAAGGAGGCTTGGGAACGGCATCCCTGATCCACAACGAGTACACGGTCGGGGCCGTGGCCGCAGCAAACCCGTTTGGATCGGTGACGCTTCCGGGACGCCCAGAGTTCTGGGCCTGGCCGTTCGAGCGTCAAGACGAGTTGGGGGGACTCCCCTCTCCGGACGTCTCTGTCTCTCTGGACCTTGACTTTGACTTTGACAGCCCCTTCCGGGAGGCTGCCAACACGACCTTGTGCGTGGTCGCCACCAACGCACGACTGACCCGCCCGCAGGCCCAGCGTCTGGCCATCATGGCTCAGGACGGGCTGGCCCGGGCCATTCGTCCGATCCATACGCCCTTTGACGGAGACACCGTGTTTGTGCTCTCCACAGGCACCCAGCCCCTGGGAGCCGCTCCTCCCATCGACCTGGCCCGATTGGGAATGATGGCTGCGGACTGTGTTGCCCGAGCGATCGCCCGGGGGGTCTATGAGGCCCAATCTGCTGGAATCTGGAAGAGCTACCGGGACACCTTCCTCAGCGCTCAGGTGGTCCGGACTGAG
>JAYPUA010000027.1:14871-21893 GCA_038133845.1 Deltaproteobacteria bacterium
TTCGGACCGGAGGTCGCGGCCCACTATGACGACCACCCTCGTGGAGATGAAGCCGCAGCCGTGGCCTTCCTGGCCTCGCTGGCTCAGGGACGCCGCGTTTTGGAGTTTGCCGTTGGGACCGGACGCATCGCCCTCCCTCTGGCCGCACAAGGTCTTGACGTCGACGGGATCGAGCTTTCTCCGGACATGGCCGCGCAACTGCGTGCCAAACCTGGAGGTGCTGACATCGGCCTGACCTTCGGCGACATGAGCACCGCGACCACCGGTCACCAGTACGGGTTGATCTACCTGGTGTTCAACACCATCTTCAACCTGCTCACTGCAGACGACCAGATCCGCTGCTTCGAGAACGCGGCACGACACCTGACGGACGATGGGTGCTTCGTTGTGGAAACGGCGGTGCCGCATGCCTGGATCGCTCCCGGCAAACCCGACTACGTCCACGCAGAGCACGTCGGGGACCGCACCGTCACCTTCGATGTTGCCCGATACGACCCGGTCACGCAGTTGCTGGAAGAGAGCCATGTCCGCCTGAGCACCAGTGGAATCACGATGAACCCGATTGTGTGTCGGCTGATCACTCCCGGAGAGATGGACCTGATGGCCCGCATCGCCGGGCTGCGGCTGGTCGAACGTTTCGCGAACTGGCAGCGGAGCCCCTTTGACGTCCACAGCCTCGCTCATGTCTCGATCTACGGGCGACGCGGTGATCCCACTGGCTAGGCCCGTTCGGGATCTCCACTCACCAGGAGGCGGCACCTGCGGGATTCCTGGCCATTTATTCGTCATGCCCGCAAAAGCGGGGGTCCAGGAATGCGGAGGCTCCAAAATCCGGAGCACCCGGTGAGCATCAGGCACCTTGGAAGTTCAACTCCAGCCTCACCCCGTTGGGATCTTGAATGAAGATCTGTCGGATTGAGGAGCCGGGGACCTCCAAGAGACGGAAAGCCACGCCCTGCTCTTCAAGTTTCTGCTTCATCTCCTCATACCCTTGGGCGATCCAGGCAACATGGTCGATCGGTCCCTTGACCGCGGAGAGGGCCTCGACCTCAACCAAGTGGATGACAGGGTGTCCTCCTGCATACAGCCAGGCTCCGGGGAAGTCGAAAGGTGGTCGGTCTCCGTTCTCCAGGCCCAGCACCTCCTCATAAAACCGGATGGTCTGTTCCAGTTGGACGGTCTCAATGTTCACATGATCAAGTCCGGAAATCATCTTGCTCCAGGCTCCTAAGGGGTTGTGGGAAGTTCCAGTACGCTGGCTGTTGACACCTGACGCGTCCGGAGGTCACCAGGGGATTTGTCCCAGCAGGCGTTGTCCCAGCTCGGAAAGCTCGGGCCTGGGGCTGAACTCGGACTCCCGGGCAGAGCCTGCGGTGCCGCTGATTCGGTTCCCGGACTGCTGAGGCCTGGCCTGTTTTTCAAAGGACTCCAGCCGGATGCGTAGCAATTCTGTCTGCTCCGGCTCTGCCGGACACATCGAGAGGTACTGAGCAAACCTCGGCGTCTGTGAGCGGTTGGGGCTGGTTCCATGCGCCATCCGACTGTCCCAGATCACCAGATCTCCGGCCTTGCTCTCCACGTTGAGCACTTCGAAATCGACCGCCTCCTCCAGAACCCGGGAGCGCCCCTTGGGCTGAGTTTGCAGCCACGCCTCCAGTTGAGGAAACAAATCCGGAATGATCTGCAATCCGCCCGCCCCGGCTTCGCTATCGCTCAGGCTCAAGACGCCTTGGATGTTGCGGGACGGCAGGAGGTGCGCAAGCTCGATGTCCCAGTGCAAGAAGCCTCCGAAGTCCCACGCGTCACGGTTGGGGAGGTTCATGTTCACTCGGTCGAGGGTCACCCAGAGCGCCTCGGTGCCCCAGAGGTCGACAAACACCTCGTAAACCTTGGGGTGCTGCCGGTTGTTCCAGATCGCCTGATGGTGGTACAGCTCCGTCATTCCGGCGAGGCTTTTTGCGGTGGGGTCTTCAGCAGACCGGGGGGCGATTCGGTACCAGGAGTCCGGGTCCTCCCGCTGGACCCCGAGGAAGTCGCAGGTCACCTCGATGAGTTCCTCACACTGAGGCCAGGGAACCAGATCCCGGATCACGAGGTAGCCGTTTTCACGCCAGAACCGCCAATCTTCCCAACTCAGGGCCCGGAACTCGTGGTCTGGCGAATACTCCGGATAGGTCCGTGGCGCCTCGTAGCGCGTCCCGGCGTTGTAGCGGATTTCGGTGTTCATGTCCCTCTGGAAGTGAGGTGGCCAGGCGACCGATGCTCAGTTCCCTGCCGGAGCCGGCAGGTGCTGCTGAACTGCCTGAGCGAGCGCGGGGACGTCCGGAACCTCCAGCACCGCCACACATCCCAACTCCAGCGCCATCCGAGAGGCTTCCGAGTCCGAGCTGTCGGTAAACCCGATGATCGGGAGGGCGTTCAACGACTCCTCGGTTCGGATCAACCTCAAGGCCTCGAGCCCGGTCATCACATCGGCAAACAGATTGAGCACCACCAGCTTGGGCTTGTACATCATGACCGCCCCCAGCCCTTCCCATCCGTTCGGCGCAAACTCCACATCCACCAAGGACTCCAGCGCTCCTTTCAGCGCTTGCATTCGCTCCAAATTATCGTCTACATATAGGATTGACATTCGATCTCCGCATTGGTTTGATTTTCCAGCCGCACCCTGTATAACAGGTCTGATGCGAGGTTTGCACCATCGCTCTGCGTTTGATGAATTCCATTCGGTGGGGCTGGGACCACGGTTTCCCCCTCACCACTCACCTCAACATGATTGCCCTCATGCCTGACATGTTGCCGAAGATAGCTCTGGACACCAGCAAAGGACGTCTGGAGGTTGTTCTGTATGAAAACGTTGCCCGAGTTGCAGTAGCCAGCTTGCTCGATCTGGCCGAGTCTGGCTTTTACAATGGAATGAAGTTCTTCAGTCCAGCCCCTCAAATGAAACTGCATTTTGGCCGCAACGATCAAGGCGAAGGTGCAGGATATCAGATTACCCAGCAAGTTCCCCGACGCAATCACTTCGACGCTGCCGGTAGGCTAGGGCTTGCCGAGACCGGTGCCGACAACGGGAGCGACTTCTTTCTTGCGCTGGAAGCCATGCCGCACCTGGATGAAAAGCTCCCGGCAATCGGGCAGATCGTCTCCGGTCTGGACGTCCTCCAGCAGCTTGGTCCGGGAGATCAGCTGCGAGCAGTGAAGGTGCTCCGAGGTGCTCCTGCGTCCGTGGACTTTTCCAAAACCGTGACCCGCGAAGAGACGGTCCGCCTGAGCCGCAGCTGAGGTCCATGCCGTTGCGGTTGCTCTTGACCGGAGGCGGTTCGGGAGGCCCCACGGCTCCGCTCATCGCACTGACGCAGTACCTGCGCCTCACTCTCCCGGAACCTCCCGAGGTCCTGTTCCTCGGGAGCGAGTCAGGCCCGGAACGGCAGATGGTGGAGAAGGCTGGGATTGCGTTCGAGTCCATTCCCTCCGGCAAGCTGCGCCGCTACTGGAGTTGGGAAAACCTCCGGGATCCGCTCCGCATCCTCCAAGGAGCGGGGATCAGTGCTCTGTGGCTGCGGAGATTCCGTCCGGAGGTGATCGTCTCTGCCGGGAGCTTTGTCAGCGTCCCCGTCGCCTGGGTCGCACGCCCGCTGGGAGTCCCACAGGTCTTGTTGCAGATGGATGTCCGTCCGGGGCTTGCGAACCGCCTGATGGCCCCGGTGGCCACCGCGCTGGCACACTACCCTGAACCGCTACAGGGGTTCTCGCGTCCGGCGCTCAAAAAGCGAGTCGGGCCCGTGATCCGTCCGGAGATCCTCAGCTCCAACGCCGAGGCCGGGCGCTCCCGGTTTCAGCTTCCGGATCGACCGGTCCTGCTGATCACCGGAGGAGGGCAGGGAGCGCTGGGACTCAACGAGGCTGTGCGTCCGTGGATTTCCGCCTGGACCCAGACACATGAGGTGGT
The DNA here is from genome assembly GCA_038133845.1 of Deltaproteobacteria bacterium. Lineage (GTDB taxonomy): Bacteria > SAR324 > SAR324 > SAR324 > NAC60-12 > JAYPUA01. The sequence goes on from JAYPUA010000027.1 coordinate 18,824, forward strand.
GCACTTGACCGGAGCCGGGAAGCCTCCCGTGTCCGAGGCCTCCGGATACCATGCGTTCGAATTTGTGCATGAGGGGATGGGAGACCTGCTCGCCTGTGCCGATGTTGTGCTGACTCGTGCCGGAATGGGCATGCTGGGCGAGTTGGCGGCCTTGGGCAAGGACGCGGTGCTCGTCCCGTTGCCGGGCTCACATCAGGGCGATAACGCCCGCTGGATTGCCGAAAAGCAGGCCGGGGTGCTGCTGGAGCAGGCCGAGTTGCAGGCCCATGGAGGCCCATGGTGGTCCTCATTCTGCCAAGAACGCGAGCCTGGACAACTCGGGAGGCGCCTCATGGAGGTTCTCCCTCCCGGAGGGGCGGAATCACTGGCTGAACTGGTTCTCGAATGTGCCCGATAAAGCGCCTGTTGCTCTTCACCCTCCTCATCGCGTTGCTGCTCGGAAGCTGTGCTTCCGGGGCCGGACGCCTCTACGACTGGTGCAAAAAACGCGATTTTCCCCGAATCTGTCAAAAGTACCTTTAGCCAACCCGCAAACGGAGTCCATCCATGAAAGTCGAACGAATTGAGTTTTTAGGCTGGCCGAACTGTTATCGTCTGGATAACGAGCAGATTCAGTTGGTGGTCACGACAGATGTTGGCCCCCGGATCATCTTCTGTGCACTGAAGGATGGGCAGAACCTCTTCAAGGTCTTTGAGCAGGATGCCGGAAAGACCGGAGCCGCAGAGTGGCACAACTATGGCGGACACCGCTTCTGGCATGCTCCGGAGGAGAAGCCTCGGACCTACTTCCCGGACAACCACCCGGTGTCTCTGGAGGTGCACGAGGACTTCATCCGCCTGATTCAGCCTGAAGAGCCGACCACTCGAATCCAGAAGGAGTTGGACTTGGCACTTGACGAGGGACATCCGGAGGCCATGGTCACCCATCGACTGCGCAACCGAGGAGCCTGGAGCGTGGAGTTAGCCCCCTGGGGACTCTCGGTGATGGATGGCGGAGGAGTGGCGGTTCTGCCTCTGCCTCCGCGAGGCTCTCACCGCGACTTCCTGCTCCCGAGCAACACCTTGGCGCTCTGGCCTTACACCGACCTCGCTGATGCTCGCTGGATCTCCGGGAAGGAGTTCCTGATGCTGCGTCAAGACGCCCAGGCCGAGTACCCGCAGAAGATCGGGATTCACACTCCCAGGAGCTGGGGAGCCTACGTCAACCACGGAGTGCTGTTCCTCAAGCAGGTCGACTACGTGAACGGAGCGACGTATCCGGACCTGAACTCAAACTTCGAGGTCTTCACCAACTCCGCCATGCTGGAGTTGGAATCTCTTGGGCCGCTGACCTCTCTGGCCCCAGGAGAGACCGTGGAGCACACGGAACGCTGGGCCTTGCTGGGAGACACCGCAACTCCCGGCGGAGAGGCGGACATCCACACCCATCTGCTGCCGAAAATCGGAGCCGTCCTGCAGCGCTGGGAGGCCTGAGCCCTGCCTCCCCAAGAGCAGGCAGGGCCGGGGGGATGCGTCAGCTCGAGACGGGAAGCTCAAGCCCCCCAAAACCCATCACCTTCCCGCAGATAGGCTCTCGAGAGGACCATCTTGTGGACCTCGGAGGCTCCATCCACCAGACGCGCCTGCCGAGCGTAGCGGTAGATCCACTCCAGAACCGTGTCCTTCGAGTAACCTCTGGCCCCGCAGAGCTGAATCGCAGTATCGACTGACTTGTGCAGTGTGTCTGCTACGGCGACCTTCGCCATGGAGACCTCCTTGCGCGCAAAGTCGCCCTGATCCAGCTTCCACGCCGCCTGGCGAGTGAGCAGGCGTCCGATGTGAACCTCCATCGCAGCTTCCCCAAGCATCCACTGGACGCCCTCATGTTCGGCCAGCGGGATCCCGAACGATTCTCGCTCAGCCACGTACGCTCCAGCAATCTCCAGGGCCCGCTTCGCCAGCCCAAGCCAGCGCATGCAGTGCGTCAGGCGTGCGGTGCCCAGGCGGATCTGGGTCACCTTCAGCCCGTCTCCAACCTCCATCAACCGGTTCTTGTCCGGAATTCGGAGCCCGTCAAAGCGCAGTTCGCAGTGCCCTCCATGCTCTTCCGGCCCCAGGATGGGGATGCGCCGCACTAGCTCCCACCCGGGATCCTCCCGATCAAAGAGGAAGGCCGTGAGCCCTTTGCGCGGGTCATCGGAAGTCCGGGCGATCAGGATGAAATGCCGGGCCACTCCGGCTCCGGTAATGAACCATTTGTGTCCGCGAACGATCCAGTCCTCTCCGTCCCGGGTTGCGGTCGTCTGCATCATGCCGGCCGGATCGGAACCTCCCCCTGGAGTCGGCTCAGTCATCGCAAAGGCTGATCGTACCTTCCCGGAGATGATGGGGTCCAGCCAGCGCTCCTTCTGTGCCTCAGTGCCCACCTTCTCCAGCACGATCATGTTGCCATCGTCCGGAGCGGCACTGTTGAAGACCACCGGGCCGAAGATGCTGCGGTTCATGGCCTCGTAGCAGACTGCCATTGCTGAAACGGAGAGCCCCTGACCACCACGGGAGTGGGGCATTTGCAAGGCCCACAGTCCCTGTGCCTGAGCCTGCGACCTGAGTTCCGTGAGGAAAGGCTCTGCCAGGTTCTCTCCCTCATCATAGGCTTCCGGACGCTGCTCCAGCGGAATCAGGTGTTGCTGCACAAAATCGGCAATCCGAGACCGAAACGACTCGACTTGGGGCTCAATGCTAAAATCCATCAGCGCTCCTCAATATGGGCGACCGGTTAAGGCCGGAAATGTGCAATCTAACCATTTAAGTACCGAAAAGTGAGTTTGGTTTGACAATCTGAAAACAAAGCGGTAGAAAATTAGCTTTGCCCGCCTTTGGCAAAGAGGTTTCTCTTTGGGCACGGACCGAGCGTTTTCGATAACTCTTCTCTCATCTTTGGAATATGCGCAAAAATCATTTCCTCCTTTACGCTTTAATTCTGTTCAGTCTCTTGGTTGTCGGATGCGCAAAAAAGTCTGCAGAGGTAGAGCCTGAGCCCCCTCAAACAGAAGCCGCGGCAGAAGAAGCTACCGCCAAGGTGGAGCCTGAG
>JAYPUA010000027.1:21993-42654 GCA_038133845.1 Deltaproteobacteria bacterium
CCCAAGCCGGCTCCGCCTGCACCCAAGCCGGCTCCGCCTGTAGAGGAGAAGGTCGCTGTAAAGGAAGAGGTCCAGAACCTGGTGGAAACTGCTCCGACTGCAGAAGCCCAAGAGGAGGCTGAAGAGCTTCTGGCCAAGGTCGAACAGGAGGCTGAGATCCTGCCCCCCCGAAAGCCTGCGGTCATCCTGGCTGCACCGGCAGAAGAGCCCCCGATGGTCCTGCCCGATCTTGAGGTGGTCTACTTTGATTTTGACAAGAGCGACATCAAGCCCTCGTTTGAGGCCGCGATCCGCCGCAACTTCGCCTGGATGCAGGAGAACCCGAACGTCCGGGTGCAGCTTGAAGGGCACTGTGATGAGCGGGGCACCAACGAGTACAACCTCGCTCTTGGAGAACGTCGGGCCCGAGCGGTCTACGATTATCTGGTACAACTCGGAGCGAATCCGCGTCAGTTGACCATGATCAGCTTCGGAGAAGAGCGCCCTGCAGCAGCCGGCAACAACGAGTCGGCCTGGTCACAGAACCGAAGGGTGGAATTCACTCGACTGTAACGCTCCACTTCTGTTGAACCTCCGCCTCCCGCACCTTCCGAAGAATGTCTGAACTCATTGCAGAAAAAGGCATCATCGGGATGGTGCTCGGGGGGACGGTGCTGGGACAACTCGTCCTGGTTTCCCTCCTCTTCCTCTCGGTCCTCTCTTGGGCCATCATCCTCGGAAAATCCAGGCAACTCAAGCGTTTGGACCAGAACAACCAGCTATTCTGGAGCATCTTTGAGCCTGACCTCCGGATGAAGGAAATCGGTCAGCAGTTGAGCGATCTGCCCTCATCTCCCTTCCGGGAAATCTTCCAGCGTACCTACAGCGAGGCTGTTGAATCCACTCGACGAGCCAAGGAGAAGAACATTGGCAAAGCGATGCTCCCGCACATCACGGTGCGCCTGCAGCGCATCACAGACAGGAGCATCCTGGAGCAAGGAGCGCTTCTGGAGAGCCGCCTCTCGTCGCTTGCCACCATCTCCAGCGCTTCCCCCTTCATCGGCCTGTTCGGAACCGTGATGGGGATCATCGACTCCTTCCAAAGCATCGGGACCACTGGGGTGACCAGTCTGGCCGCCGTGGCCCCGGGAATCTCCGAGGCGCTGATCGCCACCGCGGCTGGCCTGCTTGCTGCAATTCCTGCCTTGATGGGCTACAATCACTTCCGCAACCGGACCCGTCTGCTTGGCAATTCCATGCGGGATTTTGGATCGGAATTGTCCAACCGCCTCGAGTGGATCCTTCATGAGCAGTTCGCCGCTTCAAGAGAACGACAACCTCAGTGAGATCAACGTCACCCCATTCGTCGATGTCCTGCTGGTTCTGCTGGTGATCTTCATGGTCACGGCTCCAATCCTGAACCACGTCGTGCAGGTCGACCTGCCTCAAGACTCTTTCAGCCAAGACAAGATCAAGCCGATGGAGGACCCGCTACGAGTGGTGGTGGACCGAGAGGGAGTGCTGTATCTGGATGATGCCAAGATCGGATTGAGCGCTCAGTCCGAAATTCAGCAACAGTTTCAGGAAGAGGTGCGGCGCTGGAAGGAGAAGAAGTCCGAGCCGTGGTTGGTGGACCTGGAGGCTGACGAGAACGTGCGCTATGGTGCGCTGGTTCCCGTCATTGCTCGTCTGAAGGAGTTGGGAGTGAGCCTGAACCTGGTGATTCAGCCCAAACCCAGGGGGTGATCAGCTCGCCTCACGCTCGGCTGCAGGTTTCTCTTCAGACGCATCGAGTTGCTCCTTGGAGCGGGCGTTCTTGAAGTTTGTGATCATTGAGCCGAGGCCTTCGCCAATCATCGGCAGGCGCTTGGCGCCAAACAGTAAGACAACAATTCCCAGAATGACCAGCAATTCAGGTAGTCCAAGACCAAACATGCTTTCTCCAAAGATAGGGGCTTTGAGGTTGGTGGAGCAAAAGCAGCAATTTAATCTGGCTTTTGCATCAGTTGCAAGGTCGAAACGCGAACAGACTCACGGAGCCCCATGAACGATCTGGTTCCCAAGAACCCGTCGCCAGATGCCGAGTCTCTGGTAGAGCGGCTCCGGTTTGTGATGGACGTCCCGCAGCACCTTGAGGTGGAAGTCGGACGCTCCGAGGTGCCGCTCAAGGAGGTGATGTCCTGGAAGGTTGGCAGCCTGGTCGACCTGGACAAGGTCGCCGGAGAGCCCGTGGACGTCTATGCCGGGGATCGTTTGATTGCCCGAGGCGAGGTGGTAGTCGTGAACGACCACTACGGGGTCCGGGTCACTGAAATCACGCACCCCGACGCGGCCAAGCGGCGTTAGTCCCCCGAGGCCTCCAGAGCCTTGCGAAAGGCCTCCGCAGTCCGCTCCAGATCCGCCTCTCCATGACAGGTGGAGAGAAACACTGACTCGAACGCCGATGGAGCGAGGTAGATCCCCTGTTCCAACATGCTCCGGAAAAACCGGGCAAAGCGTTGGGTGTCGGTCTGCAAGGCCTCCTGGTAGTTGTGTACCGGCTGTTCGGAGAAGAAGAAGCCGAACATCCCTCCCATGGCACATGTCTGCACCGGGATTCCGCAAGCCTTGGCGGCATCCTGAAGTTCCGTGATGAGCCAGTTGCTCTTGCGGCTTAGCTCGGCGTAGGGATCTTCCTCCTTGAGGATGCGCAGCATCGCGCTGCCCGCGGCCACTGCCAGTGGATTCCCGGAGAGCGTCCCGGCCTGATACACTGGACCTGATGGGGCAACCACCTGCATGATGTCCTGACGTCCGCCATACGCACCAACCGGCAAGCCGCCTCCGATCACCTTCCCGAAGATCGTCATGTCCGGCATCACTCCAAGCAGGGCCTGTACTCCGCCATAGTCAACCCGGAATCCGGTCATCACCTCGTCAAAAATCAACAGGATGCCCTCCCGGTCGCACAGTTCCCGCAGGCCTTGTAGAAACCCGGGCTGCGGAAGGATCATCCCCATGTTTCCGGGAACAGGCTCCAGTACGATGGCCGCGACCTCTCCGGGATGGGAGTCCACGGCGTCGGCGACCGACTCCAGGTTGTTGTATTCGGCAATCAGGGTGTGGTCGGTAAAGGACGCCGGAACCCCGGGAGAGTCGGGCACCCCGAGCGTCATCGCTCCGGAGCCCGCCTTGACCAGCAGCGAGTCGACGCTCCCGTGGTAGCAGCCCTCAAACTTGACGATCTTGTCGCGGCCCGTGTAGCCTCGAGCAACCCGCAGGGCGCCCATTGCCGCCTCGGTTCCGGAATTGACCAATCGGACCATTTCCACGCTGGGCACCGCATCGCAGATCTGCTCTGCCAGCGTGACCTCTCCGGAGGTCGGAGCCCCAAAGGATGTCCCCAATTGCATGGCCTGCTGAAGCGCTTCCAGGATACGCTCTTCCGCATGCCCCAGGATCATTGGGCCCCAGGAGCCAATGTAGTCAATGTACTCGTTGCCATCGACGTCATACAGCTTTGAACCGGAGGCTCGCTGAATGAACAGGGGCTTTCCACCGACTGCGCGGAAGGCTCGAACTGGGCTGTTGACCCCTCCGGGGATGCGCTGCTGTGCCCGAGCAAAGAGTTCGGACGATTGTCGAATCTGCATGAAAATCCTTGAAGAAATGGCAGGATTGTTGAAACCATAACAAGAGCGGCTACAGTCTGGGAAAGCCTCCGGACGTTGTCAAGCCAACTTCACCTCGGAAAGAGTCATGAATCGAGTTTCAAGCGCTGCCAGAGGCCTCCGGTCCGGAGCGATCCTTTTCACCCTCCTGTTCCTCTGGGGCTGCAGCGGTGGCAACCCCTTCCGCAGCAGCTTCGACCCCAACTATCAGGTCCGCGATGGCGGAGGGCTGGATGTGGTGGTGCAGGCAAGAGCATGTGCGACCACCCAGGCGCAGGCCGAGCGGGAGGCCCGCAAGAACGCGGAGTTTCAGCTCCGGAAGGTCGTGGGCGCTCAACGCTACCTCCCGCGCTTCACCACGATCCATGAGGGTTACTCGGGAGGTCAGCACTGTGCCGAAGTTCAGGCCGCTCCGGAAACTCCAGAACGCTGACCCACTCCCGGACCACGTCTCCCCAGGACGTCCTTGCTCTTTCCCGGGACGATCGCTATCATTTTTCAGATGATCTTTTTGACGAAAGCTACCCCGAGTCCTCTCCGGAAGACTCTCATATCCTCGGAGATCTCCAATGCCTGCTGAGTCGCAGCCCTCACCCTCTCAGCTCTTCATGCCCATGCTCCCGATGCGGGACATCGTGGTGTTTCCCCACATGACTGCTCCGTTCTTCATCGGACGTCCGCTCTCCATTTCAGCGCTGGAGAAGGCGCTTGGTGGAGATCGACGGATCTTCGTGGTCGCTCAGCAGGACCCGCTGGTGGAGGAACCGACACGGGACAACCTCTACGAAGTCGGAACCATCGGCAAGGTGCTGCAGATCATGCGCCTGCACAACGGGACCATCAAGGCGCTCTTCGAGGCCCATTCCCGGGGGAGACTGCTGGATGCACGGCTGCAGGGTCCGCACTACGCGGCCATGGTGCAGCCGATGGAAGAGGCCGAACAGCAATCGGCCAAGCTTCAGGCGTTGGCCAAGAACGTCCGGGGAGAGTTCAAGCGCTACCTCAAGGAGGTCAAACGTCATACCGAAGGCATCGAGAAGCTCGGGATTGATGCCGAAGAGCCCTACAAGCTGGCTGACCGGATCGCTCCTCTGCTGAACATGACGCTTGAGAAGAAGCAGGAGCTTCTGGAGAACCAGGACCCCACCGAGCGTCTGCAGATCGTCTTCGAGCGGATGCTTGAGGAGAGCGAGTTCAAGAAGGTCGAGCGCAAGCTCAAGGAGCGAGTGCAGGGCCAGATTGGACGGACCCAGAAGGAGTACTACCTCAACGAGCAGGTCAAGGCGATCCAGAAGGAGCTAGGACAGGGGGACGACGGCAAGGCGGAGTTGGAGGAGTATGCCAACAAGATCGAGAACACTCCACTGAGCAAAGAAGCCCGGGAGACTGCGGAGAAGGAGTTGAAGAAGCTCCGGATGATGCCCCCAATGTCTGCCGAAGCGAACGTGGTCCGCAACTATCTGGACTGGCTGGTGTCGATGCCCTGGGAGGACTCCACAGAGGACTGCTTCGACCTCGACCATGCAGAAAAGGTGCTCAACGAACGCCACTACGGGCTGGAGAAGATCAAGGAGCGCATCATCGAGTACCTCGCTGTCGCCCGGCAGGTCGGAGAGATGAAGGGCCCGATCATCTGCCTCGTGGGACCTCCCGGGGTCGGGAAGACCTCCTTGGCCCGCTCGGTCGCCGAAGCCTTGGGGCGCAAGTTCTCCCGCATCAGCCTCGGCGGCGTCCGGGACGAAGCCGAGATCCGGGGACACCGCCGGACCTACGTCGGGGCGCTGCCTGGAAAAATCATTCAGTCTCTGCGCAAGTCCAAAAGCCGCAACCCGCTGCTGCTGCTCGATGAGATCGACAAGATGACCCGGGGGGTGATGGGTGATCCGGCAGCAGCGCTGCTGGAGGTGCTTGATCCGGAGCAGAACCACACCTTCATGGACCATTACCTGGAGGTGGAATTCGACCTCTCGGACGTGCTGTTTTTCTGCACCGCAAACGTAGGGCAGAACATCCCTCGTGCCCTGCAGGACCGGATGGAGGTGATCCAACTCTCCGGATATACCGAGTTGGAGAAGGAGCACATCGCCACACAGCACCTGCTCCCCAAGCAGATTGAGGAGAACGGGCTGGACGGCAAGCAGATCCAGTTTCATGCGGCGGCGATCACCGAGGTCATCCAACGCTATACCCGCGAGGCCGGAGTGCGAAATCTGGAGCGCGAAATCGCCAAGGCCTGCCGCAAGGTCGCCACCCAGTTGGTCCGTGCCAAGGAGAAGAAGAAGTACGTGGTCACTCCGAAGCGCGTTCCGGAGTTGCTGGGCGTCCCGCGCTACAAGCACCACCGCGCTGAAGAACACAACGAGGTCGGGACCACCGCCGGGTTGGCCTGGACTCAGGCCGGAGGAGAAATGCTGATCACTGAGGTCAGCCTGATGAAAGGCACCGGGAAGCTTCAGCTGACCGGGAAGCTTGGAGAGGTCATGAAGGAGTCGGCTCAAGCCGCCCTGAGTTACGTCCGAAGCAACGCGAACCGCCTCGGCATGTACTCCTCCGTGTTCAAGGAGATGGACATCCACATCCACGTCCCGGAAGGGGCCGTGCCCAAGGATGGTCCCTCGGCAGGAGTCACCATCGCCACCTCCCTCGTGAGCGCATTCACCGGGATTCCGGTCAATCGAGAGGTTGCCATGACCGGAGAGATCACCTTGCGTGGCAAGGTCCTCCCCATCGGAGGCCTGAAGGAGAAGCTCTTGGCCGCCAAGCGCGGGATGATCCACAAGGTGCTGATTCCTCAAAAGAACCAGAAAGACCTGCAGGAGATCCCGGACGAGGTCAAGGACGCTCTGGAAATTGTCGTCGTGCAGACGCTGGACGAAGTTCTGCAGCACGCGCTGGAGCACCTGCCTGCCGCGGTCACCGACCCCAAGGAGGAGGCGGAAGCCTCACCCGAGCCAATCATCCCCCAAGCGGACTACGTTGCTTCCGGAGCCTCCATCCCCTCCTGAACCCCATCCATCCATGAAGGACGAATTTGTTTGAAGACACCGAGATCAGTGAGACTGATCAGACACTTATTGCTCAGGCAGAGCAAGCCATTGAAGACATGCTGCAGTCCGATCTCAACGCGCTGCGTTTTGGACCGATGAACTCCTTTCGGCGTCGCCTGATCCACAAGCTGGGCACCTCCCGAGGCCTGGAAAGCACCTCCATCGGAGAAGGTCCGGATCGTGCCGTCTGTCTGCTGCGAGCCGGCATCACCGCTCCGGCAGACCTCCTGGAGTTGCCCATCTGCCCGATTCAAGTGGAGGAACCGGAACGAGAGCGGGAGCGGGAATTTTCTCGACCGCCCCGAGAACCCCGGGAACCTCGCCCGGAGATCCCCCGACCAGCCGTGATCGACCGGGGGTTCCAGATCTTCTATGCCAAACCCGGCTCTGAGATCGTTCTGCGCTCCGACGGCAGCTTTGGCGTCCGCCGCCAAGATGATGAGGCTGGGGAGTTGCTGGATGAGAAGGTGGTTCCGAACGGCATGTTCCGTGTCCGCAACAGCCGCATCGTGCGTGCCACAGACCCTGAATGGCGCACCATCTGAGCGCGGACTCCGCCTCGGTCTTTGCCCTGTCGTTTCTGGGCGATTCGGTTTATGAAACCTGGTGCCGAGCGCAGGTCCTGCAATCCACTCAGAATCCGGCCCAAGCCTCCCGCAGGGTGGTACAACTCGTGCGCTGTCAGACGCAAGCCCAGTTGGTCGCGCTCTGGCTGCCGCACTTGAGCCCGGAGGAGCTTTCCGTGTTCCGCCGGGGAAAGAACTCCCGGCCCACCTCCCCGCCACGTCACGCCACCGTCCGCGAGTACCGCTGGGCCACCGGGCTGGAGTGTGTGATCGGCTGGCTGCACCTCAGCGATCAGACATCCCGCCTGCTGTGCCTGCTTGAGCTTCCCGAGTCCCAGAGCCTGCTGTTTCCTGCCGCCCCGGCATCTTCTCTCTCGGTCGCGTCATGACTCTGACCATCACCTTGGTGCTGGTGGCCCTGACCGCAGTCGTCATCGCCTACCCCCTCTTCTTCTCACGCCTGCAGCACTACCTCATTCGGGAGGAACGCGTCGAGTTCAACGAAGCGGAAGCGTTGCTTGCCGCCCTGAGTGAGCTGGAGGACGAGTACCAGCTTGGGCGCTTGGGCAAGCGTGACTACCAGACCCAGAAGTTGGCTCTGCAGCGGCGCTACCTCGCGTTGCGTGACGAAGATGCCCCCTCGCCAAAGGAGGACTCGTGAGCCTGCATAAAGCCATCATCGGAGGAACCGGTGTCTATGAAAGCGGGACCCCGGAGCGCGTGGAGCGCGTGTCCACGCCGTATGGGACGGTAGAGCTCGACGTGGTCCGGCATCATGGAGAGGAGATTGCTTTCCTCGCACGTCACGGCAAAGGCCATTCGGTCCCGCCACATCGCATCAACTACCGGGCAAACCTGAAGGCGCTTCAGCAGCTTGGAGTGACCCACATCCTCGCCACCGCGGCGGTCGGATCTCTCAACCCTGAGTTCCGCCCCGGAGACCTGGTGCTCGTCTCGGACTTTCTGGACGGGACCCGGGGACGCCCGAGCACCTTCTTCGACGGGGAGCACGGGGAGGTGCGGCACGTGAACCTGGAGGAGCCCTATTGTCCTCGGTTGAACTCCCGGTTTGCCGAGACCGCAGAGGCGCTGGGGATTCCGGTTCACGGACGCGGAGTGTACGTCTGCACTGAGGGGCCGCGTTTTGAGACCCCTGCAGAGATCCGCATGTTCCGGCAGTGGGGAGCCAGCCTGGTCGGAATGACCAATGTCCCGGAGGTGGTCCTCGCCAAGGAGCTGGGGCTGTGCTACGCCGCTGTGGGGTTGGTCGTTAACATGGCCTCCGGAATGGAGTCCACCCCGATCACGCTGGAGGAGATCCGACAGGCGTTGGAGGGGTGTCGCGACCGCGCTACCCGCATCTGTCTGGAGTTGTTCCGGGCCCCTCAAGACCAGCAGCACTGTGCCTGTGCACACGCAGTGATGGGACTATGACCGAGCCTGTTCAGCTGCAGCGTGGGCTGTACCGTGAGTTCTCCGACCCCCCGGAGGCGGTGTGGGGAGGCGAGACGCCGCTCCTGCCGCAGTCTCGGATCGGTGACCCGTTTCAAGGGGGGCAGGACTATCACTTTGAGGAGAGTTCTGTCATGCGTGGGCTGCTGGAGTGGTGCACCACGGTGGGCTTTGCCAAGCTGGAGCGAGCTGTGGCCGAGGCTCAGCTGCTTCCGGGTGAGGAGCGCATTGTTCAGGTGGAGAGCCGCACCTACCGCCTCGAGGCCAGCCCTTGCGGAACCGATCAGTTGCACATCACCGTCTGGAAACGATGACTGTCCGGGTGGAGTTCCTGGCCAGCCACCCGGAGGAAGCCCAGAACCTGGGGCGTCTGCATCACGCCGAGTGGGGAGACCTCTATGCCCCGCAGTGGTCGCTGGAGGAAGCGATCGCCGAGTTGGAGGATCACGCACTGCGGCGGGACCTCCCCACAACGCTGGTGGCCATGGAGGAGGACCGCCTGATCGGATCCGTGGCACTGATTGAGGATGAGTTGCCTCATGACGTCTCTCCGGAGCTGCGGACGCTGGGGCCTTGGCTGGCCAGCCTCTACGTCCTCCCGGAACGGCGTGGACGCGGGCTCGGCAAGCGTTTGGTCGCTGCCGTGGAGGCCTTTGCCCAGACGCAGGGTCAGCAACGCCTGTACCTCTTCACCGAGCACCAGGAGCAATACTACCTTCCGCTGGGCTGGTTCCGCTATCGGCGATTCCTGCACCGCGAACGTCCGGTGAGCATCCTGCAACGTGATCTCCCGTAGGCTGGGTAGAGGAACGATACCCGGCACCTTAGCCTCAGGAGTCCCTGAATTCAGATTGATTTGTCAAGGCATTGCCCTAGACTGAACCCACCCCGCATCCCCTTTTTTTAACCTCACGAAACCGTATTGAGGAGCAGCGTGAAACTGAGTGAGATGAACGTAGATGAACTGATTGCACAGGCTCGAACCCTGACCAGCGCCCACGAAGCCTTTCGTGCTGCCGCGCTGAAGCTCGATGTGACCCGAGGGAAACCAGCAACACGGCAGCTTGACCTGTCGGACTCGATGGAGCAACTCTCCCGGGAAGACCTGTTCCTGGAAGACGGCACCGACCTGCGCAACTACGGAGGGCTCGACGGCATCCCGGCGGCCAAGAAGCTGGGAGCCGCGATGCTGGGTGTCCAGCCTTCGGAGGTGCTGGTGAGCGACAACAGCAGCCTCACGCTGATGTACCTCTACGTGTCCTGGGCCTTCCACTTCGGACCGATGGGCGCCGGAACGGCCTGGCGGGATGAGGGGCCGGTCAAGTTCCTGGCGGTGGTTCCCGGATATGATCGACACTTCTCAATCTGTGAAGAGTTAGGCATCGAGATGATCAATGTCCCGTTCAACGCCGACGGCCCGGACATGGAACAGGTTGAGGAATTGGTGAGCAAGGATCCGAGCATCAAGGGCATGTGGTGTGTGCCCAAGTACTCCAACCCGACCGGACACACCTACTCGGCAGAGACGGTAGATCGGATCTCGCTGCTCGGCAAAATCGCTGGGCCGAACTTCCGGGTGATCTGGGACAACGCCTACGCGGTGCATGACCTGGTGGATCCCCCCCCGGTGCTGGCCAACGTGATGGAGCGTTGCAAGCATCACGGCACCGAGGACTCGGTGGTTCAGGTGGCCTCCACCTCGAAGATTACCCATGCCGGCGCCGGGATCAGCTTCCTTGGGACCTCGAAGCACAACCTGGAGCACTTCAAGAAGCGGCTGGGCATCATGTCCATCGGGCCCAACAAGATCAACCAGCAGCGGCACCTGCGGTTTCTGAAGGACTTCAACGGGCTACGAAGCCACATGCAGCGGCATGCTCAGGTTCTGCGCCCCAAGTTTGAGCTGGTCCAACAGCACCTGACCACGCTGGAGGGCAAGGAGATGGGCACTTGGAGCGTCCCGGAAGGCGGCTACTTCGTCAGCTTCGACGCTCCTCCGGGAACAGCCCGGCAGATCGTTGCTCTGGCGGCCGAGGTCGGGGTCAAGCTCACTCCAGCCGGAGCAACCTTTCCCTACGGAAGGGATCCGGACGACTCCAACATCCGCATCGCCCCCTCCTTCCCGGAGTTGGAAGAGTTGGACCAGGCGATGCAGGTGTTTGTGAACTGCGTGCAGCTCGCGGCGGTCCAACAACGCCTGCAGCAGGTCCGTCAGCAATGACCTCTCCCGGGAGTTCCCTGTCCTCTCCACAGAGAGACGCCAACCGCACCGCTGCGCCTCATTCCTCCTCTGTGCCACCTGCGCCCTCTCCCGAGAGGGCGTCTGACTGGGAACTCCTGAAGCGTTACCTCGCCTACCTCCGTCCTCACTGGAGGTGGATCACCGCCGGGCTGCTCTCAGTGCCCTTCGGGGTTGCCGGGACGCTGCTGGTACCGTGGCTGATCGTGCGGATCATTGACGACGCGATCGTCCCCGGAGATCCTGCCCTGCTGATGGTGATGACCGGATGGCTAGGCGGCGCGATCGTCATGGGCTACCTCTCCGATTCGATCTACACCTTCTCCCTCCAGCGGGCCGGGCAGCTTTCGATCAGCGAGATGCGCGGTGCGCTGTACCGCCACGTTCTCTCGATGCCCCGGTCGTTCTTCGACAAGCGTCCGGTCGGCGTGATCCTGACCCGCCTGACCAGCGACATGGAGGCGCTCAACGACTCTCTGGCCGTGGGGGTGCTGTCGATCTTCACCGACGCCATCAAGACCTTGGCGCTGCTGCTGCTGCTGTTTTCCCTGAGCTGGAAGCTGACGCTGGTGGTGCTGCTGATCCTCCCTCCGATCTACTGGGTCAGCAACTTCCTGCGCGCCCGGCTGCGGCACTATTACGATCTGACCCGGGAGGCGCTTTCCGAGGCGACCGGATACCTGCAGGAGTGCCTGAACGGGGTGAAGACCGTCCAGCTCTACGCAGCAGAGTTGAAGGTGCAGGCCCGCTACGAGTCACGAACTCGCCGCTTTTTCAAGGCCCAGTCCGGCTCCAATTTCTACGACGCCGCGCTGTTCAGCGTGATTGAAGGAATCACGTCCGTAGCCCTGGCCTTCATGCTCTGGTACGGTTCCGGACAGATCCTTGCCGGCCTGGTAAGCATCGGGACCCTGGTTGGGTTCATCAATACCCTGCACCGGATCTTTGTCCCGATCCGTGAGTTCACACAGCAGATCTCGGTCTTTCAGCGCTCTCTCTCCTCCCTGGAGAACATCGACCTCCTGTTCCGAGAACTTCCGGAAGATCCCAGCCTTCCGCAGCACTCCCAAGGCGACGACACACGGTTTCAGAAGTTTGAATCGCTGGAGTTTCGAGACGTGCACTTCCGCTATGGTCCGGAGAATCCCTGGGTTCTCCAGGGGGTCTCGTTCCGGGTGACTCAGGGAGACCGGCTGGCCATTGTCGGGACCACGGGTTCCGGGAAGTCCACCATCGTACGGCTGCTGACACGCACCTACGGGAACTACGAAGGGTCGATTCTGCTAAACGGCGTGGAGTTGACGGAGGTCCCCCGGACAGCGCTGAATCGGTTGGTAGCGATGATGCAGCAGGACACCTACCTCTTTGAGGAGAGCCTGGCCTTCAACATCTCTCTGGGGCGTGCAGAGATTGGCGAGGCACAGGTGCAAGAAGCGGCGCGGTACGTGTATGCCCACGAATTCATCGAGCGGCTCCCGGGCAAATACGACTATGCGCTGTTGGAGAACGGGAAGAACCTCTCGGCCGGAGAGGCGCGGTTGGTCGTCTTTGCCCGGGCCATTGCGGCACGTAGCGAGATGATGGTGCTTGATGAAGCCACCAGTGCCGTGGACTCGGTCACCGAGAGCCTGATCCAGCGAGCCATCGAGCGCATCTTCCAGGACAAGACCGTGATCGCCATCGCTCACCGCCTCAGCACCATCCGGCATTCCAGCGAGATTCTGGTCATGCAGTCCGGAGTGATTGTCGAGCGTGGAACTCACGAGTCACTGGTTGCCCAACAAGGGGTTTACGCCGGGTTGCTCCAGACCTTCTCCGGCGAGTAGCGCCCTCAGGCAGTCAGCCAGGCGCTGGATCCGCTCCTGGTGTAGCACGAGCAGCCCCTGACGCCGCGACGGTGGCAGCGCCGGATGCTCCAGGCGCTCGGAGATCCACTCCAGAGCGGCCCGGTCATTCAGGACCTGCTCGGAGAGGATTTCCGAGGTTTCCGAGCAGAGGCGTCTCAGCATCGGGGAACTCATCTGTGAGGGGGGACACTTCCTTTGCAGAACAGCAAGGATATGATTTAAATTGAAATTCACAAGTTAAGTTTCAGTTATGCCCGAATCTCGAGAGTATCCCAGCCGCCCCTTCGTTGGAGTCGGGGTTGTGGTCCTCAAGGACGAATCGGTCCTCCTCATTCGCCGAGGGCGCCCTCCCCGTGTGGGAGAGTGGAGCCTGCCCGGAGGTGCACAACGTGTAGGAGAGTCCGTCCGCGAGACCGCTGCCCGGGAGGTGCTGGAGGAAACCGGAGTCTCCATCCAGGAGCCTCAGTTTCTCGAAGTGATCGACTCCATCACCCGAGACGATGCCGGGGAGGTCCGCTTCCACTACACTCTGGTGGACTTCTGGGCCGAGTGGGCTTCCGGAGTTCCGGAAGGCGCGGACGATGCTCAACATGCCGAATGGGTCGCCTTTGAGCGAATTCCAGAGTTGGCTCTCTGGTCAAAGACCGTGGAAGTGATCGAGAATGCCCGGGAGCTGCGCGACCGACGTTCCGAGAATCCACTTGCTTAATTTCGTCAATTTCTCATAATGCTTGGTTTGCTGGCAGGGTAGCTCAGTTGGTGAGAGCGCGGGATTCATAACCCCGAGGTCGAGAGTTCAAATCTCTCCCCTGCTACCAGAATTCCCTCATGAATTGAGACTCTTGTGGGCAGTGAGGACCTCACTGTGAGGTCCCCTTGGTCTTTCATCCCGTCCGCCTTGGCGGATGGTGGAAACGCCCTCGCTCCTTACGTCCTCAGCCCGACCCCTTCACGCGGTTGTCATCCGTCACCGCCTGAGCCCTCCGGTTTTCACCCAAGCCCCCCGCATCTCCTTCAGGAGTACTCCATGAGAAACGGCTTCCTTCTTTGCACCTTGGCTCTCTTCACCCTGGCACCCCTCAGCCTCTCTGCCCGTCCAGCCACGGAGCAGCTGGGTTCCTGCATGATTGACTCGCTCACTGGCCGGGAACGCAAGGACTTGGCAAAGTGGATCTTCTTCTCCATGTCCGTCCATCCCGAACTGGAGCCCTATGTTCGTCTGTCTAAGCAAGATCGGCTGGAGAGCGACCAGTTCATGGGAGCGCTAGTCACTCGGCTGATGACTCAGGACTGTCCGAGCCAGACAAAGGCCGTACTGCAGGAGGGCTCCTACGCCCTGGAGCAGGCCTTTGGACTCGTTGGAGAGGTCGCCATGCAGGAGATCATGATCAGTGATGATGTGGAGGCAGCCTTGGGGCGCTTCGAGAGGCACATGGACTACGATGCGTTCAGCACCCTGAGTGAAGACTGAGAGAGAAAAAGATGAGTGACTCCACCTTGGTGTATTCCTCCGAATCCGGACGAGTGTGCCCGCAGTGCGAGCAGCCTCTCGACGTGTGTCCCTGCAACCCCTCGGCTCACCCCAAGGACGGCCCCAAGACAGTGAGGGTCTCAGTCTCTCGTCAGGGCAGGAAGGGAAAGACCGTAACCTCTGTCAAGGGGCTGAGGATGACCTCTGCTGATCTGAAGGCGTACGCTGGAAAGCTGAAGAAGAAGGTCGGGAGCGGCGGAACGCTCAAAGAGGGGGTCATTGAAATTCAAGGGGATTATCGGGATCCGATCACGGCCCTCCTCCGTCAGGAAGGTTGGGATGTGAAGCACTGACCCACAGTTGTGCGCCTCCAGAGTCGCTTGCCGCCTTGGGCTCTTGCATGCCTCCGGTGTTGAGAAAGGTGGGCCTTCGGTTTTGACAGAATTGATTTTGGAGAGAGTATGGATACCCAAACCCTGTTGTTTACCGGGTACGAGCTGAGCCTTGCCGTCCTGTTCAGCCTGGTGACAATCTATGTAGTGCTGAAGGTGTTGCACTCCACCTTCCTGAGGTCGAAGGAGAAGGACCTGCTGGTGGAAACCAACCCGGCAATCGCCCTGTTTGCCGGAACGATTGTGATCTGCTCGCTGATGCTGGTCAGCACCTCGGTGCTCCCTGCGGTCAATGCCCTGCGGACCATGGTGTTGAGCAACGGACAGTTCACTTGGGAGATGCTGGGCATCTCCCTGGGCTACTTCCTCGTCTTCTTTGCGCTCGCGCTGATCCTCAACCTGCTCGTGCTGTTCGCTGCAATCTCCATCTACATGGCGGTCACGGTGCATGTGGACGAGTTGCGAGAGATCCGTGCCAACAACGTGGCGGTCGCGCTGATGATGGCCTCTGTGATGCTGGGGATGACGCTCTTCATCCGCCCTCCGATGGAGCGGTTCATTGGGGGGCTCGTACAGTACGAGGCACTGGAGCGCTTCTCCCTACCGGGGGAGGAGGCTGAGGATGGGATGTTTGTGCCACTGCCTCCGCCTTCTCTGGAGTCTTCGTTTTAGAGGAGACTCTCGATGAGGAGACGTGCCGCACTGCTGATTGGAATCAGCTTGCTGACGGGAGGGCTGTTCCAGGGCATCAGCTACCTGAACGGGAAATTGAGCGCTCTGCTCCCTCCGGGGCATGCGCTTCAACCCAGGAGGCTGCAGAAGAACGACCACACCCTCCAGAATCGAGTCCTCAAGGGACCGGACTATCACTACACCCTGCGCTTCCGGGACCATCAAGGGAGAGAGTGGACCTGGGGCTGGAGGTGGGACAAGGTCCGGCTGGACCAGGAGATCGCCCGCTACGGCATCCCAGCGTCGATGTTCCAAGGCTACCGCATTCCCAGAGACCCGGTAGAGCGCAGACGTATCGAGGCGTCCCGGGAGAAGACAATGCAGGACGGGTTCTTCGTTCAGGACGGGAGAGTTCTGCGCCCGGACTACAATCGGCTGGCCCAGGCCAGCATGCCGTTCACCCTGCCACTGTTCCACCTGCTGCAGCACTCCACACCTCAAGATTCGGCACGCGAGCGGTTGAACCTGGCCTTGAAGCTGGTGCAGGACCTCCCTTACGCCATCCCTCCGGATCGAGACGGAGAGAAGTTTATTGGCGGCATGCTCTCGCCAGCACAGTCGCTTCATGAAATGTGGGGTGACTGCGACACCAAGTCGTTGCTGTTGGCCAGCCTCCTTGCCCATGACCCGCGCTACAAGCTCGCTCTGGTCGGTGTGCCCAACCACATGTTTCTTGCCGTGGAAGGGATCCCGCGTCCGTACGAATTCAGCCTGACGTTTCAGGGAAAGCAGTACCTCGCTCTTGAAGCCGCAGGGCCTGGCCGGACGCCGATCGGAGAGACCTACGAGAAGTATCGGACAATCACCGAAGTCTATCCGCTCCGGTTTTCCCCTTCGGCAGATACAGAAGCCACCACCGGAGCGGCACTGATGGCCGAGCAGACCTTCGAGGGAGGTGTGCACATCCTCGATCAGGAGCAGGTAGGAGAGGGAGAGGTCCGCCTAACGGTTCTGGTGAAGAAGGGGTTCTTCATCCTGCCTGTGCTTGAGCAGCAGGGAAAGGAGTACGAGCAGCGAGTCTTCGCCTCTCCTCTGGATGAGGAGTTGTTTGAGGTCCGGGTGCGCTTTCCCCAACCCGGAGACTACCAGCTGAGGATCTACACCAAGAAGGGCTCCTCGTCCGGAAGATACAAGGACAGCATGGAGACGAACCTGTCCTCCGAGCAGGCCGCACCCCAGCGGTTTCCGGAGACCTTCTCCGAATACCAGAAGGTGGGTATTTCGCTGCTGGAGCCTCTGAGCTACTCGCTGCCCCTGGGAAAGACCGTCACCTTCAGGGTCGCCAATCCGCAAGGACGCGTGGTGTTTGTCGGATACGGCTCGGAAAAGACCGTCCTGCAACCCTCCGAAGATGGCACCTATGCCGCCTCTGTTCAACTCAACCACAAGGGGGAATTGGTCGTTTATGCAGAGGAGTCTTCATCCCGGAACCCTGGGCTGGTCGCCTATCGCGTGGAGACCTCTCATGCAGAGAGCCAGTTGAACGCCGAACAGGCCCAGACTGCCGAGCAGGCCCGGGAGGCAAGCGCCAAGTTCGACGCCATTGCTCAGGCGGCAGGACTGGAGATCACCGAAGGCCGCCGAAAGCAAAAGACCACTGAGTTCAAGGTTCAGGGAGAGAAGGGAACTCGGATGAGCTTTACCCTCAAGGATGAGTCGGGAAACCGGACGGGGCGGGCCTCCTTCGGAAGGTCCGGAGATGGACGCTACAAGGGATGGGTCGAGGTCCCCAAGCCGGGGGGGTACACTCTTGAGATCCAAAAGCGCGTCCCCGGGAAGACGCCGGAGGTCGTCGCCCTCCCTCTGGTGTTCGAGTAGGTTGGAGCAGGAAGCCCTCTCCCCGACCGCTCCTCTGAAGTTGGGTCTGCGAGGCAGGACGGATTTGCGGTGGGAGGTCAGGTGGAGTGGGGCATGACCCCATTCAGGATGATCTGTACCACATCCTTCTTCGCCTGAGCAAACTGTTCGTCACTCAAGGGCTGGCAATCGTTCAAGACCTGAATCTGTTCTGAAAAGTCTGCGTAATGCTGAGTCAAGGCCCAGATGGAGTAAATCAGGTTCTTGGGGTTCACCGCACAAATCAGCCCCGCATCGATCCAGCACTGAATGATCTCGACCCGAGGCCTCAGCCAGTCGTTCAGGGTTGTCGAAAGGTAGTCCTGAATCATCGGGGCCCCGTGCATGATTTCAGCGGCCCAGATTTTTGATCCGTTTGGACGTGTACGGGAAAGATCCATCTTTGCCTCGATGTAGTGGCGCAGTGCCTCCATCGGATTTTCCCAGTCGGCCCCCAGGTCTGCAGCCTCCAGCCAGGTCCGGAGAATGTCATCCAGCACATGCCGGTAGAGAATCTCCTTGGTAGAGAAGTAGTAATGCAGGTTTGCCTTGGGGATGCCCGCTCGCCTCGCGATCAAGGCTGTTGTGGCTCCCTTGAAGCCTGCCTCGGCAAACACCTCCTCCGCGGCCTCCAGGATACGGGTTTCATTGTTTTTCCGGATTTCATGCTTGTGAGCACTGCCAACCGGCCTCCTTGGGAACTCCATGACTCTACAAAAAACTTGACACGATGAGTAAGGCGCGTATAAGTCTTGACCGAAAGGTCAGGATTGGTGCATCCAGTTCTATTAGATCCCTTATAACCGAGGAAAAAGCAAATGAAAGTAAGAGCAGGACTGATTCAAATGGCGCTGAAAGGCGACACTTCAATGACCCCCGAGCAGATCCGGGACAAGATGATCGAGGCTCACATCCCCTTTGTTGAAGATGCCGCAAGGCAAGGGGTACAGGTGCTGTCCTTCCAGGAGGTGTTCACCCAACCCTACTTCTGTCCCAGCCAGGATGCCAAGTGGTACGCAGCGGCCGAACCGATTCCGGACGGGCCGACCACCCGCCTCATGCAGGAGTATGCCAAGAAGCACAACATGGTCATCGTGGTTCCGATTTACGAGGAGGCAATGACCGGGGTGTATTACAACACCGCTGCAGTGATTGATGCCGACGGGGAGTACCTTGGGAAGTTCCGCAAAATTCACATTCCTCAAGTCGCGGGGTTCTACGAAAAGTTCTTCTTCAAGCCCGGCAACCTGGGGTATCCGGTGTTTGATACCCAGTACTGCAAGCTGGGCGTCTACATTTGCTACGACCGTCATTTCCCGGAAGGATGGCGTGCCTTGGCCTTGAATGGCGCTGAGTACATCGTCAACCCGTCTGCCACAGTCGCGGGACTTTCACAGTACCTGTGGGAGCTGGAACAACCGGCTTCTGCAGTGGCAAATGGCTGTTACATTGGTGCGATCAACCGAGTGGGTGTGGAGGAACCATGGAATATTGGCCAGTTCTACGGCTCGAGCTACGTGGTGAATCCGCGTGGGAAAATCGAAGCACAATTGGACGACCACAGCGACGCCTTGCTGGTCCATGACATGGACATGGACATGGTGCGGGAAGTCCGAAACCTCTGGCAGTTCTTCCGGGATCGCCGCCCGGAAATGTATGAGGATCTGGTTGAGCTTCGCTGAGGCTTCCTCCTCTTTCTGGCAAGAGAGCCCGGCTCCCTTGCCTCAACTTCTTCCCAGATTACAGCATGCATGACCCCGACATTCAGGCAGGGCGCCTGTCGCATGAGGAGCTGGAGCAGAACTTTGCAGATGCCCACCCGCCTTTGACCAGCAAGGAGGCTTTGATTGAGGCCAACCGCTGTCATTTTTGCTTCGATGCCCCTTGTGTTCACGCTTGCCCCACGGCCATCGACATCCCCAACTTCATTCGCAAGATCGCCACAGGAAACACCAAGGGTGCCGCCCGAGACATCCTCTCACAGAACATCATGGGAGGGATTTGCGCCCGAGTCTGCCCCACTGAGGTTCTGTGCGAAGGCCGGTGTGTTCGCGATGCTCAGGAGAGCCGTCCGGTTCTGATTGGGGCCTTGCAGCGCTACGCGACCGACTGGGCGATGGAGCGGGATGTCCAGTTCTTCGAGCGAGCGGAAGAGACCGGAAAACGCGTCGCGGTCGTCGGAGGAGGACCGGCTGGCTTCTCGTGCGCTCACCGCCTCGCACGCTACGGGCATCAGGTCGTCATCTTTGAAGGAGCGGCAAAGCCCGGGGGGCTGAACGAATACGGCATCGCCGCCTACAAGGTCGTTGAGGACTTCGCGCAGCGTGAAGTGGAGTACCTGATGAAGATTGGAGGCATTGAAGTCCGTTGCCATCAGCGTCTTGGAAATCAGGTGCAGTTGCATGACCTGCAGCGGGAGTTTGATGCGGTTTTCCTGGGGGTGGGGCTGGCTGGTGTCAACGCCTTGCGCCTTCCGGATGAGTCTCTGGGAGGAGTACACAACGCTGTTGACTACATTGCCGAACTGCGGCAGGCCAAGGACCTCTCGGCCCTGACAATGGGGCGTCGGGTGGTGGTGATTGGCGGTGGCAACACGGCGATTGACATTGCCGTACAGTCGAAGAAGCTGGGTGCCGAAGACGTCACCATGGTCTACCGGCGAGGCCTGCCCCAAATGACTGCGACCTGGAAGGAGCGGGAGTTTGCCCAGGTGAACGGGGTCAAGGTCAAGGAATGGATGAAACCCGTCCGGTTGCACAGTGAGCAAGGGCAGGTTTCCCGGATTGAGTTTGAGTATACCCGGATTGGGAGATCCGGCGACCTCGAGGGGACTGGAGAAACAACGAGCTTGCCTGCCGATATTGTGTTCAAGGCCATTGGGCAGCACTTTGTGGCCGGAGAGGACAACACCGAGCAGGTCTTTGAGATGGACCGGGGCAAGCTGGCCGTGGATGCCAACGGGGAGACATCAATTGCCGGAGTCTGGGCCGGAGGAGATTGTGTCTGGTCCGGAGAAGACCTGACGGTGCAGGCCGTGGACGATGGTCAAAAAGCAGCAGAGGCCATACACGCACGACTAACCCGCAACAGCTGAAGAGGGATCAATGCTGAAGCACTCAACAAGGGGAAAAAGAGGATGGTAGATCTAAGCTGCAACATTGCAGGAATCAAGGCTCCCAATCCGTTCTGGGTCGCCTCCGCTCCTCCAACGGACAAGTACTACAACGTGGAGAGGGCCTTCAAGGCAGGTTGGGGAGGCGTCGTCTGGAAGACTCTGGGCATCGACCCCCCGATTGTCAATGTGTCCTCAAGGTATGGAGGCATTGACTACAACGGGCAGAAGATGATGGGGCTCAACAACGTTGAGTTGATTACCGACCGCCCGTTGGAGGTCAACCTTCAGGAGATCGCACAGTTGAAACGGGAATGGCCGGACCGTGCGATTGTGGT
>JAYPUA010000028.1:0-21017 GCA_038133845.1 Deltaproteobacteria bacterium
CCCTTTTGAGGTGATGATTAAATCGTCCGAATCATTGAAAGATTGTGGTGATGAATAAAGCACCAAGTTGCTTGCTGCAACTTCCGATCGCTACCGGGCTCAACTCATTGGGGCTCAAACACATGCATGCGATTGCCCTGGGCCACAGGGTTGCACTCCGGAGCAGAATCGTCCAAGATGCACGACTCCTGCTTGAGCGACAGCGCGTTTCCCGATCCCAACAGAGGCCTCATGACACTCAAACACCTGCTCTTTTTCATGCTCCTTCCCCTTGGACTGCTCCTCTCCGGATGCAAACCGGACAAGGCCGAGATCGAGCTGTACACCCAAGACATCCGAGACGCTCAGGACGGCGAGGTGATTGAGGTCTCGGCCTATTTCGAGTTTGGCCTCCTGGGCGACGATGAAGAGGGGAACCTGGAGAAGGCTCGAACCGTGGCCCAGAAGTACCTCCCGGAAGACTCGACCGTGGAGATTGCAGAGGGTGACTATGGCAAGAAGCTGACCGTGCGGACGACCCTCCCGATGGGTATGGAGGAGAACCTGGATGCCTACCTTCAGGAACACGTCCGGCTTTTGGCCGTTTCCTTGACGATGAACCGCCTGGAATTGCAGACAACTGCGGCCTTGAAGGCGATGAACGAAGAGCTGTCTGACATCAACTTCATGCTTGAGGCCGAGCTCCCGGCCGAGACAACCTTCCTGCGGATCATTGGAGACGACCGGAAGCCGCTCTCGGTCTCAGCGATCGCTGTGTTTGTGAACAGTGTCCCGTACCTCACCTTCTCGGCAGAGGTCCCGAGGCGCAAGACGGAGGTGCTGGAGTTCAAGGGGGGAGACGGGAGCGTGTATTCCCAACTTCCGATTCAGCTTCAGTTTGGAGGGTGACTCGGAGTTGGGCGCTGCTTCTGGGGAAATCAAGCCGCCTCAACGTCGCCCAAGCCTGGGAGACGCAGAAATTTTGCTGGAGAGGACTGGTGCTCCCACAGGGGCTCGAACCCCGAGCTACGGTTTAGGAAACCGTCGTTTTATCCAGTTAAACTATGGGAGCGATTCCGGAAGAGACCTCAATCTTGTGGAATTGGAGCGCAAATGACAAGTCCGGGAGGCTCCAGGACGTCGCCGCATCGGAAGAGGCCGGTTCACCAAACCAAGCGAGCAGGAGCGAGACGCTCATGGCCAGCAGGGTTCCCAAGAGAACGGCAAGCAGGATGTGTCGGGGAGTCATCAGGGGTGAAGGAATGATGGGTGGAAAGACAGGGCGTTTTGCAGAAACTCTGGAATCCGCTCCTCCAGCCATCCCCGGATCTGCTGAGGCGACTCGCCGTGAAGAAACCCCACATGTCCTCCGCAGGCAGAGGTCTGCAACTGAACTTCCGGTGAGAGCTCCTCTTGGAGCGGGATCACGTCAGGCGTCATGAAGGGGTCGTCCTCGGCATGAATCAGCAGTGTTGGCGTGGTGATGTACCTGAGGAACGGCCGGCTGCTGCTGCTGCGATAGTAATGCTCGACACTGGAGAATCCGTGGAGGGGAGCAGTCAGGGTCTGGTCAAACTCCAGAAGCGTCCGGAGGCGCCTGATTGCGTCCGGGCGCACCGGGAAGTCCGGCCGTGCGCTGGACTTGCGCAGCGCCGCAGCGGCCAGCTTCCGGAGCAGGTAGTCGTGATAGACCTTGCTTTGAGGACGAAGCAATTGCTGCAGCGTTCTCTCCAGCAGGTAGGGGACGGAGACGGCGACCGCGGCCTCGAGTGCTCCGCCCTCCCCCAGCCACTTCAGCAGCACATTTCCTCCCAGCGAAAACCCGACCGCCCCCAGCGCACGTTCCGGAAAACGCTGCCTCAGGTGCCCGACCAGCCAGTTGAGGTCTCCCGTCTCTCCAGCGTGATAGGTCCGGAGCAGACGATTGGGCTGCTCGCCGCTACTGCGAAAGTGCAGAGCGATCCCCTGAAATCCAGCCTGTGTCAATGCCTGCATCAGCCAAGGCATGTAGCTTGACTGAATGGAGCCGCCCAGCCCGTGCAGGAGAAGGATCACCGCTCCGGAACGCTCCGGTCCCCAAAACACCTCGAGGAAGTCTCCGTCAGGCAACTCCAGTACTTCCGGGCGGTATTCCACCGAAGGTGTGGGACGAAATTGGGCGGCAACGATCGTCTGGACGTGAGAGGACCGCAGCCACCAGGCTGGAGAAAATGGAGAGGAGCAAAGCACCGTGTGTGGTTCTTGCAGTGGAGTTCAAGGAAAAGACTTGCCGAATTCTGCAAGTTTACTGATGATTGACCCTTTATACCACCCCCCATCGAAGTCAAAGAGGTGCATTGAGTCGTTTTTCGAATTTTTTTGCCCAGGACATGGCGATTGACCTGGGTACTGCGAACACCTTGGTCTACATGAAGAGCCGCGGCATCGTCATCCGCGAGCCCTCCGTGGTGGCGGTCCAGCAGGACAGCCGTGGCAATTACAAAGTCCTTGCCGTCGGAGAAGAGGCCAAGCAGATGCTGGGGCGAACTCCGGGAAGCATCACGGCCATTCGTCCGATGAAGGATGGGGTGATCAGCGACTTCGACATCACTCAGGAGATGCTGCGTTACTTCATCCGCCAGTGTCAGCGCAAGTTCTCATTCTTTCGCTTCAAGCCTCGGATCATCATCGCGGTCCCTTCCGGGATCACTCAGGTGGAGCGCCGGGCGGTCAAGGAAGCCGCCGAGTCCGCCGGAGCCCGCGAGGTGTTCCTGATCGAGGAGCCCATGGCGGCTGCAGTCGGTGCCGGGCTTCCGGTGACGGAAGCCAGCGGAAGCATGATCGTGGACATCGGCGGAGGAACCACCGAGGTGGCCGTGATCTCCCTCGCCGGGATCGTGTACAGCGACTCTGCACGGATTGGCGGCGACAAGATGGACGAGACCATCATCCAGTTCGTCAAGCAAAAGTACAACCTGCTCATCGGAGAGCGCACTGCCGAGGAGATCAAGATCAACATCGGCTCCGCGTTCATCCAAGGCGATCCCAAAACCCACGAGGTGCGTGGACGAGACCTGGTGACCGGAATTCCGAAGACGCTGATCCTCAGTGAAGAGGAGGTGCTGGGGGCGCTCTCGGATGTCTGCGAACAGATCGTTGGGACGGTGCGCAATGCCCTGGAATCCACGCCTCCGGAGCTGGCGGCAGACATCGTCGACCGGGGGATCGTGCTCGCAGGAGGCGGTTCACTGCTCTCCGGGCTGGACGTCCTGCTCCGGCATCAGGTCGGGTTGCCGGTCTTCCACGCGGAAGACCCCCTCACCGCTGTGGCTGTGGGGACCGGGAAGGTTCTGGACGAGATTGACCTGCTCTCCACCATCGAGCTGGACTGAGGTTCTGCCCTCCTTGGGTTGCGCTCAGGGCTCTCGCATCAGCGAGTTCAGACACGCGTAGCCGGCAGCCACTCCTCCCTCGTCCGTCGTCGCGGCCTTGGTCCGGACCAAATGTCCGGCATGTTGGCTGAAGAGGGTTCGCCCCTGCTCGGCCAGACAGCTTCCATAGATTCCAATCTCACTCACACAGTTCAAGGTCTCTGCCTGCCGCTCGACAATCAGGGTCGAGGTGTGCTCATGAGGTCGGAGGCGCTCCATCAGGATGTAGGAGGCCTCTTCATGACGAGGCAGCTCCCGGAGCTTCCGAACCAGCGCATCAGCAAAGAAGTTGTTCCCTCCTCCCTCGCGCTGAGGCTTGAGCACAAAACGCTCCGGGGTGCGCAAGGCCAGGTCTCGGGCCTGAATCGTCTCTCCTTCCCAAGGCACCAGCGCATCCAGCGCATGCAGTTGCGCAAAGCAGGACTGTATCTCGGAGGCCTGTCCCGGAATCAGGGTGCTCAGCAGGTCCGGATCGGTGAGCACCTGCTGAATCTTCTTCATCCCGGCCAGTTGCATTGCCAGGCTGGGGCATTGAATGGTGCTTGAGGCTTCAATCAGTTCTCTCCCCTTGCGAGAAGCCTCGCTCGGGAAGTCGTTAGGGGTGTAGGCGGCCCGGAAGTACGTGACCGCTGCGACGGTGTTGCCCAGCATCAGGTGCCCTTCCTGGAGACGCCCCTCCTCGGCGACTTGCTCCAGGCTCCTGCGCAGGGTCGGGATTCCGTGCTGTTGCAGCAAGTGCTCTTCCAAACCTCGTTGGTCGAAGCGGTTGCCCTCATTCGGCTGAACAATCATGAGCAGGCTGGCTTCCGGGACATCGTATTCGCCGAAAGCCTCCACGATTCCGGCAGCCATGCCGGGAAGCGGGTGGTTGCGCACCAGACGCAGGAGCGCTGCGGGGTCTTCCCGGAGCAGCAGTTGATGAATCTCATACATCCGTCCGGCCAGAAACGGGAAGCTCGCCGAGATCGTGTTCAGCTCCACTTGCCGCGCCTGCAACCGCCCGGAGCTTCCGGGGACCAGGAAAAAGTCGTTGCGCTGCAACAGCAGGTGCAGGGGCTGAACCGGACGTTCCGGAAGCCACTTCAGCAGCATCGCCAAGAACGAGTCGGTTTCGGCAGAAGGCTCCAGCTGTTCGCGCAGCAGCTCCGGTTGTGCTGCCACAGAGACCATCAGCTGGTGAAAAGTCTCGGTCAGGCGCTCGAGGTCTTCCAGCAGGTCTGCCGGGATGGAGGCCGGTGTCAGCGCAAAGGGGACGTGGGTCAGGCTGCCATCGCTTCGGGTCCGCAAGACACCATGCAGTGCTGCCCAGTCCAGGGCCTCGTCCAGAAGTTCCTTGGGAATCATGGTACCTTGTGGTTTGACTTGACCCTCCCGGTGAAGGCCAATAGGATTTGAAGGCTAAGGTGACGTGGCCGAGTGGTTAGGCAGAGGTCTGCAAAACCTTGTACAGCGGTTCAAATCCGCTCGTCACCTCCACGCCTCCGCATCTCCCAGCATCTTTCAGTTCCTCCCAAGATTCAAGCCCGCCCGTCCAGGTAACTCAGCACCGCCGGTCCGTACACCGCAAAGGATTTGTAGGTCCGGAGGTCCTCAGGCCAGTGCCGTAGCGTCTGGGCCAGCTGATGGGCTTCCGAGGCGTTCAATTCCTCCAGTGGACACTGCAGAATTCGGATAGTGAAGAGGATCGCTCCCGTCCGAGGAAGCCTCCGGAGCGTCTGACGCTCGATTCGCAAAAACACCTCAGCCCCCGCATTCTCCGGGGTGAGGTGAGGTGCGGCCTCTGTGGCGCCGTGGCCTCCGGGCTGAAAGAGCGTCGGGTCCTCGTTCAGGCTCCAGTTGACCCGCCACATTGACTTCTCGGGTGTCAGGCGGCGCATGAACTGGTTCACCGGGGCATTGATCTGCTCCCGATATCCGGGCACCGGGTCGTGAATTTCGGACATCGGGTGTCCGATCTTCTCCCGGAGGTTCCAGCGGGTGGGAAAGCACAGCGCCGCGGCGGTCAGGCGATACTCTCCCGCATCCTCAGCCTCTTCCGGAGCCGCCTGCATCACGCACAGGTCTTCCTGCACCAGCCGCCCTGCCAACTCCAGCGGATGCGGCTCTGCAGCCGTCGTTTCGGAGGGGAGGCGTTCCCGCATCAAGTGCGGGTCTCCCTGAAGTTGCTGAAAACGCTCCGGCTGCTGCTCCTTCAGAAAGGCGAGGACTTGCTCCAGCACCTCCACGCTGGCTGGCTGCGCTTCCGGACAGGCCTGAAACACCTCGTCCCGACGCTGGTCCAGAAGCTCTCGCCTCAGGGCAACTTCTGCGTCGTAGCGCTCATCCAGCCAGAGCCACTCCTCCGGAGCCAGCGGGCGCAGCCCCATCGTCCAACGGTGCGGTTTTCCATCAAAAGGGAGGGGGAACGGGAAGGGCATGGCTCACTCGGGACGGGGCAGCAAGGCGGCAGATTTCGGCTCACGACCAAGGTTGGATCGAAGCAGCACCTGGAGCACTCGGAGCAACTCGCGATGCTGAAGCCGGGTCAGCGACTCCGGAAACTCCTCCGCTCTCAGTGGGCTGTGGTTGTGCTGCAGCAGGCGCACAGTCCCGGGAGAGACGAAGCAGGCTCCGGGATGCCGCAAGACACATTGAGGGCAGCGCACGCCACCGGCTTGGGCATCAACCTGGTGCAGAATTTCCGGGATGGGGTCCTCGGCACTCCCGGGGACGTTGGTGGGGACCGGGGTGCCGCACTCCACACATTCCTGCCACTGGGGCAGCACCCCGAGTTGCTCCAGCAGCATCCACTCGGCCTGCCAGCGCAAGGTCTCCGGTGGCGAGCCGTCGCTCAATGCTTCAAGATACTGTCCCAGCCAGGCATACAGCTCCGGAGCGTCACTTTCCGGAACCGGAGACATCCACGCCAACTCGCACAGATAGCTGGCATGCAGGAGGCGTCCGTAGTCGCGACGCAGAGAGACGGGGATTTCGATGGGGTCCACCTGCCGGATCTTGATCATCTCGGCAGAGGCACGCTCGGAATAGTGCAGCCGCACCTGAGTGAAGGGTTCCGCCAACGCGCGGTAGGGAGAGCGAGGGCTTTTTGCTCCGAAGAGGACCCCGGACTTTTGCCCCCGGGTACGTGTCAGCAAGTGAACGATGCGGTCTCGTTCTCGAAAATCCAGCACCCGCAGGATCACCGCATCATCCTCATGTTCGCTCAACTCGCCTCGCGCATGGCCACAGAAGAATCCAGTCCGGCCTGCTCTCGGTGCTGCTGGTGCTGCCGAGCCTGACGGTCGGCAGTGTGGCTCCCGTTGAGCATCTTGAGCAGCCGTTGCTCCTGCGCCAGGCAGGTCTCCCAATCACCACGATTTGCGCTGATGGCCACCAGACCTTCGAGCACCGCAGGATGTCCGGGAGAGACTCGCTCGATCTCCTTGCCAATCTGCTCTGCCAAGAGCCACTGCTCCTGATCCAGGGCAACCCCCTGATTTCCGAGCAGCACCCCCAGGTCTCCCGGAAACTGCTCCCGCAGCTCGTCATAGAGCTTCAGGAGCGACCTTCCGTCCAAACGGTCCTCCAAGGCTTTCAGCAACTGGACCTGCAGGTTCGGGTCCTCCTGCGCCCCGTGGATCTTGCGGAACATCCGTTGCGCGCCTTCCGGATCTCGCAACTTGCAGGCTTCGGCAAACTCCTCCCGGCGTTGCCGATTGCGAGTGTCGCTCCGTTCCCGGAAGCTGCGGCGCATCCGCATGATCAGCCGGTCCGGGTGCCGAAAGAGCATCCGCAGCTCGCTGAGGAGCAAGCCGAGCAGGAAGCAGGTCAGCATCGTCGTCCAGAGCGCCAGCTGAATGGTGAAGGTCCCGAACAGGCTGATGCTGACGTTCTGATTGTTCAGCCAGGCAAAATAGCCGAACAGGGCCAGCAGAAACAAGGAGAGGGCGAGCCAGGTAATGCGTCTCATGGGTTCAGTGGTGATAGGGTTCGCCTCGGAGGATGGTGAAGGCCCGGTAGATCTGCTCCAGAAGAACAAGCCGCACCATCTGATGATTGAGAGTCAGGTCCGAAATTCGGAGCCACTGGATTTCGTTGGGAAAGAGTTCCCGGACCATGCCGTGAGATCCTCCGACGACAAAGGTCAGCCGGCTCCACCCGAGAGGCAGCTGGGCTTCGAGCCAGTGGGAAAACTCCAGCGAGGTCTGCCGCTTCCCCCGCTCGTCCAGCACCACGCAGGGCTGACCCGGATCGAGCTTGCTCAGCAGCAACTCGGTCTCCTCACGCATGCGGCGCTCGGGGGTGGAGCTTCGGGAGCTGCGCAGCTCTTCACACTCTACCGGGGCATAGGGCCGGAGCTTGCGCAGGTAGAGCGAGACCCCGTCCTCCACGTAGCGCTCCCGGGGCTTGCCGATCCAGAGCAGGCGGATGCGAAACATCTCTCAGCTCGCCTGAAGCAGCAGCTCGGCTTCAGGCTCCCAGGTTGAAGCGACCTCCCGAAGCCAGACCAGCCGCTGATGCTCCAACTCCTCGTGTGCGCGGCAGTGGATGGTGCCGAAGCGCTCCACCTGCACCAACGTGATCATGCGCAAGCGTACCATCTCCAGCACCGCCATGAAAGTCAGAATCCACCAGCGCTTTGGAGCCTCCGGATCAAACAGGTCTTCAAACAGCACATGGCTTCGGTGTCGGAAGAGCTCCAGCAACTCGGCCAGCCGATCCTCAATCCGCAGCGACTCCGCCTCAATCACATGACGTGTCACTTTGGGACGGCGGGCCAGCACCTGCTCCAGCGCCTCAACCAAGGCAAACACCGAGACTTCCTCAAACTCGGGATCAGGCTCCTGCTCTTCGGAGAGCAACTCGACTAACTCCGGGCGGCTGAACACGTCACGCCCCAGCCAGTCCAGTGAGCCCAGCTCGAAGGCTGCTTGCTTGTAGAGCTGATACTCCTCCAGCCGACGTCTCAGGACCTCTTCCGGATCCTCCTCCTCGACAGCCTCCTCTTCAGCCGGAGGCTTGGGCAACAGGGTGCGGGATTTGATCAGAATCAACGTTGCGGCAATGTCCAGAAACTCTCCGGCAATGTCCAGATCGACCGTTTCCATCCAGCGCAGGTAGGCCAGATAGGTGGAGGTCAACTCGGCCAGCCGGACCTCGGCGACCGGGACCTCCTTGCGCCGGATGAGGTGCAGCAGCAGATCCAGCGGCCCCTCAAAGACAGGAAGCCGGATCTCAAGCGGATTGTCGGGGTTGGGAAAGATGGATGACACGTCCATGTGTCCTTCCTGTTGCATCATGCCTGGGCTGAAAGGAGGTGTGGTCGGGGGGCCTCTCGGACGGTTTTACTGAAAAGAATTTCTGGGTCTCCCGGAAAACCCTGCCTGCAGAATAACCGGATTCAGCCAAAAAAAGCGAAATCTTCCGTATTGTTGAAGGGAAACCCTGAGGCGATGGTCGTGCTTCCCAGCCCCAGGTGACGTCGCAGGGCCTTGTGGACGTGCTTGGGATAGATCAGTGTTCCGTTACGGTCCTGCTTCAGCGTGGTTGGCTGAACCTTCAAGGCGTTGTGTCCTTCATCAGTGAGGCCTGCAACCCGGTTGCCCCAGGCCGCATTTCTTTCCATGACAATCACGGAACCAATTGGCCAGTGATCCTTTCCGTCATCGGCGTTGTACTGTGGAGTCCTTCCGAAATCCGATCCGATCACCAGGGTGATCCGATCAGCGACTCCAGCTTCCTCCGCGTGTGTCCAGAACAGGTCGATCATTTCGGCAAGGTGACCGAAGAGGGCCTGGTGCTGATTGTCGTGATCCGTATGGGTGTCGTAACCTCCTGTGTACAGGTCTGCCGCAGAGGCCAGCCCGGAGCGAAACGCCGCAATGGTCATTTGGATCTGACGCGGGAGGTTGCTGCGATGCCGTTCGTGCACCTGCACATCCTCCAGCACGTCGCTCTCTGCGGGAATGTAATCACTGAAGTGAACCAGAGCGCTCTTGCTCTCCAAGGCGTCGGCATAGGCCTCGAGGTTGGCTTGTTGCCGGGCGAGCAGCCTGGGATCTTCCAGCATCCGGGCAAATCGCTCCTGTCGGTACTTGCGGATGCGCTCCATGTCGCTGAGGCGCCGGTGATAGACATCCTGATTGCCCCAGGTATCAAAGTGAGAGTATGCCGGCTCCAGCAATCCCCGGAGGGTGTTGACATCATCCAGCCGGCTGAATCGGATCACGCCTCCGGTCTGGCCAAATCCACCAAAGTTGATGTAGGAGAGCGGCTGTTTGGGAGCATTGTGGGCCGCAAACAGGGCGGTCAGGGACGGGAAGCCTTCGGCGTTTCGTCCGCTCCAGTTGTGGAGGACTCCGGTGGTGTGAGAGTTGGTCTGGGCGTCAATTCCGTTGATCACGAGCATGTATCGGTGATACTTCTCAAACAACTCCGTGTTCTTGGCAAAAGGGGCGTATTTCAGGTTGCCAGCCGTCCGGATTTCCTTGGACTTCGACCAGTTGGTGATTTCAGGCTCTCCAGGCTGATTCACCTTGGGATCGCAAAAACTGGTCACGTCCCAACCTCCTTCTGCTTGTAGCGTCACCAGAAGCCTCCCGGAGTAGGGAGAGAGGGGAGCACCGTAAAGGCGTGGAACCCGGAGGCCGAGTCCAGCCACCCCCAGCAACATGGTACGGGTGAGAAACTCTCTTCTCTTCATGGCTCCTACTCGTGGAGGTAGTAGAAGTCGGTCATCAGATAAATCAGCATGCTGGTCCAGGTGTAGAGCATGTGGTGAGGGTCATTCGCCTGGCGGGCCGGACCTCCTTCCTCCCAGTGGCTGTTCGAATAGAATCGGCAGTCCTCGTTCGGCCAATTCCAGGCAGAATTCCGGCCATTTTCCTGAGAGGCTCGATCTTTCCAGGTCTCGATCAACAATTGGTAGCTGTAGTCCAACTCCTCATCGCCGAGGCGCAGGGACTCTCCCAGAAATTTTTCATGAAGTTCAATGAGCTTGTTCTTGATTGCCAGTTCCCCTTGAGTGGCTCCAGAGGTCGGATCTGTGCTTTCCACACCGACAGACATTTCAACGGCATCCGGACCGGCTTGCTCTCCCCAGGCCTTGACCTCAACGGTGTAGGAGCCTGCTTCCTGAATTGCCAGAGGGATGGAGATATAGCCATCGTCACACCAAAGCGAGAGCCCATTCTGGTCATTGCTGCAGGTGAAGGTGACACTTCCATCAGTCCGGTTGTCCCGGTCCGTGAACAAGATCACCTCCCCGCTACTTGCCTTTGCGGTGACGCTGAAGACGTGAAGGTTGCGGTCCCCTTCGTCCGCATCATACCAGTCGTTGAGAAAGCTGATCCGGATCAGCTTTCCCCCGGTCTCCAACTCGCCGCTGAGCGTATGTGTGGTGTGCTCCTCTTCGCTCCCTGCTGTGACGGTGAAGACTTTATCAACCTCCGAGGTGGGAGTGGTGTTGCGATCTATTCCATCAAACAAGAGCCGTTCCCCATCGGGACGATTGAAGTCCAGGACCACTGCGGGACAGGCCATCTCCACGGCTTGTTTTTCTGCGACGTTGCTCATCAGAGAGGTCAAGGCGCGGGATCGCTCCTTGATGCCGTTGGAGTCGATTCCCCCGTAATAGATCTGGAAGCGGTTGCCCAATTGGGTCCACACTTCGTCATAGTCCCAAGGGTCCGGGGAGTCATCTTCCCCCCATCGCCATCCCAAAAGAGCCCGGGACTTGGCCTCCAGTTCTTCCGGAGTGAGCAGACGACGAGTTCCCAGACCTGAGGCCCGCGAGGCCGAGTTCCCGGCAACCGTACTGGAGTCTGCACGAAACCAAGGGCTCATGAGCATCTCAACAAACAGATCCTTGGCGTTGTAGGCCTTTCCTCCATCGATCCCCGAGGCAAAATGCTTCCCCAGGTTTTCGATGAAGCGGTTCTGCTCGTTGAATGTGGCCAACTCCACCTCAAATCCGGCATCTTCACGGGCTTCCGGAGCGGTCTTTGCCTCCTCTCCCATGACGGCTGGCCACCAGAACTTGACTGCTGCAGTGGCGAACCGCGTGTCCCGAGCGATCCTCTGCCCGAGCCATTGCAGGCTGTTGCTCGGGTCGGGTGCCTGCTCGCAGTTGAAGCCCGGTGCACGCATGTCCCGGAACCACGTGTCACCATAAACGTAAAGGCTGGGCGCGGCGTTCTCCTCAAACCACTCCGGATGCTTGTAGGTCTCGGGGAGCGCATCCTGCCCTCCCCAGGAGTCCCTGTACAGTCCGGAGTTCCCATAGTTTTGAAACGCACCGGCTACAGGATCCAGCAACTCGTGGCACACCGTGCAGGCCGGGTTCCTCAAGGTTGGATTGTTGGTATCCGCCAAGGCCACCGGGTTTGTGGTCCGTGTCGCCGACTTCTCAATGTCGACTCCGAGGAAGTGATAGTAGGTCCAGCGGGAGCGGGCACGGTTGCGGTTGGTCTCAGTGGTGGGGTAGCGGTTCAGAAAGGCGTGGGTGCTCAGGACTCCGGCGTGAGGGTAGTCGATGAATGAACCGTGAGATTCGATCCGGTTCCCGAAGTCCTGAATGAACTCCGATTTGAGCTGATCGTCCGGAAGGACCTGCCCCCGGTTTCTGCCAGGACGGTAGGTCCGGTGGGAGTGCTCTTCTCGCAGCCCGGTTCCGCTCCGGAGGATTTCATCCATGACCGGATTCACCATCATGTAGTCTGCAGTAACGACCTCCTGGTAGGAGCGATCATGCTCCACGATGTAGGCGATCAACTCCAGTGGAGAAAAGGCCATGCCTCGCATCCAGTCGTTCATCCACTCCGGCCAACCGTCTTGTTTGTTGCCAGCCTCAAAGTACTTCTTGGCTCCCAAGGGAAACAAGGGGGTTCCGTTGAGGTCTGCGGCCTCCAAGAACAACCCGTTGTCGAACGCTTCCAGGTGCAAGCGGTCATTCGCACCGTCAATCAGAAACTCATGGAAACCCTCTCCTTGCATCAGCCCGTGAAGCGCCTTGCGCAGGTCGGCATCTTCCCCGGTGCTCACCGAGAGCAACTCCGCCTCTGTGGGAAGCCTTCGGGCAACGATCAGTGCGGCCCGGCGGAGGGTCTGCTCCGCAGAGGCCAACTCCACTCCTTCCCAAAAATCACTCTGCGAAGACTCGTCAACCTGCCCCCCGATCGCTTTGAGAAACGTCTGCAGGATCCTGAACTCCTCGGAGTTGGAGTTCAGGACAGGTCCACCTCCGTGGTTCACCCCCTGAGCCTTCTCAAGCATGACCTTCGCTCGTATTGGCTCAGCACCGATGTAGTTGACCAGGAGGTTGTAGTTGCTTCCCTCGTTTCCCGGAGTGTCTGAGGGGAGATAGACCAGTGGGGTGGCCTGGGCCACTCCGCCGCTGATGTGACACCCAATGCACCGGCTTTGAATCACCTTCGGAGAGACATCCGTCACAAAATAGGCGTAGGGATCTGCGGTGGCTGTCGCCGTGCGCAACGGGGAAGGCTGCGCCTCAAGGCTCCGGGCACCATCGGTACTGCAGACCCCCGGGAGGTCGGAGTTGGATCCGGATCCCGTTTGGGACACTCCGGAGTTGCAGGAGGTCCCAAGGAAGGCAATCCATACGGAGAAGGTGGTCAGGAAGGTGCGGGAAAGCATGAATTTTCCACCAAGAGAACAAAAGGCCGGTTGGACCCGAATGCTTCAAAAGTTAAGCATCTTTTCTCAGACTAAACCAAGCGCCTTCACAACTCAAATCACTCCGCACCTTCCGGGAGGGCCTCTGTGGGAGCCGCAGGGGCCTGCTCAGGAAGCAGGTCTTGCGGGGTGATGCGCTGAATGCCCAGGTCGCGGCGCACCTGGTCTCCCAGGTTGCTGTTGGTGTTGATGCTGTCGTAGCGACTGCGAGCACGCTCAGTGATGCGGATCAGGTCCGTCTGGTTGCGGACGATGGTCGGGCGGATGAAGAGGAGCAGGTTGGTCTTGTCGACGCCATCGGAGTCGTTCCGAAACAGCCAGCCGATCAGGGGCAGGTCGCCAAACCCGGGGATCTTGGAGACCACCCGGTTTGCCCGCTCATTGATCAACCCTCCGAGCACGACAATCTCGTCGTTTCCGGTCACCACCGAGGTGTTCAACTCGCGTTTGAAGGTCGTGATGGCCTGCTCGGCGCTGAGGAACTGCTGTGAGGACACGTTGCTCGACTCCTGCTTGATTTCCAGCCGGATGCTGTCCTCTCCGCTGATCTGAGGTTTGATGATGAGCTGAATTCCGATGTCCTTGAATTCGTACTGCGTGGTCTTCGCTCCGTTGGAATCGGTCACGGTTTTGGTGCCGATCGGGACGTTGGTGGAGACGTTGATGCTGGCCTCCTCGTTGTTGAGCATCAGCAGCTGCGGATTGGCCAGCACGTTCACGTCCTGATCCGTCTTGGTCGCCGTGATGAAGGCCCCGAAGCTGAAGAACTCCTGCCCGCCGATGGAGATGGTGTTCCCGTTCAGCACCCCCAAAGTGGCCCCGGAAGCATTGGTCAGCGCCGAAGTGCTCCCGGTGGGAGCATCATTGAAGGCACCACCGTTGGGAAAGCCTCCGGTGACAATCCGGTTGTTGTCCGTCGCGCCGGCGGCCTTCCAGTTGATCCCCAGGTTCAGGCTTTTGGTCAGCGACACCTCCATGATCAGGGCCTCGACATAGACCTGCAACCGGGGGACATCAAGCTGCTCGACCAGTTGGTCGAAGGTGAGGAAGGTGTCGGCCGGGGCAAAGACCAGCAACGAGTTGGTCGCCTCGTCAGCCGTGATGGAGATGTCCGCCTGCCCACTTGCAGCCGAGGAATCCACCTCCACGTTGGATTGGTTGTCCCGACGTGCGACCTGCGTGATCTGTCCGGTCAGCTCTCGAAGCAACTGAGCCAGATCCATGGCAACGGCGTGTTTGAGCGGGTAGAGCTTGAAGTTGCTCTGCACCTGCCCGTTGTCCTGGAAGACATCCAGCATCTCCACCAGCTCCAGAATCCGGTTGATCTCCACCCGGTCGGCGATGATGATCAGGGCGTTCAGCCGGGGTTCCTCGATGATTTTCACCGGGCTTCTGGAGGCGGCTTCGCCCTCGCCCTTTCCGGCCACCACTCGATCGGAGAAGACCTTTGACAGCAGCGGAGCGACCACCTTGGCTGAGGTGTACTGCAGACGGTGCAGGCGGATCTGAGTTTCGCTGGAACCTCCCGAGGCGACATCAAGTTCCTTGGCCAGACTGAGGACGCGCTCGGCGTCCAGGCGGTCCGCAATCACGATCAAGGCATTCAGCCGCGGTTCAGCAATCACCTTGACCGGACTTCCGGAGGCTGTCTGGCCCTCGCCTTTTCCGGCCACGACCTTGTCGGCAAAGATGCTCGAGAGCAGCGGAGCGAGCGTCTTCGCGGAAGCGTACTCCAGCCGGTGGAGCTGAATCTGGCGATTGCCCCGGGGGATGTCAAGCTGTTGGAGCAGGTTCTTGATCTCCTCCGTCGTGACCGGATTAGCGATGATGATCAGGGCGTTCAGCGGAGTGAAGGGCACCAGCTGCAGCGAGGCGGTCTTCGGGAAGATCTGTGTGATCAGCGGCACCAGCTGACTCGCCTCCGAATAGCGCAGCTCGTAGATCGTCCGGGAGGCCCCCTTGACCGGGACATCCACCTGCTCGAGGAGGGAGAGCAAGTCGTTGGTGGTGCTCTGGTTGGCCACGATGAACAGGCTGTTCAGCCGCGTCTCGATGAACAGCTTGAACTGAGGCGGCTTCCCACTGCGGATCAGGTTGGTGAATAGCTCCGTGACGGTCTTGTGGATCTCTGCGGCGTCGTTGTGCTTGACCGGATACAGCGTCACCAACTGCGCCACGCCTTCCGGGTCACGTACGTCCAGGGCATCGACCAGCTCCACAATCCGGTTGACGTTCTCCACATCATCAATCACTACCAAGACCTCCAGCGGCTCGTAAACGAGCATCACCCCGGTCTTGGAGAAGATCGGCTGAATGGTCCCCTGAATGCGCTTCAGGTCCGCATGCTGCACCCGGATCAGGCGCATCGCGTAGCCCTCTCCCTGCATCAGGCCATCCTCATCCCGGGAGAGGGGGAGCTTCCGAAAGCGTGCATCGCCAGCGGGC
The DNA here is from genome assembly GCA_038133845.1 of Deltaproteobacteria bacterium. Taxonomy (GTDB): domain Bacteria; phylum SAR324; class SAR324; order SAR324; family NAC60-12; genus JAYPUA01. Next base: position 15,507 of record JAYPUA010000028.1, read on the forward strand.
AGAATCTCCACGACCTTGCCCCCCTGATGCTTGACCATTGTCAGCCCCTGCGATGCGAGGATCTGCTCGAAGAAGAACATCGCGTCATCGAGCGAGATCTTCAGGTTCTGAGGGGAAGTGATGGACATCTGCCCCCGGAGGTTTTGCTCCTGATAGACGAACACCGTATCCGTGGCCTTGGAGATGATCTTGACAAACTCCTTGACCACGATGGTCTGCGGCAGGTTGATGGTCGCCTTGGAACTGCGGGACTGGGCCTGAGCCCAAGGTCCGAATCCGAACAGGCAGAACAGAATCAATGAAAGTGTAAGGAGTTGCTTCATGATGCGTGATGAAGAAAACAGGGAGTTTGTCACAGCAAGCCTGAGGAACGTCAAGGTGACAGTTTGGGTCGTTGTGTGTGTCCTTGCTGCTCTCCTGAACCCTGAGGGGGTGGCTCTCCTGGAAGCCGGAGGCCGTCAGCTCTTCGGGTGGAGCCATCCGCTGAGGCGCCCCACAATCTGCTGAACGTGTTCGGAGAGGTTGCGTCCGGAAGCATCGTGCTCTTCTGCGGTTCCAGACTCGGCCTTGGAGGTCTCTTCCGAGGCCTGAGCCTCCTGACGCTCTTGAGGTGGAGGAATCTTTGCCGCAGGCTGCCGAGGGGTCTCTACCTTCTCCAGGTTCTCTCCAGTGACCAGCTTTCGGCGACGGCCCACATACTCCATGAAACCTTCCACATGGATCAGCCGCCGTCGGCAGTCGGTCACGCGCCGACCGATCATCTTCTTGCGGTCTTCATCCTGCTCGCTCTCGTACATTTTCAGGAAACCATGCTCAGCCTCTTCGTACGCTTTCTTGGCCAGCATCAGGGGTTCAAACGCATAATCCGGCTTGCGTCCATGCAAAAAGTCCTCGGCAACCAGATAGCTGGCCCATCCCAGGTTGCGCCACATGTCCGGGGCAGGTTGCGGAACGGCTTCGATTGCCGCCTGGATCAAGCTAACCGCCTTGGAGAATTCCTGGGCTCGGAGATGAAACATTCCATCTCGGTACAGCTGTTTGGGGTCGGCTGGGCTTGAGTCTGACATGAGCGTGGATTGCAGTCCTTGAAAAGGCTCGAGGTTTGATCAAAGGGTGACTGCAAACTTAGCAATCGCTCGACGGCATTGCAATCGGAAAGCACGGGAAGCTCATCAAGACCGCTTGTTGTTGGAGGGGACTGTGCTATCTTTTTGGAAGCGAACCATGGCTTTTCTCTTCACAACAACAGGGCGTTCATGCTGCTCCAGCTCTTTGATCAACCTCAACTGCTGATCATTTTGATCTTTTGCCTGATCTTTGCGCTCAGCCTGCACGAGTTTGCCCACGCGCTGGTAGCCAACTGGTGTGGCGACTCCACGGCAAAGATGCTGGGACGGCTGACCACGAACCCGATGGCGCACCTGGATCCATTTGGAGCCTTGATGCTGCTGATGGTCGGGTTCGGCTATGCCAAGCCGGTTCCGGTGAACCCCCGCAATTTTCGCTTCCGGAATGCCGATTTCTATGTCGCAGCCGCAGGTCCGGGGATGAATCTGCTCCTGGGCATTGCGAGCGGGCTCCTCTGGCGCATGATCTCCGGAGCTGGGGTCTATGAGTTTCTGGGCATGCCACTCGACGTCCTCTTCTTCTGGTTCATGTTCATCAACTTCAACCTCTGCCTCTTCAACCTGATCCCACTGGGACCGCTGGATGGCAGCTACGTGCTTCCTCACTTCCTTCCCCGAGACCTTCAGCGGCGCTATGAAGTCTGGAATGAGCGTTTTGGAGGTCAGCTGCTGATGGGGCTGGTCGCCTTGAGTCTGATCCTTCCCGGATTCAGTGCGTTTCGCTGGATCTCCAGTTTCAGCCGTTCTCTGGTCTCCTGGGCTGCTTGACTCTTGGAGCGTTTCTTCCCTCTTTCCTTTCTGTTTCAGGAACTTCATGCATCCATCCGAGCTTCACGACTACTTTCACCAGCTGATCCGGTCTCGTTCCCGAGCCTCTCGAGACCTGATCGGTCTGGAGTTTGAGAACGCCGCAATTGTTCCGGCAAGGAATGCGGAAAATTCCTATGAGTTGCCCTGCGGAGAGCCTTTCCCCTGGGTGCCTCTCCCCATGGGGGCAAAGTCTGGAGTGCAGCGTGTTCTGGAAGAGGTGATCCGCAAAAGCCCTACCGAGAAGCCCTGGATTCGGCTGGAGGAGGAGCAAGAGGACGGAGGCCGGATGCTGTTGGGGATTCAAGAGCCCCAAGGCTGGAACATCACGGTGGAGCCCGGAGGGCAGCTGGAGCTTTCAGATGCTCCCCGGGAGACGCTGCAGCAGGTGCATGACTCGCTCAGGGCCCACCTGGTGAGGGTTCAGGAAGCGTTGGATCTGCTCGAAGGCCGGATGCTGTGCATGGGCGTGAATCCATTCTTTTCTCCGGAGCAGCTGCCGCTGTTGGCCAAGCATCGCTATCGGATCATGTACGACCACATGCCCAAGGTTGGCACGCTGGGACGTTGGATGATGAAGGCCTCCAGCGGAGTTCAGGTCAACCTGGACTATCACTCCGTGGAAGACCTGGAGCGCAAGGCCCGGGTGCTCAATCGTGCCGCCCCGTTCCTCGCCGCGCTCTTTGCCAACAGCCCCCTGACGCTTGGGAAAGTCAACGGGTACCAGTCCTACCGGACCCACATCTGGTCTGATACCGACTCCACACGCAGCGGCCTCCCGGAGGCCTTCCTGAAGCCAAACTTTCGAGCCTCCGACTATGTGGACTGGGCGTTGAACGCCTCCTCCTATCTGCTGAAACAGGATGGACATCTGATCTGGACCGCCGGACACTCCTTCCGTGAACTGATGAACGGAGCGATGCCAGGTTTTGTACCGGAGATGAGTCACTGGGAGGCTCATCTGGGAATGATGTTCCCGGACATCCGGGTCAAGAACATCATCGAGGTTCGCGTGTTTGACTCGCTCCCGGCAGATTGGGTGATTGCCATCCCGGCCTTGCTGAAGGGGCTGGTGTATCACGAAGCGGGGCTGGTGGGGGCTGAGGAATTGCTCTTCCCAATCAAGTCCGAGAGCTTTGTCGACCTCCGGCAGGCTGCAGCCAAGCAGGCAATGAAGGGAGAGGTCGGGAGTGTGGACCTGGGCGATGTCGGACGTCGTCTGATGGAGATTGCGCTGATGGCGCTGGGATCTGAAGAGGAGAGTTGGCTCCTGCCGTACTTTGAGCAGTTCACCAAGGAAAAGCGCACCCCAGCAGATGGGGTGCTTGAGCGCTTTGCCCTCAGCCGAGGGCCTGCAGACTGGGTCGAGCAGGAGTGGAACGCTACTGGTTTTCTGGAAGGTCGATTGCCTCGAAACCCGATTCCGGTTGTTTCAGGGCCGACCCCAGGCGTGCAGGCTCCCAACTGAGCACCTGAACCGCATAGTGTTTCTGGGACTGCCCCATCTTGGCGATCAAGGCGGGGCGCCCATTCAACCTGACGAGCACCTTCCCTCCGCTGTTGTGAAGCGGAAGAACCTGTCCGGGCCTCAAGGTGCCTCCAGCCTCCCGGAGGTCCACGGTCCCCATCTCTGCAACCAATTCGTGCTGTGCGCCGGTCAAGAGCCGTTGCAGCTGCTCCTCAATCCCTTCGTAGTATGAGTCCACCGACTCCGGAGCCAAGACCTTCCCACTCTCCAGCCGGCGCAACGTCTTGTGCATTGCCGTAAACGGCAGAGCGAGAATGACCTCTGAGGCTCCGCTGTCTGCCGTCTGGAAGGTCAGACGCAAGATCAGGCAGCGCTCGTGCGGCAGCAGAACTCGAGCTCGGTGCTTGCTGGTGGTGACCCGCTTGAAGCGCAACGAGAAGTCGTTGATCCGCGTCCAACTCTTTTCAAAGTCCTGCCCCATGGACTCCAGCAACTTCTGCAAGGTCCCGTGGCTCTGGCTCATGAACTGTTCCAGATCGACATCTTGCCCCTCCGGAATGTGTTTGGCCATCGTGGACTGAACAAAGGCGTTGTCCAAAATCAGCACCCCTCGTGCGGTCTGGTTGACCTCCAGGATGTAGATGGGCTGGGTCCGCACGTGCTGCAACAGGTTGCCAAAGCGCATCCAGACCACCTGCTGTGCCTGGACGTCAAAGAGCAACCCGAGCTGTTCGTAAAGCGTGGTCTCCAGCAAAGAGGCCCAGCGCCGGGAGACGATGTCCATCCAGGCGAAGCGCCCGGTCTCGTACTCGGCCTCTACGATCTCGTAGGGTTCGACCTCGATGTTGTCGGATTCTTGATAGAGCATGGGGTTCAATCCTGCATGATGCCGATGATCCTCACTCCCAAGCGCTCCTTGTTGATGAGGACGACTTCCGCGTGTGCGATGGTCTTGCCGTCAAGGACCAGCTCCACCGGCTCTCCGGCGAGTTTGTCCAGTTCGATCACGCTGCCGTAGGTGATCTGAGTGATTTCCTCTCCGGTAAGCTTGGTCCGTGCCACCTCCACCACGATTTCGTGCTGGAAGTTCAGAAGCACTTCGGAGCCGGAGGCCGCAGGTGTGTTTGGGGTCGCCATAGTTTCGTTCTCCACTGGGGCGTAGGTTGGATTTGAGGACGCTGCCGAAAAGTTCAGGGTCTCAAGCTGAGGGTTTGTGTTTCGTGCCGTAACGGCCATGCCGGCAACGGCGACAACATCTGCCGCAGCCAGACCCAGATTGACCGGGGGCTCTGCTGGCGGTGGAGGGGCGCTCTCTTCAAGCCCTACCGAGACTTCCTGAGGATCGTCAGCCTCCTCCGGGCTTTCCAGAGGCTCGGGCTCCTCGACAGGCACTTCAGCCTCCAGAGGATCCAACTCTTCGGAGAGGCCATCCTCACTATCCAGCAACTCCGGAGGGTTCTCCAGCACGTCCAGGTCTTCCAACTCATCAGTGCTCTCCACCTCTGCGCCGAGGTCCACCTCTTCAAGAGAGGCCGGGTCTTCCAACTCCGGAGGGTCTCCCACAACATCCTCGAACGACTCGGGCTCCTCTTCAAGAGAGGCGGCCTCAGGTTCAAGTTCTGAAGAACTCTCCCCCATTTCCAGAGAAGGTTCGGATTCCTCAGACAACTCAGGAAGTTCCACTGGGATCGGCTCCTCCTCGGGAACCTCCTCTTCCAGTTCTATCAGAGATTCCTCTTCCGGCGCAAACTCTCCGGGTTCCTCAGGCTCCACGGAGTCGTCGGCATCCAGAATCTCGTCCTGAGACTCTTCCAGGAACTCTTCATCCGGAGCGGCCATGTTCTGATAAAGCTCGTCATCCAGCGAACTGTCGACCGGGGCTTCTTCCTCCACGATCTCGTCGGAGGGGGTTCCCGCAAGTTCCGTTTCAGACGGTTCCGGAGCCTCCTCAGAAAGTTCATCTTCGGGCAGATCCAGCGAGATCTCTTCTCCGGAATCCTCGGGCTCCGGAAGATCATCAACGCTCTCGCTCAAATCCTCAAGGTCTTCTCCAAGATCCATTTCTCCGGCATCTTCGGGGAGGTCGGCGAGCCCGCTGTCTTCGTCACC